>NZ_JACJLE010000140.1 GCF_016901995.1 Bacteroides caecigallinarum | reverse complement strand
ACAGATGGCTAAGCAGGGATTGCTCTCCCGAATGGATATTGGAGGGGGACATAAAAGGCTGTTTCGACCATATCAGCCATGAATGGCTTCTCGATAACGTACGAATCGACAGGCATATATTAAGGAAATGGCTGAAAAGTGGAGTTGTATTCAACAAGTTGCTTCAACCGACACTTGAAGGGACACCGCAGGGTGGTATCATATCACCGACACTTGCAAATGCAACTCTTGACGGCATGGAAAGGATGCTCAAAGAGAAATACAAGGCAGGTTATGTCAATAGAAAACTTTACTGCCCCAAAGTCAATCTCGTAAGATACGCGGACGACTTCATTGTCACTGCCGACAGAAAGGAGACATTACTTGAGATAAAGGAAATGTTGACAACCTTTTTAAAGGAAAGAGGACTTACACTATCCGAGGAGAAGACACTGATAACACATATCAGTGAGGGATTTGACTTTTTAGGCTTCAATATACGGAAGTACAACGGAACATTGTTAATAAAGCCCTCAAAGAAAAGTCAGAAACGTTTCACGGACAAACTGCATGAGGTTGTGCTGACCAAAGGTAAGTCACTATCCCA
>NZ_JACJLE010000139.1 GCF_016901995.1 Bacteroides caecigallinarum | reverse complement strand
ACAGATGGCTAAGCAGGGATTGCTCTCCCGAATGGATATTGGAGGGGGACATAAAAGGCTGTTTCGACCATATCAGCCATGAATGGCTTCTCGATAACGTACGAATCGAAAAGCAGATATTAAGGAAATGGCTTAAAAGTGGAGTTGTATTCAACAAATTGCTTCAACCGACACTTGAAGGGACACCGCAGGGTGGCATCATTTCACCGACACTTGCAAATGCAACTCTTGACGGCATGGAAAGAATGCTCAAAGAGAAGTACAAGGCAAATTATGTTAATGGAAGACTGTACTACCCCAAAGTCAATCTCGTAAGATATGCGGACGACATCATTGTCACAGCCGATAAAAGGGAAACATTACTTGAAATAAAGGAAATGTTGACAGCCTTTTTAAAGGAAAGAGGACTTACACTATCCGAGGAGAAGACACTGATAACACATATCAGTGAGGGGTTTGACTTTTTAGGCTTCAATGTACGGAAGTACAACGGAACATTGTTAATAAAGCCCTCAAAGAAAAGTCAGAAACGTTTCACGGACAAACTGCATGAGGTTGTGCTGACCAAAGGTAAGTCACTATCCCA
>NZ_JACJLE010000138.1 GCF_016901995.1 Bacteroides caecigallinarum | reverse complement strand
AGGGGGCTTTCAATGAGGCGCAGCTACAGGGTTATGATGACTTCTGGGATGCAGTGAGAGTGGAAAGGACCCTTATGACTGATGCCTTGCGTGAAGGACATGCCAGAGGGCATGAGATGGGACTTGCTGAAGGTCGTGCTGAAGGCCGTGCAGAGGGTTTAGAGGAAGGCCGTGCAGAGGGTTTGGAGGAAGGTCGTGCTGAAGGTCGTGCAGAAGGCCGTGCAGAGGAGCGTCTTGAGATAGCCCGGAACTTGAAAAAGAGCGGTGTTCCTGTTGCTATAATAGCACAGACTACCGGACTTGGTGAAGACGAGATAAATGCTTTGTGATTATTCGTTCTCCAATTCTTCATATTCCCGTTCGGTATCCAAAGAGTCTGTAAATATGCTTTGGATATCATGACTTGCCGAAAACTTTCGCCTTTCGTTTTGTATTTCAGAGGTTTTGCACTATTTTTGTAAAAACAGCATTTTGTCATTATGAAATATCTAGACCCCAAAGCCGATTTGACCTTCAAGAAGGTGTTCGGAGAACATCCCGACCTTGTGATAAGTCTTCTCAACGCCCTGCTCCCTTTCGAGACGGAGGATGAGAAGATAGTGAGCGTGGAGTATCTTCCGGCAGAGCTTTTCCCGGAAA
>NZ_JACJLE010000137.1 GCF_016901995.1 Bacteroides caecigallinarum | reverse complement strand
ACCGCAAGGAGCGCCCTAGGGTAACACTGGTAATTGGGGCTAAGTCGTAACAAGGTAGCCGTACCGGAAGGTGCGGCTGGAACACCTCCTTTCTGGAGTGATACCGTAATAAAGATATCAAGAAGGTTTATGCTTCTTGTACTACAGGCAAGTTTGTTTTTATTATATAGTCCTATAGCTCAGTTGGTTAGAGCGCTACACTGATAATGTAGAGGTCGGCAGTTCAACTCTGCCTGGGACTACATCGACGAAAGTCAATGTTTCAGGTAGCAAATCTATCTGAAATAATGTCGACGAAAGTCAATGTTTTCAAACAGCAAAACTGAATGAAAATATAATGAAAAAAAGTTGCTTTTTTATTTGCGAGTTCAAACTAAAACATTTACCTTTGCACCCGCTTTTGAAAAGACAACAGTACGGGGGATTAGCTCAGCTGGCTAGAGCACCTGCTTTGCACGCAGGGGGTCAACGGTTCGAATCCGTTATTCTCCACACAAAAGATCTTTGACATGATGTAACAAGCTGAAAAAGTAAAATTTGGTCAAAACCAAAAGAGCTAAAAGTATATATCATCCGCTCTGTTGAAAAAACAGAGTGTGTACGTGATAATGAAAGTAAATAAGGGCGCATGGCGGATGCCT
>NZ_JACJLE010000136.1 GCF_016901995.1 Bacteroides caecigallinarum | reverse complement strand
GAAAAGAGACTTTGAAGACGCTCCATGAAACTATCAATCTTTCCTTTTTCCAGTTCCTTGATGAAATTCATTATATGGAAGCTGGTATTCCTGCCATGCATATTCATATAGCTGGGCATAAGGAAATTAAGGAATCCCTGTTCAACCTCCTCATTAGGAAAACCAAGTATATAATTCTTAAAACGTTCGTCATACTCCTTTATAGTCAAATATCCACTCTGAAAGAACAAAGGAATAGGATTGGTATTTATTGTCTCAAGTCCGGTAAGCTCATCGGCTGTAGCTTCTGCATTACCTGTCAGATCGCTCAGAAGGTAATTGTTTTTCTGAAGGAGTTTTACGAGTATGGTGGGAGTACCGGTGGAGAACCAATAGTTTTCAGGCATCATTCTGAAAAAAGTATTCAGGACACTGAACGGATTATACATTCCCTCTGTATCCTGGACAAAATGATAACCGTCGTATTTCCTCTTTAACATTGCGTATGTATCAGAACAACTCATGTTCTGCTTTTCAGCAAGAACCCTGACATCTTCATCAAAGAATTCTACAAGTTCTTTTTCGCTTATACCGCACAAAGACGCAAAGTCAGGATCCATAGTGATGTCATTCAAATTATTCAAATCACTGAAAATGCTTACCCT
>NZ_JACJLE010000134.1 GCF_016901995.1 Bacteroides caecigallinarum | reverse complement strand
TTAATCGAGGATAACAATAATCCTTTGTATTGTGATATAATGAAAACAGGCACATTGATATGAAATATCTAGACCCCAAAGCCGATTTGACCTTCAAGAAGGTGTTCGGAGAACATCCCGACCTTGTGATAAGTCTTCTTAATGCCCTGCTCCCTTTCGAGACGGAGGATGAGAAGATAGTGAGTGTGGAGTATCTTCCGGCAGAGCTTTTCCCTGAAACTCCATTGAAGAAGAACAGCATAGTGGATGTGCGCTGCAAGGATGTTGCAGGGCGTATCTTCATAGTTGAGATGCAGATGATATGGTCGCCTGCATTCATGAGTCGTGTCCTGTTCAATGCTTCGAAGGCATACGTAAGGCAGCTTGGCAGTGGCAATGATTATAATCTTCTGCAGCCTGTGTATTCGCTTAATCTGGTGAATGATGTGTATATGCCGGAAGTTGAGGGGTATTATCATGATTACAGGATAGTGCACATGGAGCATAGTGAGAAGGTGATAGAGGGATTGCGCTTTGTGTTTGTTGAGCTTCCGAAGTTCAAGCCTCAGACTTTCAGCGAGAAAAAGATGCATGTTCTCTGGCTCCGCTATCTGACCGAAATAGGTGAAACGACTTATAATGTGCCTCAGGACCTGATGTCCGTTCCGGAGATAAAGAAGGCTGTCGGACAGT
>NZ_JACJLE010000133.1 GCF_016901995.1 Bacteroides caecigallinarum | reverse complement strand
AATATTATATCCTGAAAGTAAACGACTTCAATAAAGTGGCAAAAACTCCGCTAGAGGAATGGATTTATTATCTGAACACAGGAGAAATACCGGAAGGGGCAAATGCTCCTGGTCTGGAAGTGGTGAGAGAAAAACTCAAGATAGACAACATGACTAAAGTAGAGAAAGAAGCATACTACAGACATCTTGACAATATCGTGATTCTGAGAGACAATATAAATACCGAGAGGGCGGAAGGTAGAGCTGAAGGCAGGGCGGAAGGAAGAGCGGAAGGCAGAGCGGAAGGCAGAGCTGAAGGTAGAGCAGAAGGTTTGGAAGTAGGAAGAGCAGAAGGAGAAAAGCTCAAACAGACGGAAATTGCCCGTAATATGAAGAATATGGGAATGGATGTAGGTACTATTGCTGCCATCACAGGAATGACGGAAGAGGAAATCAACAAGATTTGAAATAATACTTTTGCACAAATCAAATATTTTAAATCATGGGAAATTATATCAGATTCGACTGGGCAATGAAACGCCTGCTTAGGGACAAGGCAAACTTTCAGGTACTGGAAGGACTGCTCACTACCCTACTGAACGAAAAAATAACCATAAAGAACCTGCTGGAAAGCGAAAGCAATCAGGAAGAGGAATATGACAAGTATAACCGTGTGGATATGCTGGCGGAAAACTCAAAAGGAAACCTAATCCTGATTGAAGTGCAGAACAACAACGAATATGCCTACTTCCAAAGAATGCTTTTCG
>NZ_JACJLE010000132.1 GCF_016901995.1 Bacteroides caecigallinarum | reverse complement strand
GATGGTGAAGTTACCGATAAGAATACTTATCAGTGGGATGAAAGAAATTCCGGTTATATATTGAAGGAGACTGAAAAGTTTACCAAATAAAATTCTTCAATTTCTCTCTCTTAAAAGTTTAACTCGATAATCTCTGATATTCTGTATATATTATACCGTATATCAGAGATTTTTATGGATATACATGGTGTATTATACGTATATGATATCGTAGCTGTGATAATACAGCATTGTGCTTTACAGATTATGCTTGTCGTTTGGAGTTTCAAGCGGCAGATAGATGGTAAATTCTGTAAATTCTCCTTCTGTGCTGTTTACGAATATTCTTCCATCATGTGCCTTTATCACCTGATCAACAAAGTTCAGACCCAGTCCGAATCCGGAAGCTCCGTTCTTACGACTGCGCCTTGCCGCCGCTGCGCGTTCATACTTCTGGAAAATGATTTTCTGGTCGGCTTCGGATATACCCAGCCCATTGTCACGTACTTTCAGTATGGTGTAGCGCTCGCTTTCTTCAGTGGTGATGTTTATTTCCACACTCTCTTTTGAGTATTTTATGGCATTGTCAATCAGATTACTTATTACTTCACCCAGATAATCGTTGTCTGCATAAGCTGTTTTGGCCTGCAAGCTGATGATAAAGTTTACAGGTTTCTGTGCTTTGGCCTTGAATTTTTCGGTCAGTTTCTCTATTATCGGTGTAAGCTCGACTTCTGTTTTGTTCATCTCCAGTTTATGGTTCTCCAGTTTGGAGATGGTAAGTATCTTGTTAGTGAGAGCAAACAAGT
>NZ_JACJLE010000131.1 GCF_016901995.1 Bacteroides caecigallinarum | reverse complement strand
CATTATAAGCAATTTTTACAATGACAGATAACAAAGAACATATTCGCTTTTTCTATTCTTCTTCCTATATATTGACTTCGTTCAAAGAAAGAATAGTTAATGATAAAACATATACAATTTTAGAAACAAAGCGGAAACTATTAGAAATAGACTTCTGCTTAGGCAAGCCCTTAGTGGCATTACAAAAAGATACATATAATTATGTGTCTGCCTTATGTAAAAACTACAACCATAGGCGAAGATTAAATGGGCTGGATATGATAAATGTCTTAAAAGCATTTTTCTTTCTGTTTGCCACAAAACAAACATTAGCCAATAATAATGTGTCTATAACCCGTTGGTTACAGAAAGCATCCTATTGGAATGTAGATAATCTATTGAAATGTGACCTTACCTTGTATGCTGTAACCTACTTTCGTCTTATAGTCAAGATGTGTAATATCACTACCATTCCTGCTATAACAACTCTCAATGTTAGGTTTGAAGCAGATAGGGAATTTTATGCGTTAAAAGATACGAATTATTCTATTTTATATGAGATAATCGAACAGGACTTAACAAATGCAAATAGGATGGAAAATGCCTATCAACGAAACGGTGAGCCGTTTGCATATCAGCCTATTGGTTGTCAAGATTTTTCAGCAATATGGTACACATTAGGAAAAATTTCCTTATGGCAACAATTAGGCATAGAACTAAAAAGCGAACGCTTGGATGATATTTTTATTCGGATATTTAATAAAAAAAGAATGTTCTTTGATTATTAAAACGCTTATAACAAGGTCGAGATAACAGCTTAACGCTGTTCCTCACCAACCCATTA
>NZ_JACJLE010000014.1 GCF_016901995.1 Bacteroides caecigallinarum | reverse complement strand
CTTCTGCCATAACTGATACATTTAGGGTTACACTATACAAAGGTAACTTCAGCTTGACTATTTACATTCTCTTTGGCGTGATTTTTTTATCTCATGGGAATTTCATTTTTATGTTTAATGTTGTTTTGGTAATTATCAATACAAATGTAGGTTAATTTGAAGTATTGACCAATAATCATATTAATAAAAGTCTATAAAATATTAAGATTATACTGTTTATATATGTGTTAAATATACAACATATTAAAAATGGAACAAAAATATCAAAAATTGACCTTGCAAAACATGTTGAAAGATAGTTACTTTGCATCGTGAAAATTTAAAATTTAATTAAATGAAGATTATTAACTATTTAAAAGTATTTTGTTTATTATTGCTGATTGCAGGATTTTGCAGTTGTTCTAATGGAGCAAATGAAAGCGTATCAGGACAAGGTGCTGTAATGATTGATTTATTGGCTAATTTGTCCTATAGTCGTTCAATAGACGAGTCTGTCTATCGTGACGTAAATAATTATAAAGTATCTTTGTATAAAGGCGAAGAGCCTGTTTATACAGATAAACTTTATAGTGAGTTGGAAGTGGAACAGAAGGTTGATTTTGGTGTTCCTTACACAGTTACAGCATATTACGGTGAGGACGTTGCGGCAGGTTATGATAAGTTGTATGTAAAGGGTAGTGAGACATTTACTGTATCTCAAGGAGATAAGAAAACTGTTTCTATTGTTTGTAAACCTGCAAATGCCAGAATTATATTGGTATATAAAGGAAATGATGATACTGATACATTTGAGGATTATTTCCAAGACTGTACCGTTACTGTCAAGACCGATTATATGAATGAGGTTTGGACTATGAACAAATCGAATGAGAATCAGCAACTTTACTTGAAAACAGGTGATGAAGGTGTAAAGGCTGTATTGTCATTTTCTTTGATAGATAAAAATGGCGAGCCAGTGTCTGTTGATGATTTTAATACTTCTAAGACTATAGATTTAAAGCCTTGTTATTCTTATACATTGACTATTAAACCGAATGCAACAGATATTGAAGGCGGTAAATTAGGGTTGGAAATAACTGTTGACGATGGCGTTACTGAAGAAGACGTTACAGTTGATATTCCGGGTGATTACATTCCAAGTTAAAATAAAAATGAATAAGATGAAAAAGTATAAGAGTTTAATATGGCTTTTAGGTCTCATTGCAGGTTTGTCATCTTGCGAAATGCGAGATGAACTTTTAAGAAAAGGTGGAGATGGAGAAAATATTGGTACATTGGAGCTTGATCTGGCATCTATTTATAACGGGGTGGCAATAAGCCGTGCTGGAGAAACAGTAGACGGCGGAACTACTACAGGAAACTTTAATGAAGAAGATGTGAATGTAGACAACTATACATTGGTTGTTACAAAAATAGAAACTCAGGAAGAAGTAACAAAAGGCAAGGTTAGCGAATTGAAAAATGAAAGTGGTAAGGTAGTTATTTCTTTAAGTGAAGGAAGTTATTCTGTAATAGCTTACAATTATGAAGGTGAAAATGTAACGGTGTCAAATCGCCCTTATTTCAAAGGAGAACAGACTTTCTCTGTAAAGAAAGGTATTGCCACAAGTGTTGATTTGCCGTGTAAACTGGCATGTATTGAAGTGTCTGTAGGTCTGACTACTTCATTCGAAGAGGCTTTTGAAGACGATTATACAGTTGTTGTAGATAATGGAGATGGAGCTAGCCAGATTTTCGATAAAACTTCTATCGGTACGAAATATTATTTTCAGGTTCCTGAACATCAGAACAGTCTGAATGCTTCTATCAAGGCAACTTCTGTAGAAGGTAATTTTATTGAACTGAAAGCGACTGTTCAGAAGCCTGCGGATGCAGAAGGTGGTCAGTCTGATTTAGCAGGAGGAGATTCTTTTGAAATTATGCTGACTGAGGAAGGCTCTACAGAATCTTCTATTTCTATCGGTATTACTGTCGATTTGACATTTACAGAAGTGGGCGAGACTATCGAAATACCGGTAAGTAATATAATTTATGACGGTCCGGAAAATCCGGGTGAAGGTGGTGGAGAGCCAGAAGAACCAACTACTGGTACTTTGTCTGTTACTGGTATTCCCGAAACTTACGATTTAAGTTTAGCTGAGCTTATGGCATCAGAAGAAATGCCGACTATAAAGGTAGATATGGCTTCAGAAAACGGAATAAAGTCATTGGTGGTTTCAATTGAAAGTGATAATGAGGTATTCCCTGTGTTACTTGCTGGTATGGACTTGGGTAAACCTTTTGATTTGTGTAATCTGGAAGATAGACCTCAAGCAAAGGAAGAGTTGATTGGTTTGCCACTTATTACAGAAGAAACTTACAATCAGCTTCATAGCGGAAATATGACCAACTACACTTTTGATGTAACATCTTTGGTTGCTTTACTGCCAGGACAAGGATTAATGGGAACACATAAGTTTACATTGACTATTTCTGATGGCAATGAGACTAAGGAGGGCACTTTAACTGTGAATGTAACAGAATAATAATCCTGCTTTATAAAGATAATAATAAAACATAGATATAAATGAAAACAAATATATTAGTTACTAGTTTATTTCTTTTGGCAGGACTATTTACTTCCTGCCAGTCAGAGATAGATGAAGCTAAAGGATATGGCTATCTTCAGCTGTCTTCTGTTGATGTCAATAAGAGTGTAACCACTCGTACTGATATAGCCGAATCGGAAGCAATAGCTGTAGATATATTGGATGAATCGAATGCTGTTGTACAGCATGCCGATGACTGGAGAAATCTGAATGATGTATTACTGCGTGTAGCAACTTATACCGTAAAGGCATATTCAGCCGACAAGGATATGGAAACTCAAGGGTTTGATGTATTGCCTTATTATGAGGGACAAAGCAGTGTACTGATTGAAGCCAACAAAGCAAAAAGTGTGAAAGTGACTTGTAAATTGGCTCAGACAATGGTCTCTGTAAATAGTTCGGAAACTTTTAAATCGACTTTTACCGGTTATACCTGTTATATAGAAGGTGCTGATGCGTTGAGTATTCCGTTTGTAGAAGGAGAAGAACGTGCAGCTTATCTAAAGGCTGGTCAGGCGTTAACTTTAAAAGTTGATTTTGGCAACGGAAAGTCTTTCTCTCAGCAAATAGCATCGCAAGCGGAAGCTGCTTACCACTATAAAGTAAACTTGGATATTACGGAAGGTAATGCAGGTTTTGATATTTCGGTAGACCAAACTATTCATCAGTATGATGTGACTGTAAAGGTTCCTACCAAGCAGGAAAGCGCTGATTTAGTGACTGATGATATTAAAATTGATGCTTCTAAAGTTTGGGGACAGTTTGTTTATCTGTCCGGTACTTGTAATTTGGAAGAAGTTACTTCTCCAGTACAGTTCCGTTACAAGAAGAAAGATGATGCTGAATGGATTACAATAGATGCTGTTCAGGAAGAAGGAACCAAAAACTATTCTGCAAAGGTTGCTCCGCTGGATTTTGGTACTGAATACGAATATTATATTTTGTGTGGAGATAAGACTGGCGAAACTTGTACGTTTACCACAGAAACGTATGAAGAAATTCCAAACCTGAACTTTGATACGTGGACGAAGGTTGAGAAAGGCCTATTTACAAAACGTGATTGTTGGTTCCCGAATGGTGATCAGGCTAATAGTTATTGGGCTACAGGTAATGATGGAGTCGTTACTATAAAAAACTCAAATTCAATACCTGTACAAGATGGTCGTAGTGGATATTCGGTTCAACTTTCTACAATAAGTATTACAATGGTTGGATATGCTGCTGGAAATATATTTATCGGTGAGTATAATACGAATATGAGTAATCCTGCAAGTAGCGTTACATTTGGTCGGTCTTACTCAGGTGCCCGTCCTGTAAAACTTTCCGGTTGGTATAAGTATGCTCCAGGTGCGAATATGAGAGATGGTGGTACTATTCCTGCAGATCGTACGCTCACTTCGGATGAGTGTGAGATTTATATAAAACTTTGGTCAGGAGAAACACTAATTGGTGAAGGTAGTTTTGTTGATAATAAGAATGTTTCAGAATATACAAGGTTTGAATGTCCTGTTGAATATATTGATCCGACAAAACGCCCGACTAAAATAACTATTGTTGCTACGTCAAGCCGTTATGGTGGTGAATTTCAAGGAACGAGTGTTGTTGGGCAGTTGGCGGAAGGTAGTACCCTTTGGGTAGATGATTTTGAATTGTCATACTATTAATATTAGCATGAAGAAATATTTCATTTTATTATTAATCTTTTCGTGCGTAACTTCGGTTTACGCACGAAAAGGTTATGATCGTAATATAAAGACTTCTCTGTTTGTTCCTAAAGGTTCGTGGATGGGAGGAGTTACATTTTCTTATACCGAGCTGGCTGGAGATAATTACAAATTTCTTATATTAGATGATATAAACAGTGAAGGATATACTTTTAAGGTGAGTCCGTATGCCGGATATTTTTTTCGGGACAATATGGCAGCCGGTGTTCGTTTGAATTATAACCGTACATATGCGGATATAGGTAATGTCAATCTGGATTTGGGAGATGACCTGACATTTGATATCAGTGATTATAAATATCTTGAGCATGAATATACTGCAGCCGGATTTTTACGTACATATATGGGCTTGGGAAACAGTAAGATTTTTGGCTTTTTCAATGAACTTCGCCTTACATATGGATATGGACAAGGAAAGACCTTATCTGGTGCAGATCAGACGCTTTCAGGTACTTATCAGACTTCTCATCGTTTGCAAATTGGTGCAGCACCCGGACTAACGGCTTTTGTTATGAACAACATGGCTGTAGAAGTTTCTATTAACGTGGTCGGACTGGATTTTAAGTGGGTTGAACAGGTTACCAATCAGGTGGAATATGGGTCATACCGCCAAAGTTCAGCTGATTTTAAAATTAATATATTTTCTATCAATATCGGTATTTGTACTTATTTTTAAATTGACAAATTATGATGATGAAAGTTTTGAAGCTTAGTCTTGTATCACTCTTGTTACTGAACATGTCTTCGTGTATAGAGAATGACATTCCTTATCCTTATATAGAGGGAGTTATTCAGGAAATTCAGGTAGACGGAATGCAGGGAGAAGCTGTGTTCAATAATCAGGCTCGTACTATTGAACTTACTATAGGAGAGGATGCTTTTATTGATAGTTTGCCGATTACTAAACTGGTTGCCAATTCGGAAGCTATGATTTATCCAGATACGTCTGCTTGTATTAAACCAAATGGTTTTCCTTCTTTCAGCTTTATATCTCTGAATGAGCTTCCTGCTAATGCTAATACTGCCATTAACTTTACAAATCCGGTAAGTGTCTTGCTGAAAACATATCAGGATTATTGGTGGAAGATAACTGTAAAACAGGAAATAGAACGGACTATTGAAGTAGAAAATCAGTCGGGTACTGCTCCTTTACTAGATTTGTATAATCATATCGCTATAATTTATGTAACTGAGGATGCTGACTATCGGAATATAAAAATTAAAAAGTTAAATTTGGAAGGCTCTAAAACTGTGCTGGAGCCTACTGCAGAAACGGTAACTGATTTTACCCGTCCGCGTGTGTTTAAAGCTTATCGTAACGGCAGATATATATGCGACTGGACTGTGGATGTGCAGAAATCGTCAGTTACAGCTTCTGTTGAAAAGGTAAATGCATGGGCTACCAAAGCTTATATTAGTGGTAGTTTCAGAGCGGGAACGAATGTCTCAGTGGAATATCGTGTGAAAGGTAATGAGGAATGGACAGAACTCGATGCTTCTGCCATTACCGAAACGGGAAATACTTCTTACTCGGCAGAACTTATGGGATTGCAGAGCGGTACTGACTATGAGGTACGCGCACTAGCAGGAGGCAGTGAAGGAGAGATATATTCTTTCCAGACGGAAACGATTGTTGCACTTCCCAATATGAACTTCGAAACTTGGACACAGAATGGAAAAACATGGTATCCGAATCCGGTTGCCGATAATTATGATGATCCACAAGCTTATTGGGCTACCGGAAATCAAGGTGTAACTAGTGTCGGTAATAGAGATTCGAATGTAGTTCCAGTAGAAGGTGCAGATGCCTATAAAGGGAATGCTGTAAAAATGTATACTATTGAACCTATGACTCTTGTTGGTGCAGCGGCTGGAAATATATTTATAGGAAAGTATAAGACAAATGTAGGAAATCCTGCATCTAGTCCTTCTTTTGGTCGCTCCTATTCGGGGGCTCGACCAACAAAATTGGCAGGATATTATAAGTATAAATCAATGCCAATTACCAATGGTGGAACTGTTCCGGGTAATCTGACAACAGATCAATGTCATATATATATGATTTTATGGAATTCAGCTGGTCAGGAAATTGCTTATGGTGAGTTTGTTGGGACTGAAACTGTTACTGAGTATACTAAATTTGAACTAGATTTGGAATATAGTGATAAACAGTCGAAGCCTGCTCAAATTGCTATTGTAGCAACTTCCAGTCGTTATGGTGGTGAATTTCAGGGGATGAAAGTTGTGGGGCAGGTAGGTAGTGGTAGTACTTTATGGGTAGATGAATTTGAATTAGGTTATGAATAAATCGATTATTGAATATATGAAGTGGATAAGTTACTTGTGTTTGCTGGTACTGTGTATGGTATTGACTGGATGTCAGTCTGATGAAGAAACGACTTTATCAGGCAAGACTGGTTTACTTGTTACATTGACTGACGAAGAAAATAAGGCTTATTCTCGTACAGCTCCTTCCGGCCTAGAAGATCCGGTAATGGAAAAGTTTCAGTTAAAAGTAGTATATAGCGGTACGGATAAGTCGGCATATAAAGGTAGCTGCAAGGAATCTGTCCTGCTGTTGGAAGGGCTCTATGACTTGACGGCTACTTATGGTGATAATCCGGTGATTGCCTTGGATGCTCCTTATTATACAGGAAGTTTGGCAGGACAGGAAGTGATAAAGGGACAGATGATACCAATCTCTATTCCTTGTTCAGTTGCCAATTCTTTGTTGTCAGTCATTTATAACAAAGAGAGTCTTAACAAAATGTACGAATCTTATTACGTAACTGTTTCCGCAGGAAGTGAATCTGTCGATTTGGATGCTGATTCAGGAAAGAGTGCTTATTTTCGTGCCGGTTCTTCTGTGAAGTTGGTTTTTCACGGACGTCTGTCAGGAACTGGTAAGGAAGTTGTACATGATATTCCAGAACAGGAACAGTTTGCAAATATTCCTGTAAAGACTCATGTGAAAGTTACGTTGGGATTGGATGAGTCCAGTGTTACATCTGGAGTAGGTATTTCTATTGAGAAATTGGAAACAGAAACAGTTTCCATTTCAGAAACAATCCCTGTGGAATATTTGCCAAAGCCGAAGTTGGAAACAGACGATTTCGTGAACAATACATTGTCGTTTGCCGAAACAGAGAAGAAACAGGCTGTTATTCGTCTGAAACTTTCGTCTGCCTTGCAGGAGTTGAAGCTAAAGTTTAATTCGGCAGATGCTAAGTTTGCCGGACTGGAACAAGGGCGAGAATATTTATTGTCGAATGCTGAAGATAAGTCGGTTATAGAAACGGCGTTGGGTATTACATTGCCGGAAATAGGAGCAACGGAGTGCTGTCTTGATTTTACTTCCTTGATTCCACAATTGATGACAGATAGAGGTGCTACTGTTGTATCGACAGTAGAAGTAGATGTTAAGGCCAATAATCGTTGGGCAAGCGAGGATGCTGCAGCTAATCGAGTATATACGCTTACTTGTAATAAACCGGAATTTTATCTTGTTACCAATCCGGGAAACTTCTGGTGCAAGGAGTTTAGTGTAGATAGTTGTGATATCAGAACGGGTGATGTAGAAACTCTTTCGAAGAGAATCCAATATCAATATCGTAAGAAAGGTGATGAGCAATGGATTGATTGTGACCGCTTGGTAAAGTTTGATGACTATCCTGCTGATAAGCAATATCAGGTGCGTGCCGTATATCGTGAAGGTATCGAAACTGAACCTATAGATGTGGAATTAGAAACTCCACAGCAGTTACCGAACTCAGATATGGAAGAATGGTATATTGAGGAAAAGAAAAAATCAGGAACATGGCCTTTTAAGGATAAAACATATTATACTTTCCATCCTTATACAGAAGGTAATGCCAGCTCGTCTTGGTGGGCTACAAATAATGATAAAGCACAAGGTGGAACATATGCTTTGGGTATTTGGTATGAAGGTTGTTTTGCATCTTGTGTTAGTTATACAGAAGATGCTCATGGAGGAGGAAAAGCTGCATTGATCTATCTTTCGGGATGTGGTGATGGCTATGCTAATACTGCAGGTACTTATGTTGGTGGTGCTATGGTTGGTAGTTTGTTTATTGGAACCTACAACTCTGGTATTGTGCAAGGTCATGATTTTAATTCTCGTCCAACTTCAATGTCTTTCTGGTATAAATATAAGCCTTATAATTCTGATGCTTTTAAGGTTGTTGTAGCTTTGAAGAACGGATATAGGGAAATAGCTACTGGAACGTATGAACCTGTTGCCTATTCGAATGAGGATAGCGAATATGTACATGCTACAGTTGACTTTAATTATACTGAACCTTTTGAGAAGGCTACTTCTATATGCGTACAGTTTTTGGCCTCGAATAAAACTTCACTTTCTAAGAGTGATTTTGCTTTAGGAACAACAATAACTTATCCTGTTATTGGTAACTGGACAGTACATATGGGAAGTATTTTGAAGATAGATGATGTTTCCATTGCATTTGATAAATAAAAAGATGAAGTCATGAAACTAAATATATTTTATATATTAAGTGGAATCTTTTTACTGATTGCTTGTCAGCAAAAAGAAGTTCTATATGGAGAAGGATTTTTGTCGGTTTCTGGTATAGAAATTCAGACACAAACAAATACAGAAGTTGCTTCGCGTTCAACTGATGATATAATCTGGACTGTTGAACTATGGAAAGGCAATGAGATGCTCCGCACACTTTCTGCAGAAGATATGCAGGATAAAATTGAGTTGGATGTAGCAGATGATTATATGTTGAAAGTATATAGTCCGAATTATGGATCAGAAAAAAATTGGACTAATGATGAAAAAGGCGTACCAGTTTATTATAAGGAAGTACCTTTTATTGTGAAGCAGGGTGAAACAACTGGATTAAAAGTTCAAGTTCCTATGATTACTTTTGCTGTAAGTTTAGATATTTCTGAAGTGCTTGGCGATTGGTTGCATGATTATAGCTTTACGGTTACTGCGGGTGAAAGGAAGGTTTCGCTGCTAAATGGAGAAACAGCTTATTTCCCTCATTCAGAGGGTATTTCTTTCAGCTATCAGTTGTCGATGACTAATTCGGATTCGGAAGTGAATGTTTTGAACGGTGAATGGGGAAAGATGGATGATGAAACTGTGAATATCAACACGATATATACGGTGATTTATAATTGGAGTACTCAATCTTTGTCTTTGAAAAAATAATTTTAATACGTAATATGTCCTTCCTTATTCCATGTATGGTTTTTACATGGGTGGGGAGGGATTATTGTTTCTACCCGTGTAGTTCTGTATTGATACTGTTTTATGTAGAGACTTGAGACTTTTACAAAAAATAGTGTTTGTATATCAATATATACATAAAATGCTTATTTTTGTAACGCAAGTTGAAGATTTTATTTTTACATTAATAGTAGAAATGGATATTTTGTATAGTAAAATACCTGATTTCTTCTGTTGATTAAATTTTAAATCTATTTAATATTATGGATTTAAGTTATTTTTGAATCTAAAATTATAAATGTATAGAAAAATTGTCTTTAATTGCTTGTTTATTGTATAACCTATTTTATCACAAGTCTCATTATTTCCTGCTCCAGCACATATAAAAGAAGGAAAAGATTTTTTCGTGGTTGGTAAGGATGTTGAAATATGTAGCAATGATAGTTATTCTAAAAAGATTATTTCAAATTTAAAGGAAACATTGAGCGATATTCCCACCAAATCTGTCTTGTCGGGTGTAATAATGAAAGAACAATTACAAATAACGGATTAAAGCTGACTCCTGATACTGTAAAACTTACAGCATCCAATGAATCCGGAATGTGCGTTATTTAGACTCCGCGTTGTCCTTTATATGCCGATTTTTTTAGTATAGAACTCATAATATTGGCCGTAGATGGAATAGATATAATCCGATAGAGGATATTTGTAATTTTTCTGAATACTTGGTAAATCTTTTTCATGGCTATGAAATTCAGTTCAGTTTATGGACAGAACGTGTAGCTTAAGTGAAGAGACTTGATTTTATGGCATTTCCAAGACTTATAGTTGTGGCTGAGGCCTATTGGACTTCGGTAGATGTAAAAGAAACTAGCCGTTTTAAGCAAAAATTACCATATTATCTTGAATTGCTTGATGATATGGATATTTATTATTTTAATCCATTTAATCCTGAGTTTACTCTAGAACCACATGGGCATCGGATAAGGATGATGCTTTGAATAACGTATAAATAAGCTTTGTGCTGGAAAATAAAATGAGACTGCCTCAACATTAATATGATGACGACAGTCTCATTATTATTATTATTTAAACTATACTGTTTTAGCGTAGAGTCGGGGATTAAACAATACCCTGAGCCATCATTGCTTTAGCAACCTTCATGAAGCCGGCTACGTTAGCACCTTTCACATAGTTGATATATCCGTCTGGCTCTGTACCGTACTGTACACAAGCTTCGTGGATGTTCTTCATGATGCTTCTCAGTTTTTCGTCAACTTCTTCTGCACTCCAGCTTAACTTGATAGAGTTCTGAGTCATTTCAAGACCTGATACAGATACACCACCTGCATTGGCTGCTTTACCCGGAGCGTAAAGAATCTTAGCTTCCTGGAATACGCGGATTGCTTCTGGAGTAGAAGGCATGTTTGCACCTTCTGATACAGCGAATACACCATTTGCGATAAGAGCTTTGGCATCATCACCGTTGATTTCGTTCTGAGTAGCTGATGGAAGAGCGATATCTGCTTTTTCATTCCATGGACGTGCACCTGCAACGTATTTACATCCGTATTTCTCTGCGTATTCGCGGATACGGCCACGATACAAATTCTTGAGTTCCATGATGTAGTCGAGTTTTTCGCGGTCGATACCGTCCGGATCGTAGATGTAACCGTCTGAATCGGACATTGTAACGACTTTAGCGCCCAACTGGATAAGTTTTTCAACTGTATATTGTGCTACGTTTCCTGAACCTGATACAAGGCATGTTTTGCCTGCAATGTCAATATTGCGTGTCTTCAACATTTCCTGTAAGAAGTAGATGTTTCCGTAACCGGTAGCTTCAGGACGGATGAGTGAACCGCCGAATTCGCGGCCTTTACCTGTAAGTACGCCAGTGAATTCGTGAGCCAATTTTTTGTACATACCGAACATGTAGCCTACTTCACGACCACCTACACCTATATCACCTGCAGGAACGTCTGTTTCAGGACCGATGTGACGCCATAATTCCAACATGAATGCCTGGCAGAAACGCATTACTTCGGCGTTTGACTTTCCACGTGGAGAGAAGTCTGAACCACCTTTACCACCACCCATAGGAAGTGTAGTAAGTGAGTTCTTGAATGTCTGCTCGAAAGCAAGGAACTTAAGGATTGACAGATTTACTGAAGAGTGGAAACGGATACCGCCTTTGTAAGGGCCGATAACGTTGTTGTGCTGAACACGATAACCCATGTTAGTCTGGATGTTGCCTTTATCGTCCATCCATGTTACGCGGAACTGATATACTCTGTCTGGAATACAAAGACGTTCGATGAGGTTTACTTTGTCGAATTCAGGGTGTTTGTTGTATTCTTCTTCGATTGTTCCCAAAACTTCTTCTACTGCCTGATGGTATTCAGGTTCATTAGGAAATCTTCTCTTAAGATCCTCCAAAACTTTAGCTGCATTCATAATCTTTACCTTAAAATTAATTGGTTGTTACTATTTGTTGTTTTTTATCTCTCTAGTAGATGATGCAAAAATATATCAAAGAATTGGTTTATGCAACATTTTGATTAAAAAAAATAAGAAAAATATCTTTTTTATACTTTTATTGCATAAAATGTGTTGAAATGCTTATTTCTTTCGGCTGTTGATTGACTTGCCTATCGGTATGAAAACCAAGGCTCCTGATATGATTATAGTTACAATTAGCGGTCCGTCTATCCGTGGTGATGATGTTATGACTACAAAACAGAGTGCTGCCCAGAACAGTGTGAGCAGGACGCATTGTGTATTCGTAAGTGGCTTTCGCATAGCAGGTTTCTTTAATAAAGTGAGTATATAATAAAACGAGTTGGCAAGGTCTTTTCTTTGGAACGGAAACCTTGTCAACTCGTCAAATTAATGCTTCGTCATATTATGATTAACATCCTTTTTTCTTTTTGTCAACTATGGCGTCAATACATGCTATAGCTGTGATGTTCACTATATCGCGTACTGAACTTTCGATGTCGGTAAAGTGGATAGGTTTGTTCAATCCCATCTGGATAGGGCCTATGACTTCTGTTTCACTCATGTTCTGTATGAGCTGGTAAGTTGAGTTCGCTGAGCTTAGGTTAGGGAATACCAGTGTATTGACCTGCTTGCCTAGCAGTTTTGTGAACGGATATTTTTCATCGCGCAATTCGTCATTAAGAGCGAATTTTACTTGCATTTCACCATCGATTGCCAATTCAGGATAGTTCTTGTGCATGTAGGCTACAGCTTCGTGTACTTTTGCCGGACTTCCTTCCTGATCGGAACCGAAGTTGGAGTATGAAAGCATTGCCATAACTGGTTCATGGTTGAAGAAACGTACTGACTTGGCAGACAGACGTGCTATATCTATCAGTGTATCTGTGTCCGGATGACGGTTTATAAGTGTATCAGCAATGAAGTATGTACCCTTCTTTGAGTTGAGGATGTGCATAGTTCCGAAGTGTTTGTATCCTTCCTGTATGCCGATTACTTCCTTGGCAACCTTGATAGTGTTGCTGTATTTGGTGTAAAGACCTGTGATGAATGCGTCTGCTTCGCCTGTCTCGACCATCATCATACCGAAATAGTTGCGTTCGAACATCTTATCGTTTGCTTCTGCAAAGTTGGCTCCTTCGCGTGCGCGTTTTTCGCAAAGTATGCGTGCGTATCTTTCTCTTCTTTCAGCTTCGCTGTCGTGGCGGAGGTTGATGATTTCTATACCTTCAAGGCTGAGGTCAAGCTCTTTGGCAAGTTTCTGTATTCTTTCTGTGTTTCCTAAAAGGATAGGGTTACAGATGCCTTCTGATTTGGCTTCCACTGCGGCTCTAAGCATGTTAGGGTGGATACCTTCGGCAAATACAACTCTCTGAGGACAGCTGCGGGCTGTTTCATAAAGCTTGCGTGTAAGTTTGTTTTCCTGACCCATGAGCTCAAGAAGATGGTTCTTGTATTCATTCCAGTCAGTTATCTCTTTACGTGCGACACCTGAATCCATTGCAGCTTTGGCTACTGCCATTGATACTTCTGTGATGAGTCGTGGATCGACTGGTTTCGGGATGAAATAGTCTGGTCCGAAAGAAAGGTTGTTTACGTGATATGCTTCGTTTACAACGTCTGGAACTGGTTTCTTCGCCAGATCAGCTATGGCATGTACGGCAGCCAGTTTCATTTCTTCGTTTATGGCTTTGGCACGTGTATCCAATGCTCCACGGAAGATGTAAGGGAAACCGATTACATTATTGATCTGGTTAGGATAGTCCGAACGTCCTGTTGACATCAAAACGTCAGGGCGGGCGCTCATGGCGTCTTCATATGAAATTTCAGGAGTAGGGTTGGCAAGTGCGAATACTATAGGGCTTGGTGCCATGCTTCGTACCATGTCTTGTGTGAGGACGTTTCCTTTTGAAAGACCGAGGAATACGTCTGCTCCCTTGATGGCTTCTTCCAAAGTGTGTACATCACGACGGTCTGTAGCAAAGAATTTTTTGCTTTCTGTCAGGTTAGGACGGTCGCTTGTGATTACTCCTTTACTGTCGAGCATAAGGATATTTTCCTTGCGTGCTCCAAGTGCTATATATAGTTTTGTACATGATGTAGCTGATGCGCCTGCACCGTTAACTACAATCTTGACGTCTTCGATTTTCTTTCCGGCAACTTCGAGGGCATTCAGAAGTCCTGCACTTGAGATGATGGCTGTTCCGTGCTGATCGTCGTGCATTACCGGAATGTCAAGCTCTGCCTTAAGTCTGTTTTCGATTTCAAAACATTCAGGAGCTTTGATGTCTTCAAGGTTGATACCTCCGAAAGTTGGTGCTATTGCTTTAACGGCCTCGATGAATTTTTCAGGATCCTTTTCGTTTACTTCAATGTCGAATACATCGATTCCTGCATATATCTTGAACAGAAGTCCTTTACCTTCCATAACTGGCTTTCCGCTCATGGCACCTATATCGCCTAATCCCAATACGGCTGTTCCGTTTGAAATAACTGCTACCAGGTTACCTTTGGCTGTATAGTCGTATGCTGTTTCCTGATTCTTCTGGATTTCCAGACATGGTTCTGCTACTCCAGGTGAGTATGCCAATGAGAGGTCGCGTTGTGTCTGGTATGGTTTGGTGGGAATAACCTCTATTTTTCCCGGTTTGCCCTGTGAGTGATAAAGCAGGGCGGCTTCTTTTGTTATCTTTACCATAAGTTATTACATTTTGTTGTTATTTGTTTATTAAGATGCACAAATGTATGAATAAAAATCTAATATAAGCTTCATTTGTAATTAAAATCTCTAAATTGTTTTTTCTTTTTCTGAAATTGTTTCTTCATAAACTCTTCTTTTTTTTGTCTAATAATCATATTCACTAGTACAATTTTAATATCGTCAGATTTATTGGTTATTCTTAGTTAATTGTTAATTTTAGATGGCCCGAATTTTATATCTTTGCACGTGTGTTTTTATGAAAATAGTTGGCGAACTAAGGTATTTGAAAAAAATATATAATAATTTTATATGAAAATGAGCGTGAAAAGTAAATTGAATTTTAGCAATGGCCGTATTGCCATAGCTATGTTGGGTGTTTCTGTTCTTACTGCTTGTGGCGGTGGCCAGGGTGGTATGAAGATGGGTGACAATGAATTTGCTGTTATGACAACGGCTTATACTTCAAGTCATCAGACAAAAACTTATCCTGCCACAATAAAGGGTCTTCAGGATATTGAAATCCGTCCACAGGTTTCAGGTTTTATCGTAAAACTGTGTGTTGACGAGGGTGCTACAGTCAAACGTGGACAGGCATTATTCCAAATAGATCCTACACAGTATAAGGCTGCATACGATCAGGCCAAGGCCGGTGTGGAAGCTGCTAAGGCTAGCCTTGAAACTGTGACTTCAACTCTTGAAAACAAGAAAATGCTTCACGAACAAAAAATCATCAGTGATTTTGAGTATCAGACAGCTATGAATAATCTGCTTTCAGCAAAAGCCAACTATTCACAGGCTGAAGCTGCATATACTGCAGCAAAACAGAATTTGGGCTTCTGTACCGTTACAAGTCCGTCTGATGGTGTTATCGGAACTTTCCCATACAGGGTTGGTAGTCTGGTAAGCCCTTCAGTACAAGAGCCTTTGACTACTGTTTCACAAATAGGTGACATGTACGTGTATTTCTCAATGACAGAGAAGCAATTGCTGGAAATGACAAAATCTGAACAATCACTGAAGGATCAGCTTGCTGCTATGCCTGAAGTAAAACTTCAATTGGCTGATGGCTCAATTTATGAAGCTGCAGGAAAGATTGATGCTGTAAGTGGTGTTATTGACCAGACTACAGGTTCTGTAAGTATGCGTGCAATATTCCCTAACAGTAGAAATATTTTGCGAAGCGGTGGAACTGCAAATATCATATTCCCTTATGAAATGCAGGATATTATTTTGATACCACAGTATGCAACACAGGAAATACAGGATAAGAAATTTGTTTATGTATTGCAGCCGGACAGCACTTTGAAACATACTGAAATTCAGATTTCAAATCTTAGCGATGGAAAGAATTATATCGTGACTGGTGGTTTGAAGGCTGGTGACCAGATTGTGGTTGAAGGTGTTCAGATCTTGACTGACGGACAGAAGATCGTACCTATTACAACTGCTGAAAAGGAAGCAAAGTATCAGAAACATTTGCAGGACCAGCGTGACGGTAATATACAGACTGCCTTCAATTAATTGCATATCTTGGTCAGAAACAGATATATCAATCTTATTTAATGAGATTTTAAAAAGAATAAAAGAATGAAACTAGATAAATTTATTAATCGTCCGGTACTGTCAACGGTGATTTCTATCTTGATGGTTATCTTGGGTGTTATAGGTCTGGCAACTTTGCCTATTACTCAGTATCCGGATATCGCACCACCTACAGTGTCCGTAAGGGCCACTTATACAGGTGCCAGTGCTTCTGCCGTATTGAATTCTGTCATCGCTCCTTTGGAGGAACAGATAAACGGTGTTGAAAACATGATGTATATTCAATCAAATGCCACTAATACCGGTTCTGCTGATATCAGTGTTTACTTCAAACAGGGAACTGACCCTGATATGGCGGCTGTCAACGTACAGAACCGTGTGTCAATGGCTCAAGGTTTGCTGCCTGCTGAAGTTACACAGATTGGTGTTACAACACAGAAGCGCCAGAACTCAATGTTGATGGTTTTCTCTCTTTACGATGAGACTGACGAATATAATGTAGAGTTTATTGAAAACTATGCCAACATTAACATCGTGCCTGAAATCAAGCGTGTAAACGGTGTGGGTGATGCCAATGTGTTGGGTATGGACTACTCTATGCGTATTTGGTTGAAGCCTGATATCATGGCGCAATATAAACTTGTTCCTTCTGATATCTCTGCAGTTCTTGCTGAACAGAACATCGAAGCTGCACCGGGACAGTTCGGTGAACGCGGAAACCAGACATTCCAATATACTATTAAGTATAAAGGACGTCTGCAGAAAGCAGAGGAATTTGAGAACATCGTAGTAAAGGCATTGCCTGATGGTGAAATATTACGTTTAGGTGATATAGCAGAGATAGAGCTTGGACGTCTGGCTTATACATTTAATAATAGGGTTAACGGACATAAGGCTGTATCTGTTATCGTTTACCAGATGGCCGGAACAAACGCTACACAGACTATTTCTGACTTGGAAGAGGTTCTTGCCAAGGCACAGGAATCACTCCCTACAGGATTGAAAATCAATATTGCCCAGAATGCCAACGACTTCCTTTACGCTTCAATACATGAGGTAATCAAGACTTTGATTGAGGCATTCGTGCTTGTGTTTATCGTGGTTTATGTGTTCTTGCAGGATATGCGTTCAACACTTATTCCGGCGATTGCAATTCCGGTTGCTTTGATTGCAACATTCTTCGTTTTGAAACTTATCGGATTTAGTGTCAATTTGCTTACTCTTTCTGCCATGGTGTTGGCTATTGCCATAGTGGTGGATGATGCCATAGTGGTGGTTGAAGGTGTACACGCTAAACTTGACCAGGGATATAAGTCGGCAAGAGAGGCTTCTATTGATGCCATGAGTGAACTTGGTGGAGCTATCGTATCTATTACACTTGTCATGATGTCAGTGTTCATTCCTGTTAGTTTCATGGGTGGTACTGCCGGTACTTTCTATCGTCAGTTTGGTTTGACAATGGCTATTTCAATCGGTTTCTCAGCACTGAATGCGTTGACTCTGTCACCGGCGTTGTGTGCTTTATTCTTGAAACCTCATAAGGCTGAACATGGCGAGAAGAAAATGTCTATGATAGACCGTTTCCATACATCCTTCAATGCTGCATACGATTCTTTGTTGAGCAGTTATAAGAAGCGTGTTGTATTCTTTATACATAAGAAATGGTTCTCTATGGGACTTGTAGCTGTTTCTATAGTATTATTGGTATTCTTCATGAACACTACTCCTACAGGAATGGTGCCTACAGAAGATACAGGTACTATTATGGGTGCAGTGACACTTCCTCCTGGTACATCACAGGAACGCGCGATGGAAATCATGGATAAGGTTGATAGCCTGATTGCTGCAGAACCTGCTGTAAGTTCAAGAACTATTGTTTCCGGTTTCGGATTTATCGGTGGACAGGGTCCTTCATACGGTTCTGTGATTATCAAACTTAAAGACTGGGAAGAACGTTCCTTGATGCAAAATTCAAGTGTAGTAGTAGGAACATTGTTCATGCGTGCACAAAAAATCATTAAGGATGCCCAGGTATTGTTCTTTACACCGCCTATGATTCCTGGATATTCGGCTTCAAGTGATATCGAGTTGAACATGCTTGATAGAACTGGTGGTGATCTGAACAAGTTCAATGATGTAGTACATAGCTATATGGACGCATTGAAGCAACGTCCGGAAATCAACTCTGCACAGACTACATTTAACCCAAGTTTCCCACAATACATGATGGATATTGATGCTGCTGCATGTAAGAAAGCAGGTATAAGTCCAAGGGATATTTTGCTTACCATGCAGGGATATTTCGGAGGTTTGTATGCATCAAACTTCAACAGTTTCGGTAAGATGTACCGTGTAATGATACAGGCATCTCCGGAAGCTACGAAGAATATGGAATCATTGAACCGTATAAAAATACGTAACGGAAACGAGATGGCTCCTATTACTCAGTTTGTATCTTTGAAGAAAATATACGGACCTGACGTCATCAGCCGTTTCAACCTTTATACTTCTATTAAGGTGATGGTTGCACCTGCATCAGGTTATACTTCAGGTCAGGCACTTCAGGCTATTGCCGAGGTTGCAAAAGAAAACCTTCCTACAGGTTTCGGTTACGAACTTGGAGGTATGGCCCGTGAGGAAGCCGAAACCAGTGGTGGTACAACAGCCATTATCTTCGTTCTGTGTTTCGTCTTTGTATATTTGCTGTTGAGTGCCCAATACGAAAGTTATATATTGCCGTTGGCCGTATTGCTTTCAGTTCCTGCCGGTTTGTTGGGAAGCTTCTTGTTCGTAAACGGTTTCAGTGCTTTGGGTAGCATACCTGCATTAAAGATGATAATTGGTACAATGTCAAACGATATCTATATGCAGATTGCTCTTATCATGCTTATGGGATTGTTGGCTAAGAATGCAATCCTTATCGTTGAGTTCGCCCTCGACCGCCGTAAGCAGGGTATGGGTATTGCATGGGCGGCTGTGCTTGGTGCTTCTGCCCGTCTGCGTCCTATCCTTATGACATCACTTGCAATGATTGTCGGACTTATCCCGTTGATGCTTGCAGTGGGTGTAGGTGCGCATGGTAACCGTACACTTGGTGCTTCAGCCATTGGTGGTATGTTGGTAGGTATGATATTCCAGATATTCATTGTTCCGGTATTGTTCGTAATATTCCAGTGGCTTCAGGAGAAATTCAAGCCTATCGAATGGGATAGCTTGGATGAAAGCGAAGTGGAAGCTGAAATTGAACAATATTCTCATACTAAATAATTAAGACTATAATGAAGAAACAAATCATATTGACAATGTGTGCAGCTGCTGCTTTGAGCAGTTGCCACATTTATAAAGCTTACGACCGTCCTGACACTATTGATGCTTCCGGTATTTATAGAGACCCTGTTGCGGCTAATGATACATTGGTATCAGACACTACAAATATGGGTAACTTACCTTGGAAGGAAGTGTTTAAGGATGCAAAACTTCAGGCATTGATTGAAGAAGGACTTCAAAACAATGTTGATATGCAGGCAGCTGTGCTTCGTGTGAAGGAAGCTAAAGTAATGCTTACTTCTGCACGTTTGTCTTACCTGCCTTCAATTAATCTTGCTCCTCAGGGTACAATGACTACCATTGGAGGTGGAGATATGGTAAAGGCTTACCAGTTGCCTGTAGCTGCAAGCTGGGAAATAGACCTTTTCGGTAAGATTCTTAATGCTAAACGTGGACAACAGGCTGTGTATTTGCAGAGTCAGTACGCCCAGCAGGCTGTTCGTTCTCAGATTATTTGTGGCATTGCAAACGTATATTATACATTGTTGATGCTTGACCGTCAGGTGGAAATCACTACAGAAACGGCTGCTATCTACAAAGAAAATGTACGCGCAATGGAGGCTATGAAGTTGGCCGGATATGTAAATGAGGCAGCTGTCACTCAGATGCGTGCTGCCAGTCATCAGGTTGAGGCTTCATTGCTTGACTTGAAACGTCAGGTTCGTGAGACTGAAAATTCATTGGCTGTACTTCTTGCAAAAGCTCCGCAGGCAATAGAAAGAGGCAAACTTGCCGATCAGGTTATGCCTGAAGAATTGACAGCCGGAGTGCCATTGCAGCTGTTGGAAAACCGTCCTGATGTGAAGATTGCAGAAATGACACTTGCAAGTGCATATTATACGACAAATCAGGCTCGTTCGGCTTTCTATCCTAGCATTACTATTGGTGGTACTGCAGGATGGACAAACGGTTCAGGTGTTCAGGTTTCCAATCCGGGACAGTTTATGTTCCAGGCTTTGGCTTCTTTGACACAGCCTATATTCAATCACGGCAAACTGGTGGCAAACCTGAAAGTTTCAAAAGCTGAAGAGGAGATAGCCCGCATGAACTATCAGCAGACTATTCTTGAAGCAGGTCAGGAAGTCAGCAATGCCTTGTGTCTGTATGAGACAGTTGACAAGAAGCTGATAGAAGATCGTGGTAGAGTAGAGCAACTTGAAAAAGCCGTGACTTATACAAAAGCTTTGTTCCAGAGTGCTGAGGCTACATATCTTGAAATTCTTACAGCACAGCAGAACCTGTTGAGTGCGGAATTGACAGAAGTTTCTGATAATTTCCAGCGTATTCAGGCTGTTATAAACCTGTATAGCGCACTTGGTGGCGGACGTGAATAATAACCTTAAAAACAGATAAACACATGATTAGTCCTTTAGCTTATGTTGATCCTTCTGCAAAGTTGGGCAACAATGTAACAGTGCATCCGTTTGCCTATATCGACAAGAATGTCGAGATAGGCGACAACAATGTGATAATGCCATACGCCAGTCTTATGAGTGGAACACGTATGGGTAATGGAAATACCGTATATCAAGGAGCGGTGATAGCTGCCGTACCTCAGGATTTTTGTTATACTGGTGAAGAAACATTGGTAAGAATAGGTGATAATAATGTGATTCGTGAAAATGCTGTCATTACACGGGGTACCCATTCTACTCATGATACAGTAGTGGGTGACGGTAATTTCATCATGCAGGGAGTACGTATTTCGCATGATGTAGAGATTGGCAACGAATGTATTATAGGAAACGGTTCGCAAGTATCTGGTAACTGTAAGATTTTCGACCGTGCAATACTTACTTCTAATGTCCTGATGCAGGGAAATACCCGTCTGGGCAGTTATTCGATAGTTCAGGGCGGTTGTCGTTTTACAAAAGATATACCTCCATTTATAGTTGCGGCTCATGAGCCAATATCATTCTATAGCATCAATACTCATGTGTTGGAGCATGAAGGATTTCCTGAAACACAGATCAAGCACATTGCGCAGGCTTACAGAATTCTTTATAAGGCAAACACATCACAGCACGATGCCTTGATCAGAATAAAGGAGCAGGTGCCGGGCAGTCAGTATATTGATATGATAATAGACTTTGTGTCATCATCAAAGCTTGGTATTATTCATTAATTTAAATATTTGGTATATGCCGGTACTGCTATAATGTATGTACCGGCATTTTTTTGTATATGGATATAAAATAAAGATGTATATTTGCAGCGTTTTTAATAGTATATATTTTGTCCTACAAAATAACGTTTTTGTATTTTCATGAAGAATAGACTGCACTATACATTTCTAATAGCTTTGTTCGTGATGCTGGGGTTGATGTCTCTGCATTATTTACCCGATATAAATTTATGCGGTAAAACATTTAGAAAAGTTGATTTATTGTCAGATATACGTTGCGACGTACATGTTGCCGATACTTTAAATCTTGATTCTCTTTTTTCAGAGCCGGTTGTAAAACCACCGTTTGTTGACTCTTGCAAGGCAGGAATAGAGTGTATAGAAGACTATTCTGATTCTACAGAGTATGGCATGTCTCACTTTTACGAAGCGTTGTCGGATATTGAAAACAGGCAGTCTCCTGTAAGGATTGCATATTTTGGCGATTCATTTATCGAGGGAGATATTCTTACGGCAGATTTACGAAGTCTTTTGCAGACAGAGTTTGGAGGAAAAGGGGTAGGCTACGTAAGTATAACGTCCAAATTCCCTGGTTTCCGACCGACTGTAAGACATAGTTTCTCAGGATGGGCTTCGCACAATGTAACAGATTCAATTGGTTTTATCCGCAACAGGCAGGGTATTGCAAACAGTTATTTTAATGCAACAGAAGGAGCATACACCAGTTTGGAAGCCACTTCAAAATATGCTTCTTGTCTTGACGGTTGTACTTCCTCGTCTATCTTCTACCTAACGGACGATTCATTGTATATTTCGGCAGAAATAAACGGTAGCAGCGAGCAGAAATTCCGTGTGAAAGGAGATAGCACATTGCAGTGTCTTACCGTAAATGGTAATATAAAGAAAGTGAAGTGGAATATTGAGAAATCGTCTCAGGATGCATTGTTCTATGCTGTAACAATGGACAGTAACAACGGTATAATACTTGATAATTTCAGTACTCGCGGTAGTAGCGGACAGCAATTGTTGGGAATACCTTCATCTCTCCTGAAGAAGTACAACAAACTGCGTAAATATGATCTGATTGTTTTTCAGTATGGTCTGAATGTAGCTTTCGAGGGAGGTTTGGATTACGGATATTATAAGGATGGAATGAAGTCCGTTATTCAGCATTTCAAGAAAGCATTCCCAGATGCCTCCATCCTTATAGTAGGTATAGGTGACAGAGAAACTAAAGATGAAAACGGAAATCTCAGAACCATGCCCGCTGTTAAGGGGCTTATAAGAAGCCAGCAAATGCTAGCGGCAGAAACAAATGTTGCATTCTGGAACCTTTATAATGCAATGGGTGGGGAAGGTAGTATGTCGAAGATGGTAAATTCTAATCCGGCTATGGCAAACTATGATTATACACATATAAATTTCCGTGGAGGAAAATACATTGCAGGATTACTGTTTGATGCAATAATGTATGGAAAGGAGCAATATGAGAAAAGGAAATCATACGAGATGCAGTAAAGCAGTTGGATACAGATGCATCATTATTGTGCTGTCGGTCTTTCTGCAGACATTCTCAGAAATGTATGCTCAAGATGTTGTGCCTGAAAAGGCAAAGAGGGATCACAATTCCGGTCCTGTATATTCAAGTACTGCCATGGAACATCTTATGAGATTTATTTCTGTTGAAAGTCCCATGCCTGCATCCTTCAAAGATACAATGGAGAATGTGATAATTGATCCTGAAAGGACGCTTGACGTATTTTGGGAAAAATTGTCAACGATGGAACGCCCTGTACGTATTGTTCATATAGGCGATTCGCATGTTAGGGGGCATATATTCCCTTATAAGATGAGAAAATTGCTGGAAGAGGATTTTGGAGCAGATGCAGTACTTGATTATAATGTTTCCTATCATACCACAGGCATAGCATCCGAGACAGGCAGGTCTGGAATCGTATATCATATATTGGGAGTGAACGGAGCCACTTGTGAATCTTTCAACAAACCGGAAAGAATAAATGAAATCACGTCATTAAATCCGGATTTGATAATAATGTCATTCGGAACCAACGAGGCGCATGGCAGGAGTTACAGGTCAGATCAGCATCGTGTTCAGATGATGAATCTGATAAGTGAACTAAGGAAAGGTTGTATAAATGCAGGATTTCTTATAACCACACCGCCGGGAGCATATGTAAAATCTGGAAGGAGAAACAGGATTATAAATGTACGTACACCGTTAGTGGTCAGGACAGAAAAAGATTTTGCTACCGAAAACAAAATTGCAGTGTGGGACCTTTACGACGTGGTTGGAGGTGAAAAGTTTGCTTGCAAGAACTGGACCGCAGCAGGTATGTACCAAAGAGACAAAATACATTTCACGCGCGAAGGATACGCGCTTCAGGGATTATTATTACACGAAGCATTCATTAAAGCATACAATGATTATGTGGCTACAAAAGTTTATTGATATTTTGGAGAATTTCGGAATTGATTACCATAAAATATTGGATGTATTGACATACAATCCGCAGCAGCCGTTGATATTCAGCAGTGGCTTGTTTGTCTTTCTGTTTTTGGCGTTCAGTTTAGTATATGTGTTGCTTCGTAACCATACCACAGCCAGGCTACTGTTTGTTTCGGCCTTTTCATACTATTTCTATTACAAAAGCAGCGGCTTTTATTTCTTTTTGCTGGGTATTGTGACTGTTACCGACTTTATTCTTGCCAGAATAATGGAGAACACCGCAGAAAAGGCTAAGCGCAGACTATTGGTAATTATAAGCTTATGTGTCAATCTTGGGCTTTTGTGCTATTTCAAATACACCAATTTCTTTTATGAAATGTTTGCTCCGTTATTAGGAGGAAATTTTGAACCTTTGGACATATTCTTGCCAGTAGGAATTTCATTTTTTACTTTTCAGTCGTTAAGTTACACCATCGATGTGTATCGTGGCGACCTGAAACCTCTACGTAGCTTGCTTGATTACATATTCTATGTATCTTTCTTCCCACAACTGGTGGCAGGTCCGATTGTTCGTGCACGTGATTTTATTCCACAGATACGTCAGCCGCTTTTCGTGAGCAATGAGATGTTTGGTCAAGGAGTATTTTTTATAGTTAGCGGTTTATTCAAGAAAGCTGTAATATCCGACTATATAAGCGTAAATTTTGTGGAACGTATATTCGAAAATCCCGGCTTGTATTCCGGTATTGAAAACCTCTTCGGTATATACTGTTACGCATTGCAGATTTATTGTGATTTTTCCGGGTATAGTGACATGGCAATAGGTTTGGCATTACTGCTCGGTTTCCGTTTTCCTATGAACTTTAATTCTCCTTACAAATCGGATAGCGTTACAGAGTTCTGGCACAGATGGCATATATCACTGTCCACATGGCTCAGGGACTATCTTTATATTTCATTGGGAGGTAACCGTAAAGGGAAAATACGTACATATATAAATCTCATATTGACAATGCTCCTTGGAGGATTATGGCATGGCGCATCATGGAATTTCGTTGTTTGGGGAGGTCTTCATGGTGTGGCTTTGGCAGTACATAAATTTATACGCAGTATATTGGGAAGAGAGAAAAATTATCAAAGCAGGGGAATAAAGAAGTTCTTTGCTGTAATCATAACCTTCCATTTTGTATGTTTCTGCTGGATATTTTTCCGGAATACCACTTTCGATGGCTCTGTGACAATGATAAAACAGATATTCTCGTCTTTCCATCCTGAATTGTTCGGACAGCTTGTATCCGGCTATTGGAAGGTATTCTTGCTTATGGTTCTAGGATTTGCTCTGCACTGGTGCCCGGACAGGTGGCAGAATGCATGTTCAAATACTGTAACCAAGATGCCTTTGATAATGCAGGCACTCCTGATTATAATAGTCATATTTATAGTAATACAGATAAAGAGCAGCGATATACAACCATTTATATATTTCCAGTTCTGATATAAAAACAGCGGTGCAAAATTCATTATGAACCTTGCACCGCTTTATGTTTTCATGAAAACATTTATTTGTTTTTATACATGTTTTCGTAATAGTTCTGATAATCTCCGCTTGTTACGTTTTTCACCCATTCCTGATTGTTCAGATACCATTCTATGGTTTTTACTATGCCGTCTTCGAATTTCGTTTCCGGCGTCCATCCCAGTTCTTCAGAAATCTTGGTTGGATCAATAGCATAACGTTTGTCGTGTCCCAATCTGTCTTTTACGTAAGAAATTAGCGAATCATTAATCCAGTCTATAGATATTTCACCGTTTTCGTTGAGTTCCTTTTTCTTTAGTATTTTTCTCAATTCAGGTTTCTCCGCCATCATGTCGTGGATGGTGCTTATTGTCAGCTTTACTATATCTATATTTTTCTTTTCGTTATGTCCGCCTACGTTGTAAACTTCTCCGCATCTGCCTTTGTTTACCACCAGGTCAATGGCCTTGCAGTGGTCTTCCACATACAGCCAGTCTCTCACATTCGATCCGTCGCCATATACAGGCAGTCTTTTTCCTTCAAGTATATTCTTTATGATGAGCGGAATTAGTTTTTCAGGGAAGTGATACGGCCCATAGTTGTTTGAACATCTGGTAATTGTAACCGGCATCTTGTATGTGTCATGATATGCCATGACAATCATGTCCGCACTTGCCTTTGATGCACTGTAAGGGCTATGTGGACATAATGGAGTGGTTTCAGTGAAATATCCTTCCGAACCTAACGAGCCATAAACTTCATCGGTAGAAACTTGATGGAATCTCACGTCCTTTCTCCATGTAGGATAGCCTGTTTCATCTTTACCAGTAACCCAGGCTCTGCGGGCTGCATCCATGAGGTTTTGTGTGCCTAATATGTTGGTCTGTAGAAACAACTGAGGGTCTTCTATGCTGCGGTCAACGTGACTTTCTGCTGCAAAATTCACAATACAGTCGAATTTATAGTCAGCAAACAGACGTTCTACAAGTTCGCTGTCGCATATATTACCTCTTACAAAAAAGCAGCGTTCATTGTCAATATCGCTGTCTATTGTAGCCAGATTTCCGGCATACGTCAAAGCATCCAATATTACGACTTTAATATCATCGTGTTTTTTCAGAATGTATTTGATGTAATTAGAACCTATGAAACCTGCTGCTCCTGTGACTAAATACGTTTTCATAAAAAGTGTTTATAATTCGAGTGCAAATTTGGGAAAGATTTCTTTAACTGACAAATATTTTTGCAATTAATCTTTTAGCTCAATTACCTCTAGGTCTGAGAAGTTACAATTATTGATATTGAACCTCACAAGCGTACGTACGGTGTGAAAACCATATTTGCCGGCAGCTCCCGGATTGATGTGCAGGAAGCCAAGTTCATTGTCATATTTCACCTTCAGAATATGCGAATGACCGCTTATGAATAGGTTGGGAGAGGACTCTTGCAATACCTTTTTTATGCTGTTGTCATATTTTCCTGGGTATCCTCCTATATGTTTCATAATGACATCGGCACCCTCTACGGTAAATCTGTTTGTTTCAGGTAGTATTTTGCGGATATCCTGTCCATCAATATTGCCATATACACCTCTGAACGGCCTGAATCCGGCAAGCCTGTCCATGACTTCTTTTGAGCCTATGTCTCCTGCATGCCATATCTCGTCACATTCCTCAAAATATTTCAGATACCTCTCGTCCCAATATCCGTGCGTGTCAGACAATAATCCGATTCTTTTCATCCCACAGTATGAATTATTTCAGTATGGCTGCTATATTTTTGATTATTTCCGGGTTAGGCAAATCTTTTTTCTGAATGAGCAGATAAGCGAAATTGTCTGCCAGAATTTCTTCCGGATTTATTGTGTATTTAGTGTTTCTTCCCACTTTGTCATAAAAATCTTCAGCCTTGTCAATACCGTATATGATGGTCTTGCCGTCTGTGCGCAAAGGTATAAGATTATCATCCAGCGGTATAAGACCTACGTTCAGATAGTCGCCAAGTCCTCCGGTAGTGTATGCCTTGTCTGAATATATAATCATCGAGCATTTCTGTTTTGTTCCGTCAATAGTAAATTCGGCATAGCTGTCGTACTGTTCGATGTCCGGATTTGAGATTTTCCTTTCCACTATGTCTATAGGGAAAAACAGTTCTCTGTCAGTTACTTCGAATCCTATTACAGAATAAACAGATTTTTTGAAATTCTTGTCGTTTCTAGTTAAAAGATGAAACATTTCATGAGCAAGAAGATATTCCAGATTGTCTTTTGTTGCCTTATTGATAAAATCCTCTCCCAGGGCAATCCAGTTCTTTCTGGTATATGCCGTCACGTTCATCTCTTCTTTCATTGATGTCTTGACAAGTACAATCTCATGAGGATATTTTATTTTCAGTTTTTGTTTGTCTATCTTCGCTTGAAGCGATTTGAACGCTGCTGTAATCTTTTTCTTGTCTTCGTCGCTCCAGTTCAATGTCTCGTTCATTGCAAGTCTGAGCAGTTCTGATTTTCTTCCGTCTTCTTTTCCCAGACGTAAATTTATATCCAGGCTGTTCAATTTATTGGTGAAGTTATCTATGTCTGTGATAAGCATTTGTGCTTCAGCCTTTGTGGCGAAACGATAGGATATTTTTTTCTGTGCCAGTGCTACAGTTGAGATACAAAGTAATATTGCCGATAATACTAAATGCGATATTTTCATAATCGAGATTTTTTATGATTATATTTATTTTGATTTACAACAGCGTAAATTTAAATAAAAAAAAGCCATTCACATATATCAAGCTTTATCTTTTACGTTTTTTTATATCGCATCCGTAAAAAGAAACTTGGTTTGTGAATGGCTTTTTTATTATGATATATCCTTATTCTTTGTCTTTAAGAGCTTCGAAAATCAGTTTTTCAAGTTCTTCTGCCAGTTCAGGATTGTCTTGTATGCAAACTTTGGCTGCGTCTCTTCCCTGTCCCAGTTTTGTATCATTGTAGCTATACCATGATCCGCTTTTCTTGATTATTCCTAGTTCAGCTCCCAGGTCTATTATTTCTCCGCTTCTGGAAATACCTTCGCCAAACATAATGTCGAATTCGGCTTTGCGGAAAGGAGGTGCTACTTTGTTCTTCACAACTTTCACTCTTACCTGGTTACCTATAACATCTTCTCCGTCCTTCAATTGTGTAGTACGGCGTATGTCAAGTCTTACTGACGCATAGAATTTCAGAGCGTTACCGCCGGTAGTAGTTTCAGGGTTACCGAACATTACACCGATTTTCTCGCGCAACTGGTTGATGAAGATACAGGTAGTGTTTGTCTTGTTGATGGTTGATGTCAGCTTTCTTAATGCCTGCGACATCAGTCGTGCCTGAAGACCTACGCGGTTGTCGCCCATGTCGCCTTCTATTTCGGCTTTAGGAGTAAGTGCAGCTACAGAGTCGATAACAATGATGTCGATAGCTGATGAACGTATCAGCTGGTCTGCAATTTCGAGAGCCTGTTCACCGTTGTCCGGCTGTGAGATAAGCAGATTGTCGATGTCAACTCCAAGTTTTGCAGCATAGAAACGGTCGAAAGCATGCTCAGCATCGATGAAGGCTGCTATACCGCCTGCCTTCTGTGCTTCTGCAATGGCATGTATTGCCAGAGTGGTCTTACCTGATGATTCAGGACCGTAGATTTCTATGATACGTCCTTTAGGATAACCGCCTACACCAAGTGCGGCATTAAGTCCTATTGAACCGCTAGGAATTACTTCAACTTCTTCCACATGGTCATCACCCATTTTCATGATTGAACCTTTTCCGAAGTTCTTTTCTATCTTGTCCATGGCAGCCTGCAGTGCCTTCAGTTTTTCCGAGTTGTTAGGTTTTGAAGGGCTGTCTATGCCACCTTCAAATTCCAGTTCGTCTTTCTTTGCCATATATGATTGAGTTTATATGTTGTTATTATTTTAAAATCTGTGCTGCGTGGTCTTTTGTCTTCACCTCTTTAGGAGAAATGATTCTTTCTATCACCCCTTCTTCGTTGATGATGAAGGTAGTACGGAAAGTTCCCATATATTTTCTTCCGTACATGCTTTTTTCACCCCAAACACCGAATTCCTGAACCAGTTTCTGTTCCGTATCGGCAATGATGGTGAATGGCAGACTGTTCTTTTCAATGAATTTCTGGTGCGATTTGGCATCCTGTATGCTTGCACCTATAATTTCGTATCCTGCATTTTGCAGAGCCTCGTAGTTATCTCGCAGATTGCATGCCTGTGCAGTACATCCGCTGGTCATGTCTTTAGGATAGAAGTAAAGTACTACTTTCTTTCCTTTGTAATTGCTCAGGCGTATTTCTTCGCCTTTTTCGTTCAGTCCCAAAAAGTCGGGCGCCTTGTCTCCTACATTCATGGTATATATAAAGATAATTAAAGCCCGCTCCGGAATAAGTCATACTGAGGATACATATTCCGAAGCGGACTTTTTATGTTATTGTATTAAAGTTCCAAATCTCCGTCGAACACTTCATGCCATGGCAATCCGTACATGTTCAATGCTTCCATGAATGGATCCGGATCGAATTCTTCCACGTTCCATACTCCCGGACGTTTCCATAATCCTTTCAGGAACATCATGGCACCGATCATTGCCGGAACACCTGTAGTGTAGCTTACTCCCTGCATACCTGTTTCCTTGTAAGCAGCCTGGTGAGAACAGTTGTTGTAAACGTAGTATGTACGTTCCTTTCCGTCTTTCACACCGCGGATACGGCAACCGATAGAAGTTTCACCTTCGTAGTTTTCGCCAAGATCCTGTGGGTTAGGCAATACGGCTTTCAGGAACTGCAATGGAACGATTTCCATTCCGTTGTAGTTGATAGGCTCGATGCTTGCCATACCGATGTTCTGTATCACTCTCAGGTGAGTGAGGTATTCCTGTCCGAATGTCATCCAGAAGCGTGCACGCTTGATGGTAGGGAAGTTCTTTACGAGCGATTCGAGCTCTTCGTGATAAAGTAGGTATGAATCGCGCGGACCGATGTTTGGATAAGTCAGATCCTTGTGGAATTCCAGAGGTTTTGTAGTTACCCATTTCCCGTCTTCCCAGTAACGTCCGTTCTGAGTGATTTCGCGGATATTTATTTCAGGGTTGAAGTTTGTTGCAAATGCCTTGTGATGATTTCCTGCATTACAGTCAACGATGTCGAGGTAATGCATTTCGTCGAAGTGGTGTTTAGCTGCATATGCAGTATATACACCGCTCACTCCCGGGTCGAATCCGCATCCGAGGATGGCAGTCAGACCTGCATCTTCGAAACGTTTCTTGTAAGCCCACTGCCAGCTGTATTCGAAATGAGCTTCGTCTTTTGGCTCATAGTTGGCTGTATCAAGATAGTTCACTCCTGCCTGCAAGCAAGCTTCCATGATAGTCAAATCCTGATAAGGAAGAGCTACGTTAATAACGATTTCGGGTTTAAAACTGTTGAATAAAGCCACCAGTTCGGCCACATTGTCTGCATCTACCTTAGCGGTTTTGATGTTTGGGTTGCCGATTGCCTTTACAATCGCGTCACATTTTGACTGGGTGCGGCTAGCAATCATCACTTCTGTGAAAACTTCAGGATGCTGAGCCACCTTGTGTGCAACAACGGTACCTACACCGCCTGCACCGATAATCAATACTTTACTCATTTAATATATTAATGTGAAATTTTAATTCCCGGTAAACGTTACCGTTCAATATGCAAAGATAAGACTTTTTTCAAAATTGCATGCAGTATTGTTCAAATATCATTATTTTTATATCAGAATAGAAAAAACAATAACATTGTTTGTTACTTTTGTGTGAACAATGGATAATTGTTTTTGTTATAGTATTTGAAATATAAAAAAACAGGAAAAAGGTATGAAGAAAATGTTAATCAGTGCAGCAGCCTTTGCTGCGGTTGTTTTGTCATCTTGTGGAACAACAGGCAAATCAGTAGATATTTCGGGCGAGTGGAATGTTGTATCTGTAAAGGGTGAACAGGTAGAAGGCAATCCTTACATAGGTTTTGATCTTGCAGAAGGACGTATATACGGAAATGCCGGATGTAACAGAATAATGGGTGGAGTAGAGGTTGACTCTGTCAATCCGGGCAAAATAGGATTTACCGGAGTAGGTGCAACACGTATGATGTGTCCTGATATGGAAACAGAACAGAAAGTTCTTGAGGCATTGAACGAGGTTGCCGGATATCAGGCTTCGTCTGCCGGAGTAGAGCTTACTGACAAGGACGGCAATGTCTTGATGTCGCTCGAAAAGAAAGAAGCTCCTGCCGTATCAGTAAATGACATCAATGGCAAATGGAATATAACAAAGGTGGAAGGTGCGGCTGTAGAGATTGCTGACAAGACTCCTTTCATCTCATTCAATGTGGCAGAGAACGCTGTCCACGGAAACGGCGGATGCAACATCATCAACGGTTCATTCTCTCAGGAAGAGGGCAATCCTTCTTCTCTTAAATTCGGTCAGATGATAAGCACCATGATGGCAGGTCCGGGTATGGAAACAGAGCGTAAGGTCCTTTCTGCCATGAATAAAGTAGCTTCATTCGTTGTTAATGAAGACGGAACTTTGTCGCTTATAGATGTTGCTGATAATGAGGTTCTTCTGCTGGTTAAGAGCGAAGACGGAACAGTGTCAGAATAAGTCTTGATACGTTTAAAAAAAATGGACGCACGTTTTACCTGAAACGTGCGTCCATTTTGTCTCGAATGGGCGTCCATTTTGTTTCGAACGTGCGCACACTTTTATTTTTACGGTTATGCTTGTCGGATTTTGTAGTTAATTTGCAGTAGAACTCCACGCACCGTTTCGGAAAAATTTTTCGTTCTGAGTTCTTGAAAATCCTATTCCTCCATTTACTGCATAGTCGGCAGGATAACTGCTTTTTATGGAACCGTCGTTGTCAACTACGTTGAATACCACTTTCAGATTGTCATACTCGGTTACGCTGTTGTATGTAAACGTGTGGTACATATTTAATGAGCTGTCGTCGTATATGGCAATCATTTCTCCTGGCCATGAGTTCAGGTATGTCATTTTTCCGTTTCCTTCATCATTGTATAGAAAGACGTGTGTATAGCCTTTAACGTAAAACTCAATGTCATACGAAGTCTCTACCGTACGCGATGCATATACACATCTGACCGACATTCCGTTTCTGCGTGAGTTCGGATCATTTCCCTGGAAGATTCTGTATCGTCCTGCGGAGGCGTTGCTTCCTGAAAATTTCATGAATTGTAGCCAGAAGCCACGCTCTGAACCGCTTGTACCTACAGCGGCGGTTCGGGTCCAGTAGTAACCCGCATTGGCATCGCCTGCTGTTTGAGTATCATCATAGTACATTCGGTTTTTAGGGAAAAACACTGTCCCCTTGTCCGAGATGTAATGACTGCTCCAGTAGTTCAGACCGGTATTGACGATATACTCGTTTTTGAAATTAGGATTTGATACGAGTGCATTAAATTCCGACATATACGGAACTCTGAATCCTTTGGGGCAAATGTCGTCAATTATATTTGGTTCGTTATTTATTGGAGATTCTGCTATGCAGTATAATCCTCCTGCCGAGTCATCGTCGAATGGCCAACTTCCGTTTCCCAGCAGACTGTTGCCGTTTTCATCCTGTATATAGTATCCGCTGGATTTGGCTCCGAGGTTGCGGTCCAGCCAATAGTTGTTTCCCATCAGAATCACCTCATAATAGTACCATCCTTGTGAGTTCGCATTTCCGGTCTGGTATGTACCTTTCCCGTCGTCGTATGCAAATACTCCGGTATGATACAAGTCATATGAAAGAGTTGTAGTACGTCCTGTATTTTTGTTCGTAAGGACAATTCTGAACACATCTTTTCCATATCGGTAAGCATCTGATATTATACTGGCATCAGGCTTTTGCAGGTCGAGCAGTTTGTTTGTGAATGTGAACAACTGACCTGCCAAATTATCTCCTCTTGGAGGAGTGGAAGTTCCTTGACCCTCAGGAGAATATATACCATCCCAAAATAACAGCTTGTCCTCATAGCCTTCTGCCAGTTCTACTTTCCACGAAACATTATTGTAATCTGCATTATTGCTTTCGTCCGGCATTGTAAATGTATATACGAACTGCATGAAGTCGGACATAGGAGCATGAAAGCCTTCATTTCGTATCTTGCCACCCATATCTTCAGGATTTATTCCATAAAGGGTCTTGGTTGGGTCAGTAGTTTCCTCTCCTCTGATGAATTTCCAATAGTTGTCGTAAGGACCGTATTCATTCTTGAGCGTTGCAGCCCATGTGTTTTCGTCTCTATCGTACTCTTTTACTTTTAATGATATGCTTCCGAATTCATCGTTGATAAATTCGTTGGTCTGTTTTACAATGACGTCACGGCTCAGGTTCCCTGCCGACAGATGTATTGTAGCATATCGGCTGTCTCCTGACAGATTGCCTGAAATGACTTTTACTCTGTATTCATAGAGTGTTCCGGTTTCTTTTCCGTCATTAAGAGTTGTTGTCGAAATAGGATTTCCATTGTTGTCCAGTGCAAGCCAATAGGTGTCCTTGCTGTCTAATTCAACTTTTAAATCGGTTGGTGTGCCGGGATAATACTTTATTTCAAAAGTTTGTGTGGAGTTTGTCTGTGCGCCTATTTCTATAGTGTCACTTACACCGAGTTCCACATTGCCGTCCGTAATCATATTGTTGATATCAGGCTGGTGGTCATATATCGTGGCTGTTATGCCGGTTGGGTTGCTTTCTGCTGCTTCATCAGCTATGGCATATCCATGAGTGGTTACTTCTGTAATCATGATTTCATAGTGATGGTTTGGCAGAATGTCAATTCCTTCTGAATCTTGAGTTCTCAGGTTTATGCGATAATATCCTTCTGTCCCGTTGTAGGTACCTTTAATTATAAGGAAGTGTCCGGATGATGTATGGCTGCCCGGGCAAGTATAAAGTGGTCCGTTTTTTGTAGCAGAGAGGGTTTCGGTTCCGGCTGTAGTTGGCACAGTCTGGTCTGCTCCTGCAAGGATACTGCCGGTGCTGTTCCCGTTTCTGAGTTCAAAACCGTCCAGGCTGAAATTGTTCACATTTCCACCGGTTTGTACTGTTATTTTCGCTACCGTACGTATTAAAGGTATATCTTCAGCTATCAGCCCTATTCCCGGAATAGTTGAATTTATTACACCGCTCATTACGTATGGATTTTCGGAACAGTTTGTGGTCTTGTTCCTTATATCTTCCAGAGTTGTTTTCCCTGTTTCAATGCCTGACAGTTGTTTTGCCGCATTTGCTACTATGAAGATATATTTGGGAGTACTTGATGCTTTGAGTGTTGTAGTGAATTTCTTTCTGTATCCGCTCTCATTTCCTGCGTCTGTCATGTCGGACGGGTTTAATTCTTGAGTTTGTTCAAGAATGGCATCGGGTTCCTGTGACGGGAATACCATCAAATATATATTGTTGATGGTGTTCTCGTCTGCTGTAGCACGGCTCATATCAACTTCCTGTGTCTGTGCTATGTTGAGTATAAATGTCATTTCTACCAAATCGCCGTCTTGCGGCATATCGCCGAATATCTTCTTTTCAGTGCAAGAAGCAACTGAAAGAAGAAACAGGAAGACACACAATTTTATTTTAAATATATACTTCATAGTCATAAGTTTTTCCTGTTGTAGATTTCCATTGTTTTGTGCTGATGGTAAGGTCGTCTGTTTGCCCACCTCCTACTGTATGCAAAATATAATTGATTGTTCCGCTTGGTCTCCAGCTGTCTGAAACTTTAATATCAAAGTATTTATATCCGTCACCATTATCTCTTAATTCACCAAGTCCATCATTCCAACCTGTATAATCGGCTTCGTCTATCCATATGTGAATACGTGAATGCTCAGTCTTACACCATATGCGATAGACTCCGTCCGGTAAAGAATTGACTTTGTCCATAATGTTTGGTTTGTCATCAACAAATTCATTTTTATCTCCCTGTGTATAGTCGTATAAAAACCAGCCGTCCTTGTCTGCAAAATTATAAAGCGGCACACCCGGAACCATATGGGCAGGGTAACGGTAGTGTCCGCTATAATCTGTGCTTGAAGGACCATCATGTCCATTGGCGAACATTATAAGTGATTTTCCTGGTTCGGCCAACACCGGCAGGTCAAAATAGAACCATCCGGGGTTGCTGTCGTCAGGTTTCATCTTTACTCCAGGCCATTTCCTGTTGACGGCATTACCGGCACAGCAATCTGTACGGAAAGACGGGCAATAGTCTATGTCAATATTATAAATATTTGTATTTATAATATTGGGGTCATAGTCGGAACCTACCTGATATTTATTTCCCGTTTTATCCATATAGGATGGAACAGGGTTATTTACAGTTCCTCCCTGATTTGTCCATCCCATAAAGGTTATTTTCCCTGTGAATCCGTATTGTATGGCATTTTCGCCTTCAGGATTACTTGGAATAGTAATTTCAGTTCCGTTAGGAGTGTACAGGGGTTCGTATATGTAAATGTGCGGATTCTCCCAGTCGTCGGTAATCGGACGGAAATGCAACCTATATACGGTGGAATTTGGAATTATCTTAATGTCTGCTGTTTGGGTTAATGTATGTCCGTATTCGCTTGCTGTAAATGTGTATGTAGCCGAACTGGAAATCGGAAAATTGCCTGAAATATAAGGGTCTTCCAGCGTACACGTCATTTGTCCTGTTCCTTCAATCACATTCCCGCTGTATGGTGATGTGGCACTGAATACATTTTCGCCTGCCTTGGTTGACAAATAATTGATATCTTTATCGGCTTTTATTGTTATTGAAGGAAGGTTGGTGCGATATGTATAAGTTACGTCATATGACGTAAGGTTTGATATCTCTTTTATATATATGGTATAGTTTTGCGGTGTTACAATCAGGTATGGCTCAAGTTTCAGAGGGTTGACTACAATCTTTTTTCTGATGCTTCCGGCTACTATATAAAAATATTTGTCTATTGCTTCAATGTTTTCCGCATTTGCTACAGGAGGCATATTGGGATGTATGCGGACTGTGAATGATTCGTAATTCCCGTTCTCGTCTTTGTTGAATTCCACCTGATATATGTCTGTCACTGTGCCGTCGGACAGGGTGTATTGCGGACTTTCATAGTCCAGGCTGCTGAAGTCAGAATGACACGGCACGGTTACGTCCTTGCCGGCTTCAAGTGCTACGCTGGTTTTCTCGACATAAAGATAATACGGGCCGTTCAGATCTGTACTGATGGTCTGTAATGTCCAGTCTTTAACGGCAGCAGTGGTTTCTATTTTGTCGCCCAGTCCTGTTATGCGTCCTGTAATGTCGTACATTCGTCCTCTGGGCAATTGACGCAAATTTTCTTGTGTATCTTCAGTATCGCCCAGTTCAATGGTATATTCCAACGATGCGCGCGACACACCTTCGGCTGTATATAGCGATGCATGCACGGTCATTTTTGTCTGGCTGTCCTGTGTCTCTTGTGTTATAAAGTGTTCGGGCAGATAGAATATGCCTCTGTATGCCCATTGTCCGGCTTGTGTATTGTCAATTGTTTCAAGGTCGAATGTATAGTTGTCCGCATTATCCGGATTGTACACTCCCGGACAGTACATACCGTTGAATGCTCCCGAGGCATCCGTGTCAAAAAGTGTGATGGAGCCGCTTATGTCGTTGTCAGGAACCAGAGGTGCGCGGTCTGCAATGTTTTGCACGCTTATACCATCAATTTTTACCACATTCGTGCCGAATGTGGGATTGGAAATTCCGTTTTCGGTATTGTCGAACACTAGTGTGTAGCGTATTTTTACGCAAGTATATGTCAAATCGGCAACTATACATTCCGATTTTCCGTATGTTAGTGTGAATGGCTCCTGCTTTTCGTAGAACATAGGCAGGCCGTGATTGTCTGTATCTGGCAGCGTGATATTATCTCCATCCTTATATTTCAGTACAATGGCCCTCAACGACTCTTCGTCAATTCCTGCATATATTTCCGGTACGTTGGCTGCTACATATATGCGGTAAGTGCCGTATTTCATTTTTATGGAGAATGTTTTGTTGTCGTGTGTCAGCTGGTCTGTGTCTAATTTGGTGATTACAGTAGTGCCATCGCCGCCGGTGGGATAAGCCATAAACCATAGCGAAGTGATACGCATCTCGTCCTGTGTGGCATTCTGCTCGCCAAGGGTGTTTTGTGCACGCGAAGTGGGGGTGTTGACAGGCACGCTGATATACAGCACACCTTCTTCGTCTCCGGATTTTACTATATTCTTTTCCGGAATGGATGATGTGCACGACAGAAGTCCTGTCAGCAATATTGTAAATGAAATGAGTCTGTAAATTATATGTTTGGTCATGGTATTGTGTTTCTATAGCTCAGTTTGATTGAATACTAAAGTCCAGGCGTTAATACGTATTGACAATGTCACATCCTGTCCTGAATCGTTTTTTCCTATTATGAGGATAATCTGATAGGTGCTTTCTCTGTCGAGAAACTCTTGTAATGTCATGTCCGAATATTCGTCAAGTTTCATCATGTTGAGATATTTCACCAGATCTATGTCGAATAAATCTTTTTGCGTGCGTTTGTTTCTGACTGTGAACCGTGCAGGTCTTTCATCTGTCAGTCTGAGGGAAGCCATTTCTGCCACCAGAGCGTTTATGTCTGTATTGCTGCGCGAGTCGGCTTCATTTTCTATAGTAACTTCCTGAAGGCTATAGGGTAGGTAGGCAACATTGTTGTTGTCCGAAGGCAAGTTATTATGGTCCAGCGCCTTGTTGGCCGTTGAGATGGTGAATGAATAGTCTTCTTTCGATAGTGTTTTGCCTTCTGTATCCTGCAATAGGATTTTAAATCGTTTTACGTCTTTTACGAGCGATATAGTTGCGTATGATGGAGCGTCGTCTTTTACTTCGAAGTCTTCCACCTTGCCATACCATACGTCTGAAAGGTGGCTGTCGCAAATATAATTGTTGATATTCAGATTCAACTCCAGGTCATTTATGGTGGATACGTTGCTCTGGAGGGTGTTTTTTAGAGTGATTCCGGTATTGTTTTCGTCAAGTCCTGCCCATACGATAAGCCGGTAATGTCCGGGCGAAAGTTCAAGTGGCATTCTGTAGTCAGCGTCCAGATGGTCGCCGCTGTCTCTGCGTGAAAAGATGAACCGTCCTTCAGAGTCGAAGACAAAAAGCGTGACGTCGTTTACTTGTGATGGAAATGCATCGGCAAACTCCATATTGTAGTCGTAAACGAAGCGGACTTCGCACGGGCATACCACCTCATCTTCGTAGATACATGAGTTGAGGATTCCCATCAGTGAGAAGCATAGTGCTGTTATTGTCAGTTTATAAAGGAGATTCATAATATAAATAATTTTTTATAGCGCCATAATATGGCTCCGGTTATGAGTGAAAAAAGTAAAAAGAATATAAGAAGAAGGTCTGCCTTTATTCCTATATAGAATTCTCTTGATAATGGAATATAGAATTGCAGAATTCCTTCTTCCTATATTTTGTACCTATTGAAAACTATTAATGCACTTAATAATCATGAGTTTATTCCAATGTTACATCTTGTTTTACGAGTACCCATTTCTTAATCTTGGCTTCGACTTGAATATTAGCTTTAGCCTCTTCATCTGGGTCTTCTGGATCTTCGTAAGTAGGTTCGTAATTTCCTAAACCATTAATACCATTTACAGTAAGTTCATACCAGTGATTACGCACTGTACCAAATTTACCTGCTTCCATATGAGAACCATTTGGATTATGCTTAATCCATGCTGTGTAATAGCAGTAGCCTTCTGTATAGGTATGGACGTCAGCAGGAACACTTGTTTTGTTTGTTGAAAAAGCCCCGTTTATGGTACTGATGTTGCTATCGTCTGTAGATTTGCTTGCAGCTTTATCAATAGTATAGTACAAAATGGCAGCATTCTTGGTTTTGAAAATAAAGCCGTTGTATTCGTAAAAATTTTTGTCTTCTGCTACGGCTGTTGTAAACATATTATCTGTGATGTCTTCATCATAAGATGCACCAGCCAATAATTTGCCATAAATCTGCGAGTATGTATCGCTGCCGTCCTTGTCAAGTATTGAAAATCCTATCTCTTCAGGAGTGTATTTAACTTTGTAAACTACTCCTGTAGTTTGACCGTGTTGTTGTGCTGTAGCTACCATAGTATTTTCAGGGCAGTAAAGCTTTGCGGCATTAGGAGTTGTAAAAACAGTAGCTTCTGCTTGGCTAAAGTTATCTGGTAACCAAGTTGCTTCGTCGTCTGAACCAGAAAGTGTTTTGTCATAGTTAGGATCTTTCACGTAGAAATAACCAGACCATGACAGTGCTGGATTTACATTACTGTCTTTCTCCTTTACTAAAAACATCTTTGTGTTAAGGTTGATGAGTGATACACCTTCCAGTGTTGCGGTAGCTATCTTGTCATTACCACTTTTAACTTCAAAAGACTGGCTATCACTATTATTAAAAGTAACTTTGCTGACTACACGTTCAATGTCAATAGCAAGAAGGTTTACTGTTGCTCCTTCTGAAACAGTCTGTCCTGCGTCATCAACCTCAGTTCCAGATACATCAGTTGTTTGAAGAGTCTGTTTAGTTACTTCTGAATTAGTCATAAAGAATTTTTCGCTTGTAGCCAGTCCTGCAGCATTTGTGATTGTAAATGCCTGTTTCATGTCGGTACTGTTGGCAATAATAGGTGACAAGTTGTTTTGGTTATCCTTATAGTTTGCAAGCACATAAACGTTGTATTCGCCTGCTTCTACCAAAAACGGTTTGGTAACGCGGATAACTTTATCATCATCACCATTGTTTGTTGCTTCTTTCATTTCCGGGTCATAGATGTACTTGGCAATATTGGTTGTTGGGTCAGCAAGTACAACGCGTATGTCGCTGATGGTGTATTCAGTGTCCTCACCATAAGCACTTTCACCAGTGCTACCACTTGTGTTTGTACGTGTTGCGCTGGTTGAAGCCACATTAATCATAATCTGCGTGTATGCAGTGCCATCGTTTTGTTGATTGTTCACAGGATCGCCTTCGTTGCTGCATGAACTGAAGACACCTAGGCCGATAAGGCCTGTTAAAAATAAATTTTTCATGTTTTTTGAGTTTTTAATTATAAAAAAAAGTTATTTAATTGTTTTGATATTCTGTTTAAGTATAAGGTACGGCAGGAAATGCGCCTATCTTTTTCCCAATTCCTGTAAATTATATTCCGCTATGGCATCACCGTTTCCAGCCGCCTTTTCCCACCACACTTTGGCTTCTTCCTTTCTGCCTGTCATCCAGAGCAGATATGCACGGTTGTTCCATGTGAAAGGCTCGTTGGCTGTTTGCGAAAGATACTTCTCTGCCTTGTTGTAGTCGCCTGTAGAAAGGCATATCGCTGCGGCATTATTGCATACTATGGAGTTTTCTGGATAGGTGTCGGCTGCTATAAGCAGAAGACGTCTGTATGTCTCGGTATCGTCAGCATAGAAGCGGTGCGCAACATTGTAGAACTCATAGGCGTTTAGCTCCTGAGGTTGGCTGAATGCCAGACGTCTGGCATCTTCCGGAGTCCGTTCTTTACTGATATAGCTTATGGTGAATGTGTTTTTACGCAATACCGGAAAAACTGTGGTCAGTAGTGTTTGGTAGGTACGACCGTTGTCTATGCTTTTTATGGCTTCTTCGCGACGGTCCGGACTGTCTATGCTGTCTATGATGGACAGCATTTTCTCTTTGTGTGGCAACTGGCTGGCGGAAAGTATGCTTTTCAGTCCATCCCAGTTTTCGGCTCCAGAAACCACATTAAGTGGTGTGGAAATATATGGATAGTATTTTGTAATGTATTTCTTCAGTGCTTCGGCACGTCCTTCGGCCAGTTTTATGTTATGCTTATAGCTTCCTTCGGGAGATGCGAATCCTGCAATGTCAATGTGGCGTATTTCGTAATCAGGATTAAAACGCACATAGTTTATGGCGGAATCAATCTTTTCAAGCTCACGCTCGTTGCCGTAACGTTCAGGGTATAAAACTGTCTGGTTTACAGGATATATAAGAAATGCGTCCTTGCGGATTTTGCGTTGTACGAAATCGTTGGGGCATTCCATCTCCGGACTTACCTTGAATTCAGGTTTGTAAAGCAGGCTGTTGCTCACTCCGTATTCTTCTTCAAGGAGTCCGCACGAAGCGCATCCTATAACTTCGTGTCTGAGAAGAATCTGAGCGTCTTCCATCCATGGCGTATAGTCCGTTTCGGTGCGATAGTTGATTATGCGGTTTTCTTTTTTGTTCCCGTTCAGGGTTATGTACTCTCCGGCTGACGGTTCCTGTACATTTCCGTCGCGCAATTCCTTTATAGAACGCTTACGGCCGTTAATGATCATTGCAGGCAGGCAAATCTGCTTCTTGCGGTCGGGGGTACATATTATAGGGGTGATTATGCGTTTATGCTGTCCGGATATGACATATTCACCCAAATCGACTGAAAAACAGATTTTTACTTTGTCTGTTCCATATGTACGTATCGTATCGGAAAATACTTCTACCGTATAGTTCGGCTCTTTTTCGGCATGAACTCTGCACACCGCTAAAAGACCAAACAATATGGAAAATATGAATGTATTTGTTTTCATCGCTAATTAAGTTATTCTTGTTTATAGTACATAAATCAGGTTAATGGCTAGTTTGGTAGGCCCCAAATAATTTGTGTGGTCTTCCTTTTGCGGGCCTCCGCATTGTACACATTTGTATTTCTTGTATTTAAGATAGGCATATCCCAGACCCAGGCTGAACTCAAGGCTCCATCTTCTGCTTAGCATCAGGTGATAGCCATAGGAAATGCCTGCTCCGGCTCCCCATCCCTGGTATCTGTTTTTTTCCAAAGACGGAAATATATTGAATGGCATTTTTATACCTCCGCTGTTGAATTGTCCTCCCAATGCGTGTATTCCAAAGAAGTGACCGTTGAATGTTTCGCATGGCCAGTATCTGAGTTCGGGCTGTATGACCCAATGTTTCAGTTTCTTGTTTTCCGAATATTCAAATGGCATATAACCTCCGGATATATTGATAGAATATTTCTTGCCGGCGGCAAGTTCAATACCTATGTTTGGTGTACCTGTGGACCAATAAAGCAGATTACTCTTAAGGACCACTTCCTGTGCAGAAGATATCATAGGATATATGCTTGCAATTATGAAAATTATGAATAGTGCTTCTTTTCTCATAGTGCGTGTTTTAGTATTTTTTTGATTTGTCGTAAAATTATATGAAGGGAAAACAGGAATGCGAAAATTTAAAATAAATGTAAATGCTGTATTGAGACAAATAGCTGATATCCAGTGTTATAACATTGATGGATATAGTGCTAAAAGTAGGAAAACTTAAATAATTATTAGTGGTATTAATTTGCTAATTTGCAAAGTTTTTATATCTTCGTACTACTTTTAACATCTACAAATTGAAAAAAGTATTGCATTTTATACTAAGAATGTTTGATATTATGAGAACTAAATTGTTTTTATTGTTTTGTCTGGTATTGTCTATACTTAGTCCGGTTTCATCTGCTACGATTGAAAGGGCTCAATTGAATGAAGTTTTAATCCGTCTGGACTCGTTGGTCGAAGTTAAACCAACTATTCACGCCAGACACGAAGCGAAGCTTGACAGCTTGAAGAAACTGGCAGCACATACGGATGATTTATGGCAACGGTATATGTTGTATGGGTCTTTGTTTTACGAGTATTTGCATTATCAGTCGGATTCTTCCTATTATTATGTAAGCAAGAAGGAAGAATTGTTACCATCGTTAAATATGCCACATTTGAAAAATGAAGTGTTGATAAACAGGGCAGAAGTTTTAAGGGTAATGGGGCTAAGGATGGAAACAGAGAAAATGTTGAAAGCTGTTGACAAAAAACTTATGGATCAGGGTATGTTACAGTATTATTATTCAGTGTGCTGTTCTCATTATACTAATATGGCTGAATATGTACCTCAAAGATATGGAGGAACAAAATATTCGAAAATTGCAGAATGTTATCGCGACTCAATATTGAATTTACTTCCTGAAGGGGTAAATCATGATTTGGTCTTTTCCGAACAGTTATTACATCATGATAAATTGGATGAGGTTGTGTCTCGTTTGGAAGTATTGTTGGATGTATCTTATGATGATAAAAGTAGAACCTATTTACATTATACACTATCTGAAGCATATAAATTGAAGAATGATACTTTAAGTATGATGTATCATTTAGCACAAACTGCAATTTCAGATATTGGCCATTCTGTACGTGAATATGCTGCTCTTCAAAAATTGGCTTGGAGTTTATATAATATTGGTGATGTGGAACGTGCATATAAATATGCACAATGTTCGGTAGAAGATGCTACCGCCTGTTATGCTCAGTTGCGCTCTATGGAAAGTGGAAATTTTCAGAAAATAATTCAGAATGAGATCAACGAAAAGACTGTTAAGGCGCAGAAAGCTACAAGAAAGTTTATGGCTGTAGGAACTGTATTGTTTGTCTTGTTGTTGGTAATGGTGGTAGGATTGGCTTTCTGGACAAAGAAAATATCTCAAATGAGAGCTGAACTTGCTGACATGAATTTGAAATTGGAAAACTCAAACAATGAGCTGACGATGACAGGAAAAATCAAGGAAACATATATAGCACATTATTTGGACAAGTGTGTCAATTATTTGGAAACTCTGGAGCAGTATCGCCGCTCGCTGGAAAAACTGGCAATGTCATCGAAGATTGACGATTTGTTTAAAGCTATAAAAAAGACAAGCTTCATCAGTGATGAACGTAAGAAGTTTTATGCGGAATTTGACCGCTCTTTCCTGGATCTGTTTCCTGACTTTATAAAGAACTTCAATGATTTGCTGGTTGAAGGTGAAGAGATAGTAGTAAAACCTGGCGAGTTGCTGACTACTGAATTGCGAATATTTGCTTTGATCCGTTTGGGTGTTACAGACTCAAGCAGAATAGCTCATTTCCTTGGTTACTCGTTGACTACAATTTATAATTATCGAAGTAAAATGCGCAGCAAAGCAAAAGGAGACAAAGATACTTTTGAAAAGCGTGTTATGGATTTGTGTTGATAGGTATAAATAGACGCAGTTATATATGATGAATAAAATCTTTTTATTCATCATATTTTTTTATATGTATAATTCTTCTTCTGTTATTATCTCATACACAGCAGGATGCAGAAAATACCTCACGTCTTTACCCTGTGATATACTCTGGCGGATAAAGGTTGAGCTTACTTCTATCAGTGGACTGTCAACGGCTCTTACGTTTTGTGGTAATGTTTCTGGAATATCATATCCGAGTCGTGGATAGACCAATACATGATGCTTTGATATGATTTCTTCCGGCGATTTCCAACGGTCGAAAGCTGCCCAGTTGTCAGCTCCGATTATCAGGTAGAAATCCCTGTCAGGGTATGTTTCGGACAGTTTGTTAAGGGTATTTATGGTATATGAAGGTTTTGGAAGACTGAACTCAAAATCGGAGACGCGGAAACGTTCGTATCCACCTACAGCAGCGTGCACCATCCTCAGACGGGTATTGTCGTCAAGAAGCTTTTCGTTTTGCTTGAACGGGTTTTGTGGGGAAACGAGAAACCACAATTCGTCAATGTAATCATTCTCGCACAAGTAGTTGGCCAATGCCAGATGTCCTATGTGGATTGGATTAAACGAGCCTCCGAAAATGCCTGTTCTTAACTTCTTCTCTTCCATAATCTGTAGTTGACAACTTGCCATGCCGCAACCAGTATCATGGCTGTAGCTATTATATATTCTTCCTTGGCGATTGCCACTATGCCTACGGCAATAGCTGCAAAACCGATGACGATTGTTAAAATCGCCATCAGTTGCATTATCTTTTTAGGATTTCTGGCCATATTATTTTTTCAGGAAATTACTGATGGTTTCAAGTGCTTCGGCCTGTGCTTTTTCCAGCACGTCGTTCACTATCACTACATCGAACTTGTCGGCATAGCTTAATTCGAACTCGGCTTTTGCTATACGGCTTTCTATTACTTCTGGAGAGTCTGTGCCGCGTCCGTTAAGTCGTTTGCGCAGTTCTTCCACTGATGGTGGCTGGATGAATACGGAGAGGGCACGTTCGCCATAGAATTTCTTTATGTTGCATCCGCCTACTACATCAACATCGAATATCACGTTCTGACCTTCCGAAAGCTGTTTCTCGACTTGCGATTTCAGTGTTCCGTAGAAGCGGTCGGTATATACTTCTTCGTATTCAAGAAACTCTCCGTCTGCTATTTTCTGTCTGAACTCATCAGGAGTAAGGAAAAAATATTCCACTCCGTTCTGTTCTGTACCGCGTGGTGGGCGGCTTGTTGCCGATATTGAAAATGCCAGATTAAGGTTCTGTTTCAGCAGATAGTTTATTATCGTTGATTTGCCTGAACCTGATGGGGCTGAAAAGATTATAAGTTTTCCCATGATTACATTACGTTTAATACCTGTTCCTTGATTTGTTCCAGCTCGTCTTTCATCTGGACTACTATGTTTTGCATTTCTGCATGGTTTGATTTGCTGCCTGTAGTGTTGATTTCACGTCCCATTTCCTGAGCTATGAATCCAAGCTTCTTGCCCTGACCGTGTCCGCCTGCCATTGTTTCGCGGAAGTATTTCAGGTGGTTGGCGAGACGTTGTTTCTCTTCGTTTATGTCAAGCTTTTCGATATAATATATCAGTTCCTGTTCCAGACGGTTCTTGTCATAGTCAACGCTTATTGTCTTCTCCAGTGCATCGGTGATTTTTTCTCTTATGCGTGCCACTCTTTCTTTTTCGAATGGTTCGATGGATGCGAGCAGACGTTCGATGTTGTCAATTTTTTCGTTGAATTTCTTTTCAAGAGCCGCTCCTTCCTGTTTGCGGAAGTTTACCAGGGCATTGATGGCTTCTTCCACAGCACCTTTGGCCACTTCCCATTCCTCGTCTTCCAGCACCTGCATGTCAACCTTTGTCAGTACGTCGGGCATGCGGAGCAGGGTGGCAAACCAGTCGGAAGGTAATGGAATATTACATGTTTCTGATATATTCTTTATTTGTGAGTAGTAATTCTGGAGCAGTGCGGCGTTGATAGGAGTTGCTGCGTCCGAAGCTTCCTTTTCTATCCACAGGCTGAAGTCAACTTTTCCGCGTTCAAGACTTTTGGAAATCATGTTTCTGATTTCCATTTCTTTTTCTCTGTACAATGGGGCTATTCTGGCTGATACGTCAAGTGCCTTGCTGTTTAGTGATTTTATCTCTACGATAATTTTTTTATCGTTGTAAGTAACTGTTGATTTACCGTAACCGGTCATTGATTGTATCATAACAAATTCTATTTTTTTGCAAAAGTAAGGAAAAGTGAGGAATTTATAGAAAGAGAGTGGGATAAAAAGTGTATATTTGCAAACAATAATATATTAAAAGTAAACTATGTCGTGTATTTTACATATTGAGACTTCTACAGAAGTATGTTCCGTATCTGTAAGTCAGGACGGGGCTTCTATTTTTACAAAAGAAGATTTTAACGGACCATCTCATGCCACAGTGCTTGGAGTATATGTTGATGAGGCTTTGTCATTTGTTGATAATCACGCTATTCCGCTCGATGCCGTGGCGGTGAGTTGCGGACCGGGTTCATATACCGGACTGAGAATTGGGGTTTCTATGGCAAAAGGTATTTGCTATGGAAGAAATATCCATCTGATAGGTATTCCTACGCTTGAGGTGATGTGTGTTCCTGTACTTCTCAATCATGATTTGCCTGATGATGCTTTGCTTTGTCCTATGATTGACGCGCGTCGTATGGAGGTTTATGCCGCAATATATGACCGTTCTCTGAAGGCATGTCGTGAAATCAGTGCCGACATAATAGACGAGAATTCTTATAAGGAATTCCTTGACGAGCATCCCGTTTATTTCTTTGGCAACGGTGCGGCTAAATGTCGCGAGAAGATTACTCATCCTAATGCTCATTTCATTGATGACATTCATCCGTTGGCAAAATGGATGTTCCCTTTGGCGGAAAAGGCTGTCGCCAATGAAGATTATAAGGATGTCGCTTATTTTGAGCCTTTCTATCTGAAGGAATTTGTAGCTTCTACGCCTAAAAAACTACTTTGACATAAATATTATCATTATTACGAATATATGGAATATAATACACAGCAACGCCGTCTTCCGCTTCCTGAATATGGACGAAGTGTGCAGAACATGGTTGACCATGCGCTTACGATAAAAGACCGTGAGCAAAGGCAGATATGTGCAAACACTATAATCAAGATTATGCGCGGAATGTTTCCGCAATATAAGGACAATGCAGACCTGAATCAGAAACTTTGGGATCATTTGGCTATTATGTCTGATTTTAAGCTTGATATTGATTATCCGGTGGAGATTGTAAAGAAGGAAAGCCTGCATGTGAAGCCTGATAGGGTTCCTTATCCTCAGTCAAAATTGCGTTATAAGCATTATGGCCGTTTTGTGCAGGATATGATTAATGTTGCTGCAGGATATGAGGATGGTGAAGAGAAAAGACAGCTCATCAATCTTATTGCCAACCAGATGAAGAAGGACTATCAGAACTGGAATAAGGATGGTGTCGATAATCAGAGAATTGTTGACGACCTGTGTGAGTTGTCCGACGGTAGAATAAAAATTACTGTAGATGATGTGAAAATGTTTGAACATCGTGTGTTTACACAACGCCGTCGTCAGACAAACAACAATCAGCAGAAGCGTAAAAACAATAATGATAAGTAATTGTCGGTTATCATATGTCATCGTGTGGAATGACTAATGACAGACTGGCTTAATAATTAAGAATATGAGCTCATTTGTAATAGAAGGCGGACACAAACTTCATGGAGAGATAACACCTCAGGGAGCAAAGAATGAAGTTCTGCAGATATTATGTGCCACATTGCTCACTTCGGAAGAAGTTACGGTTCATAATATCCCTAATATACTGGATGTGAACAATCTGATTCAACTTATCAGCGACATGGGTGTGAAGGTTTCAAAACTGAATGCTGACACTTATTCGTTCAAGGCTGATAACGTAAATCTGTCATATCTGGAAAGTGAGGAGTTTTTGCTCAGATGTTCCAAACTGAGAGGTTCTGTTATGCTTGTCGGACCACTGTTGTCGCGTTTCGGTAAGGCTATGATTTCAAAGCCGGGAGGAGACAAGATAGGCAGACGCCGACTGGATACACATTTTATCGGTATTCAGAAACTGGGAGCTTCATTCGAATATGATGCGGAACGTGGGGTATATACGCTTTCTGCAGACAATTTGAAAGGAACATACATGTTGCTTGACGAGGCTTCTGTGACGGGTACAGCCAATATTGTGATGGCTGCTGTACTTGCCGAGGGAGTGACGACTATATATAATGCAGCTTGTGAACCTTATCTTCAGCAATTATGCAAGATGCTGAACCGTATGGGAGCAAAGATTTCCGGAATAGCATCAAATCTGCTTACTATAGAAGGTGTAAAGGAATTGAAAGGTTGCACTCACACGGTATTGCCTGATATGATTGAGGTAGGTAGTTTCATAGCCATGGCAGCTATGACCAGAAGTGAAATTACCATTAAGAATGTTTCATACGAGAACCTTGGTATAATCCCTGACAGCTTCCGCAGATTGGGTATCAGACTCGAGCAGAAAGGTGATGACATATTGGTGCCTCAGCAGGAACATTATGAAATAGAGTCGTTTATAGACGGATCTATTATGACTATAGCCGATGCACCATGGCCAGGACTTACTCCTGACTTGCTTAGTGTTATGTTGGTGGTGGCTACCCAGGCTAAGGGTAGTGTGCTTATACATCAGAAGATGTTTGAAAGCAGGCTGTTCTTTGTTGACAAACTCATAGACATGGGAGCGCAGATTATATTGTGCGATCCGCATAGAGCAGTAGTTATCGGTCATGACCATAATTTCAGTCTGAGAGGTGGAAATATGACTTCGCCGGATATACGTGCCGGAATTGCGTTGCTTATTGCTGCCATGGGAGCAGAAGGCACAAGCCGGATTCACAATATAGAACAGATAGACCGTGGATATCAGAATATAGAACAACGTCTGACTGCACTGGGGGCTCGTATCACAAGAATTTAATTAATACAGATGATTAGAAAAGAAGAAGTATATAAAATAGGAGTGATAAACAAACCTCATGGGGTGAAAGGAGAGGTTTCCTTTACTTTCACTGATGATATATTCGACCGTGTGGATTGTGATTATCTTATTTTGCTTATGGACGGGATTCTTGTACCGTTTTTTATAGAGGAATATCGTTTCCGTTCGGATAATTCTGCTTTGGTGAAATTTGAGGATGTGGATACGGCAGAAAAGGCCAAAATGTTTACCAATGTGGAAGTGTTTTTCCCTATGAAATATGTGGAGGAACAGGACGAAGTAACATCGTGGAACTATTTTGTGGGCTTCGAAGTGAATGATGTAAATCATGGAATACTTGGCAGGATAGTTGATGTGGATGATGCTACTATAAATGTACTGTTCGTTATTGAAAAGGAAGACGGAAGCGAGATCCTGTTGCCTGCACACGAAGAATTCATACTTGATATTGACCATAAGAAGAAGTGTGTGAAAGTGGATATTCCTGAAGGATTGTTGGAATAATAAAAACTGATGAGCATGAGAAAGAAAGGACGTAAGGCGTTTTGGCATAATATTAAGTTTAAATATAAACTGACTATCATCAACGAAAATACGTTGGAAGAGGTGGTAGGAATACATGTTTCCAAACTGAATGGGCTTTCTGTCCTTATATTTGCTTGCACTGTAATATTTATTATTGCTGCGTTGATAATCGCATTTACGCCACTGAGAAACTATTTGCCTGGTTATATGAACAGTGAGGTGCGCGAAATGGTTGTCGCCAATGCTTTAAGGGCTGATTCATTGAGACAGGCATTGGAAAAACAGAACATGTATATAATGAATATACAGGATATTTTCAGTGGAAAAATAAAGGCTGACACGGTTCAGTCGATAGATTCGCTCACCAATCTGCGTGCTGAACAGCTTATGGAAAGAACCAAGGAAGAAGAGGAATTCCGTCAGCAGTATGAACAGAAGGAACGTTATAATTTGCGTGCCATAGATACAGGGAATGCGGTGGCAGGACTGGTGTTTTTCAAGCCTGTAAACGGAGTTATGGATATGAATTTCGATCCTGAAAAGAAACATTACGGGATAGATGTGATAACTGGTCCTAATGCAAACGTTCTGGCTGTATTGGATGGAACTGTAATCATGGCTGCATATACAATAGACGATGGTTACGTAATACAAATCCAGCATTCGCAAAATTTTATCAGTATATATAAACACTGTGGTTCATTGATGAAACAACCTGGAGATAAGGTGAAAGGTGGCGATGTCATTGCTTTGGTGGGAAAAAGTAAGGAAAAGCCAAGCGGACATTATCTTCACTTTGAACTTTGGCACAGGGGTACGCCAATCAATCCGGAAAAATATGTAGTTTTCTAAGATTATGAAGAAACAGATAGCAATTTTGGGCTCTACTGGGTCTATTGGTACCCAGGCTTTACAAGTGATAGAGGAACATCCTGATTTATACGAAGTGTATGCTCTGACAGCTAATAATAAAGTAGAAAAACTTATTGAACAGGCCAGAAAGTTTCAGCCTGAGGCTGTAGTTATAGCAAACGAAGATAAGTATCAGCAACTTAAAGATGCTTTGGCTGACCTGCCTATAAAGGTTTATGCTGGAGCAGAAGCATTGTGTGAGATAGTGGAATCGGGGCCCGTCAATATAGTTCTCACTGCAATGGTGGGTTATGCAGGTCTGAAACCGACCATGAATGCCATAATGGCCGGAAAAACAATTGCACTTGCCAATAAGGAAACACTGGTAGTTGCAGGAGAGCTTATAACAGAACTTGCACAGCAGTACAGGACTCCTATTTTGCCGGTTGACTCTGAACACTCGGCAATATTCCAGTGTCTTGAAATGAATAATCCTATCAGTAAGGTTATTCTCACGGCATCAGGAGGGCCTTTCCGTACATTCAGCATGGAACAACTGGCAACAGTAACCAAGGAACAGGCTTTGAAGCACCCTAACTGGAGTATGGGAGCAAAGATTACCATAGATTCTGCTTCTATGATGAATAAAGGATTTGAAGTTATAGAGGCCAAATGGCTTTTTGGAGTTAAGCCTGAACAGATTGAGGTGGTGGTTCATCCACAGTCGGTCATACACTCTATGGTGGAATATAAGGACGGTGCGGTAAAGGCCCAGCTTGGTGTACCAGACATGCGTCTGCCGATACAATACGCGTTCTCTTATCCTAAACGCGAGAGTCTGTCGGGCGAACGTCTTGATTTCATGAAATGCAATACACTTACATTTGAAGCTCCTGACACAAAACGTTTCAGAAACCTTGCTTTTGCATACGAGGCTATGAACCGTGGAGGTAATATGGCTTGTATATTGAATGCAGCCAATGAGGTCGTAGTTGCAGCTTTCCTGAAAGACCAGATTTCTTTCCTGGGAATGAGTGATGTAATCGAAAAAACAATGAATAAGGTGACTTTCATCAGTAACCCTACATATCAGGATTATGTAGAGACTGATGCAATAGCATGTCGTATAGCTGCAGAGTTTGTCATAAACTCGGGCTTTTAATCAATAACCTATTAATAAAAAAAGTAAGAAAAATCAATGGAGACATTTTTTATCCGTGCCCTTCAATTGGTGCTAAGCTTGTCTATTCTGGTCATAGTACATGAAGGAGGACACTTCTTTTTTGCGCGTTTATTCAAAATAAGGGTTGAGAAATTCTATATATTTTTCGATCCATGGTTTTCTTTGTTCAAATTCAAGCCTAAGAATTCAGATACGGAATATGGTGTAGGATGGTTGCCGTTAGGCGGATACTGTAAAATTGCAGGTATGATAGACGAATCGATGGATACCGAGCAGATGAAGCAGCCTGCACAGCCTTGGGAGTTCCGCTCAAAACCTGCATGGCAGAGATTGCTGGTGATGATAGGAGGAGTGATGATGAACTTCATTCTGGCTTTGTTCATCTATTCAATGATTCTGTTCACATGGGGTGACAAGTATATCGCACTCAAGGATATGAGCTATGGGTTGAAGTTTAACGAAACTGCTCAGGAAATAGGTTTCCGCGATGGTGATATACTTATCAGTGCCGATGGAAAAGAACTTGACCGTTTCGGTATGGATATGATACGCAGTATGGTTGAAGCCAAGGAAGTGACTGTATTGCGTAATGGAGAAACTGTTAATATTGCCATGCCTGAATTGAGCCTTATTGATGTGGCACAGCAGGATCCTATGTTTGTTGATGTATTCCATCCTAATGTAGTCGATTCAGTGCTTGCAGGTGGCGGATTTGCAAATGCCGGAATACAGAAAGGCGACTCGCTTATAGCTGTCAACGGAAAAACTCTTAATTCATGGAATGATTTCCAGAACCAGATTGCCGATTTGAAACTTAGGGCTGAAGTTGCAGAAAAGACTACAGCTGAATTTTCTTTGGTGTATTCGCGTGCGGGAGTAAGAGATACCGTAAATGTGACTACTGACGAGCAGTTCAAAGTGGCTGCCTTTGGAGGACTGCTTAACTATACTCCTACGGTGCGTTCATTCGGTTTCTTCGAGTCATTCCCTGCAGGAGTTACTCTTGGTGTAAATACATTGAAAGGGTATGTGAACGACCTTAAATATGTATTCACTAAGGAAGGAGCCAAGAGTGTTGGTGGTTTCGGTACTATCGGAAGCATCTTCCCTAAGGTTTGGGACTGGCAACGTTTCTGGTCAATGACAGCATTCCTGTCTATTATATTGGCATTTATGAACATTCTGCCTATTCCTGCACTCGACGGTGGGCATGTGCTCTTCCTTATCTATGAGATTGTGGCCCGCCGCAAGCCTAGCGACAAGTTCCTGGAATATGCTCAGATGGTTGGTATGTTCCTGCTTTTTGCATTGCTTATCTGGGCAAATTTCAATGACGTACTTAGATTCTTGTTATAATTAAATATCGAAATATGAAGAGAATTTTGTTTTCTGCAATATTGGGAAGTATGATGCTTTCTGCTACATTGGGCAAGGCACAGGAAAGACTTCCGGAATATCTGCAGGCTGAAAAGTTTACCGAAAGTAAGCTTAAAAACATGTTGTTTTCTACCATGGTCGATCCTCACTGGTTTCAGAATGGAAACGGCTTCTGGTATGAATATAAGACTTCCGAAGGTAAGTTCTGGTATGTGGTAAATCCATCGCAAAAGAAGAAGGAACTGTTGTTCGACCGTGATAAGCTGGCAGCACAACTCACTGAAATAGTGAAAGACCCGTTTGAGGCAAGACAGCTTCCTGTTAAGAATCTTAAGGCTGAAGCTGACGGACGTACTTTTACTTTCGAAGTAGTGTCGTCGCAGGATGAAAAAAATGATAAGGACAAGAAAACTGAAAAGAAGGTTTTCTATTTCTCGTATGATTTTCCATCCAGGAAACTGACTCACCTTGCAGATAAGGAAAAAGAACCTAAGAAACTAGGCTGGGCGTCTGTTTCACCCGACGGACAGTCTGTGGTGTATGCCAAGGACTGCAACCTGTATCGTATGAGCATTGCCGATTACCGTAAGGCTCAGAAGGATGAGAAGGACAGCACTATAGTGGAAATTCAGCTTACCACAGACGGTATGCCTGATTTCGGCTATGGTATTCCTTACAGCATACTGAATACAGACACTCTATGTAATGGCAAACGCCGTAGAGCATGGGGCTGCTGGTCGCCCGATTCAAAGCATTTTGTTACTATAGTTTCGGATGACAGGGCTGTAAAGCCTTTGTGGGTAATAAATTCCATAGCTGAACCTCGCCCTACACTTGAGACATACAAGTATCAGATGCCGGGGGAAATGGAGGCACCGGAAGAACATCTCTATATATTCGATATGACATCGAACACACGTAAGGAGATTAAAGTGTCGGCATGGAAGAACCAGTGGTTGGGACTTGAAGAAAAACCAATGGAAAAGAGACAGAGAGACATGGAATTCCGTCCTTCGGTATGGCAGGGCGACAATAACCGTTTCTTTGTTACACGATATAGCAGAGATCTTCACCGTATTGACGTGTGTACATATACAGTAGGAGAGGATTCCATCGTTCCAATAGTGAAGGAACGCATGAATACTTATCAGGAAACTCGTCCTATACATGTATTGAACGGGGGTAAGGAATTTGTACAGTGGAGCGAACGCGACGGCTGGGCGCATCTTTATCTATACGACGACAAGGGAAATCTGAAGAACAGAATTACCGAAGGACCATGGCATGTGGAGCAGGTATTGAAGATAGATGAGGCTACACGTACCGTATATTTCCTGGCAAACGGTAAGGAAAAGGATGAGAACCCTTATTACGAACATCTGTATAAGGTAAACGTAAACGGAAGCGGGCTTACAAGACTGACAAAAGGAGATTACTTCCATCAGATTTCATTGTCGGACGATGCACAGTTTGCGGTAGATAATTTCTCGCGTGTAAACACAGTGCCGTGTGCAGACCTGATTGACAAAAACGGAAACAAGGTGATGACTATTCAGGAAAGTGATTTCTCAAACCTTAAGGCTGCGGGATATAAGTTCCCTGAACTGTTCAAGGTTAAGGCTGCCGATGGTGTGACAGACCTTTATGGAGTGATGTACAAGCCATATGACTTTGATTCAACAAAGGTATATCCTATCATAGATTATGTATATCCGGGACCTCAGGTTGAGGCTGTATATTATCCGTTTACACGCATGAGTATCCGTACCGACCGTTTGGCTCAGGCTGGATTTATCGTCATTTCTGTAGGTCAGAGAGGAGGACATCCAAGCCGTTCGAAGTGGTATCACAATTATGGTTACGGAAATATGCGCGATTATCCTTTGGCAGACCACAAGGCAGCGGTTGAGCAGCTGGCTGCACGATATAAATATATAGATATAAATAAGGTAGGTATTCACGGTCATTCCGGTGGCGGTTTTATGTCAACAGCCGCAATATGTCAGTATCCTGATTTCTACAAGGCTGCAGTCTCATGCGCAGGAAACCATGATAACCGTATCTATAACCGCTGGTGGAGTGAAACACACCATGGAGTGAAAGAAACTGTTTCTGAGAAAGGTGATACTACATTCGTATATAAGATAGCTACTAACCCTGAGATAGTAAAGCAATTGAAAGGTCATCTTTTGCTGGTTCACGGCGACATAGACAACAATGTTCATCCGGCAAATACTACACGCGTAGTAAACGCGCTTATCAGGGCAGGCAAGCGTTTCGATATGCTATATCTTCCGGGACAACGTCATGCTTTTGGAGATATGAATGAATATTTCTACTGGAGACTTGTAGATTATTTCTCAGAGCATCTGAAGGGACAAAGTGAAAAATCGGTAGATATTCCTAAGAGGTGATATAACTTTCTTATATATAAAAACAAATCAGGCTGTCCATGAGGGCAGCCTGATTTGTTTTTATACTGTATGTAGATTATTCGGCTATCGTAACCTTAACCGATTTCAGCTTCTTGATGTCTGATGTTCCACCATAAAGGATTTCGTATTCACCTTCAAGTGTACGCATCGTATTGCTGTTTGTGTCAAACCATTCAAAGCTTTCAGGAGTAAGTTGGAATTTCACATTGCTTGTCTCTCCCTGACCTATATTTACACGTTTGAATTCTCTTAAAGTCAAAATAGGACCTTGTTTGTCGTCCGGACGGCGCAAATAAACCTGAACAACTTCTTCTCCATCGCGTTTGCCTACATTGCTTACAGGAATTTCAAGCGAAAGTGTTTCATCAGCCTTTATAGTTTGAGAACTTAAAGTTGCGTCTCCATATTTGAAAGATGTATAACTCAGACCGTGGCCGAACGGGAATAACGGTTCGTCTGTGAAATATCTGTATGTACGTCCTTTCAGCGAGTAATCTTCGAAGTCAGGCAATTGGCTTGTGCTCTTGTAGAAAGTGAGCGGAAGTCTTCCGGCAGGATTATAGTCACCCATAAGAGTTGCCGCTACAGCTCTACCTCCTGCCTGTCCTGGATACCATGCTTGAAGGATAGCGTCGCACAGCTGTGCTTCTTTTGTAAGTGCCATAGCCGAGCCTGAGAAGTTGACCATAACGATTTTCTTTCCGGCTTTTTTCAGTGCGGTAAGCAACTTGGTCTGTATTGCTGGCAGTTCTATACTTTCTCTGTCTCCACCGTTAAATCCTGGTATTCTGATAGGCATTTCCTCGCCTTCAAGCTGAGGTGAAATACCACCTGCAAATATAACTACATCTGCATCTTTTACTTTGTTTACGGTTGAAGAAAGGTTTAATGGAACTTCGCGTCCGAAATCGAAATTCAGTGTCGCACAGTTTCCTTCGGTAGCGACATAATCTACCTTTATATCATATGTTTTTCCTTTTTCGACGTTCATCTCGTAAGCGTGCGAGTTCTTAACGTTAAGTCCCGATGCAACTTCTTTTCCGTCTATATATAATCTGATATATCCCTGAGTCTGGAAGCTGAATGCTATAGTCTCATCTTTTACCGGTTTCAGTTCCGATTCATATCTTGCCGAGAAATTTCCGAGGTTTACGCCAGGAGCAAATACTGTGGCACCGGCTGTGGTGAAATGGAAAGGAGTACCTACATGAGCGGTAACGTCAGGATCGCCTTCCTGCTTCATCTTGTTCCAGTACAAAGCCTTGAATCCTTTTTCACCATCGGCACTGCACAAATCGAACAGACTTTGCAAAGATACTTCAGAAGTGTGGTCACATCCCTGTTCATATATAATCTGTGATTCGGGAATGATTTCTTTCAGTCCTTCAAGCAGTGTTATAGTCTTGCTTGGAAATCCGTTATAATTACCCCACTGCATTACAGAATCGTTAGCGTTAGGACCGATAACCGCTATTTTCATGTTCTTGTTTAATGGGAGTATGTTGTTTTTGTTTTGAAGTAGGACAAGTGATTCTTCAGCCATTTTCAATGCAAGGTCTTTATGTTCTTTGCAATCGACAACGCTGTAAGGGATTTCTTTCCATGATACATTTTCGTCCATTTCTCCTAGTTCGAAACGTGCGGTCATAAGGCGTTTCAATGAATTGTCGAGAGTCTCTTCCTTTATCAATCCTTGTTTTACGGCGTCAACCAGCGAACCGTAGCTCTCGCCACATTCCAGGTCTGTTCCTGAATGTACAGCTTTTGCACTCGCATGCTCAGCGTCAGGTTCAGTGTTATGATGTCCTTCGGTATAAAAATCGGCTATAGCCCAACAGTCGGACAGAACGATACCTTTAAATCCCCATTCATCGCGCAAAATCTGCTGTAAAAGCCTTGTGCTTCCGCAGCAAGGTTCGCCTTCATATCTGTTGTATGCACACATCACTTCTTTTACTCCGGCTTTTGTCACCAGATCCTTGAATGCCGGAAGGTAAGTTTCCCATAAGTCGCGAGGATCAATATTTTCGGCATTGAACACATGTCTGTTCCATTCCGGTCCGCTGTGTACTGCATAGTGTTTTGCACATGCGTGCAGCTTGTCGTATTTTGTGGAGTCAGGTCCCTGTAATCCTTTTACTACGCTGATACCCATCCTTCCTGCCAGATACGGGTCTTCACCATAGGTTTCCTGACCTCTTCCCCAACGCGGGTCTCTGAAGATGTTTACATTAGGAGTCCAGAAAGTCAGTCCCTGATATCTTTGCAAGTCTCCGGATTTGGAAAATTCTGTGTTCTTGGCTCTGGCTTCATCGGAAACGGCTGTGAATACATCGTATAATAACTCATCATCAAATGATGCAGCCATACCTATACATTGTGGAAATACCGTTGCTGTTCCGGCTCTTCCTACACCGTGTAATGCTTCGTTCCACCAGTCGTATTTCTTTATTCCAAGTCGTGGAATGGCAGGTGAGTTCATTTGCATTAACGATACTTTTTCTTCCAGATTTAATCTGCTGATAATGTCTTCAGCCCTTTTTTCGGGCGATAATGAAGTGTTTTTGTAGGCCGGTTCCTGGCATGAGAACAAGAGAATTCCGCAGCCGGCCAATGCGAAGAAACGCCATGTTTTTCTATTTTTCATAAGATATTAAGAGTTTATGTTTATATAGTGTATTTCATACATTAAAACTGTGGGTAAAGATATATGTTTTTTTGTAATATTGTTACTGTTAGGTGATGTATTTGAACAGAATATAACTTTTTTATATGAAAAAAGCCAACCGTCGGAGGTTGGCTTTGATGATTTTATTATGTATATGATTTACAGGTTGTTTATTTCAGCTGATGTCACTTCGCATATATACATTATATATTCTTTAGAAGTGTCGATGTTCTGATTTAGAGATTTAAGTTCTTCTGAAGACATATTTTGTGTCATGGTCTTCTTGCATTCTATGATGATTGCAGCATCTATTGATTTTCCTACATAGAATGAAATCTTATACTCTGAGTTTTCTTCCATATTTTTACATATCTCGGAATTCTTCTTGTCTATGAGGATATATGCTACGTCTTTGTTGAACAGTTTTCCGAAGCCTCCCCATGACTGGTGTGACACTTCGGTTTCTTTATTTCCGGATGTAATTGTAATTCTACCTTTGGCAGCTATATCGTTGAGGTTTCCCGGTAATTGTGATACGGAAACTTTTCCTGATGTATTGGCAGGAGACTGTACAGGAGTTGTTGTAGGATTGTCAATAAGCTTTTGTCCCAGACTTTCTCTTGCTGAGCTGAACAGCTCATCTTTCAAATCTATAGTCTCACGTCTGAATTTTCCACAGATAGGTGCCAGTTTTGTTTTTTTCTTGTTCAGTGCCATATCGTCTGTAATCCATTCTTCGGCAGAATAGCGTTCACCTCCGTCTCTGTTTTCGTCATACCAATATCTGATACGGCTCATTGTGAGATGGCATGTACCATTCTCCACCTGAATGTAGAAATGATAGTAAATTCTTGTTCTGTCTAATGACAGTGCCGAAGAACTGAATACGATGTATTCCTCTGCCGATGCTACAATTTCACCGTTTTCCTCATTTGTATATACTACACGGCTTGTTAGTTTATTATCGGATACAAATCTTTTTTCGGCCCATTCGAGCATTGATTTGTATAGTTCATCTTTTGTCATTGTCGGGACTTTTATTTCATCCTCGAATGTTATCTTGTCATCTTTGAAAGTTATTGCACCTTCCAAATATTTTGGATTCGAATTGTCATTTTTTTTATTGTCTTTGGCAATAGCGAAAAATGGCATAATCGCCAGCATAATTAATAGTAATTTTTTCATGTGTGTTTGTTTTTCTTGTTATTATCAGCAAATGTATATAAAAAATCTTTTTGGGATGATATAATGGATTATTTCTATTTGTTTATCTTTGTTAAATGACATGTCGTTTTAATTTAGACGTATGCAGCATCAGATGTGTCGGAAAAAATAGCTACATTTGTTCGTTTTTATATCAAGTTTATTATTATGCACGTATTTTATACACCTGACATTCTTACAGATCCGGAATTGCCTGCAGAAGAAGCAGGACATTGTGTGAGAGTTTTACGTTTGAACATTGGAGATGAAATTCTACTTACCGATGGAAAAGGTTATTTCTATAAGGCAGTTATAAGTGCTGCCACTTCAAAGAGATGCCAAGTAAGTATTAAAGAAAAAATATTCCAGGAACCATTATGGAAAGGTCATCTGCATATAGCTATGGCTCCAACCAAAATGATGGACAGAATAGAATGGTTTGCCGAGAAAGCTACGGAAATAGGTCTTGACGAGATTACTTTCCTTAATTGCAGGTATTCCGAACGTAAGGTTATTAAGACAGAAAGAATTGAGAAAATTGTTGTTTCTGCAGTAAAACAGTCTTTGAAAGCCCGTAAGCCGGTGATAAATGAAATGACTGATTTTGAAAAGTTCATGAATATGGACTTCAAGGGCGATAAGTTTATTGCTCATTGCAATGAGGGTGAAAAAACATTGTTGAAAGATGCCATAGTGCCAGGAAATGATGCTTTGGTGCTTATTGGTCCTGAAGGTGATTTCAGTGTAGAGGAAGTGGAAACAGCCATCAGGAAAGGTTTTAAGCCTGTAAGTCTCGGAAAGTCGCGTTTGCGTACTGAAACGGCGGCATTGGTTGCCGTTCATACTATGAATCTGTTGAACGCTGAATAATAATGTATAATCGGATAAAGGTATGAAACTAAGATTTATATATATTCTTGTACTGGCATTTATTATGTCGGCATGTGATAAAGGTTCTGATTATAGAAATGCCATCCCGTCAAGATCTGCAGCAGTTGTGGCTGTTGATTTGAATTCCATGTCGGAGAAGATGGGGCTCAGTGGTGAAAAAGTTGACAAACCTCTTCTTGACAAGCTGGAAAATATGGTTAAGAGCGGATTGACAGGATCGGATGCTTTGATAGAAAAGATCTTTGATGATGGCACTGAGAGTGGATTAGGCCTGAAGGATAAGATTTACTTATTTGCCGGTGAGCAGGCAAAAATGGGTGGTTTGCTTGTAAAGGTTACTGACAGGGATAAATTGGAAGAACTTCTTGATGTTCTCAAAAAACAGCAGTTGTGTTCGTCGGTGAAAGAGGCAGACGGATGCAGGTGGGCTATAGTTGGAGACTGGCTTCTGGCGTATAGTAAAAGTGCTTTTATTCTTGTTGCTGACAATAAGGGGTCAGACCCTGAATCGTTGGTGCGTCAGGCTTCAATGTGGTTGAGACAGAAAGACGGTGAAGGATTTTCCGCATCAGAAGATTTTACATCTATCGAGAGCAAGAGCGGTGATATAGTGATGTGGACATCGCTTGAACTCTTGCCTCAGGAGGCTGTATATCCGTTGACAATGGGAGTTTCTGCCGAACTGAAACTGAAAGATGTAAAAGCTTTGTCGGTGGTTGATTTTCAGCAGGGAAAAACTGTTGTTGATATAGAGACAATGATTGCCGATAAAGTGATGAAAAATATCCTTGAGAAGAAACAGCAGGTGACTTCAAGTATAAAAGGCAATTACCTTGACCTGTTCCCGTCGAATACTCCTTTTTGGGCAACGGCAAATATTAAAGGAGGTGAATTCTATGATTTCTTGTGTGAAAATCCGGCAATGAGAAGATATTTTGACAACTCCATGATACCTTTGGATTTTCGTTCGTTTTTCAATGCGATAAGCGGAGATGTGGCTTTGGCTATGTCCGGTACTGACGGAAGAGAATTCATAGCCTATGCAGATGTGAATTCAGATTCTTTTATGGAGTCCTTTGAGCGACTTAAAGCTATGGCTCTGCTCTCAGGAGGGCAGGTAGTTCTGAAAAATTATGGTGACAAAGGATATGAATTCAAGACTGTTGACGGAAGCCTTGTAGGATTGTCTTCCGGTCCTTTATCATTATGGATAGGAGTCAAGGACGGGAAATTATATGTAACCAACAAGGAGTCATTGATTGACAGGCGTGTGTTGGGACTCTCGTTGAGAAATCGCAAATGGGGTGACAGGGTAGTCGGTCAGAAGTTCTTTATGGTTTCCGATTTGACGTCGTTAAATCGTATTTTTGACTTGAAGCATCTCAAGGGAACAATGGCTTCTGCATTGGCTTTCTTCGGTGGACTTGATTGTTTTACAGTGGAATCTGCCGATGGAGAAAATGTGCATATTGAGATATTGATGAAAGATAACAATAAAAATCCATTGGCTACATTGCTGAATTATTGATAATGTAAGGTTTGTCGTCATGCATGTTACATATGGAATTTAATAAAGTGATATAAGGTGGAAAAAATATGTTTGAATAATATCGTACCTTCTATATTCTCGTCTGTAGAAAAGATGGATTCCGGTATCTGGAGAAGAGATGTTGTTTTTCAGAAAGAGAAGTCTTATCTGATTGAAGCTGCATCCGGTACAGGAAAATCGTCGCTTATCAGTTTTATATACGGATACAGGAAAGATTATGAGGGGAAAATATGTTTTGACGAAACTGATATCAGAACATTCTCCGGCAAAGATTGGACTTTCGTGAGACAAAATAACATAGGTTTGATGTTTCAGGAACTCAGGCTCTTTCCTGAACTTACGGCCGGAGAAAATGTCATACTGAAAAATAATCTTACTGCGTTTAGGGAAGAAAAACAAATCAGACAATGGTTTGAAATGTTGGGCATTGACAATAAATGGTCGGAACCTATAGGCAGGATGTCGTTTGGGCAGCAGCAGAGAGTAGCGTTTATAAGGATGTTGTGTCAGCCTTCAGACTTCCTTTTCCTGGATGAGCCAGTCAGTCATTTGGATAATGCAAATGGCGATATTATGGCTTCGATTATTGAAAATGAAATAAGAGAGAGAGGAGTAGGAGTGATAGTGACATCCATCGGTCGCCGTTTACAGATGAATTATAGTGAGGAAATAAAACTCTAAGTAGATAGGGAATATGCTTTGGAAATTATTAAGACAACATATAAGCGTGGCTCAATTGGCAGGATTTTTTATTGCCAATCTGTGCGGTATGGTTATTGTGATGCTTGGCATTCAGTTCTATAGTGACGTGTCGCCTGTGTTTGAGGAAGAGGATAGCTTCATAAAAAAAGATTATGTAGTTGTCACAAAGAAAGTAAGTACTATCGGAAGTCTGTCAGGGAAAAGCTCTACTTTTTCTTTGCGTGAGGTAGAAGATATCAAGTCGCAGCCTTTCACAGTGGAAGTAGGAGAATTCCAACCGGCACAATTCAAGGTTTCTGCCGGAGTATCTTTCGGGGGAATGAATATGAGCACGGCAATGTTTCTTGAATCTGTTCCCGACAATTTTGTGGATGTAAAGGCTGATGACTGGAAATATGTAGAAGGACAAAAGGAAATCCCGATAATAATTCCCAAAAACTATCTTAACCTGTACAATTTCGGTTTTGCCAGAAGCAGAAATCTTCCACAGTTGTCTGAAGGAATGATAGGTATGGTATCGCTGGATTTATACATTTCCGGCAATGGAATGAGTGAAATGAAGAAAGGTCGTATAGTGGGATTTTCCAACCGACTGAATACAATTCTAGTTCCGGAATCGTTTATGAATCTGGCAAATCATAAATATGGCGGAAGCAACGAACTGAAGCCTTCAAGAATAATCATTGAAGTGGATAATCCTGCTGATGAAAGAATAGCTCGTTTTTTCGGAGATAACGGATATGAAACTGAGGATAATAAACTGGATGCAGGAAAAATTACATGGTTTCTCAAGATGGCTGTAGGAATAGTCATGGCAATAGGGCTTGTAATAAGTGCGCTTTCATTCTATATATTATTGTTGAGCATCTATCTGCTTTTACAGAAAAACACTGATAAATTGGAGAATCTAATTCTTATGGGATACAGTGCATCACGTGTTTCGATGCCATATCAGATACTAACGGTTGCGATAAACTTTGCGGTGCTGGTCATTGCCGTATTTTTATTGATTGTAATAAGAGGAATGTATTCCGGTATGTTGTCTGATATTATACAAGGTATTGATGGCGGTGGAATATTTGTTTCATGTATGGTAGGCGTTATATTGTTCCTGTTTGTATCCGCATATAACATAATTGCAATAAGGAGAAAAGTCAATGCTATAATATAAAGTATAAAAAGTCTTTATGTGGTGTGATAATATGTAAATGGTATTGGGAAATATTTCTCTTATTATGTCCTATAACATTGTTTAACGGCTAAAAAATGTTACATTATGGTACATCTTTACTGGATAATATATTAAATTTGCGATATACAATTAAGATAATTATTTAACAGATTAGTTTATGTCAAAAATCGTTGGACATATTTCGCAGGTAATTGGTCCGGTTGTGGATGTTCACTTCGATCTGGAGGGATTGGATGCCGAAGTTGCACTGCCGAAAATACACGATGCAATGACTGTAGTCCGCAAGGATGGTCGTACATTGGTTATTGAGGTACAGCAGCATATAGGCGAGGATACTGTACGTACAGTGGCTATGGACAGTACAGACGGACTAAAACGCGGAATGGAAGTTGTACCTACCGGACAGCCTATAACCATGCCGGTGGGAGCACAGATCAGAGGACGTGTGATGAACGTTGTGGGAGAGACAATAGACGGAATGTCCGAACTGGACAAGAAGGACGGTTTCCCTATACACCGCGAGCCTCCACGTTTTGAGGATTTGGCAACAACTCAGGAAGTACTTTTTACAGGTATTAAGGTTATTGACCTTTTGGAACCATATCTGAAAGGTGGTAAAATCGGATTGTTTGGTGGTGCCGGTGTTGGTAAGACCGTGCTCATCAAGGAGTTGATTAACAATATCGCAAAGAAACACAATGGTTTCTCTGTCTTTGCCGGTGTGGGTGAGCGTACCCGTGAAGGTAATGACTTGCTTAGGGAAATGATTGAATCAGGCGTTATCCGTTATGGTGAGGAATTCCAGAAGAGTATGGAAGAAGGCAACTGGGATTTGTCGAAGGTTGACTATAAGGAAGTAGAGAAATCACAGGTTGCGATGGTGTTCGGACAGATGAACGAACCTCCTGGCGCACGTCAGTCTGTTGCGCTGTCAGGATTGACACTTGCCGAATCTTTCCGTGACCGCAAGACTGAAGAAAACAGCCCTAAGGACATATTGTTCTTTATCGATAATATATTCCGTTTTACTCAGGCAGGTTCTGAGGTTTCTGCGCTTTTAGGACGTATGCCTTCGGCTGTAGGTTACCAGCCTACTCTGGCTACTGAAATGGGTAAGATGCAGGAACGTATCACTTCTACCAAGGATGGTTCCATCACATCAGTTCAGGCTGTTTATGTGCCTGCCGATGACTTGACAGACCCTGCTCCGGCTACTACATTTACTCACCTTGACGCTACTACAGTGTTGAGCCGTAAGATTGCCGAGCTTGGTATCTATCCTGCCGTTGACCCACTGGATTCTACATCGCGTATCCTTGATCCGCTGATTGTGGGTAAGGAGCATTACGAGACTGCACAGAGGGTTAAACAGATTCTTCAGCGTAACAAAGAGCTTCAGGATATTATCTCTATCCTTGGCATGGATGAACTTTCTGACGAGGACCGTCTGACTGTAAACCGTGCTCGTAGGGTACAGAGATTCCTTTCACAGCCGTTTGCAGTGGCTGAACAGTTTACAGGTGTTCCTGGTGCTATGGTTTCAATAGAAGATACAATCAAGGGATTCAAGATGATTCTTGACGGTGAAGTTGACTACTTGCCGGAACAGGCATTCCTTAATGTAGGAACTATTGAAGATGCCATAGAGAAAGGAAAGAAACTGCTTGAGGCTGCTAAAGCATAACGCCTATGGACAGGAAGAATTTGCATCTGGTGATTATTTCACCGGAGCGTACTCTCTTCGATGGTCCTGTCAACTGGGTGGAACTTCCGGGTGAACTGGGAAAGTTTCAGGTGCTTGTAAACCACGCTCCGATAATATCTTCGTTAAAGGATGGTGAAGTGGTCTATCAGTGTGGCGAGGCACATTACAGGGTGCAGAGAGATACGCAAAGATTGAAAATTACAGGAGGATTCGTTGAGGTTAAAGATAATTTGGTCTCAGTGTGCGTAGAATTATAAACCGAAAAATCTGAAAAACATGTTTTTGCTCAAGGCAAAGAGGATATTTATAAAAAAAATGACAATATTGACTTTGATATTGTCTGTTGTGATAGGTTTGATTTACCATTTGTTTATACCAGACAGGTATTTTCCGTGGTTTCCTGCCATTCCTGTGTTTTTTTACCTCTTCGGTCTGTTCTACATCAACATGTTTTCTCTGGCTTATCGGTTGGGAGAAGATAAAATGGTTCCACTGTTTCTGGTTTGCAAAGGAACAAAGTTTCTTGTCAGTGTGCTGATAATTTCTATATACTGTTATGCGGTACAGCATGAAATTGTGGCTTTTTTTGCAACCTTTCTGGTATTCTATATTTCTTTTCTGATATTCGAAACTGTATATTTTACTAATATCGAACTGAGACTTATAAAGAAGAAAAAACTAAAACAGAAACAATGAAAAAAGTACGTTATATATGGACTTTGGTGTTACTGATGGTTTTTACATCGGGTTTCGCATCTGCCGAGACTTCTAATGAAGGTGGTGAAGTGGATGTCAATGAACTGGTGTTCGGACATATCAACGATGCCTACTCTTGGCATATTCTCAGCATAGGGGATACTCATATCACAATACCATTGCCGGTAATAGTGAAAAGCAGTACCGGATGGCATGTATTCTCATCTGAGAAACTTGAAGATGGTGAGTATGAAGGACTTTATATTGCCGAAGGTGGAACATACGACGGAAAGATAGTAGAGCGTAATTCTTCAGGCGAGGAAGTTCGTCCATGGGACATGTCCATAACAAAGAATGTTGTTGGACTTATAATAAACAGCACTATTCTGGTGTGGATAGTTCTTGGATGTGCTAGATGGTATAAAAAACATCCTGTAGAGAACGGTGCGCCAAGAGGTGGTGTAGGTATGGTAGAATCGATGGTGTTAATGATTTATAATGATGTAATCAAGGAAGGTATAGGTCCTGGTTATGAACGTTATGCACCGTATCTGCTGACTGCATTTTTCTTTATATTGGTTAATAACCTGATGGGACTTATTCCAATATTTCCTGGAGGTGCCAATGTAACAGGTAATATAGCTATTACACTTGTGCTGGCTTTGCTGACTTTCTTTTTTACGAATGCTTTTGCAACCAAAGAATATTGGAAAGATATATTTTGGCCTGATGTTCCGGTATGGCTTAAGGCTCCTATACCTATGATGCCGGTGATAGAATTCTTTGGCCTGTTCACTAAGCCTTTCGCTCTTATGATTCGTCTTTTTGCCAATATAATGGCAGGCCACGCAGCTATTCTCAGTTTGCTGTCCATAATTTTCATAACAGTGAAGATTGGTCCGTTATTGAATGGTACAATGACTTTTGTGTCAGTGGCCTTTGGTATATTCATGACTGCTCTTGAACTTTTGGTAGCTTTCATTCAGGCTTATGTGTTTACTATGCTTTCAGCCGTATTTATCGGTCTTTCCAAGGTAAAGGAAAAAGAAGAAAATTAAACTAACAAAAAATAGTGATGAAAATGTACGGCAAAATTGCCGTAGTAGAATTATTACTTTATAAATTAAAAAATAACAAACTTAAAAACTTATAATTATGTTACTTTCAATTTTATTACAGGCTGCCGCAGGTGCAGGTTTAGGTAAATTGGGTGCTGCTCTTGGTGCAGCTATTGCAGTAATCGGTGCAGGTATTGGTATTGGTAAAATCGGTGGTTCAGCTATGGAAGCAATTGCTCGTCAGCCAGAAGCATCAGGTGATATTCGTACTAATATGATTATCATTGCAGCACTTGTTGAAGGTGTAGCTATTATCGCAATTATCGTTTGTCTTTTGACATTGTTCCTATAATAATCAGCGTATGGGATTATTGACTCCGGATCCGGGGTTACTGTTTTGGATGGTAGTAGTATTCGGTATTGTCTTCTTTTTGTTGGCAAAATTCGGATTCCCTGTTATCATCAAAATGGTTGACGATCGGAAAGCGTATATTGACAACTCGCTTAAAGCTGCACGTGAAGCTAACGAACAATTGGCAAACGTGAAGATTGAAGGCGAGAAAATCCTGGCTCAGGCCCATGAGGAGCAAGCCCGAATCCTGAAATCGGCAACAGAAACGCGTGACCGTATCATTAGAGAAGCTCAGGAAAAGGCTCGTCTGGAAGGTGACCGTTTGATGGAGGAAATGAAAAAGCAGATTGAAACCGAAAAAGAAAGTGCAATCCGCGATATCCGGCGTCAGGTGGCTTTACTCTCTGTAGGTATTGCTGAAAAAGTAATGCGTACAAAATTGGCCGATGAGAAGGAACAGACTGAACTTATCAGTCGGTTGGTGGACGAAATGGTTGAATCTTCTAAATAACCTAGTATGAATACAGGAGTTGTTTCAAGGCGTTATGCCAAGGCTTTGTTGGACTTTGCAATGGACAGAGGCAATGAAGACAAGATATATGAAGAGGTAAAAACGCTGGCCAGACATTTTGCTAATGTTCCTGATTTGAGAAGGACTATTGATAATCCGGTTGTTACGAAACAAGAAAAATTGAATTTACTTGTTGAGGCAGCGGGAGGTAAAGATGTCACTGAAGAAATGAAACGTTTCCTCTTGCTGGTACTTAATGGTAAGAGAGAGAAATTCTTGCAATTCATGACATGGTCGTATATTGACCTGTATAGGGAAAGGAAGCATATATTGATGGGTAAACTGACAACTGCAATCGAAGTTCCGGAATTGGTGAAGCATCTTGAAAAAATAGGTAGCCAGAAAACTAATTCCAAGATAGAAATAACTTCTAAGATAGATCCTTCTATTATAGGCGGTTACATTATGGAAATAGATGGATATCGTCTTGATGCCAGCGTCGATTACCAGCTTAAAAAAGTTAAGCGTCAGTTTATTGAGAAGAACAGAAGAATAGTTTAATTATTTGAATTGACAAAGAATGGCAGATAATACTATAAAACCCAGCGAAGTCTCGGAAGTATTGCTCCAGCAACTTGAAGGTATAGATACCTCGCTTAAATTTGATGAGGTAGGTACCGTGTTGCAGGTAAGTGATGGTGTGGCTCGTATATATGGCTTGCGTAATGCTGAAGCAAACGAGTTGCTGAAATTCGAGAACGGTATCATGGGTACGGTAATGAATCTGGAAGAGGACAATGTGGGTGCAGTCCTGCTAGGTCCTACTGACCAGATTAAGGAGGGAATGATAGTGAAACGTACCAAACACATCGCTTCCATCAATGTTGGTGAGGGTATGTTGGGACGTGTAATAGACCCTCTGGGTGTTCCATTGGATGGACGTGGCGACATACTTGGAGAAACATTCGAGATGCCGCTTGAACGTAAGGCTCCGGGAGTTATTTTCCGTCAGCCTGTAACAGAACCGTTGCAGACTGGTCTGAAGGCTATTGATGCCATGATCCCTATAGGACGCGGACAGCGTGAGTTGATTATCGGTGACCGTCAGACAGGAAAGACAGCTATTGCTATTGATACAATCATCAATCAGCGCTCTAATTATGAGGCAGGAAATCCGGTTTACTGTATTTATGTGGCGATAGGACAGAAAGGTTCTACTGTGGCAAGTATAGTTAATGCACTCCGTGAACGTGGTGCTATGGATTATACAGTGGTAGTTGCAGCTACAGCCTCTGATCCTGCAGCTATGCAGTATTTCGCTCCGTTTGCCGGTGCAGCTATAGGTGAATATTTCCGTGATACCGGTCGTCATGCATTGGTAGTATATGACGACTTGTCAAAACAGGCTGTAGCTTATCGTGAAGTATCACTTATCCTTCGCCGTCCTTCTGGACGTGAGGCTTATCCTGGTGATATCTTCTACCTGCATTCACGTTTGCTTGAACGTGCGGCTAAGATAATAAGCCAGCAGGAAGTGGCAGAACAGATGAATGATTTGCCTGAAAGCCTGAAAGGAAAGGTTAAGGCCGGTGGTTCGCTCACAGCATTGCCTATTATTGAAACTCAGGCTGGTGACGTATCAGCATATATTCCTACAAATGTGATTTCAATCACTGACGGACAGATATTCCTTGAAACAGACCTCTTTAACCAAGGTTTCCGTCCTGCTATCAACGTGGGTATTTCTGTATCACGTGTGGGTGGTAGTGCGCAGATCAAGAGTATGAAGAAGGTTGCCGGTACACTGAAGATTGACCAGGCACAGTATCGTGAACTTGAAGCTTTCTCTAAGTTCAGCAGTGATATGGACCCTGTTACAGCTATGGCTATCGACCGTGGACGTAAGAATAACCAGTTGCTTATTCAGCCTCAGTACTCACCTATGCCGGTTGGCGAGCAGATTGCAATCCTTTATTGCGGTACACACGGTTTGATGCGTGAAGTTCCACTTGACAAAGTACGTAGCTTCCAGGATACATTCCTTTCAACTCTTCGTGTGAACCATAAGGAAGATGTGATAGATGTTTTGGCCAGCGGACAGATAAATGATGCTGTAACGGCTATTATAGAAAAGGTAGCAGCAGAAACTGCAGTTCAATATAAACAGTAATTATATTATGGCATCGCTGAAAGAAGTTAAAAGTAGAATAAACTCTATAAACGGTACGCTGAAGATTACTTCGGCCATGAAGATGGTGGCGTCGGCAAAACTGCACAAGGCTCAGGAAGCTATAGAAAATATGCTTCCATACGAGAACAAGCTGCATGGAATTCTGAGAGATTTCTTGGCGTCCGGCGTTTCTGTTCAGACACCTTTCTCTGTCAACAAACAGGTAAAGAAGGTGGCAATAGTGGCTTTTGCTTCGAACAGCAGTCTTTGTGGCGGATATAATGCAAATGTTATCAGACATTTGTCAGCTCTGGTTGACGAGTATTCTGCTAAAGTAGGAAAGGAGAATATCCTGATTTATCCTGTAGGAAGGAAAATTGCTGAGGCAGTAAAGAAGATGGGAATGGAAGTGGCAGGAGATTATCAACACATGAGTGGGAAGCCCAATTATCAGGATGCTTCTGATTTGGCTTCTGAACTCATGAGTAAATTCCTGAAAGGTGAGATACAGAAAGTAGATTTGCTGTATAATCACTTCAAGTCAACATCATCCCAGATTCTGACTCATGAAACATATCTTCCGGTTGATGTAAACGGACAGGTTGGCAATACAGACAACTCTGAGGCAAAAGAACAGTCTTCAGACTATATTATTGAACCTTCGGCTGAAATTATAATGAAATCACTTGTTCCTAAGGTTCTGAGGATGAAGATTTATACGGTATTGCTTGACGCTGCAGCATCGGAACATGCTGCCCGTACGATGGCAATGCAGATAGCTACCGACAATGCCAACGATTTGATTCAGGAGTTGACTTTGGTATATAACAAGAGCCGTCAGCAGGCTATTACGAACGAATTGCTTGATATTGTTGGCGGAACAATGGCCTGATATTAAATTATGTTTCTATAAAATTAAAGCATTATGATATGTTGTTTTAGGCATGTCATAATGCTTTTTTATATGTTTTATTGCTTTGCGAAACTGATAATCTTTTTATCTATGTATTTCCATGTTTTAATACGGATGGAGTCGTTTATATATGGAAAAATCACAATATATTTTTCAGTAGAGTCTTTATGAAATTTAATATATGTACTTATTTCATCGCATTCGTATCTCCCTTTGAATTTGTATTTAAAGTTTTTTCGATTCTCTGTTTTTTTATCATATTTTATTTCTATTTTCCCTTTATAGGCCTTATCATTGATTTTTTGTAGATGTATTAATATATTTCGTATAGAATCTTTGTACAGCCATTTCCCGTTATAATTTGTTGGTGGGTTAAAATTTTCAGGGGTAAATTTCTTTTCTACAATTCCATCTTTAAGTTTCCCCACAAATACTATATGCTCATATCCTCTCACTATCAGTAAACGGGATATCCAATACGCAAAAATACCTTTTGGAGTTATATATTCTTTGGGATAATCTATTAATTCTTGCGGAGGATTTGACGGATTTTTACCGTTTTCAATGCTGATAAGAAAAAGACTGTCATTACTTAATTCCCAAGTAGCAATATAGCCACGTGCTGTAGCAGTTGTTCGTAATGGGTTGGCAATATTAATGTTTTTAATATGCGGAGGAAAAATTGAAGGTGTGTTGCCTGTTATTGTGCCTGTAAAGAATTTTATACCGTTTATTATTACTATATCAGCTTCTTGGAATGTTGAATATAATGATAAACACCATATATTAAATAATAATGTAAGGATGATTTTTTTCATAAGCGTGATTTTTTCTATGGTTATAAATTTAAGTATAATGTGCTAAATGGCAAAATGTTAGAAATCTTTTTTTATAGTATTGGATTTATTTATTAATGCGTTTATCCCTATCAC
>NZ_JACJLE010000130.1 GCF_016901995.1 Bacteroides caecigallinarum | reverse complement strand
GGTCGAAACAGCCTTTTATGTCCCCCTCCAATATCCATTCGGGAGAGCAATCCCTGCTTAGCCATCTGTGGAGTGCGTCTATCGCATCTGCCGTACTTCTGAACTTTCTAAATCCGTAAGAGTTTGCATCCGCTTCACTCTCCGTTATGGGTTCCAATGCCATAAGGTACAGTGCCTGCATGGCTCTGTCTTTCATGGTTGGTATTCCTAAAGGTCTTGTCTTGCCGTTTGCCTTGGGTATGTTAACCCTTTTCAGTGGGAGGGCTTTATATCCTCTCCGTGTCAAAGAACGTATAGCTTCTATTTTCCTGGCATCGGTGTCCCACTTTATGTGGTCAACCCCTGCCGTGCGCTTGCCTTTATTGGATGTCACTTTCCTTACCGCCAATGCCTTGGCTTCGAACGAAGTGACAAGGAGGTGCTGCAAGGCTTTCACCTTGTTATACCTCTTTCCTGTATGAGCCTTTGCTATTCGGACTTGCAGCTTTCTGACCTTGCATTCACACTTATGAAAGTCAATGTCTTTCCATGTAGTGTTATACTTGGCTGAAGATGCACACTCGGCTTTCACCTCGTTCCTTTGCTGTTTCTTCATTTCGTTAAAGTTCTACAATCGTTTCACAAAGAATTACCCTGCGGAAGTCTGCCTGCTTTCGCATGAGGTGACGTTTAAACCTCTATCCTCCGCATTACACGGAAGCGTTCGCTTTCTCCGCAATCCTTTACCCGCACCTCATTCGGCTTCTCTTGCGATTGGCTTACCTGCTCGATAAAGGCAGGAAAGATACGGGCTTACCAAGTTCCGTACAAGTAACTGACGACCGACTTAGAGTCCACCCATCCACCGGCAGTACTACATCCGTGTAGTCCTAATAAGCAGAGAACTATCC
>NZ_JACJLE010000129.1 GCF_016901995.1 Bacteroides caecigallinarum | reverse complement strand
CCATTAGTAGCAATTGAACAACCAATAAATTAGAAAAGATATGAGTAAAGTTTATATTTGGATTGGACAGTTTCAATCAAATGCTGAATTTGAAACTTATATAAATCAATCAAAGTTCCGTCAATGGTGGGCAGAACATGACGAAGATAATTTAGAGCTAAGTTGTCAATTCTGCAAAGAGCTTAATATATCAAGTTATGATGAAGATTTTTTGGTAACGAAATTTTCACCATGTGGTATAGATGAATTGGTTAAAATGATACCAGCTAAAACAGAAAAAGTAATGCAACTATGTAAAGAGCAAAACATACAAAAAGCAAATGCTGCTATCTGTTATAATACTGGAGAAGATATAACACGTGCTCAAGCAAAGAAGGCTAAAAGTATGTTTTTCTTAGGAACATTTGATTTTCAAGCTGATGAAATAGAAAGTGTATCAACTTCCTTAGCTGGGTTGCGCAATTTAACTTGGGCAGGAATAACTCATAAAAGTAAAGATGAATTTATGCAATATTTTAATCAAGATGAATACCTTGAAGAATTGCGTAAATTCAATAATGGAGAGACAAAAAAACGTCCAAATCCAATGTTAAGATGCCAGTTCTGTAAGGATTTAGGAATAAATTTTTACTATCCAGAATTTTTGTACATAGAATTTGCAGATAACATAATTGAAGCCAAAGAATTAGTACGGCGTGTTATTAAGGATGAATTTTTATATGATGTAGTAGATTTTACTTTGGAAAAGCAAAAAATAAGAATGGCAAATTGTGCGTTTTGTTATATTCCCAATGGCTTTCGTGATAAGAAAAAAGACCAAAAAATATTCATTTTCAAGAAAGAATTATTCAGTAGCGGGAATAAACCTAAAAACTATATTGAAGAATTGGATAATTATAATGGTCTTACTTTTTTAGGAGGATTTATGTGGGATTAATGAAGCTACTAACAAGCCAAGTTAGCTGCTGAACGCAACTCCTTGTCAAACCATTA
>NZ_JACJLE010000128.1 GCF_016901995.1 Bacteroides caecigallinarum | reverse complement strand
GATTTGTATTGAACGAAGTATCTTACTTCGGTCCCGGAGCCAGAGAAGTGCTTCCAAAAGAAATATCACGTCTTGGCTTGAAAAAGGCTTTTGTAGCTACAGACAAGGATTTGATAAAGTTCGGTGTTGCCGATAAAGTATTGTCAGTTTTGCGTAATGCCAATATACCATACGAAGTATTCAGCGAAATCAAGCCTAACCCGACAGTCTCTAATGTTAAAGCTGGTCTTGCAGCATATGCAGCTTCAGGAGCTGATTTCATTATTGCCATAGGTGGCGGTTCATCAATGGACACAGCCAAGGCTATTGGTATCATAACAAATAATCCTGAATTCTCTGATGTAGTATCTCTTGAAGGAGTTGCCGATACAAAGAAGAAGTCAGTGCCTATCATAGCTCTTCCAACTACAGCCGGAACAGCTGCAGAGGTTACTATCAATTATGTTATCACCGATGAGGAAAACCACAAGAAGATGGTTTGTGTCGATCCTAATGATATCCCTGCCATTGCCATAGTCGATGCCGAACTTATGTACACTCTTCCGAAGAGTCTGACAGCTGCAACTGGTTTGGACGCATTGACTCATGCCATCGAAGGTCTTATCACCAAAGGTGCATGGGAGATGAGTGACATGTTTGAAATCAAGGCAATCGAGATGATAGCACGCTATCTTGAAACAGCAGTAAATGAACCAAACAACGCCGAAGCCCGTAACGGTATGGCAGTAGCCCAGTACATAGCCGGTATGGCCTTCTCTAACGTAGGTTTGGGAGTAGTGCATGGTATGGCTCATCCATTGGGGGCAATCTTCGATATTCCTCACGGTGTTGCCAATGCATTGCTTTTGCCAACAATCATGGAATTCAATGCTCCAGCAGCGCTTGACAAGTATGTTGACATAGCTAAGGCAATGAATGTCTATTCAGCAGGAATGACAAAAGAGGAAGCTGCGGACGCTGCTGTTAAGGCTGTTAAGGAACTGTCTGTACGTGTAGGAATACCTCAGCATTTGTCAGAGTTGGGAATCAAGGCAGAAGACCTTCCTCGTCTTGCCAAGGCTGCTTATGCAGATGTATGTAC
>NZ_JACJLE010000127.1 GCF_016901995.1 Bacteroides caecigallinarum | reverse complement strand
GAGTAACAGCGGTAAAGTATTAAGCTTATGAAATATCCTATAGGAATACAGAGTTTTGAACAGATTATCGAAGACGGTTATGTTTATGTGGATAAGACGGATTTGATTTTTAATCTGGCACATGAAGGGAAAATATATTTTCTGAGTCGCCCAAGGAGATTCGGCAAGAGTCTTCTTATATCAACTCTTAAGAATTACTACCTGGGAAGAAAAGAGCTTTTCAATGGGCTTAAGATTGCTTCGTTGGAAAAGGACTGGAATGTTTATCCTGTATTCCATGTCGACTTCAATAGTACAAATTTTACTGAGAAAGAAACTTTAGAACAGAAGCTTAATTTTTATGTTACCGAGTGGGAGCTTAAGTATGGATTATCTGACAGAAGTGGTTTGCTTGGAATAGGTGACCGTTTTGTAGAAGTACTTCGTGCCGCTCATGAGCAGACAGGATTACGTTCCGTTGTCCTTATAGACGAGTATGACAAACCGATTCTTGATGTCCTTGACGTTGATACATTCCTTGAAGACCGTCATCGGAATATACTAAAAGCTTTCTATTCTGTATTCAAAGGTGCAGATTCGCATCTTCAGTTTGTGCTTCTTACAGGTGTTACCAAATTCTCTCAGGTAAGTGTATTCAGTGGATTCAACCAGCCTAAGGATATCAGTATGGATGCCAGATACGAAACATTGTGTGGCATTACACAAAAAGAACTTGAAACATATTTTCAGGAGCCAGTTGAAGAGATGGCAGAAATATATAACTGTGATTATAATTTTATGCTTGCAGAAATGAAAAGGCAATATGACGGCTATCATTTCAGCAAGAAAATGACAGACATCTATAATCCTTTCAGCCTGTTGAATGCTCTTGATAGTAAAAGCATAGAAGACTACTGGTTCAAGACAGGAACGCCTACGTATCTAATCAGATTAATGAACCATTTTAATGAAAATATAAATGAATTAACGGGAAAGTATTACCGTCAGGAAGAGTTTATTGATTATAAGGCTGATGTCGAAATGCCTTTGCCAATGATTTACCAGAGTGGATACCTTACGATAAAAGGATATGAAGAGTTTGGAAACCGCTTCCTTTTAGACT
>NZ_JACJLE010000126.1 GCF_016901995.1 Bacteroides caecigallinarum | reverse complement strand
AGTCTAAAAGGAAGCGGTTTCCAAACTCTTCATATCCTTTTATCGTAAGGTATCCACTCTGGTAAATCATTGGCAAAGGCATTTCGACATCAGCCTTATAATCAATAAATTCTTCCTGACGATAATACTTTCCAGTTAATTCATTTATATTTTCATTAAAATGGTTCATTAATCTGATTAGATACGTAGGCGTTCCTGTCTTGAACCAATAATCCTCCAGACGTTTACTGTCCATTGCGTTCAATAGGCTGAAAGGATTATATATATCAGTCATTTCATCACTGAAATGATAGCCGTCATATTGTTCTTTAAGCCTGGTCAACATATGATTATAGTCACATTTATATTTCTGCGCCATTTCATAAACAGGCTCTTGAAAATAAGTTTCAAGTTCTTTTTGTGTAATGCCACATAATGATTCGTATCTGGCATCCATGCTTATATCCTTAGGCTGATTAAAACCGCTGAAAACGCTGACTTGCGAGAATTTTGTCACCCCTGTTAAAAAAACGAACTGCAAATGTGCATCTGCTCCCTTGAATACAGAGTAAAAAGCTTTCAGAATATTACGATGCTGATCTTCCAATTCTGTATTTACATCCAAAACATCAAGTATAGGTTTATCATACTCGTCTATAAGGACAACTGCACGAAATCCTGTCTGCTCATGCGAAGCACGCAATACCTCTGTAAAGCGGTCACCTATTCCGAGCAATTCTGTTCTATCCGGTAAGCCATATTTCTTCTCCCACTCGGATATGTAAAAACTTAGTTTGCTTTCCAGATTTCCCTCTTTTGTAAAATCCGTACTATTAAAATCTACATAAAATACAGGATGAACATTCCAGTCATTTTCCAATGCTTCAATTTTTAAACCCTTGAAATATTCCTTTTTACCGAGAAAATAGTTCTTAAGAGTAGATACAAGAAGACTCTTGCCGAATCTCCTTGGACGACTCAGAAAATATATTTTCCCTTCATGTGCCAGATTATAAATCAAATCCGTCTTATCCACATAAACATAACCGTCTTCGATAATCTGTTCAAAACTCTGTATTCCTATAGGATATTTCATAAGCTTAATACTTTACCGCTGTTACTC
>NZ_JACJLE010000125.1 GCF_016901995.1 Bacteroides caecigallinarum | reverse complement strand
TAAGTAACTAATCAAAATTAAGCAGCATTATGTTTAAGTTTAATTCCCAAGGTATCCCCGACAGCCGCCAATGCCCTATTGACGGTGTAAAAGAGATTGTCGCTACTTGCATAGTCCTGCGGTCTGATCCATTTGGTCTTCATTATCCTCCACAAGGTTTCCGCAAGGTTCAGGTGAGGGGAATACGGCGGAAGGTAAAAGAGGAAAAGCCCACGTTTCTCCCACAGCACTCTCAGTTCCCGTACTTTCTTGTTCCGATGTACGCTCGCATTGTCAAGCACGATGAACGTATCTCTTTTTATGCGCAAGGAAAAGCCATCGAGGTACTCAACGATTTTGTCCGCATCAATGCTTTCAGTCGTGGTGAATCCATGATAGCGGTTGTTCCGGTCTATCATGCCGAAGATGTTGACTCTTTGTGCCTTTTGGGAAGGGATATACACATCTTCGTCACGGAATTGCCAGCCGTAAGGCACATAGCCTTCGGTGCATACATGACTTTCATCGGCATAATAGAGGTCTATTTTGCCGTCTCTGTTCAGCTGTTCAAGTTCTTGCAACTTCTCGGTCTTATACGCATAGAGTTGCGGCGAGGGTACTCCCCTTGGGCGTTTCCTTATTCGCTTATATCTTGCGCCAATGCTGATAAAAAACGCTTGAACGTCAGGTCGCTCGCTTCCTTGCCCGTGGCTTTCTGCCAGGCTTCCCTGGCTTTGCTCACGCTCTGTCTGTCCTGTTCGATGGCTTTGCGGACAACTTCCTCGTCCGTACAGTCCATGATAGGTTTGCGGCCACGGCCGGGGCGGGTCTGTAGGCCGTTGATGCCTTCCGTTAAAAAACGTTTTACCCAAAAGTTGACGGACACATGCGACATTTCTGTCTGCAAACCTATGGCCTTGCTTGAAAAACCTGCTGATTTGAGCAGTACGGCACGGCAGCGCATCCGGAAGCAATGGCTCGAACCATTTCGGAAGCCTGCCTCCAAGGACAACCGTTCGGAGTCCTTTAATCTGATTGATTTGACTTTGCCCATAGAGGTAGCTTTGAGGATTATGAGGCAAAGGTAGCAAATCTATATGATATAAACTAATTATGAACATCTACTTA
>NZ_JACJLE010000124.1 GCF_016901995.1 Bacteroides caecigallinarum | reverse complement strand
GTGTTACCCTAGGGCGCTCCTTGCGGTTACGCACTTCAGGTACTCCCGGCTTTCATGGCTTGACGGGCGGTGTGTACAAGGCCCGGGAACGTATTCACCGCGCCGTGGCTGATGCGCGATTACTAGCGAATCCAGCTTCGTGGAGTCGGGTTGCAGACTCCAGTCCGAACTGAGAGGGGCTTTCGGGATTGGCCAACCGTCGCCGGTAAGCTGCCTTCTGTACCCCCCATTGTAACACGTGTGTAGCCCCGGACGTAAGGGCCGTGCTGATTTGACGTCATCCCCACCTTCCTCACATCTTACGATGGCAGTACCGCCAGAGTCCTCAGCATTGCCTGTTAGTAACTGGCAGAAAGGGTTGCGCTCGTTATGGCACTTAAGCCGACACCTCACGGCACGAGCTGACGACAACCATGCAGCACCTTCATACATGCCTTGCGGCTGACCTGTCTCCAGATCATTCATGCATAATTTAAGCCCGGGTAAGGTTCCTCGCGTATCATCGAATTAAACCACATGTTCCTCCGCTTGTGCGGGCCCCCGTCAATTCCTTTGAGTTTCACCGTTGCCGGCGTACTCCCCAGGTGGGATACTTAATGCTTTCGCTTGGCCGCTGACAGTATATCGCCAACAGCGAGTATCCATCGTTTACCGTGTGGACTACCAGGGTATCTAATCCTGTTTGATACCCACACTTTCGAGCATCAACGTCAGTTACGCTCCAGCAAGCTGCCTTCGCAATCGGGGTTCTTCGTGATATCTAAGCATTTCACCGCTACACCACGAATTCCGCCTGCCTCTACCGCACTCAAGAACGCCAGTTTCAACTGCAATTTTAAGGTTGAGCCCCAAACTTTCACAGCTGACTTAACATCCCGTCTACGCTCCCTTTAAACCCAATAAATCCGGATAACGCTCGCATCCTCCGTATTACCGCGGCTGCTGGCACGGAGTTAGCCGATGCTTATTCATAAGGTACATACAAAACTCTACACGTAAAGCACTTTATTCCCTTATAAAAGAAGTTTACAATCCATAGAACCTTCATCCTTCACGCTACTTGGCTGGTTCAGGCTCTCGCCCATTGACCAATATTCCTCACTGCTGCCTCCCGTAGGAGTTTGGACCGTGTCTCAGTTCCAATGTGGGGGACCTTCCTCTCAGAACCCCTATCCATCGT
>NZ_JACJLE010000123.1 GCF_016901995.1 Bacteroides caecigallinarum | reverse complement strand
TCAATATATAACCGGAATTTCTTTCATCCCACTGATAAGTATTCTTATCGGTAACTTCACCATCTGCGTTATAGATGAAGTTTATCTTATACATACGTTTAAGATATTTTCCGTCACTTACAGAATAGGCCTCAATATTTGTAACTTTCTTATCTTCTGAGGCTACATTATAAACTACTTTAGGAGTTGATAAAGACACTGACGCTACTGCTGAAATGATTAATTCTGCTATCATAATAATTTAATTTTTAAGTTAGACTTCTTTTGTTATTTCTTATGCTGCAAAGGTATGCGCTAAGAACAAGAGTTTATGTTATCAATACGTTATCTTTAGGTTAAGAAGTTTTCTGCGAGAACTTTAGTTATATATCTGCATAATGTTATTAACTTTGCAATAAAACTGCTAAATGAGAAAATATATAAAAATAATAACGATATCAGGTCTTTTTATATTAGTCCTAATACAAATTATATGGTTATACAGTTCGTACCAATTTAACAAAAATGAAATAGTATTTAAAACAAGTCATCTGTTAGAGAATGCTATTGATGCTGAAACATTTTCCAGATTAAGTTCTTTACCACAAGGAACAATGGTTAAAAGTAGGCCTCAAAGTGATAGCGGAAAAGATATACCGGAATTTGCTTATATGCAAGAATCATTAGAAGAACTTGGAAAACCTATTTCTTTGGATACAATAGCAAAATATTATAAACAGATTCTAGAAGAAGAAAATATTAATAATCGCTTTTGTCTATATCTATTAAAAGGGGATAGTATTATACAAAATAAAGGGAACGCACATTATTCATTTTTTTATATCGAAACACAGAAAATCCCTATTAGGAGTGACTTCTCATATGTTATTAAAGCCAAAATTATTAATCCAAATAAATTCTTTTTTCAAAAAATGGGGATACTCTTAGTTTCCACAACTATACTTCTCATTTTTGTTGTATTCTGCATAATCTATCAAGTAAGGATAATATCAAAAATGAATAAAATCTCCCAAATCCGTGAGGACTTCTCATACGCCATGGTACATGACATGAAAACACCTCTAAGTACTATTATGATGGTGCAGGATATGCTGAAAAGCGGAAGACTGGAAGGAAAACCGGAGATAAAGAACAAATACATGAACATAGCGGAAAGCGAAACAGACCACTTGTTTGCTCTCACTAACAAGATACTTACCATCTCCAAACTGGAGAACCATAAACTGGAGATGAACAAAACAG
>NZ_JACJLE010000122.1 GCF_016901995.1 Bacteroides caecigallinarum | reverse complement strand
ATCATGAGCTATAATAAGAAAACTGAATATGGTTAAAGATATTTAGCATATTTATACGTTTACTATCGGAAAAATATGATTTATGCAGAGATATGTTTTTGTAGCTTCTGTGGCTTTTCAGAAACAAATCCATCGACATATTCTTTTTCTTTAGTAACAACGGCAAAAGCCTGTCTGACTAGTTTGTTAGCTACAGCAATAACGGCAACTTTTCCAGGCTTTCCGTTAGATCGTAAACGGTCATAACACTCCTTGCATTCCGAGTTACATCTGAGTGATGCGAAGGCAGCCACGTAAAGCTGGCTTCTGAGTGTAGAATCCCCGTTTCGATTGATGTGACCTTTGACATTGACTGACGTACCTGATTGCTGATAAGTAGGTGATAATCCAAGATAACGTGTAAATTGCTTGGCATTATCAAAATAAGTGAATCCTCCAGTTGCTATTATCAGTGCAGCAGCAAGTGTTACACCGATTCCCTTAATGGATGTAAGTAGCTCCATCTGCTTCTTGTATTCCTGAGTGGCTAGAGATGTAATGTTCTCTTCCATATTCCTGATTTGCTTTTCAAGGAATATGATAGTTTTCTCTATCGTCCTTTTACACGTGGAATCAACCAATGGCAATATTTCCATTGATTCCTTAAGGTTTCTGGTTGCCACAAGCTGTTTCTTGAGCTGTCTCAGAACAGTTCTTTTCTGTTTGAGTACAAGAATTGATTCATCTTTCAGCTTGTAGGGAGAAGGATTCATCTTTTCACCATACATTGCAATGAGTCGTGCATCGACATCATCTGTTTTGGTGACAGAGAGCATTACACGTGCGAAGTTCTTTATCTTCAGTGGATTCTCAAGGCTGGTTGTAATACCTGCTTCCGAAAAAAGATAAACTAAAAGCGCACTGTAGTTCCCTGTTGCTTCAAGCACACAGTGTGTATCTTCTTTTGAGATGGTTTGGATAAACTCATGAATACCTTTTACTGTATTCTTGAATGTCTTTGTCTTACTGTTCTTGTCTGAAGAATAGGCAACAGTGAAAGAGTCCTTGCTTACATCAATTCCAACGTAGGTCATAGTCTTAATATTTTAATAACATCTATACATCTGTGAACCATCATTGCGAATGCGGGGTCATATAAAGCCCAATGAGCTATCCGGTTTTGGATGTAAAGAAGTGGGGACTGAACATGATATACAATCTTAAGGATTAATGAAAAATCGGCCTTATTCCACTTCCTGATGTTGTAAGTTTATACAAAATTATAATTATAAATTGATATACAATG
>NZ_JACJLE010000121.1 GCF_016901995.1 Bacteroides caecigallinarum | reverse complement strand
CTTACATAACTTTACGACTATATTCTTACTTCGTCCCTTTATTAATATTCGTTCAATTATGTACTCATTTCTATATGTACTGAGTCCTTCATCAAAAACCTTTATGAATGTTCCAAATGTAGGATCCTTCTTTGTAGGATACATATTAGCGATTAATAAGATTTTTATTTTATTCATTTTATAATTTATTTTTTACATTCCTTTTCATATAACCTACCATTATGACTAACACAAACAAATGCATTGATTAAAGCTATATAAACACTTGCAGATGCAGAAAACCAGACATGACCAGCCATGTAGCCAATACTTATCACTAACAAATTAGAAAAAAAAACTATTTTTACTAAGGAATTAGTGTGTCTATGTAGAATAGTCTTTATCAATAAAGAAAAGAAGAAAAGAATGATAAACATTAATCCCAAATAACCAAATATCAACATAGCATCCAAATGATCTCGTTCAACTATTTTGGAGTTATCACTTGCTCCCATCCCTAATAATCTAATACTAAAATCAGAATTATAGAAAGCTTCTTTTTTTAAATCCCAAAATTCATCACGTCCGGAAAAAACCAGACGCTCGAGACCTCCTGAATTATAAAAGTATGTCCACCGTTCAATTGCTCCGATAGTAGTATTAGATATTAAATCTATAATGTAAGGAATAGAACAAATAATTATTATAAGTCCCAAAATCATTAAGCGAATTCTTTTGCGAACAGGTAAATACCAAAATGGTATGACAATGGCAGATAAAAAGGTTGCCAAAATTGCAGTCTTGCTTCCAATTAAAAAACCTATTATAAGAACAAACAAATATGAGAGAAACAATTTTAAACCAGATAATCTTATAATAAGCCAATAAAACATGAATGGAGCAAGTACTGCCAATATTCCACCTAATTCATTACCTGCAAAAAAGAAACCTTTGACACCCAATTCTGCATTATCTCCTTTATAAGTAGGGACACCAAATCCCAATAATCCCATAATAATATTAAAAGCCAGAACTAACCAGCCAACTAGCAAAACTTTCTTACTATTGAGTATTGCTATTTCTGGAAATTTCTTGAATGAAAAACAAAAATATAAATATAGGTATACTAAAGATAAAAACTTCGATAACATCAATATCGGTTCTGTAAAATTACTTGCTATTAATGATAAATGCAAAAAATAGCAAGCTATATACATGAAAGACCCCCAAACAATTATCAATGTTTTATTAATACTAATCAATCTAATCGTTATTAAAAACAGAACGAATAGCTTATATACTTGAGATAAAGGAATATTTATGCCAGAAGACATAAAAAAGCCTGTGAATGAATCTACTACAAGCCACATTGTAGCCATCCACCAAAGAATCTTATCTATTTTAGTATAATACATGAATCTTTTTTTATTAGTATTCTATTT
>NZ_JACJLE010000013.1 GCF_016901995.1 Bacteroides caecigallinarum | reverse complement strand
ATATGATATATTTTGTATGTATAAATATAAAATATTGATAATCAGTTATTAATCTAAATAACAAGTATAATATTTAGAATGCTTGTTATTTAGATTGTTTCTATGTAACGCTTATTTGTCCTTCTTTCCGAATAAAGAAAAATGAACATATCTTTTAGGATGTTCCTGCAGGTCTTTTAGTAATGATGCAGCATTAGCTGATGTTGCATTCAGGTTATTATAAAGCTCTGGGTCGTTTAATAACAATCCAATAGTATTGTCCTTATTGTTTAATTTGTCTGTAAGTGCATAAACATTCTTCAATGTCTCGTCTATCTTTTGGAATGTAGCATAATAATCTATCTCTTTCAGATTTCCGCTTATGGTTTTAAGATCTTCTGTTATAGTGGCGACATTATTTGTTATTTTAGGAATGTCGTTTCCCATAAGTTTTTCAAGGTGGTTGCTGGTCTGATTTAATGATGCTGTGATTTTTTCAGCGTTCTTTATAGTGTTGCCTATAGATGGGTCGGACAGCAGCATGTTTAGAGAAGATAATATAGAATCAAGTTTAGGCATCATTTTCTCCATTTGAGGCAATAACTCTTCTTCTGCTTTAGCCATAATGCCATTGTTGGCATATCCTTCGATTGTGTCGCCAGGAGTTACAGTGTTACTCTCGCTATAGTTCATGATAAGGTTCATTTTAACTGTACCTAGCATTTCTGTAACTAGTTCCGCTTTACTTCCAACCGGTATCTTTATGTTTTCATCCATTTCAATACCTACAGTGATATGTCCTGGTTTATTGTGATTATATTGTATATCTCTTACTAATCCTACCTTAAATCCGTTTGCATATACCGGACTTGAAAGAGCCAAACCGTTTACTTGTGTATAGTCAACATAGTAATAGCTTTCAGCTTTAAACATGTTTATACCTTTAAGGTAGTTTATTCCAACAAAAAGGATTACCAATGCGGCTATAGCTGCAATTCCTATTGTAAATTCTTTTCTCATAATTGCCATGTAATTATTTATTGTTATTCTTAAATTCTTTTATTGCTTTATTGATATTTATTTTTGTATCGTTCTTAAATGCGATGATGAATGCGTCTTTGAATTTTGGATCTACTATTTTCCTCTTTATCTTTAATATCTTGTTATAGTCTTCATTTTCGGCATATGTATATTTAATCAATCCGTTTTCTTTGTACCATGATACCGGTTTCAAGCCTTTAAATTGCTTGCTGTTTTGCGGCAGGACTCTATCTGAAGCTAAAATCTGGATCTTAAATTTTATTTTTGATGTTTCTTTTGTTTCTTCTTCTTCTTTTGGTGTAGTTATTTCCTGTCTGGTATTCGAAGTAACAGTAGTAGGCTTAATTTTAGAACTGTTACCCTTATAATTGATAAAAGCTCTGTAAATTGCATTTGCCAAATCGGTTGTTCCCTTATCCGACAATAAATATGTTTCTTCCGACGGGTTGGATATATAACCTAATTCTATAAGTACACTTGGCATAGATGTCTCTCTTAGCACAAGAAAACCAGCTTGGTGCACACCTTTATCTATTCTGTTATAACTCTTGAAATTCTGTTGTATAAGTGTTGCGAAATTCACGCTTTGCGACATGTTTTTGTCTTGCATGAATTCAAATATGATATAGCTTTCAGAAGAGTTTGGGTTAAAACCTGCATATCTTTGTTTGTAGTCATCTTCTATAAGGATAACAGAGTTTTCCTTTTTAGCAACTTCAAGGTTTTCTTCAGTTCTATGTAATCCAAGAGTGTATGTTTCAGTTCCTTTTACGTATGAATTCTTTTTTGCTACAGCATTGGTGTGAATAGATATAAAAAGGTTGGCTTTTGCATTGTTTGCTATTTCAGCCCTTCTGTGTAATGGCACAAAAATGTCTGATTTTCTTGTATATACAACCTTTGTGTCATTGCAATTATCTTCAATAAGTCTTCCTAGCTTTCTTGCTACATTAAGATTTATGTTTTTTTCTTTTCCTCTTGTACCTATTGCGCCCGGGTCATTTCCGCCGTGTCCCGGATCAATGACGACGGTAAATCTGTCGTTTATGGTATTTCCGATGACAGGATAAGAACATGCTAATATACAAAGGAATAAAAGTATTCTGTTAAAAATATTCATTCTATATAATAATGTAAACAAATCGGTGCAAAGTTAATATTTTTGAGTATTACTTCCGCTGTAATCCTTAAGATTTTATATTTTATCGGCTAAAAACAGTAAAATATACTATTCCATCTGATATTATGACTTTTTTTCTTATCTTTGTCATATTGCTTAATTTGAATGGGAAATATATAAATATAAGTCTTTGTAATTTTTTAAATTATTGCTTATGATATTGATAGATGGTAAGGCAATATCCGAACAGATAAAGCAGGAAATTGCTCAGGAAGTTGCCCAGATTGTAGCTTCAGGTGGAAAACGTCCGCATCTTGCGGCAATTCTTGTAGGTCACGACGGTGGTAGTGAAACGTATGTGGCTAACAAGGTTAAAGCGTGTGAGGTCTGTGGTTTTAAGTCAACATTGATACGGTTTGAAGCGGATGTGACAGAAGATGAACTCCTTTCTAAAGTAAGGGAATTGAATGCAGATGATGATGTCGATGGATTTATAGTGCAATTGCCTCTTCCTAAACATATTTCAGAGCAGAAGGTGATTGAGACAATTGACTATAGGAAAGATGTTGACGGTTTTCATCCAATCAATGTAGGAAGAATGTCAATAGGTTTGCCGTGCTATGTATCTGCAACGCCTAATGGAATTCTGGAATTGCTGAAAAGATACAATATTGAAACCAGTGGAAAGAAGTGTGTGGTTTTGGGTAGAAGCAACATAGTAGGAAAGCCTATGGCTACCTTGATGATGCAGAAAGCATACCCTGGAGACGCCACCGTAACAGTCTGTCACAGCAGAAGTAAAAATCTGGTCGAGGAATGCCGTGAAGCTGATATTATAATTGCAGCTTTAGGTCAGCCGGAATTTGTAACAGCCGGAATGGTTAAGGAAGGTGCTGTAGTAATAGATGTTGGTACAACCAGAGTTCCTGACGCAAGCAGAAAGTCCGGATTTAAACTTACAGGTGATGTGAAGTTTGACGAGGTGTCACCAAAATGTTCATATATAACTCCTGTTCCTGGTGGAGTTGGTCCAATGACAATAGTATCTCTCATGAAAAATACACTCCTTGCCGGAAAAAAAGCTATTTATAAATAGTTTGATTTGTATCGTTCTTTGTTTAAACAAGTACGCTAAACATTGATTAAACGATGTTTGAATACCGCTTAATTCTTTGTATATGTATTTTGATATATGAACAGATTAAATAAGTATATATCACAATTGTTGCCGATAGCCTTGTGGCTGTCGGCAACAACTGTTTTTGCAGTTTCGGATACACTTTCAATTCTTTTTGCCGGTGATCTTATGCAGCATGATGCACAAATAAATGCTGCAAGACGAGCTGATGGGAAATATGATTACAGTAATTGTTTTACGTACGTCAAGCCGTATGTCCGTTCTGCTGATATAGCAGTAGCGAATTTGGAAGTAACTTTGGGAGGTAAGCCTTATAGGGGGTATCCTGCTTTCAGTGCTCCTGATGAATACCTTTATGCCATTAAGGATGCCGGCTTCGATGTGCTTATGACAGCAAACAATCATTGTCTGGATAGGGGCTCAAAAGGACTGACAAGAACTATAGAAAAGCTTGACTCTCTTAAATTAAAACATGCCGGCACATATAAAAATAAAGAAGAAAGAATTCATAATTATCCATTGTTGGTCGAGAAAAAAGGATTTAGGATTGTTTTCCTTAATGCTACATATGGCACAAATGGAATGTCTGTTCAAAAACCTAATATTGTGAATTATATTGAGAGGCAACAGATAAAGTCTGATATTATGAAAGCCCGTCTTATGAGGCCTGATGTAATAATAGCGTTTATGCACTGGGGGCAGGAATATAAAACGATGCCATCCGATAATGAAATTGATATGGCTGAATGGTTGATAAGTATGGGTGTTGACCATGTTATAGGTTCCCACCCTCATGTCATCCAGCCGGTTTCTATGATAGGGGATACGCTTTCGCCTCAAAAGCATCTTGTAGTTTTCTCGTTAGGTAATTATATATCGAATATGAGTGCCAGAAATACTGATGGCGGTTTGTCGGTAAAACTGTTTTTTAAAAAGATAAATGGGATAACCAGATTGGTTTCTTATGAAAAATCGTTGGTCTGGACTTCAAGACCTGTTTTGAGTGGAAAATCCGATTTTATATTATATCCTTGCAATATTGATAAAAAATATCTGAATGATAGTGAAAGACAGAGGATTAGGCGTTTTATTGAGGATGCCGGGCAAATATTGAGTAAGAAGGTCTTTCAGTAAAATGCGGATAAAAATGAAAAAAAATGGGATAAAAGTTTGCATAAATGGAAATAATGCGTACCTTTGCATCGCTTTTGAAAGGAAAGCCAACAAATGGTGACTATAGTTCAGTTGGTTAGAGCGTCAGATTGTGGTTCTGAATGTCGTGGGTTCGAGTCCCACTAGTCACCCTCCTTTACTAAAGCAAACATGGTGATTATAGTTCAGTTGGTTAGAGCGTCAGATTGTGGTTCTGAATGTCGTGGGTTCGAGTCCCACTAGTCACCCCAACTTCATAAAAATTAGTAAGTCCTGCAATGCAGGACTTTTTTTGTATATAAATATTTGGCTTTGTTTGTACTTTTTTATAAAGTTTTTATTATCTTTGCCAAAAAGAGTTATATGAGGTTTCGTACGGTCGTAAAAATAGGGGTTGGATTATCGGTCTTGTTATTCTGTATAGGAGTAGCATTTTATAGTTTTCTTAGTCTTACAGACGCAGAAAAGGGTAAAGATGTAAATATGTTTGCCTTGGTTCCTGATGATTGTAATGGCGTTCTTGATACTGATAATATCTTTTTTTATACCAGCGAATTTCCGCGTACCTCATATGCAATAGATCTTGATACATTACATCACTCTGAACTGATTAATAATATCCTTACAGACATTTCCAAGTACACATCTGTTAATACGCATGATCTTTCAAACCAGATCAAGCGTCTTATGATTAGTTTTCATAATTCTACTTCTACTAAAGACGTTGTTGCATATTTTAAGATAGCAGGTGGCGGAAATAAGTTCTTGCTCGATATCCTTCGCCAGAAGTACGGTCAGGATATATATCCTAAAACTGAAGAATATAGAGGAAAGAAGATAGAAATATATCCGTTGGGTAAAACAGCAAACTTCCTTTCTGTGTTAAGCGGTGATGGATATATAATTGTAAGTTATCATAAAATGCTGATTGAACGTGTCATAGATGCTATCAAGGATGGCACCTCATTGGCTAACGATGCTGTTTTCAAAAACTATCAGATGAAAAAATCTGCCAATTATATGACGTTCTACGGACGTACTGCATCATTCCCTTTGTTGGCAGACAACAATAATGTATGGAGCGAGTTTGAACTTCATCTCAATAGTGATGTCTTATATCTTAGCGGCTCAATGTACGAACCTGACAGCTGTTCTCATGATATAGCTTTACGTCTGGACAATATCCATAATATTTCGTCAGACAGTATCCTTATAGTTTCCGGTCATGAAAAGGTAGATTCATGTATAACAAATGCCATTTCAAAACCTAAGAATAGAATTTTTGACCAATGTCTCTCCAATCTCTCCAGAGACGCTTCTTATATTATGGTTGCAGATATGGATAAGGTTGCCGAGAATATAGAACAATATTCACCTTACATTCCCGGATTTATTTGCGACAATATCGGACTTTTCCGTTCTTTTATAATATCATCACAGGTTACAGAGATAAACGGAAGATATTCGCACATTTATGTTTTTACTTATAAAGATTGATATCCCTTATCTTACTTTGTTTCTGATGAAATGAGGTCCTGCCTTGAATTTGAAATAGAACATAGAAACCAAAGTTAATACGGCACCAAACAGGTAGGCATATTTGAAAGACGAGATCTCTGCAATACTTCCTCCAGTCAGCATTCCTATACCAAGACCTACATCCCATGATGTCAGATAAGTACTTGTCGCTGTTCCCCTCTGATTGTTTGGGGCTAGATTTACAAATAATGTGTTGTAGGCCGGAAACATAGTGCCGAAACCTATTCCAAGCAAAAGTGATATTGCGAAGAAGAATACTGTGGTAAACATGTAATTCCATTCAATAGTCCATCCGCAGGCGGTAAGTCCGAAATAGCAGAAAGATACAAGATACATACCGGCCATTATTACTTCTGTAATTTTTCCTTTATCTACAAGTTTGCCACTGAACAGACGGCTTACAGCCATTCCTATAGCCATGAATGTGAAAAACAATCCAGTTTCTGCAGTAATGCCTATCTGTTTTGCATACATAGCCACATAGTTGGTAGTCATTCCGTATGGAATAGAAAGTAGCAGAAGGCTCAATCCTCCTGGTAGTCCTTTTATTAGAATAAATCTGTCCAGCGAAATAGGCTCACGTTTTATGGGCGGACGATATTCTGTTTTCACACACGATGCCATTATTATTCCCAGTATTCCTGAAACCAAGGCATACGAGAATACTGTTGTATATGACGCTCCAGCATTGTGCAGGAATAGTCCGAACATAGGACCTATAGACATGGCCAGGTTGTTTGTCAGTCCGTAATATCCCAATCCTTCACCTCTTCTTGAAGAAGGCATGATGTCAATTACCAGAGTATTTCCACCTACTGTAACCATTCCGAACGACAATCCATGTATAACCCTCAGTATAATAAAAAAGGTAAGAGTGCCAGCAAGCATATATCCTGCAAATATAGACGTGAAGATAAAATATGCCACAAGATAAAGAGGCTTTCTGGCAAAGGTATCAAGAAAATATCCGGAGAAAGGTCGTATGCACAAAGCCGCAATGGTATAGCATGACAGCACTATTCCGATTGTGGCGTTTGATACTCCGAATATCTCTTCAAGATAGAAAGGCAGTACCGGAATAAGCAGCCAGAAACCGAAATAAAGCAGAAAGTTAGCAGCCAGGATGCAGCAATAGCTTGGTGTGATAAGTTTATCTTTACTCATATCTATATTATGTGATTTGCCTGTTTTATAATCCAAAGGCACGGAATCGCCATATTGCGGTCACCGTGCCTTGATATAAATTATATGTTTTCGAAGTACCGTTTATCAGTTGGCAGCCTCGAATTCAGTCAGGAATCTTGTATCGTTTTCAGAGAACATACGCAAGTCTTTCACCTTGTATTTCAGGTTTGCTATACGTTCTACACCCATACCGAATGCGTAACCTGAATAAACCTTGCTGTCTATTCCGTTAGCTTCGAGCACGGCAGGATCCACCATACCGCATCCAAGAATTTCCACCCAACCAGTGTATTTACAGAACGGACAACCTTCGCCGCCACAGATATCGCAGCTGATATCCATTTCTGCACTAGGTTCTGTGAATGGGAAGTATGACGGACGAAGACGTATCTTTGTACCTTCGCCGAACATTTCCTGTGCAAACTGAAGAAGTACCTGCTTCAAGTCGGTGAATGAAACATTCTTGTCGATATAGAGACCTTCTACCTGATGGAAGAAACAGTGTGCTCTATAGCTGATAGCTTCGTTTCTGTAAACACGTCCCGGGCAGATTACGCGGATAGGAGGTTGTGAAACTTCCATCACACGGCTCTGTACTGATGAAGTATGTGTTCTAAGGATAATGTCAGGATGGCTTTCAATGAAGAATGTATCCTGCATGTCGCGTGCCGGATGGTCTTCAGCGAAGTTCATAGAAGAGAATACATGCCAGTCGTCTTCCACTTCAGGACCGTCGGCGATTGTAAATCCCATGCGGCTGAATATATCTATGATTTCATTCTTTACAATGCTCAACGGATGACGTGTACCCAGGTCGATAGGGTAGGCAGTACGAGTGAGGTCAAGTTCTGCGACACCGTTGTCCTGCATTTCGAAAGCTTCTTTCAGAGCTGCTATACGTTCCTGTGCACGGTTTTTCAGCTCATTCAGCTTCATTCCCACTTCCTTTTTCTGTTCTGCTGCCACGTTTCTGAAGTCAGCCATCAGTGCATTGATAGCTCCCTTCTTACTAAGGTATTTTATTCTCAGAGCTTCCAGTTCTTCTGCATTCGAAGCCTTTAAATCTTCTATTTCCTTTAGTAACTCTTCTATTTTTGCTAACATATATTACTGTTTTAAGTATTTTACATTGGCGCAAAGTTAAGTATTTAAACTGAAATATTTCCTTTTTCAGCTAATAAAAAAGAAAACTTGACTTATATTCGTTTAAGAAAGAAAAAAATAGGTAATTTTGTAGCGTGTTTTATATTAGGCATAATTAAATGAAAAATATTCTATTGGGATATGTCCTGCTGCTCATGGTTGTGTCGTGTGTAGGGCAGCAGAAAAGGTCCGAATCTTTGTCGGACGAACAGGGAATTGAACTGGTGCAGGCCGATTCTGTTTTAGCATCCGATGAGGGATTATCGGATACATTGATTGTTGTAGATGAAGTGGTGCCAACCACCGCCGATGCCAGTTTCATCGATTTTCTTTATTATTTCACTTCCGATGAGGAATTCCAGCATTCTCGTATTCTTTTTCCGGTATCTTTCTATGATGATACCGCAGTGACAAGGCTTACTTCCGATGAATGGGTTTTCGATCCGATGTTTGACTCCGACCAGTTATACACTGTGATATTCGACAAGGAAGAAGATCTGGAACTTGAGAACGGTTCGTCAACAACGAGCGTTCAGATAGACTGGATTTATTTGTCGGATTATCACATCAGAAGATATTATTTCGAACTGAAAGACGACCGTTGGTATCTGGAAGCGGTAAATAAGGAAAAGATGACACGTACAAAACACGGAGGAGAAGATTTCTATGATTTCTATCATCGGTTTGCTTCCGACTCGATTTTCCAGTCTGAAAGACTGTCGGAACCTTTACTGTTCTCTACTGTGGATCCTGAGGACGAGTTCTCTGTTCTTGAAACCACATTGGAAAAAGGACAGTGGTTTGCTTTCCGTCCTCCAATGCCGACAGAAAAACTTACCAATATCCGTTACGGACAGAAAGAGACTGAAGAGTCGAATACAAAAATAGTAGAATTCAAAGGTCTTGGTAATGGATTAAGCAATACTCTTTATTTCAGAAGAGTTCACGGAAAATGGAAACTCTATAAATTTGAAGATTTGGGCGATTGATAAATATAACCTATATATAATGAAAGAATATACAGATTATCCTATACTTAAATACAATACATTCGGAATGGATGTCAAGGCATCCCGTTTTGTGGAATATTCATCCGTTGACGAACTTAAATCATTTCTTGCATCACGTGATGTTGCATTGCCTTTGCTGCATATTGGCGGTGGCAGTAATCTTCTGTTCCTTTCCGATTTCAAAGGCACAATATTACATTCTGCAATAAAAGGCTTCAGCATAGAAGATGAATCTGACGAATGGATAGACATAAAGGCCGGAGCGGGCGAAGTGTGGGATGATTTTGTGGCATATACCGTATCGGAAGGTTGGTATGGAGCAGAAAATCTTTCAATCATTCCCGGAGAAGTAGGAGCGTCTGCCGTACAGAATATAGGTGCATACGGAGTTGAGGCAAAAGACATAATCCTGAAAGTTCACACAGTCAGTGTCTCTGATGCTTCCGAACGTGTCTTCACAAACGGTGAATGTCGCTATTCTTACCGTAACAGTATCTTCAAGGAAGAACTTAAAGGTAAGTACATTGTTACATACGTCACATACCGTCTTCGCAAGAAAGCCGAATATCATCTCTCATACGGAAATATCAGTGCCGAGCTGGAAAGAAGAGGTCTTGAACCTTCGCTGGAAAATGTGCGAAACGTAATAATAGATGTGCGCCGTTCCAAATTGCCGGAACCATCTGAATTAGGTAATGCCGGAAGCTTTTTTATGAATCCTATGGTTTCAGCGCAGAAGTTCAGACAGTTGCAGGAGGAATATCCTGACATGCCGCATTATCCTGTAGATGATAATACGGTGAAAGTTCCTGCCGGATGGATGATAGACCGTTGCGGATGGAAGGGACGCAACATAGGACCAGCAGGAGTATATCAAAGACAGGCCCTTGTTTTGGTGAACCTCGGTGGAGCTACAGGAAATGACATTTCAAATCTCGCAAATGAAATTATAAAGTCAGTAAAAGATAAATTTGGAATAGATATACATCCCGAAGTGAATTATATTTATTGACCTGATAATACATAATACAATATAAAGTACGACTATTATGAAGATAACAATATTAGGAAGCGGAACATCTACCGGAGTACCTCAAGTGGGGTGTACATGTCCGGTGTGTACCAGTAACGACCCTCGCGACAGGCGTCTCAGGTGTTCAGGATTAGTAGAAGTTGACGGAGTAAGAATCTTGATAGACTGTGGTCCTGATTTTCGTGAGCAGATGTTGCGTCTGGAGGATTTCGGACCTATCGATGCCGTGCTTATCACCCACGAACATTACGACCATGTGGGCGGACTTGATGACCTTCGTCCTTTCTGCCAGTTCAAGGATGTGCCTGTCTATGCCGAAGATTATACAGCCGAACGCCTGCAGCAGCGCATACCATATTGTTTTGTCGAACATCCGTATCCTGGTGTTCCAAGGATACCTTTGCAGAGAATAGAACCTGGCAAACCGTTTTCTGTGACCGGAATGTACGGCAATACAGTGGAAATCATTCCATTCAGAGTAATGCACGGCAAGATGCCTATTCTTGCTTTCAGAATAGGGAATATGGCATGGGTAACAGATATGACAGAGATGCCTGAAGAAAGTAATGTCTTTCTTGAAAATCTTGAATGTCTATTTATGAATGCTCTTCGTATGGAGCCTCATTGGACGCACCAGAGTCTTCCGGAGGCTATTGAGCGCGCAAACAAGATTTCCGCCAAGGAAACATATTTCATACATGCAAGCCATCATATAGGTCTGCATGCAGACGTGGAGAAAATACTACCGGAGCACATGCATCAGACATACGACGGTATGGTGATAGAGTATTGACAGTATTTAAACGGTATTTAGGTTCCGTTTAAATACTGTTTTTTTATAAAAACATACGGCATAGATACTGTCCTAATTCATGTTTGTTGTCTATACCCTTTGAATTTTATATAAAAGCTAATAAAAGCTTTATCGGTAATGTAAGCATGATTATTTCTTCAATATTTTAATGTTATATATGAAGAATAAAATGTTCTATTTGAGGAATTGCAATATCAATATATTGATAAAATTCTTCAATAAGGCTATTTTTGCTAAAAAATAGTCTGAGTTATGAATACTATTGAGAAAATATCAGTAAGCCAGCTGAAGAATATGGGTTTGGAAATGAGTGTGCTGGATGATGATATTATATTGTCCGATAATATAGAAATAAAGGGAAACCTATTCGATACTCCATGCCGCCTTGACGGTTTTGTCTTGCTGTTCTGTGCTCATGGTGAAGCAGAACTGCAGATTAATCTCCACGAATATAAGATATATCCCGGTATTCTTGTGCTTAACATTCCGGAGAATGTAATCCGTATAAGTAACGTAAATAATCTGAAGATTTATCCTATTATTATTTCATCTGATTTTCTAAAGAAAATGAATATCAAGATGAAAGACCTGATGAAGCTGTATGTATTTGCGAAAAAAGAGCCTATTATTTCTTTGGAATACTCGGAAATAGCGACATTGGAAAAATATTATTTCCTGCTGGAAGATATAATACAAAGCAACGAAGAACGAAAGCAATCTATCTTGGAAGGACTTATTCAATCATTGGTTTCTAAATTGAACAGTATAATCCATCGTTTTCAGAACAACAAGCAGGACTTTCCGGCAAAAAAGAGAAACGAAGAAATTTTTGAGTCGTTTATAGAGCTTCTTACTCAAAGTGAAGCAATAGGGCGTAACCTGGCATATTATGCCGAAAAGATAGGTATAACGCCGAATTATCTTTCCAAACTGGTGAAAGAATATACAGGCAGGACTGCTGTCGAGTGGATTGACGAGTATGTCATTTTCGAGGCAAAGACAATGATAAAACATACCAAATACACAATTCAAGAAATTGCATATAAATTGAAATTTCCTTCTCCGTCATTTTTTGGAAAATATTTCAAACGTCTCACAGGTATGTCTCCCAAACAATATAAGTTATCATGATAGATATTTTTAGTGAACAATAATCAAATCGTTATTATATGAAGAAAAAACAGGTAAAGCCAATTCCATGGAATGGGTTTATTTATGGGATAATGATAGTCCTTATTTTAAACTCGTTTGTATTTCCATATCTTTTTAATAAACAGATTGTTGAAACTGATTATGGAACATTTATATCAAATGTAGAAAAAGGAGAAGTTCAGGAGGTCAGTATAGACCAGAACTGTATATATTTTGTTACCAAAGAATATGGTAAGCAGATCTACTATAAGACAGGAGCTATTGATGACCCTCAATTGGTTGACAGATTGTTGAATGCCAAGAGTACAAATGAAACTGGCAAAATAGTATTTAACAAGCAAATACCGAAAGAGAATTCCCCTTTAGTCAATTTTATGCTGATGTGGATTGTTCCCGGTATAATTTTTTATCTTCTCTGGTGGGGAATGAACAGTCTCATGAAAAAGAAAATGGGTGCTTCTTCAGGCAATTTCATGTCATTCGGTAATAGTGGTGCCAAAATTTATGCAGATTCGGAAGTAAAAACTACATTTGCCGATGTAGCCGGTCAGGAAGAAGCAAAAGAAGGACTTAATGAGATTGTTGATTTTTTGCACAATCCTTCCAAATATGCCGCAATTGGTGCCAAGCTTCCAAAAGGAGCCTTGCTGGTAGGCCCTCCGGGAACAGGTAAAACATTAATTGCCAGGGCGGTGGCCGGTGAGGCTAAAGTCCCTTTCTTTGCCATTTCCGGTTCAGATTTTGTGCAGATGTTTGTAGGTATGGGTGCAGCCAAAGTTCGAGATCTGTTTATGCAGGCAAAGGAAAAAGCTCCGTGTATAATATTTATTGATGAGATAGACGCCATAGGTAAAAAAAGAAATGCAGGACCAATGGGAGGAAATGATGAACGCGAGCAAACACTTAATCAGCTATTGACAGAAATGGACGGTTTCGACGGCAAGAAGGGGGTTGTAATACTTGCAGCTACCAACCGTCCTGAAAGCCTGGATAATGCTTTGCTTCGTCCCGGACGTTTTGACCGTACGGTGATTATGAATCTGCCTGATTTGGAGGGTAGAAAGGCTATACTTAATGTACATCTGAAAAACATTAAACATAAAGATATTGATGTCGATCTTATAGCACGTGCCACAGCAGGTTCGTCTGGTGCCGAATTGGCTAATATAGTAAACGAAGCTGCATTGCTGGCTGTAAGGACAGGAAAGGAGTATGTTAGTACGTCCGATCTTGAAGAATCTGTAGAGACTGTAATAGCCGGTGCACAGAAAAAAGGAATGGTTATATCTGAAAATGAGAAGAAAATTATAGCATATCATGAAATAGGCCATGCTCTGGTAGCTGCAATGCAGACACATTCGGCTCCCGTACATAAGATTACCATCATACCTCGTACATCGGGCGCTTTGGGATATACCATGCAGGTTGACAGTAAGGAACAATACTTGTTGACTAAAGAAGAATTGTTGAATAAAATTACTGCATTTACCGGTGGACGTGCTGCCGAGAAAGTCGTATTTGACGTGATAACCACAGGAGCTTCGAATGATATTGAGCAAGCTACGCGAATAGCCAGATCTATGGTATCCAGATATGGCATGAGCGACAAATATGGTATGATGGCACTCGAAACTGTCAACAATGCCTATTTGGGAGGAGATACCACGTTGACATGTTCTCCTGCTACGGCTGCAGATATAGATTCTGAAGTTCGTGCTATAATAGGAAATGCTTACGAAAAGGCTGTAGAAATTATAAAGGCTAATCGTAAGAAGATGGACGAATTGGCAGACTTCCTCTTGGAAAAGGAAACTATTACCGGAGAAGAATTTATGGAAATACTAAATCGATAAGAATTTATGTTGTCAGAAAATAAATATAGATTAGGACTAGCGCTTAGCGGAGGCGGTGCAAAAGGTTTCGCACATATTGGTGCTATCAAGGCAATGGAGGAGAAAGGATTGTTTCCTGATGTCATATCCGGAACCAGTGCCGGTGCAGTAGTTGGAGCGATGTATTCGGCAGGAATATCTCCGGAGGATATGATTAAACTTTTTATGAAACATGAGGTTACGGATTTTCTGCGATTTACTTTACCAAACAAGTCTTTTCTGAAATATGATGGTTTTGCGAAGTTTCTAAGAGATGTTATTCCTGTCAAGACTTTTGAAGAATTGAAGATACCTCTCCATGTGATAGCTACAGATTTTGACAACGGAAAGTTTGTGGATTTTACGTCGGGCGAACTCGTTCCCAGAGTAATGGCATCTTGTACACTGCCTGTTGTCTTTACTCCTTTGAAAATAGAAGGCGTTAGATATGTTGATGGCGGTCTTTTCAAGAATCTTCCTGTAAGTCCGATACGAGACTTGTGCGAAAAGGTTATGGCAATAAATGTCAGTCCGCATCTTATTGATGAACATAAGGAGAATATGCTTTATGTAGCAGCAAAATCATACCAATATGTTTTTAAGGCTAATACTGTAGATGATATTAAACTGTGTGACTGGATTTTGGAAATAGATTCAGTTTTGAAATATAAGACTTTTGATTTGAAAAAAGCAAAAGAAATATATAATATAGGCTATGTAGAGATGCACAAAGCACTGGAAAAAATATAGCGATGGATTACAGTATAAATCTGTAGGTTCTATATCCAGTGTGCCAAAGTTCAGGCAGTTTTTATTTTTGTGATATGAATAAATTGAATTGATTATGCCACTTCTGACAGTAAAAGAGTTACAAGACAGTTCTTATATCTTCAGAGGAAAAATCGGAAAGATTTTAGCTCAAGGACTTATGGATCTCTCATGCGTTTCGCGTATTAACGCCTTGTATGACAGATATCCTTCCTTGAAAGGTCCGGATTTTACGAGTGCTATTCTGGAAGATTTGGGAGTACAATATGAAATAAAGAACAGAAATGCCATAAATGTATTGCGTGAAGGAGCATTTATAACCATAAGCAACCACCCATACGGAGGCTTGGATGGCTTGATACTTGTTGATTTTATAGGACATTTCAGACCTGATTATAAGGTAATGGTCAATAAAGTGTTGGGTAGGATAAAAAATCTTGATGATAATTTTATAGATGTCATTCCTACAGGACGTAAACAAGGTAAACCGGAAAATGAAAGTATTCATGGAATAAGAAGCGTAGTAGGGCATGTCTATTCCGGACATCCGGTTGGTATATTTCCGGCCGGTGCAATATCTGATGTCAACTTGTCAAAGTTTCGTATTGAGGACAGGCAATGGCAGGAACCTGTCATTCGTCTTATTAAGAAATTGCGTGTTCCTATTCTTCCAATCAGGTTTCTTGGAGGAAACTCTTCCTTGTTTTATAGCCTTGGGCTTATTGACTGGAGAATAAGGCTTATGAAATTGCCTTCGGAACTTTTCAATAAGAAAGGAAAAACCGTGAAACTTATATTGGGAAATGTAATAAGTCCTAAGCTACAAGACGAATACAGTGATATTGAAGCCTTTAGAACCTTTTTAAGAGAGAATGTGTATAATTTAAAATAGCTTTTATGAAAGAAAAGAGTAGTGAAACTTCTGTAAGGATACAGACTTCCATTTTGAATGGTGTAGAGAAAAAAGCCTTGGCATTTTTGGCAGACAGACAGCCAAGGTGGATGACTTCGAATATTCTTACGGGTATAGGAACGTTTGGTGCGATAGTAATATCATTGGGATATATTCTATCGCAAATAAATATTAATTACTTGTGGCTTAGTTCTTTGGGATTTGTTATAAACTGGTATGGCGATTCGCTTGACGGCACTCTGGCAAGAGTAAGAAACAAGCAAAGACCGATTTTCGGATATTATATTGATCATACGGTAGATATTATAAACGAGCTGCTTATTTTTTTAGGGTTAGGTCTTTCCGGACTTATATGTTTTGACCTGTCACTTTTTATACTTATCGTATATATGATGTTAACGCTTAACGTAAGTATAAATGCGCATCTCAAAAAAGAATTCAGGCTGACATACGCCAAACTTGGACCTACGGAATTCAGAGTTTTGGCTATAATTTTCAATACCGTTTGCATATACTGTCCTGCCATAAGTGATTCTGTGATGGAGATTTCCATGTTCGGTAAGGATATAGTTCTTGGTTCATTGGATATAGCTGGAGTATTTGTTCTTCTTGTCCTGATAATTATGTATATAGTGACAGTACTTAATGATATCAAGGATTATGATAAGATTGATCCTATGAAATAGTCTTTATGTTTAGAACTGATTTTATTTAAATATTCTTTAAACTATTTTTCCTGTAATAAATTTGATTTTCTACTGTCGTTTTCTATAAACCAAACTTGTGTTTCTACAAACCACACTGTGGTTTATAAAAATCACACTGTGATTTGTATAAATACAAGTTGTATTTATAGATTTTCTGACCATGAAAATAGTTTTATATCAGCACGAAAACTTGTTTTGACGGGGGAAAAGTTTTTTGTTTTATTCTATAAAGCATTATATTTGCATACAGAATTAAGTATTAACATCTAAACTATCTCATATATGAAATATATTTCTCCCGGTTCATGGTTCTCGCTGGAATATCCGGCAGGATGGCATGAGTTTGAAGATACAGAAGACAGCTTCCTTTTTTACAATCCTGAAAAGTGGAACGGTAATTTCAGAATCTCTGCTTTCAAAGGGCAGGACAAGAAGTATGCCGAAGAGTGTATGGACTATGAATTGAAGAACAACCGTACTTCACGACTGGTGAAGGTGGGAGAGTGGTCGTGTGTCTATTCAACTGAGAATTTCCAGGAAAACGGAAACTGGTACACTTCGCATCTGTGGATTACAGGAAAGGGCGACATCTCTGTGGAATGTTCTTTTACTGTGGCTAAAGGAGAAAGTATGAAACCTGCAGAGAGCATTATAACTTCGTTGAAGGTGAGATGCGAGGGAGAGAAACCTTGGAAAGGGGTCATCCCTGTGCGTGTACTTGAAATCAATGCCATAAACGAGAGCTTCGACTGGGCTGTAATGACTATCAAGAAACAGCTTACAAAAGATTTTACTTCATCAGAGGCTGATATTGCAAGCATTCAGAAGGTGATGGATAGCGGCAAGTTCAATAACAGTCAGCGTCAGGCCTGGGAGTCTTTCGGAATGGCTTTCGGCGCAATACTCGTCAATGAAATGGACGGTATGGAATGGGTGACTGTGATTGACGGACAGAAAGAGTACCCTGCACTGAAGTTTGCTGAAACTGATGTTATGGTGTATCCGCAGCAGTTGATATGGAGCAGGGTTAAGAACGGTAAGTCATGTAGCCTGAAAGCTGAATTCGAAAAGATAAAGGAAGAGGTGGAGAAGGCGATAAATAATTAAAAGATTACAAGGCTATAGTTACAAGTTGACAAGGCTCTCCGTCCGGATGCAAACTTCGTCAACTTGTCAACTCGTCAACTTGTATCCTTGTCAACTATAAACAAAACTCAAATGACTCCATATTTACAGGTAGAAAATCTTACCAAATCGTTCGGTGATTTGGTTCTATTCAATTCAATATCTTTCGGAGTGGCCGAGGGACAGCGTATTGGTCTGATAGCGAAGAACGGCTCCGGAAAAACTACTTTGCTTAACATTCTTGCCGGAAAGGAAGGCTATGACGATGGAAAGATAACTTTCCGTCGCGACCTCCGTGTTGGCTATCTTGAACAGAGTCCACATTATCCTGACGATATAACTGTTCTTGAGGCATGTTTCTATCATGGTACTCCTGTGGTGCAGCTCATAAAAGAATATGAGAAATGTATGGAGACCGAAGGAAATCCCGGACTGGAGGACTTGCTGGTACGCATGGAGCACGAAAAGGCATGGGACTATGAAAGAAAGGCAAAACAGATTCTTTCGCAGTTGAAAATCAGGGATTTCAATCAGAAAATAAAACAATTGTCCGGAGGTCAGCTCAAACGTGTGGCTCTTGCCAATGTGCTTATCACAGAGCCGGACTTGATTATACTTGATGAGCCAACCAACCATCTGGACCTCGATATGACAGAATGGCTGGAGGAATATCTCAAACGTGGTACTCTGAGCCTGCTTATGGTGACTCATGACAGATATTTCCTTGACCGTGTATGCTCCGAGATTATCGAACTTGACAACAAGCAGGTATATTCATATACAGGAAATTACAGTTACTATCTCCAGAAACGCCAGGAGAGGATAGATGCCTCAAATGCGGAAATAGCGAGGGCTAACAACCTCTACCGTACCGAGCTGGAATGGATGCGTCGTATGCCGCAGGCACGCGGACACAAGGCGAGATATAGGGAGGAGGCTTTCTATGAGCTGGAGAAGGTGGCTAAAAGACGAATGAACGATTCGAACGTGAAGCTGGATGTGAAGGCTTCATACATCGGTTCTAAGATATTCGAGGCTGATCATCTTTATAAGAGTTTCGGTGACCTGAAGATTCTTGACGATTTCTCATATATCTTTGCGCGATATGAAAAGATGGGTATCGTGGGAAACAACGGTACAGGAAAGTCAACCTTTATAAAAATCCTTATGGGATTGCAAAAGCCTGACAGCGGACGTTTGGATATTGGTGAGACAGTACGTTTCGGTTACTATTCGCAGGAAGGACTTCAGTTTGACGAGCAGATGAAAGTGATAGACGTGATAACTGATATTGCCGAGGTGATAGAGCTGGGTAACGGCAAGAGACTTACGGCATCGCAGTTCCTGCAGCATTTCCTTTTCACTCCGGAGACTCAGCACAGTTACGTGTATAAGTTGAGTGGTGGCGAAAGACGACGCCTGTATCTCTGTACTGTACTTATGCGTAATCCTAATTTCCTTGTTCTGGACGAGCCGACGAATGACCTCGACATTGTGACTTTGCAGGTATTGGAAGAATATCTTCAGAACTTCAAGGGGTGTGTAATTGTGGTAAGCCACGACCGTTACTTTATGGATAAGGTGGTAGATCATATCCTTGTGTTCAACGGTCAGGGTGATATCCGTGACTTCCCGGGTAATTATTCTGATTATCGCGACTGGAAACTTGCAAAACAGGATTGTGAAAAGGAAGCTGCCAAACCAAAGGAGGAGAAGACACAGAAAGTACGCCTGAACGACAAGCGCCGCATGACCTTCAAGGAAAAGAAGGAGTTTGAGCAACTGGAAAAAGAAATAGCTGAACTGGAAGAGGAGAAGAAGGCTATAGAAGATGCTCTTTGCAGTGGTACATTGAGTGTGGACGAGCTGACTGAGAAATCGAAGCGTCTGCCGATACTTACTGACGAGATTGACGAGAAGACCATGCGCTGGATGGAACTCAGCGAAATTGAGGGATAGGATATGGATTTCCGTAAGAGATTCCTTCAGCGTTTGAGTCAGGACGACATACACGAGATGTGTTTTCTCACTCAAGGTACGGACAACGACAGTCTGAAAGAAGAACTATATACCCTGATATCTGATGAGGATGTCAGGGTTTCGTATAATGCCTTGTGGGTGTTTACCTATTTTGACCTGTCGAACAATAAATGGCTGTATGCAAAGCATGACGAATTGATTGATAAGGTTATATCTGAAAAGCATGAGGGAAAGAAACGTTTGCTTCTCACTCTTCTGTTGAGGCAGCCGTTTGAATGTGACACTTTGCGTACCGATTTTATCGATTTCTGTTTTGAAACTATACAATCGTCTCACGAATCGTGTTCTAATCGTGCTTTGTGTATGAAGCTGGCATACGAGCAGTGCAGGTTCTTTCCTGAACTTCTGTCTGAATTAAGCAATTGTCTTGAATTAATATCTGCTGAGTCTTTATCTTCAGGACTGAAGACGGCCAGACGTAATGTGATGAAGAAGATATTGAAAGATGTACGTTTTGTGTAGGTAATGTTTTGTATTTCTTGCTCAGAAAACGATTATAAAAATTAATCCGCTTTATACATCTATCAAAGAAGTATATAGCGGATTAATTTTTTATTGTTCTTTCAGTGATTTGTTGATGCCGTCTATATAGTCAAGTATCTCCTGTCTGCCAGTACCGTTTTCAGATGAGGAAATGAAATGAGGAGGCAATTCTTCCCACTGCTCTTTCAGTTTGTTCAGGTAGTTGTTTACGTTCTGTCTTGTCTTGCCTACAGTCTGTTTGTCGGCTTTTGTAAATATAATTGCAAACGGAACACCGTTTTCGCCAAGCCATTCTATGAATTCAAGGTCGATTTTCTGAGGCTCATGACGGCTGTCTATTAATACAAAAAGGCAGGTAAGCTGTTCGCGCTCAAGAACGTAGTATTCTATTAGGTTCTTGATCTTTTCCATCATCTTCTTGCCTCTCAATGCAAATCCATATCCAGGAAGATCGACAAGATACCATTCTTTGTTGATCAGGAAATGGTTGATAAGCAGAGTCTTACCTGGAGTGGATGAAGTCATGGCGAGCTTCGGCTTCTTTGTCAACATATTGATAAGGCTGGATTTTCCCACATTGGAACGGCCTATGAAAGCATATTCCGGTATATCCGATTTTGGACACATATCAGCTCTTGAGCTGCTTATTGTGAATTCTGCACTTTTTATTTCCATATATATGTCTTTTATAAATTTTCTAACAATTAAAAACTAACAATTTACCCTTTTCTTTCCCAAACTCAATGTGGCAAGTCCCATGAATGTGAGAAAACCGTTGAACATCAGCATTTCGTAACCGAACTTGTATCCTGTGGCATTGAATGTGAGAATGTCTATTATGTAGCATATGGCAGGTGATAAAATTGCTATATAAGGTACATATTTGTCGCGTGGCCTTAATTTGGTGAAAAGTCCGAAGCAGAAAAGTCCCAGCAGAGGACCGTAGGTATATGATGCAAGCGTATATATAGTGTCTATCACGCTTTGGCTGTCTATGGCTTCGAATATCAGAATACATGCCACGAACACTATGCTTATGCCAAGATGAGTGATTTTTCTTACTCTCTCGGCTTTCTTTTCACTGTATCTGTCCGTATTCAGAATGTCTATACAGAAGCTTGTCGTCAGGGCTGCTAGAGCGGAATCGGCACTTGAGAATGCTGCCGCTATTATTCCTATGGTAAAGAAAACCAGTACTGCATATCCCAGATGACCGCCTGCTGCAAACATCGGAAGGAGGTCGTCTCCCTTAGCCGGAATGGCTACGTTCATCTGTGTGGCTGCTACCATGAGCAGGATACCCAATGAAAGGAAAAGCAGATTTACCGGCACGAAAGATATTCCGTAGCAGTACATATTTTTTTGTGCTTCTTTAAGATTACGGCAGGAGAGGTTCTTCTGCATCATGTCCTGGTCAAGTCCTGTCATTACTATGGTTATGAATATACCGCTGAAGAACTGCTTGAAGAAGTTTTGTTTAGACTGCCAGTCATCGAAAACGAAGATACGGCTTTCACTGCTGTTCTTTATGGTGTCTATCACTCCGCCTACATTCAGGTTCAGCTTGTCTGCCACATTATATAGTATCAGTCCCAAGGCAAGCAGGAGACACAGTGTCTGCAGGCTGTCTGTCCATACAATCGTACGTATGCCGCTCTTGTGTGTATATAGCCATATCAGCAATACGGTTCCTATAGCTGTCACGGCAAACGGTATGTTATAGTCATCAAATACGTAGTGTTGCAGGATAATGCATACCAGGTAGAGCCTGGCAGCTGCTCCCAACATTTTTGATATGAGGAAGAATGAAGCCCCCGTCTTGTATGAATATCTGCCTATCCTTTGCCCCAGATATGTGTAGATTGACGTAAGGTTCAGCTTATAGTATAGGGGGAGGAGTACGTGAGCTATTATCAGATAGCCCACAAAGAAGCCCATACATGTCTGCATGTAGGTCATGTCTATATTTTTCACCATGCCTGGTACAGAAACGAATGTTACTCCGGACAGTGATGCGCCTATCATTCCGAATGATACTATATACCATGGTGACTGGCGGTTGCCCCGGAAGAATGCATCGTTGTCCGAATGTCTGCGGGCTGTTATACGCGATATGCCAAGTAATATTCCGAAATAGATTATTATTGTGATTAGAATGAATATGCCGTTCATGTTAATAGTAAATTAAAGCACAAAGATAATCAGATTTTTTGTATTTTTGCGGCTTGAAGTAAACTAACAAACTCAAAAAAAGACACAATGAACCAACAATATCCATCGGTACTTTTGGAAAAGGCTGTTGACGAGTTTTCACGATTGCCGGGTATAGGAAGAAAGACAGCGATGCGTCTTGTACTGCATCTTTTGCGTCAGGACACCGAGGCTGTAGAGGCGTTCGGCAATGCGATAGTCACATTAAAGCATGAGGTGAAATACTGTAAGGTATGCCATAATATTTCGGATACGGATGTCTGCCGGATATGTTCCACACCGTCGCGCGATTCTTCAATCGTTTGCGTGGTTGAAAATATCCGCGATGTGATGGCTGTTGAGAATACCCAGCAGTTTAACGGATTGTATCATGTGCTGGGCGGTGTGATTTCTCCTATGGATGGTGTGGGACCGAATGATTTGCAGATAGACAGTCTTGTGGATCGTGTAAAGGCTGGTGGAGTGAAAGAGATAATTCTGGCATTGAGCTCTACTATGGAGGGTGACAGTACAAACTTTTATATCTTCCGCAAACTGAGCGGACTTGATGTGAAGGTGTCCGTGATTTCGCGCGGTATTTCGATAGGCGACGAACTGCAATACACAGATGAGGTTACTTTGGGACGTTCTATAGTAAACAGAATTGAGTTTACGGGAAAAATGTAATAAAAGGAATTGTGATGGAACAGAAAATAGAAGGATTATTAAGATTATTAAAGATTGAATTTATATTGGCATGGGTTGTTATTATTGCTCTTATTGCAGGATATGAATGTGAGGTATTGGAAGAGGGTGCTCTTGTGGGTAATGCCAATGCGGAATATGTGGCACAGCTGACCGGAGTCTTGTTGGCCATATGTCTTATTCCTATGTCGCTTCGTATTTTCAATCTGTCTCTGACAAAGTATATAAAGAATCTGAATATAGAAAAAGCCTTGAAGAGTTATCGCCGATGGAGCGAGGTTAGAATTATACTTCTGCTTGTAGTAGCAGTGTTCAATATATCGCTTTATTATTGGACAATGGATACTACCGGTCTTCTTTGTGGTGGCATGGCAGTCTTGGCAACTATGTTATGCATACCGGGCAGAAGACGTATGCTTTCTGAACTTGACTTGCAGAAAACAGAAGGGGAGGATTTATGATGAGCGACATTATTCTTCGTGCACCGGAGCCTGAGGATCTGGAAATAATGCTGGCTGTGGAGAATGATCCTTTGCTGTGGGAGCATAGTAGCGAAAATACAGGACCATATACCCGCTACCAGATGAAGCAGTATATTGCCGAGAATACTAATGATATATTTACAGACAGGCAATTGAGGATGATGATAGAGCTTCAGGACGGAAGAATAGCAGGAATGGTTGATGTGTTCGATTTCGATGTCAGAAATAATAAGGCAGAGATTGGCATTGTCGTGTTGCCGGAGTTTCGAGGAAGGGGTATAGCAAAGGCGGCAATCTCCGGAATGGAAGCACATTGTTTCGGATTTATTGGGATAAATCAGTTGTATTCTTATGTCCGAAATGATAATGTTGCGGCACGTTCTGTGTTTGATTCGTGTGGGTTTACAGAAGTTGCCGTACTCAAATCGTGGATCAGAAGAGGTAACAAATATTATGATGTGTGCTTATATCAGAAGATAGCTGCCTTGTAATTATAAGATATCAGTTCATCGATGGTATCAACGGATATTTGGACCATGTACTATACGGCTCACCCATTATAGCCAGGCTATTTTTCCACATATTACCGATATCTTCTCCCATAATTATATCTTTTCGTGGATTACTTATAATCCATGTGTCATTATCTATTTCAGTCAGTAGCTGTCCTTCATTCCATCCTGCAAGTCCCATATAGAAGCGTACCCTGCCTTCTATAGGATTTCCCTGCTTTATATATTTAAGCATCAGGTTGAAACTTCCGTTCAAGAACAGGCCGTTTCCTAAAGGTATGGACTGGTCTATCTCCTGAATGTCATGGATGAAAGATAAATTGTATCGGTTCACGGGACCTCCTTTGTATAGAGGAATTCTTGGGACATCATCCAGTTCGTGTACAAGTTCATTGAGCGACATCTGAACCTTTAGTTCTTTGTTCAGAACTATCCCAAGATTACCTTTCTTTTCGCTATTTATCAGCATTACTACGGATCTTTGAAAATGATAATCGTTTATGAGTGGCGATGCTATGAGAATTCTGCCTGTCGTAGGAGTGAGGTCGTTTGATCTTACTTGGAATAAATCTTCGTACATATTTGTATCTTCTTATAAATTATTTTATTCAAAGAATTAACTCATAATCTATCACATCAAGAAACCGGTTGAATTTCATTCCTACTTTCTTGAAATGTGATACTTGCTTAAATCCTAATTTTCGGTGTAGCCTGAAACTGTTTTCATTTCCTTCTGTGATACATGCTATGAGTGTCATAAAACCTTTTTTACGGCAAATATCAATCAGTTCTTCCATTAGTTTCTGTCCTATTCCGCGTCCAGTATGTTCTGGAGATACATATACTGTGGTTTCAAGTGTACGGCTGTATGCATCTTTTTCTTTCCATGGGTGGGCATAGCAAAAACCGGCAATTTTTCCATCTTCTGTTCGGTAAACAATATATGGATAAGATGAGGACAATGTAATTATACGTTGTTCCATCTTTTCTGTTTGCCATTCTTCTGTATCGAAAGTGGCTACGCTTTCGCGTATATAGTAGTTATAGATGGCAGCTATTTCGGCTGCATCGTTTTCTGTTACTTTTGTTATCATCGGTCTCGTTTGTTATATTCATCAAATATACGATAATTTTTTATAGATAGTCATATAAAATTATCGTTATTGATATTATTATTCTGGTTATGATGCTGTATGCTGTGATTGATATGGCTATAAAACATTGTAATAGAAATGAATTATATTATGCTGCATTATCCTTTTTTTGAGCATAAAATTAATCCCATTACATTGAATGCTTTAATATTTTGCTTATCTTTGCTGCGCAATTTATAATGAGTATAAATAGAGTTATGACAAAAAGCACTGGAGCATGGATTAGAATAACGGCCTCGCTGTTTCTTACTGTGTTTGTGGCATATTATGCCATAGTCTCTGCTTATGCCCATGTACACGTGGTGAACGGCGTAATGGTAGTGCATTCGCATCCATTCTCGGATCAGCATTCACATACAGCCGGACAGACTCTGGTTCTTCATTTTCTTACGGATTTCCATTCATTGGAAGCTTCGGAACCTTTGATTGTCGATACACCGTTTCAACCTGTATTCCTTATTGATTATACAGAACATGTTCCTACATGTCTGTTGCCGGAATTTGATTCCGGTATAGGTCTGCGCGCACCTCCTTATTCTTCATTTCTATTTGTATAGTAAGGCACCATATATGGTGTCCTGGTTTTTCGTGCCTGTATTTCTGTATAGGCATGGAATAAATACGTTGTAACTTTTTATCAAATTTATATCAATAAAGAAATGAAGAAATTATCAATATTCATTTCGGCTCTTGTGTGCGCCATAGTCAGTATGGCAGCAGGGGTCGATAACAGCCCTGTGAAAGAGGGTAATGTAATAACAGGTCATGTAATAGAAAAAGGTACAGAAAACAGTCTCCCATATGCTACAGTCATTATTGTTGAAACGGGTGAGGGAACAGTGACTGATACAGACGGATATTTTAAGCTGAAAAAAGTTCCTGCAGGTAAATATACGTTGAAAGTGAATTCTGTTGGGTATGCACAACAGACTAAAGAGGTGAGTGTGAGCGATGAATATACTGTAGATGTGCATTTTGTCCTCTCGGAAGAAACTATCATGACTGATGAAGTCGTGGTGTCTGCCAACAGAAATGAAACAAGTAGGAAACTTGCTCCTGTGGTGGTAAATGTGATGAACAATAAACTGTTCGAAATGGTAAATTCTACTGATTTGGCAAAGTCGCTTAACTATCAGTCAGGATTGCGCGTGGAGAATAATTGTCAGAACTGTGGCTTCCCTCAGGTACGTATCAATGGTCTGGAAGGGCCATACTCGCAGATTCTTATCAATAGCCGTCCGGTGATGAGCGCATTGTCTGGAGTGTATGGTCTTGAGCAGATTCCTGTGAATATGATAGAGAGGGTAGAGGTAGTGCGTGGCGGTGGATCGGCTCTTTTCGGTGCAAATGCTGTAGGTGGTACTATCAATATCATAACAAAAGATCCTGTAAACAATTCATTTCAGGTTTCTACCAATATGTCCAACCTTGGTGGAAAATCTTGGGAACAGTATATGGGAGCGAATGCCTCGCTCGTATCTTCTGATAATACATACGGTATAGCATTGTATCAGTCTTATAGAAACAGAAATCCGTACGACGCTGATGGCGACGGTTTCTCGGAACTGGGAAAACTGAATATGAATACATTCGGACTCAGAGCTTATTACCGTCCTACTCATTTCAGCCGTATCAGCCTGGAATATCATACTACAAATGAATTCAGACGCGGAGGAAGCAATTTCAATCTGCAGCCTCATGAGGCAGATATTTGTGAGCAGACTAAACATATAATAAACAGTGGAGGTCTGACATATGATGTTTTCTTCAATGAATATCGTCATAAACTCTCTGTTTACGGTTCTGTTCAGCATACAGACCGCAACAGTTATTATGGTACGCAGGAACTTGATGATCCGGGTAAGGCATACGGAACTACAGACGATTTGACTGCAGTAGGTGGAGCAATGTATGTGGGCAATATGGATAAGTGTCTCTTCTCTCCGGCTACTTTTACCGGTGGTCTGGAGTATCAGTACAATGCCTTGCATGACATCATGGCGGGATATAACCGCGATTTGAAGCAGGATGTGAAAGTGGCCAGCGCATACGCCCAGAACGAATGGAAGATGGATAAGTTCACTTTGTTGGCAGGATTCCGTCTTGACAAGCATAATCTTGTGGATAATGTGATATTCAGTCCGCGTGTGAATGCCTTGTGGAAACCATCGGATAAGGTACAGGGACGTCTGACTTGGTCAACAGGTTTCCGTGCTCCACAGGCATACGATGAGGATCTTCACGTAGCTGCGGTAGGTGGTGAGGCTATGATTATACGTCTGGCGGAAGGGCTGAAACCTGAACGCTCAAACAGTTTCAGCGGTTCGGTAGATTGGAGTGCTTCGTTCGGTCATTTCCAGTCAAACCTTTTGATTGAAGGTTTCTACACAATGCTTAATGATGTATTCTATCTTAAAAATATAGGTGAAGGCGATCAGCAGGGAACTACCATACAGGAGCGCTGTAACGGACGTGGTGCCAGAGTGTATGGAGCCAATATCGACTATAAGATTGCTCATGGCAGGGATGCCCAGTTGCAGTTAGGTTTTACTGCACAGCAAAGCAGATATACAGAGGCTGTTTATTGGAGCGAGGATGCAGATGTGGCACCTACAAAGAAGATGACGCGTACTCCTGACCTGTACGGTTATTTTACGTTTACTTCTGCTCCATTCAAGAACAAGAATTTTGATTTCTCATTGTCTGGTGTATATACAGGACGAATGCTGGTACCTCACTTTGCCGGTTATATAGAGAAAGATGTTCTTGAAAAGACTCCGGATTTTATGGAACTTAACCTGAAACTTAACTATACTTTTGTATTGAACGACCATCTGAAACTTCAGTTGAACGGTGGTGTGAACAATATGTTCAATGCTTTCCAGAAAGATTTGGATAAAGGTATAGGACGCGATTCAAAATACTTTTACGGTCCTACGCAGCCGAGAACCATATTTATAGGAATAAAATTCTTCAATTAAATACAGTTTAAAAGTCATTTAAAAACATTTCAGGCGGTGCTCTGTGATATTATCACTGAACACCGCCTGAAAACTTTAGGTATGGATTCTTTTATTTTATTTTTCGTCTTGTGACCATCCGCCGCCAAGAGCCTTGTATAGATTTACAAGAGTAATCTGCTTGTCGCGTATGGCATTACTCAATCCAATCTGTGCATCCAGATAACCACGCTGCGCATCCAGCAAGTCGATATATCCGATAACACCGTTGATATATTGCAGTTCGGCAAGGTCAAGAGCGCTTTTTGAAGCCTGTTCCAGTCTCAATCTGGTTTCGTATATATCACGTGTCTTGTTGAATTCTACGATAGCGTTTCTTGCATCCTTGAATGCGTTTAGCACTGCTTTCTCATAGGCATATGTAGCCTGTTCGTATGCGGCTTTCTTGGCTTTAAGCGCTGCGCGGTTCTTGCCGAAATTAAATATTGGGGTAATGAGCGAACCGGCAATAAGATGATGCGGAGATTTGAAAATGTCTTTTAATTCTTCACTCTCAGCTCCGTATGATGCTGTCAAAGTCAGTCTTGGAAACATATTAGTGAATGCCATTCCAACTGCAGCATTAGCTGCTATGAGAGACTGTTCCGCTTGTCTTACATCAGGACGTCTCTCAAGAAGACTTGATGGTAAACCAACAGGTAGGGTAGCCGGTAGCAACACATCTTCAGGTAGCACTGAACGGTTTATATGATGTGGATATTCACCTGTTAGGAAAGCTATTTCATTTTCTTTTAATGATATTTTCTTTTCAAGATCAGGGATGAGCGTTGCAGTTCTGGCTAATTCCACTTGAGCCTGTCTGAACGCTGTTTCGTTTGTTAATCCACCTTCATATCTGATTCTGGCAAGGTACAGACTTTCACGTCGAGCATCAACTGTCTTTCGAACTATAGACAACTCATTGTCTAATGCCACCAATTCGAAATATGATTGTGCCATTTGTGCGATAAGACTCATTTTCAGAGCGCGCTGATTTTCTATAGATCCCATAAAATCAGCCATACTCTTATCACGTGCCCAACGTAGGTTTCCCCATAAATCAAGCTCCCATGATACTCCTAATTTTATATCAAATTCATTGTCAAGTGATGGTTTATTACCACCATAATTTTCTTTTTCGTTCTCTGCATATATTTTGTTTGTTATAGCCGGAAACATGTTGGCCCAGTCGATACGCTTCATTGCTGCCAGCTCTTTGATACGTGCACCAGCTATAAGCATATCCTTGTTGTATTCAAGTGTTTTTCTTATCAGAGCCTGCAGTGTAGTGTCCGTGTAAAGTTCTTCCCAAGGGAAATCACCCATTGATGTACTGTCCATGCTCATGCTGTCAAGCACTTCTGGCATATCAATCTGAGGACGTGTATAGTGCTTTCCTAGTTGGCAACCACAGATAGTGGAAGCCATTAGGAATATGAATGTCATTCTAAATATAGATGCTATATGTTTCATATGTTATGCTTTCTTTATGTTGATACGTTTCTGTTTTATTTTGCCTGTAGCCTTGTATATCATTACGAAGAAGAAAGGTACAAGCACTATACCTACTGTAACGGCTATGATCATTCCGAAGAATACTCCGGTACCGATTGCCTGTCGGCTTGCAGAACCGGGACCTGTTGCCAATACCATAGGAAGCATACCAAGGATAAATGCCAGTGATGTCATAAGGATAGGGCGGAAACGTAATTGTGCCGCATGTATGGCTGATTCTACCACATCTCTGCCTTTATCTACCTCGTCTTTAGCAAATTCCACGATAAGGATGGCATTCTTTGCAGCAAGACCGATAAGCATTACAAGACCGATCTGGAAGTAAGTATCGTTTTCAAGTCCGCATAATGTTACTCCGGCGTATGCTCCTAGTACTGCAACAGGAAGTGAAATCAATACTGCGATAGGTACTGTCCAGCTTTCATATAGTGCCGCAAGGAAGAGGAATACGAACAGGAATACAAGTGATAATATAATACCTGTCTGTCCGCCTGCCTGTTTTTCCTGATATGACAGACCGCTCCATTCCACACCTATGTTGTCAGGAAGTTTTTCGCGTGCTATCTGTTCCAATATCTCCATTACCTGACCTGAACTGGCGCCATTGGCGGTTGTACCACGTATAACTGATGTGTTAAACATGTTGAAACGTTTGATACTACCCGGTCCAGTGGTATAGTCTGTTGTTCCAAGTGCCGTAAGCGGAATCATGTCGCCTGACGAACCTTTTACGAAGAACAGACCTATGTTCTCGCGCTGTTGGCGATAAGGAGCTTCAGCCTGGATATATACACGATAGATACGGTTGAACATATTGAAGTCGTTCACATAAACCGAACCAGTGTAAGTCTTCATTGTAGAGAATACATCTGCCATTGGTACTCCTGAGAGTTTTACCTTGTCGCGGTCAACATCGAAATATAACTGAGGAATTTCAGCCTGCAGTGATGATGACAGACCTGCAATTTCTTTACGCATAGAAGCATAATGCATCAGAGTGTCTGTAGCGCGTACCAGGTCATCGTATGTAGCCTCACCTCTGGCTTCAAGCTGCATTTCGAAACCTCCGGCTGTACCAAGTCCCGGAATTACCGGTGGAGTAGAAAGGAACACCTTGCTCTCTGGATATGTTTCAAGTTCTTTCTGAACTCGGTCCATTACCTCGTCTATCGTTGTATTGTCACGTTCTTTCCATTCTTTCAGGATGACTGTGAGCTGGCTTCTAGCTTGGCTTGTTCCCACACGTGGACTGGTACCTGTAACGTTCTGTACATATTCCACAGCAGGGTCTTTCATAATGAAGTCAATGGCTCTGTCGGTAACCTTGCGTGTACGCTCGAGTGTGGCAGTCTCTGGTAATTCAAGCTCTACGGTGAAATATCCCTGGTCCTCAACCGGAAGGAAGCTGGTTGGTACTAATCTGTGGAATACATATATGAATACGAGAACCATACCGAAACCTGCCATTACCCGGCGAGGATTCTTGATTATACGTTTTATATATTTCACGTACTGGTTATTACCGATACCCAGCCATTTGTTTATCCAGTTGAACACCCTGTTTTTAGGCTTGTTCGGATCTGTAGGTTTCAATATTAGAGAACACATCACCGGACTTAATGTCAATGCCACAACAGTGGAAAGAAGTACTGACACTACGATTGTTACAGTAAACTGGCGGTACAACTGACCTGTGATACCGGAAAGGAAACTTACAGGAACGAACACCGCAGCCAGCACCAGTGATGTTGCGATTACGGCTCCGGCAAGACCTTCCATAGCTTTCTTTGTGGCCTCGTAAGGACTGAGTTTTTCCTCCTCCATTATTCGTTCCACATTTTCCACCACCACGATGGCATCGTCCACTACTATACCGATTGCAAGTACAAGTCCCAAAAGTGTAAGCATATTGAGTGAGAACCCGAATATCAGCATGAAACCGAATGTTCCGATAAGCGATATAGGTACTGCAACCACAGGTATGAGTGTTGCTCTCCAGCTCTGAAGAGACAGGAACACCACCACAATCACCAGGAACAGGGCTTCGAACAAAGTCTTATACACCTCATGGATAGACTGCGAGATGTAGTTTGTCATATCGAACGGGAAATTGTATTCCAGACCTTCAGGGAATGTCTGGCTGATTTCCTCCATTGTATCTTTTACTCTTTGTGCCACTTCCATTGCGTTGGCTCCCGGGAGCATGTATATGCCAAGCACAGCTGCGTTACCACCATTGATTCCACTCTCGGTACTGTATGATGATGCCTCGAGCGAAACTCTTGCCACATCCTTCATTCTGATAAGTGAACCGTCGGGATTTGCTCTAAGCACTATTTCTTCAAACTGGGATGCAGAAGAAAGACGTCCCTGGGCTGTGATAGGGATAGTTATGTCGATACCGTTTGACATAGGCTGTTGACCGAGTACTCCGGCTGCCGATTCACGGTTCTGGTCTTTAAGTGCACTCTGCAAATCCTGCACTGTCAGTCCGTAATTGGCAAGTTTTGCCGGATCAACCCAAATCTGCATTGCATAATAGCGGCTACCGATATTCGATACACGGCCTACACCAGGGATACGGCGAAGAAGGTCGAGTACATATAGAGTAGCAAAGTTACTAAGATAAATCTCATCGAATTTTGGGTCATCAGACATCAGAGTCAGAGTCATAAGCTGGCTGGCAGCCTGTTTCTCCACTTCGATACCGTTCTGAACAACTTCCGCCGGAAGTCTTGATTCAGCCAGTTTCACACGGTTCTGTATTTCAACGGATGCCATATCAGGGTCGGCGGAAATGTCGAAAGTGACAGTAGCCGAGAAACTACCTGTATTCGAACTGTTTGATTCCATATAAAGCATACCCGGAGTACCGTTGAGTTCCTGCTCGATAGGAGTTGCCACCGCCTGAGAAACGGTTACGGCACTCGCACCCGGATATGAGGCGCTGATTTTAACCACAGGCGGAGTTATCTGTGGGTATTGGTCGATAGGAAGCATCATCAATCCTATGATACCTACTATGACAATAAGTATTGAGATGACAGCCGAAAAGACCGGCCTGTCTATAAAGAAACTTACTTTCATAAATGTGTAGCTTGGTTAGTTTACCTCTGTGTTAATTTCACTTGCTTGTAGTGCTGCTGTCATTGTCAGCCTTGTTTTCCTCCTGGCTTATATCTTCAGGAGCAACCTGTACTTTCACTCCCGGTGTGAGCTTGTGGTAACCTTCTGTCACAATCATTTCTCCCGGTGCCAGACCTCTTTCCACTACAACATCGTTCTTGAATTCCGGACCTATCTCGATGAAGCGTCTTTCTGCTACGGAGTCACGTCGCATCACGAATACGTATGATCCGCCTTTTTCGATGATAAGTGATTTCTTTGGAATAACTGTAGCATTCTCTCTTACGTCGAGAAGTACTTTTACGCTTGTAAACTGTCCCGGAAGAAGTACATGTTCGGGATTTGGAAGTTCAGCTCTTACCTGGAATGTACCTGTCTTTGGATTAACCTGCGGAGCCGCGAAATCCACCAGACCTTTATGCTCATATACGGTATTGTCCGGCAGTGTAACCGTTACAGTTTGTTTCCATGTACGTGTAGTATCTTTCTGACCGAATGTAACGTTTCTTTCCTTGCTTTTAAGATAGTCAAGGGCTGTCATGCTGAAATCCACGTTTACGGTGTCACTCTTTACAATTGTGGCAAGCAGTGATTTGCCTCCTGTTCCTACCAGTGTTCCCGGGTCAACAAGTCTTTCACTGATATGTCCTGAAATAGGGGAGCGTACGATGGTATATCCCAATTCCTGCTCAGCCTGTTCCAGGTCAGCCTTACTCATACCTACACTTGCCTCTGCCGTTTCGTATGCTGCAATGGCATTGTCCAGGTCCAACTGGCTGGCAGCGTTCTGCTCATAAAGCGGACGGATACGGTCCAAATCACGTTTGGCTTTCAGAGCCGTAGCTTCGTCTTTCTTCAACTGGGCTCTGGCCTTGTCTGCTTTTGCGCGGTATTGGTCCTGATTGATGACAAAAAGTATCTGATCTTTTTTAACGTAACTACCTTCTTCGAAGTGCATTCTTTCAAGGAAGCCTTCCACTCTGGCTCTTACTTCAACGAAAAGTTGTGCCCTGATTCGTCCTACATAGTCTCCATAGATTTCAACATTCTCCTGTACAACAGGTTGCACACATACAATAGGTCTTTCAACAACAGGTTTTTCTTTTCTGTTGAAGATAAGATAAAGACCTACTACTAAGATAATGCAGATGCATGAGTAAATGGCTTGTTTCTTCTTGAATTTCAAGTCCTTTCTTGTCAAAAATCGTTTCATATACAAATCTGTTAATATTTTAGATGCCGTTAAATTAATGGCAATCCATATGCCATAATTGAGACGGAGAATCTAATTTACTGAAAATAAACTGTTTAAAATGTATTGTCAAGTAGTTTTTATTATTAAAAGGTGTGTAATTTTTCCACAAAACTGTGGAAACGATATGTGATTTTTCTGTTTCTTACCAAATCCGGATATTTTTTTTGTATAATATTGCGCTACAAAGATACACATAAAATAGGAATAATTAATACCTTTGCACCCGAAAACAAAATTTACTATATGGAACATCTTCAGACGACAGAAAAAGTACATGATGAACTGCTGCTTCATCGACGAGTAGATTTACTTCTACGCACTGGAAAACTTTTGGTTGAGAGCCTTGCCGATACTAACCGTGTGGTAAGGAATATGAAGCGTACTGCCGCTTTCCTAGGTATTCCGGAAGAAAAACTTCACATCAACGTCAGCTTTACCATGCTTATGGTGAATGTGAGTGATGGTGACTATTCATTCACAAAATTCCAGAGGATAGAGGGTCATGGAGTGAACATGACTGCCATATCGGCTGTGAGCAAATTGTCATGGCGTGCAATCGAGAATGACTACACCCTTGACCAATATGAAGAGGAGCTGGAAGAAATTCGTAAACGCAAGCGTAACTATACTCCTTGGCAGGTTGCTATCGGTGCCGGTTTTGCCTGCGGTGGATTCTGTATCCAGTTCGGTTGCGACTGGGTTGCTTTCCTTTATGCGTCAATAGCTGCCATTATCGGTATGAGAGTACGTGCCAAATGTAATGAGTCAGGTCTAAATCATTACATGGGTATTGCTATAGCTGCTTTTATTTCTACAATGTTGGCATGGGCATCTACATTATTGCCTGCTTCGTGGACAACCACTCCATGGCATCCGCTTTTGGCATGTGCATTGTTCATTGTACCGGGAGTGCCGTTGATAAACTTTGTTGATGATATGCTGGACAATTATATTCAGGTCGGTATAGTACGTGCGGTCAATACATTGCTTATGGTTTCTGCCATGGCTTTCGGTATAGCATTTGCCGTTAAGATATGTCATATTGAAAATTTCTTCCCGACCATCAGTATGGTTCCTCACCACAATTATATTGAATATGCCATAGCGGCTGCCATCTCAGCAATGGGATTCTCTATGATATTCAATATACCACGCCGTCTGTTGTGGGTTGTTGCCATAGGAGGTATAATAGCTGTTTGTACACGTAACTTTGTGAACCTCGGTCCAAGTACAGACAATATAGGTCTTGATATGGGACTAGTGATAGGATCGTTTGCCGGTTCTGTATTGGTAAGCCTTATAGCTATCAAGGCTGTACACTGGTTCCACTGTCCAAACCACGTTTTGACTATCCCTTCTGTCATTCCTATGATTCCTGGAGTGCTTATGTATCGTATGCTTTTCGGTATCATCAATATGAATGTGGAATCACCTGAACAGATTTCAATCTTGATGAAGGCTATACAGAGTGGTATTACTTCCGGTATGGTGATATTATGTATTTCTCTTGGAGTTGCCATCCCTAACATCTTCGGACGTAAATACATCGCTAAAGAAAAGAACAAACGTCTGAAAGAAATTCTTGCAGAACGCAGAGCTCGTGGCAAATTCGTAGAATGGTAATCAATTCATATTGATTTTATATAAAAAAAACAGCTCCGGCATAAGGAAACAAATTCCAATATGCCGGAGCTGTTTTTTATGCTATAGATTTATTGGTCAGGATTATCAACTTTTCCTTTATATTCGTCAGGTAACGCACTTTCTATTACCTTATACGATTCTTCCATAAGCTCCTTGATGTTTTCAGGACCTTTGCATTTCGGGAAAATAGGCTTGTGGATAGTAAGTTTCATAGGATGCCATGACAACAGTTTTCCAGTACGCGGAAGTATATTGAACGAGCCGTCTATCGTCAAAGGAACGACCGGTAACTGAAGTTCGTCTGCCAGCTGGAACGCTCCTTTCTTGAAAATGCCCATGTGTCCGGTGAATGTTCTAGCTCCCTCAGGGAAAACCACCAGCGAAGTTCCGTCTTTCAGCACATGGAATGCCTGTTCTATGGTTTCGTGTATTTTTCTAGGTCCAGATTTGTCAACAAAGATAAATCCTGCCGATTCGCATGCCTTACCCACAAATGGTATTTTTCTAAGGCTTTTCTTCATCATCCATTTGAAGTTTCTTCCCAGAAAACCGTATATCAGGAAGATGTCGAACGAACCCTGATGATTTGCTACAAACACATATGATTGTTTCTGGTCTATATTTTCATGTCCTTTTACTTTTATAGGCAGAAGTAAAGTGTAACATGTTATTTGTGACCAGAGTTTTCCGGGATAATACCCCCAGAAATGTCCGTTGCCAAGATGGCATCCGATCATTGTTGTCAGTGCCGTAAGAATTGTTGTTACAAGGAATATCGGCAAACCAATGCAAATCTGATAGATAATGTACAATAATTTCATATTTATGAGTTTTTGAGTTTCTGTTATTTTTTCTTTAGTGTGATTACTGTTATTTCCGGCCATGCTCCAAGTCGCATCGGGAACAGTACGTGTCCTAGTCCTATGTTTACGTAAAGTCCTCTTTCTCCTTCCATATACATGCCGTTGTGTTCAGGATAAATGAACGATGATACAGACAACCCAAAGAACGTAATCTGCATATCGTGTGTATGCCCCGACAGTGTGAGTTCAATATCCGATTCCGGTAGAATTTGCCTGCGCCAGTGGGTAGGGTCGTGGCTCATCAGTATCTGGAACATACCTTCGGTGCCTGCTGAGGCCTCTTTCAGACGGGCATAGTCTGGGAAGGGAGGGCGTCCGCTATTCTCTACTCCTATCACTGCTATAGAGTCATTACCTCTTCTGATGATGGTATGACTGTTGTTCAGCATTCTCCATCCCATTCTGTTTTCACGGGCAATGAGAGAATCTATATTTGCAATCCTGTCTGCTTCGGAATTCCACTTGACGTATGTCCCGTAATCATGGTTTCCCAATACGGAGTAAACACCATCTTTCGCTTTCAGTTCAGAGAAAATTTCTGTGAACTCTAAAAGTTCGTCGGAACGGCTGTTTACAAGATCGCCTGTGAACAAAGCCAAATCTGCGTTTTGTTTGTTGCATAAGTCTATGGCTTTTTTCAAGGCTTCCGGATTTCCTTTCCAGCTTCCGGAATGTATGTCCGAGAGTTGCATAACCCTGTAGCCGTCGAATACTTCAGGCAGGTTTGCCGATGTGAATGTTACTTCCCTTACCTTGAAGTTTTCTTTTCCCTTTATTGCTCCGAAAAGAATGTATCCCAGCATGGCCAGAGCAGGTAGGGCAGATATGGCTGCGTGAGGTATTTTCAATCCAGAAATCTTATTGATACCCCTCAGTATAAGGCTGAATAAGACAAACGTCAGTTTTGGAATGCAGAAACATAAAGTTACGATAAGGTATATGCCGAAATAGTCGTGCAGACTGTCGTGTAAGGCTATGAAGATAGCCAGCAGCAGTAGCAGACCTATAGTAGGCCACCAAAGAAGCCTGCTGTAAAGCTTGTTTTTCTTACACCTTATATATACACGGTGTATGTACCAGTCCGGTAACAACAGCATCAGCAGAAAAAATATTGCAACTCTAAGTAAGATCATTTAGAATTAATAATTAAAAATTAATAACTAACAACTAAAAACTGATTACCCAACATTTGCCCTTAGATACTTTCTCATCTCATCGGCAGTCTTGCCACGTCTCTCAGCATAGTCGGCAAGTTGCATTTCGTCTATTTTTCCGACACTGAAGTACCTTGACTGCGGATGTGCGAACATCAGTCCACTCACTGAAGCATGAGGATGCATCATTCCGTTTTCAGTCAGAGTTATTCCTATGCGCTTCATATCCAACAAATCATCAAGCAGAAAGTTCACCGAGATGTCTGGAAGTGAGGGATAGCCTACAGCAGGACGTATTCCACAATACTTTTCATCCAACAGCTCTTTCACACTCAGGTTTTCGTCTGGAGCATATCCCCAGACCGATTTTCTGATTGTTTCATGAATCTTTTCTGCTGCCGCTTCAGCCAGTCTTTCAGCTAAAGTCTTGCATAGCATATGCTTGTAGTCATCGTCTTCGAATTCCTTTTCCATTTCCGGGTCAATTGTGGTGGCAAAACATCCCACAGTATCAGTCATACCATAGGATGCAGGTTTGACGAAGTCGCTAAGACACAGAAACGGGTCAGAGTCTTTAACTCTTGATTGTTGCCTTAACAGCGGAAATCTTGTCCCTTCCATTATCAGATTGTCGCCGTCCGAATTGGCATCCATCAGGCGGTACATGGCATAAACTTTGAAGCGTCCGTCCAGACTGTTTAGCATTCTCTGTGCCTCCTTGTGCAGTTGCATCGCCTCGGAAGCCTTTGGTCTTTCATCTTCTTTGAAAGATACGAGCCACATTGCACGGCAGCCGTCACAACCATGAATATCGGCTATTGACGAATATTTTGGTTGAAATCCCCATGCGTGGAAAAAGTAAATCCAGTTTATGTAATCAGCCAGTTCGTGTATGTCGTATTCTTTTACGGTGATGTCTGTATGCATTTGGGAAATTAATAATTAAAAATTAATAATTAATAAGTTATTAGATATTAGTTTTTAGTTGTTAGAGCCATTCGGATGGAACTAATAACCAACAACTAAGAACTAAAAACTAATTTTACAATCATCTGTCGAATACCAGTGCCTGACCTCTGTGGGCAGTATTTACGGTATCATTTTCGTAAACCACAGTTCCGTTTACCAGAGTTTTCTCAACCTTGGCATGGAAGTTTCTTCCCTCCATAGGGCTCCATCCGCAGCGGCTCTTTATACAGTCAGTTGTGACAGTCCATTCATGATTAGGATTTAGTATCACCAAATCTGCTTTATATCCTTCGCGGATAAATCCTCTTTCCTTAATCTGATACAGTTTGGCAGGAGCATGACACATTTTCTGTACAAGCTGTTCCACTGACAGCACGCCTTCCTTGACAAGCTCGTAAATACTTACCAATGAGAATTGCAGGCTAGGCATACCCGATACAGCCTTCAGTGCACCGCCCTGTTTTTCAGAGAGAAGGTGAGGGGCGTGGTCGGTGCCTATCACATCAATCAGATTACTGCTTAGTGCTTTTCTCAGAGCGTCACGATCAGCACGTGTTTTGATGCTCGGATTACATTTTATGCGTCCGCCAAGAATCTTGTAGTCCTCATCGCAGAACATAAGGTGAGAAACACAAGCCTCCGAAGTTATTTTCTTTTCAGAAAGAGGTTTGTCTTCGAACAATTCCAGTTCCTTGGCGGTACTTACATGAAGGATATGAAGACGTGCTCCAGTTTCCTTAGCCAATTTCACTGCAAGCGATGATGAGTTATAGCAGGCTTCCTCGCTGCGGATTATCGGATGAAGAGAAATGTCAGCCTCTTCGCCATACTTTTCTTTTACTTCGGCAGTGTTGCGGCTAATTACGGTCTGGTCCTCACAGTGAGTGGCAATCAGCATTCCTGCTTCGGAGAATATTTTCTTCAGAGCTTCCATGCGGTCCACAAGCATGTTGCCTGTACTTGCGCCCATAAACAGTTTCACGCCGCAAACGTGAGTCTTGTCAAGATTTTTAAGCTGGTCGGCATTATTGTTCGTTGCCCCGAAATAGAAAGAATAGTTCACCACGCACTTGGTAGCGGCATCGGCAAACTTGTTTTCCAGAGCCTCGATGGTAGTGGTCTGCGGATTGCAGTTAGGCATATCCATGAACGAAGTCACACCTCCGGCAGCAGCTGCAGCGGTTTCTGTAGCCATATCAGCCTTGTGTGTAAGTCCAGGGTCGCGGAAATGCACATGGTCGTCAATCACTCCAGGAAGCAGGAAGCAACCTTCTGCGTCAATGGTCTCGTTTATATCACATTCAGGCGTAGCATTGCCTTCGATAATTCTGTATATTGTTTCATACTCAGTAACAACCGAGCCTTTAAACTGTCTGCCTTCGTTCACGATGACAGCATTCTTTATCCAAATTCTTTTCATCTTTATATATTAAGAATTGACTAATTGATTAGATTTCTAATTCTAAAAACTAATAACCAATGTCTGAAAACTAACAACATTTTCTTTTAGGATATTTTTTGAACCAACTATCCCATTTCAGTTTCATTACTCCGAACACAGCCTCACCGAATATGCTGCTGTTCATCTTAGAAGTTCCGAGTTCACGGTTGATGAATATAACCGGCACTTCTATAATCTTGAATCCGCACTTGTAGGCAGTGAATTTCATTTCAATCTGGAAAGCATATCCCTTGAAGCGGATTTTATCCAGATCGATGGTCTCAAGTACTTCACGTCTATAGCACTTGAATCCGGCAGTAGTGTCGTGTACAGGTATTCCGGTGATAAATCTCACATATTTGGATGCGAAGTACGACATCAAAACTCTGCCCATAGGCCAGTTAACCACGTTCACTCCGCTGATGTATCTTGAACCGATAGCCACATCTCCGCCGTCTTCATGGCAAGCCTTGTAGAGTCTTGGCAAGTCGTTAGGGTTATGGCTGAAGTCGGCATCCATTTCGAAAATATAGTCATACTTCTTTTCTATAGCCCATTTGAATCCTGTGATATATGCAGTTCCTAGTCCCAGTTTACCTTTTCTTTCAATCATGAAAAGCCTTTCCGGAAATTCTTTCTGCAGCCTTCTCACTATGTCTGCTGTTCCGTCCGGCGAGTTATCTTCTATAATAAGGATGTGGAAAAACTTTTCCAGTCCGAACACGGCACGGATTATATTCTCAATGTTTTCCTTCTCGTTGTAAGTAGGAATTATGATGATGCTGTCACTGTTTTGCATAAAAAAAATGTATATTTAGACTTAAGAACAAAGGTATGAAAAAAAATAGAATGAATATAGAAGGTCAGGTGTGTTTTTATATCATAAGTAATACACTATTCGTTATTAATTGTTAATTATTAATCGTCGTTTTCCATTTATTATGCGTTAACTTTATTTTCTCGAAAAATCTTATCATTTTTATCATCGTATGCTATTTATGAATATTGCTAAGAATTTTTATATAAATATAAACTCCTAAATTATAAATAAAAAGGATTATGAATAAATTAAATGTATTTCTAGCAGCTATTACTTTTTCATTAGGTTTCTCTTCATGTGAAACATCTAAAACTCCTATAGAACATCTGTCATCACTGGTTGAACAGGTAGAAGACAAATATGATGAATTTACAGAAGATGACTGGGAAAAAATATTATCCGAGTATGAAAAAATAGAAGAAGATCTTTCAAAATATGAATATACCGATGATGAGCTGAAAGAAATAGGAAAACTCAAGGGCAGGATTTATGCCAAAATGACCAAGAACGCCTTGAAAGATTTTTCAAAACAGATTGAGGATTTGGGTAAACAGATTGAAGGCGGTGTGGAAGGTTTCTTTGAGGAACTTAATGAAGATTGATGTACCGGTATGACAGAAATTCAGCAGCCGTTCAGTGGGTGTTCTCTGGGCTGCTGAAGTCTTGATTGTTCTAAAAAGATAATATTGATTAAACACTATTTCTGATTATGTTGGTTTATATATCTTGCGCTAAGACAATGACAGCGCAAAGTAAGCAAAAAGTACCGTTAACTACAGAACCGGTATTTCATAATGAGGCTGTGCAGAACGCTATGTACATGTCGCAATTTAATAAAGAGGAATTAGGACGAATGCTGAAAGTAAACTCCAAACTTGCTGCCGAGAATTACTTCAGATATCATAATTTCTTTTCGGAAGATAATAATGGTCTTTCTGCCATTTTGTCGTACACCGGGATGGTGTTCAAACGTCTTGCCGTAAAGGATTTCTCAAATGATGATTTGAAATATGCACAGGAACATCTGTTAATCACTTCCTTTCTTTATGGGTTACTCCGTCCGCTTGATGTTATAAAAAATTATCGTCTGGAAGGAGATGTGAGACTTCCGGAAAGGGGTAACGTGACAATGTTTGATTATTGGAAACCTGTTTTGACTGATTTCTTTATTGATGAAATTAAGAAAAAGGGAGGAATTCTTATAAATCTCGCTAGTAGCGAGATGAAGGATCTTTTCGACTGGAAACGTGTGTGCAGTGAAGTCAGAGTAATAACTCCTGATTTTCATGTTTACAAAAATGGTAAGCTTTCTACAGTGGTTGTCTATGCTAAGATGTGTCGCGGCGAAATGACGCGTTATATCTTGAAAAACAGGATAGAAGACCCTGAACATCTTAAACTTTTCGAATGGGAAGGATTTTGTTATAATGAGCATGAAAGTACCGGTGATAATCCGGTGTTTACTATGGGATAGTCATTTCTTATATGTAAACTCAAATGCATGGCAGTGCAGTTTTTATAGATATCAGATTATTAATATGGAAAACTAATATATAAAGTAGTTTCCATTTAGATTAATTATTTATCACTATTTTTGTATCTGGAAATATATATCAAATGGGAAAAAGGCTAATGTTTCGGATAAAGGTTGTATTATTTACGAAATTGTTAGGATGACTGGAGTATAAAAAGAAATTATGTGATTATGGTAACATATAAAGATATAATTAATCAAATATGTAATAAAATTCATATAGGTTTAATCGACTTTTCAGAACCAAGGAATGAAGCTTCTATGCCAACGCAGGCTTCATCGGAATTTATTACCAACAAACAACAAGGAGACTGGGCGGAAGATGTATTATTCAGGGCTATAAATGAAAATTCAAGCAATATTGTGGCTGTGAGATACGGAAAGTCTGATGACCTTGTAGCAGGAGATGCCGGATTTGAAAAGTTTTTCAATGACTATCAGACAGAGCTTGACACAATTGGCAAACGTCCTGACATACTTCTGTTTAATAAAGATGATTTTGACGAAACTCTTGGGTATGATATAAGTTCTAAAGCAAGTTCAGAGATTTCTGAATATGTGTCTAAAGCAATTGCAGGTATAGAAGTACGTTCAAGTGCATTTCTCATTAATAAATATACGGAGGAAGCAAATCGAATAATTCGGGAGAACACAGATAAGGTAATTCAACTGAAGAATGTCATAATAAGTGAATATCGGGATTTGCTCGAGCAAAAGCGTCCGGAACTTATTCTGATATTACAGCAACTTAACGAGATTTCTATACGAACACTTGATTTTCGTTGTTCAAGTTGGCGTTCCTCGCAACGTCTCCAAGAACTGTCGGCAATGCTCTCAGAAATAAAGAAGTGTTTGAAGAATATTCAGAAAAGAAATTCACTGTCTATTACTCCTAAAGTGGAAGATTTAAAGGTAGTCCATAAGTGGATTATGACATATGATGTTCCTCATTTCTATGTTCAGGTTTTCTTTGATAAAATTTATGGAATTTCATTTCAAAACATACTTGAACTTATATCTAATCCGGACCTGGAAGATGACAAGTATTTTATTGAGCAAGATACAAAGAACCAGAATAAGACTACAATAAAAATTCCATCACAAGATGGAATTTGCCTGGCACAGTCTGTGACTGAACCAGATCATTATAGCGTTAGAAAAGAATTAAATAAAGGAAGATTGTTGTTCTATGTAAAATTTGATGGAGGTGAAGCTTGTCTTGATGCTGCTAATTTCCAATCTCTTTTCGGAATATCACTATAAAAATGACTATTGAACAGAATTATATTGCAAATACTACACTTGAACATCGTAAAAAGTATGCTCAGTTTTTTACTCCTGAGAATATTGCCGAGTTTATGTGCAATTGGGTACTTGAAGGAAAAATCAAGACAAGAGTACTTGAACCGGCATATGGACTAGGCGTATTTTCTCGTGTACTATCTAGAAAAGTTTCTTTACCTGTAGATGCATATGAAATTGACAATAAATTATTTGAATATGCTAAAAGAGTTACGCCAAAAGAGGTGAATTTACGGAATGAGGATTATTTTAAAAGTGAATGGGACGCAATATATGATGTAATAATTTGTAATCCACCATATTTAAAGTTTCATGACTATGATAATGCCTCTTATATACTGGATGTAAACAAGCATTTGGGGACAAAACTCAATGGGTTCACAAATCTATATACATTGTTTCTCCTAAAATCAATAGCACAATTAAAAGAGAATGGACGTTTGGCATATATTGTACCATCAGAATTTCTCAATTCAGACTATGGGGTAGAGGTAAAACGGGCATTGATAAAGAGTAATTCATTACAGCATATCATTGTTGTTGATTTTACAGAGTGTGCTTTTGATGATGCTCTTACAACCGCTTGTATTTTGCTTTGCGAAAAGAAAACAGATTCGGGTAAAGTCCGTTTTTCAACAGTAACGAAGATAGAAGAGCTAAATAACAGTCTTTCTTCGTACTTGGAGTACGATGCAGACTATCTTCAGGCTGATAAAAAATGGAAAGCATACTATGAAGAATGTAATGGGGACAAATATCAAAATCTTGTCCCATTTTCTAATTTCGCCAAGGTCTCTAGAGGTATTGCAACCGGTGCAAATGAGTACTTTACATTTAAGCCTTCAAAATCAGATGACTATAATATACCCAAAAACAGTTTGATGCCTTGTATATGTAAATCAGTCGATGCTCCACATATATTTTTTACAAAGGATGATTTTGAAAATTTAGTAAATAATGATAAGACGGTTTATATTTTTAACGGTTGTTCAAATCCAAAAAACAACAATGTAGTAAGGTACATAAGTTTAGGTGAAAGTCTGGGTATTAATAGACGTTATTTGACTGCAAGTAGATCGCCATGGTATTCTATAGAGAATAGACCTCCTTCACCTATTTGGGTCTCTGTTTTTAACAGGAGTGGATTGCGCTTTATTCGCAACGAGGCAGGTGTATATAATCTAACTACTTTCCATTGTGTCTATCCAAAGGAAAATACTGTTGATCATGATATTCTGTTCTCATATTTAATTACAGACGTTGCCAAAGAAATTTTTCTAGACAACTCTCGCCAATACGGCAATGGACTTGTAAAATTTGAGCCCAATGACTTAAATAAGGGAAAAGTTGTAGATTTATCATTACTTTCTGATGATGAACGTAACTACATCAAAGATGTTTATGCATTTATCCACAATACAATGGATGAGATATTGGGGGTAGGATTACTCAATAATTTCTTTAAGTTGAAATATACTAATGGGTATTATAGTATTGATAAACTGGCAGAGGAATTTAATGCTCTTAAAAATGGAAATCCCAAAATTAAAGTCAAAAAAGTTATAAAAGAGTCTAAGCCAAGAGTTAAGCAACTTAATTTATTGAATTTGTTTGAACAATATGCAGATAGTAATATTGTAGAGAATTTGGAGCTTCGTGAGAAAACTGTTGTTTATGACAATAAACGACCTATAAAGATAGAACTTGATCTGTCGAAGAATGTTCTCATTTCACTTGTAAAGGCAAATAATATGGAGCATTATATAGATTGTTCTGCCAATATTTATTATACTGGAAAACGATTTCCTTCAACAATAGCCCTGAATAAACTCTATTATTTCGTGCCATACATAAAGAAAAAGGGTATTAGAGATTTATATCTGATAAAAATAGTTCGTCTTGGTTGTTTTAAGGAAGGTCAAGCAGATGAGGATAAGAATGATATTCGACTTGTATTTGAAATTGAGTATATCAAACAAATCTTTGATGATTATAAGCATTTAGACTTGAAAATCTGGAGAACTTTCACTGATACAACACTCGGCCAAATTCTGCAATGAAATGAATGTGATATGAAGACCATATCAATAAGTAAAGTATTATAAGTAAATGATGGCTTATATTAAAATAAAAGGTATATTAAAACAGGTTTAAGTTGAAAACGGCAATAAATATCAATAAGAATTTATGTAACTTAATAATGTAAAAGGCGTACAATCCATTGGACTGCACGCCTTTTGTATAATATAGTTTTAAATTTACTTGACTTCCTCTAAAACAACTTTAGCTGATTATCAGAATGTTACAAATATCATGGTACAAATATGGTAATTTTATACCGTAAATATCCATATATACAAAATTGAGGAATATAGAACTGTAAATAATTGATTTTTAGGTGTTAAGTGGAGTATAAAGATTGTATTCTTTGTACTGATAATACAGGTTATAACGATCCTGCTGCTATCAGTTATCTCCATTGAGATATTTGATGTGTTGTGCATAAACCAGCTTGCCATCCCATTGATAATAGGAATTATTCTCACTACATTAGTGTCAAATTGAATGCTCATAGATGGATAAAAATAAACGACCCAGTTTTGAGCATCGTTGAGAGGCTTGGGGGACTGATGTCGCAAAAGTACAACACCGTCAAACTGTTGTGGATGTTTCTGCAGCAAGGCTTATCGTCATCAAATTACGCAGGGGCTGGCTAATACTCGCAACAATCTTATTTGGCAAATAATGGATTTACCATCATACGGAAAAATAATATTTTACTCTTATACATTACCGATCGGGCAAGTCTTTGTAGTAAAAAATAACTCCATGTGCGGCCCTATATATTAATCAGTTTAATTTAGTATCTATAAATAAAGGAAATAAACCAAACTAAACTGTTTTTAAGTTGCTCGAAAAGTGAAAACAAGATCTTGTCTCATTTATTAGACATGCAGATATGCAAGCATATTATTAATGTATAAATGAAGAGATACAACATCGTTCTTATGGCTTTTTTGTTCTTATGTTTTTTTGCTAAAGGAAATATCAGGCAGTCCAAACTAATTTCCTATATAACGAAGGAAGATTGTTGATGATACTTTCATAGAACAAGATAAAATTCTTGCTTTTATACGTTCACGATGTCGTTACTGTTCAAAACTCATGAACTGATATTAATTATGAATGATACATTGTATTGTAAAAATACTCAATCCACTGCGTAAAATGTAGAGATACACAATAACTAAATGAACATTAAATAATTACATACAAAAATCAATAAGTTAAAAAGACTTATAAGATGCATATATGAAGCAATTAAGCAAGAGAATGAGTAATATTGATTAGAAACTATAGTACTGGAAATTGAGAAGAAATGGATACAGTCTATTCATAACTAGAGTTTGATTATGAACCAATTTGAGAACAGAATCCAGATATAAAAACAAACTTGCAGCTGAATCCTGTTTCAATTTACACAAAATTCCGGACAGTGCCTATCTAGAATAAAAATAGCAGGCCTTTGAAACGGCCTGCTACCTCCATGAAAAGCGATGCTTAATGCCTGGAGTCCTTGGGAGGACATGGGTCATTTCCATAGCTGTTGGGATTTTGAATCTTACCATCTGCTCCATGAGGAATAAGTTCTAGTCCTTCCCTCTTTGCCAGATCGCGACTCCACTCCATTGCTTCTTTTTTCGTATCAAAATGCTTTGAAGCCCTGTCTGCGTTAGGTCTTTTCGCATCCCAACCTCCTCTGTTTGGATTAGAAACAATGTGTATCTCTTTCCTCATAACAGTAAGGTTTAAATTGTGAAAAACAATGCGGTGGCCTTCCGATTCCGCTACGGAGCACTTGAGGCGTTGCATACCATGCAACGGTTTACAATCCGTTTGGTACTCTAACCAGTTCGGTGTCAACCCAGAAGTTGTCTGTGCGATTGTTGCAGCCTTTGCACAGAGGGGTGATGTAGATTTCATTACCCCCGAAAACCTTCTGGACGTGCCCGCCAACGAGTGTGCTTGTGGAATGGCAATCGGTAGCACCACAACGGATAGCCTTTTTACCCGTATGTTTTTCCCAATACTCCAACCACGATGATTCACCCGTTGAGGGGCTTGACCATCTGGAAGTACCACTTGCGTTTTTGACGTATGTCATAGAGCAATTATGGTTTATATCCTGTAATCTGAACAGTACAGCAGAGCTTTACACCTTGGAGTGGTTTCGATGCTCAGGAACGAGTCCACATCCTGATTATAAGCAACAAGAATGCCAAATCTTAAAATTTGAGTAAAAACCTCATAAATTACAACAATTTTATCGAAAATAAGTAGATAAATCGTTGATATTACGCCAAATCCGCATAATTATGTCATACTGTCAGCCAAAACTGCTACTGTCAGGTTGGTGTGTTATTTTCTGACAATTTGTCTTCTTTTTGAAGAAAATGCAAATTTTTTTGTGCGTACAAACTAAAATGCATATATTTACAAGCCGAATTTGAGTAAAAACCACAAAATGAAGTTATGATAACAAACTTTATCGTAGAGAATTACCGTTCGATAGACGGAGAAATCAGATTGTCGTTCATGGCTGATACAGGCATTAAGGACATGGACAACAGGGGATATACCACTGTTGCAAACACTCGCGTTCTTAACGCCAAGGCTTTCTATGGAGCCAACTCTTGCGGTAAATCAAATGTGTTCAAGGCTGTTGGAATGATGAGGGGTATCATTATTCATTCAGTGAGGCTGAACGATAACGAAACGTTACCGTATGATGCTTTTCTCCTTTCGGATAAGGAGGCGAGACCAACACGGTTTGAAATGTCATTTGTGGATGGCACCGACAAGTTTACATACGGTTTCAGCTACACTGCGAAACGGATAGAAGAAGAATGGCTGGTAGCAAAATTCCCCAAGCGATCACTTAAGACACTATTAAGACGCACCCAAAATACAATTGAGATTGATGAGCAGAACTACTCGGAAGGTTTGTCAATAAAAGAAGGCACCATTCCACTGAACAATAACAGGTTGTTCATTTCGTTAGCCGCACAATTGGGAGGCGAGATATCGAAACGAGTGATAGAATGGTTCAGAACAAAGCCTAGCGTGATTTCCGGTTTGCGAGATAATGACTTTTCGCGCTATACTAAGGAGATACTTCATACCAGGACTGATTATAAAGATGAAATTTTGGACTTTATCAGCAGTATGGATGTGGGGTTCCGTGAAGTGACCACCGAACAAGAGTATATTGACGAAAAGATGCTGCCCAAAGGTCTGCCCGCAGAAATTGTGGCATCCCTAAAAGAGCATCCACCCATTGTTGCCTATGCCAAGCATAGCAAAATAAACGCAGATGGTGAGGTTGTTGGGATGGTTGATTTTGACATAGAAGAAAGGGAGTCGGATGGTACGAGGAAACTGTTTAATCTTGCCGGGCCTATTGTTGACACCTTACGGCAAGGGAAATCGCTGTTTGTGGATGAACTGGATGCACAGTTGCACCCGCTGTTGTCGCGACGTATTGTAAAACTCTTTAACTATGCAGAAACGAACCCTCACGGAGCCCAGCTGATTTTTACGACTCATGATACTAACATGCTGTCAAAGAAATTGCTGAGACGGGATCAGGTGGTCTTCGTAGAAAAGACGGCAAAAACGAGCTATTCTACAAAACTTACACCGATGATGAGTATAACGCTGGACAACGGGGCAAAGCCTAGGACAGATAGCAACTACGAGAAGAATTATTTGGAAGGCAAGTATGGTGCAATTCCATACTTTGAGGATGAATTTAAAGGTTGTAACGAATAGAGAAAGGAGGCGAATACCATGCAGCCAGTGTATATTGACTTACATATCCACACCTATCCCAATGCGAACGACCGTTCGACGGACTATGATGTTGTGACGCTGGTGAAGAAGATTGAGGAGTACAACAATGATGAACCATTCCTAATAAGCTTTACCGACCACAACACCATTAACAAGAAAGCATACCTAGCAGCCAAGGCTATCGGAGTTAACCTACTGTTGGGTGCAGAACTGCACATCAAGAACCACGATGACGTAGAGGCGTTCCACTGCCATATTTATTTCAACATGGATGTGACAGAGGAAAACATTAAAGCGCTGAACGAGATCTTGGACAAACTGTATACAAACAAACTGCCATGCAAAACCGACCAGTCAATACCCGACATACAGAAGGTAATTAATGCCTTCGATCCATTTGAGTTTATGCTACTGCCACACGCGGGTCAGAAGCACGGACAGTTCAACTACTCACTGCATGAGGGGGAACAGGTAGATAACGCCATCAGCCGCAGTATCTACTACAACCAGTTTGACGGCTTTACTGCGCGTGAGGACAAGGGACTGGAAACCACACGAGAGTATTTTGCCAAATTGGGCATAGCGGAGTTTGTGAACCTGCTGACCTGCTCAGACAACTATATTCCTAGCCGCTACCCGGAACCGAAATCGAGCGAGGCTTCGCCTTTCGTGCCTACGTGGATGATGGCTGAACCGACATACGACGGCGTGAGGTTGTCACTCTCGGAGAGTTCGAGACTGTTCTACCAAAAGGAGAAGCCGCAGATACAATGTGACCACATAGGTAAGGTGAAGTTGTCAAACGAGCTAATAGACATTGACGTAGAACTGACAGAAGGACTTAATGTGGTGATAGGTGGCTCGTCCTCGGGCAAAACGCTGTTTGTGGACTCGGTGAACAAATTCTTTGAACAGGATTTGCATCATTCGGAATATGCTAAGTTCAAGGTGGAGAACATAGACGTAAAGAACCCGTCGGAAATTCACCCCTACTACATTCATCAGAACTTTATAGCAGATTTGGTGAACAGGAATGATGAGGCCTCGATAGACGAGATTCCCATCCTGAAGAAAGCATTTCCGAGCGATGACAACGTGAAGCGACAAATCAGCAAAACGCTGGCAGATCTGAAACGCATAGTGGATGAGATGCTACTTTGCGTGGAAAACATTGAGAAGATAGAGCGTTGGCTGAAGGATATTCCACATCCCGGCAAACTGATTACGAAGGGTAAAGTGGAGGGAAACATTTTCCAGCCGCTGATGCCAAAGAATGATGAAGAGGAGAAATGCGCCTATCCGGAGGAAGAGTACAATGCCAACGTTGAAAATATGGTGGATCTGGAAAAGTTTGTAAACGAAAATCCGTTTACAAACAATATCAGCAAGGAGGTAGAGGTTATACTGAAGGAGCTCGCTAAAGCTAGAAGGGGTGCTGTGCTATTTGAAAATGTGGCCGCACTGATAGCGACGCGTAAGGATGAGAAGGACGAAGAACTGCAAACAAGGCAGGGTCAGAACCAGAGCAACTTACAAAACCGCAGGAAACTGATACAGCACCTTCGTGACTACGTGAAATACAGCCGCAGTTTTGCTGAACAGAAAGTGAAACTGACCGAGATGAACAGGTCGTTTACCACTAAGGAAGTGAAGGCTACTGGGCACACACTGTACATAGAAAACACGTTCAAATTTAACGAAGGAGTGTTGATGGAGGTGCTGAACAAGTATCTGAACCACCACTTCAGGAATATGGACGATGTGGTGCCGAAGAATATGTACCAGACAAAATTCAAACAGCGTCCGAAGGTGAGCTCATATAGGGAATTAGGTGACTTTATCTATGAATACCTTCGGAAAAACGACCATACATCGTATAAAATCGTGTCTTCGGATGGCAGGAATTTTTACGAGATGAGTCCTGGCTGGAAGTCGGCTATCCTGCTGGACTTGATACTTGGCTATGATGGCGGCAATTCACCTATCATCATTGATCAGCCGGAAGACAACCTGGCTGTGAAGTATATCAACGAGGCGCTGGTGCAGACCATCAAAAAGGTGAAGTACAGGAAGCAAGTGATACTGGTGAGCCACAACGCCACCATTCCGATGATGGCTGATGCTCAGACTATTGTGCTATGCAAGAACGACGGAAAGAAAATTACAATCCGTTCAGCATCGCTGGAAGGTCAGATTGGAAAAGAGAAGGTGCTGGACCTGATAGCAGATCAGACCGACGGTGGCAAGGCATCGATCAAGAAAAGAGTAAAGAAGTATAACCTGAAAAAATTCAATTAAGCGATATGAAACTGGTATTCAAGAAGAACGAAAATGGCGATGTGTCGGTGACCATGTTCAAGGGCACCGCAGAGGCGCAATTCTCGTATATCGAGATGATCAAGGCACTCTTGGCTGGTGAAGCACTTGACCGTGATTATGATGAAAGCATCTCTAAGGAAGAACAGACGCAAATAAACAACGTGTTGAAAGAGATAGAACATACAGCAATAGAAACCATGGCAGAGAACACGGATATTGAACCTGACAAAACGGAGAGCGATGAGAACTTACCGTTTTGAAGCAACATACCAAGGATGATTATAATAATGAAATACAAAATTTATAAATTGTTCTTGTGACCAAAGGAAACGTCCAATACACATAACATTTAAAGTTTTTACTTGTAAGTGATCATGATAGATTATAATCTACGCACTGTCATACTTTTTATTGTTTTTAATGTTAAAAACATTAAATTTTAATCCTTTCAATAATCCTTGAATTTTCCCTTATCACTTTTCTATCGTTTAGTTGAAAAGTATTGATAGCCAAATATATACAAATTTTATTCTTATTATCTAAAAAGAATTATACATTAGTTTGCAACCATAATTTAAACAGCGGGTCTGTAATGGTATATATACCTCCCCGTTGGGTTTGAGATGTTCTATCTATAATTTTCCGGTCAGCCATCAGTTTGAGATATGGGGATATCTTCCCGTTATCTTGACCTGTCATCTGACGGATCTCCTGCAGACTGACTCCATTTTCAGGCCTTGCAATAGCCGATAAAATTCTTTGAATCTGCACTACATAGCTATCATACTTTGCCTGATAATAGAAAGAGAAATAGTCTAAAAGAAGCATTATATCCATTTCGGGACTTGCAGAATCTTCAATAATCTTTGCGGCAATCTGCACAGAACGGGGTGTCTTAGGCAAGTAAGACATCAGGTTTTCCAAACGTGTCATATCCGCCTCATACCCTACGAATATACTATAATCAGTGACGACAAGAGGCCGTATATAAGAGATCTTAAATCCTTCGAAGAAAGCAGACTCATAACAGGTGAATGCTGGCAGCACCTTGTCGGCTGTCGCTATCAGAATAGGTGCACCGGCTTTATTGAGCTTTCCCCTCAAATTATACTGCTCAGTATTATCAATCCTCTCGAAATAGTACTGGACATTGTCAATCAACAAGACAGTCCTGCAAGAATCATCCTGCTGTGAACAAAACTTCCATATATCATCAGTTGAGAAAAGGCTTTTTCCATCTATAAAAACCGGCTTAAGCCATTTGGTACTGTTCTCTATACTGAAATACATCCTTTTGAGTAATGAGGTCTTTCCACTCCCTTTTTCACCAATAATCAAATTGGGCTGTGCGATCTTATCCCTGTCCTCCTTTAACAAATAGCTGAAGATGGACGTAAAAATATCATTGTTTATGACAACAGTCTCTTCCTTTATCCCATTGCCAATAGATAAAGGAGGCTGATGCAATATGCTGGTACTTGTATTCATCTATTTAATCATTAAACAAATCTGTCAAATCAATAATCCCTCAAAAGCGGTGAGCAGAACATACGCAAAGCGTCTTTCTTCATAATGTATTCAAGACCCTTGCTTAAAGTATAATCAACAGCCTCAATCTTTGAGGCATCCTGACCAGTCATCAAATTGTTGAGCATACCTTTTCGTAGAGTGGCAAGTAGCTTTAGAATCTACCGGGCAGGAAGCTCGTATTCACCATATTCGACTAGTCTCTCAGACCAGGTACTCAAATAATTCTCTGAATATAATTTACGATAAGCTATGTCTATATCTTCCCAAGTCATCTTGTCCTCATAGTCTTCTACCTATTTTGAGAAATAGAATAAGGGATGTTCCAATACAACTTGTTCAGCGAATACTCAACAAACTAATCGCTCATTTCAATATTTTCAGACCTACAAAACCGCAGTACAGCCAACGGACTTTAGTCTTGCTAACCCGTAGCAGGCTTTTAAGCCAGTTGAGGATAAAGTCCACTTTTTCAATTCTGTTTTCCCCATGCTGAGAATCGTTAGGAAAAGAGTCTATTCATCAACGACAATAAATGTGTTTTCATCGTGCCTAATTAGCTCCTTCAAGAAATTTTCCAGGTCTTCTTTTTCCAAAAAATCAAATTGAACAGGACCGAGAGAAATCTTCTCTATTCTTTCCAGTACTGAAGTCAACCCTTTGGACATTCCTTTAGCTACCTGTTTCCAAATACCATTTTTACAGAAGGCTTCAATTACAAGGTTAAGAAAACCATCTTCTGTGATTGTTTCCTCCAGGTCGATATAAACACATTTCCACCTCTGATTCTTTTTCTCTTCTATCAGAAATTTCGCCTATGAAGACTTGCTAATGCGGCGAGGTACAGACAGTAAAAAGAATGGCTACTATCAAGCTGTCTGTTTACCTTGCGGATTTCCTTTTCTCTTCCGAAGAAGTCACCATATTCTGCCAATAGACCAATCTTATCTGATCTACACATAGTTTTTCAGATTTATCCGCAAAGATAAATATCTAATTAATAAAAAAATATTTTTATAGAAAATTATTTTTATAAGTTTATGGCCATGCAGTTCATTTGTCCGGACGTATTCATTAAATCAATACTTCGGTAAATTTTTACCGATAAATAAAAATAAAACAATAGAATCGGTGTTAGCCAGTTCAAAATTACATTAAAGAGATCATTGAAATACTGTCAAGAATGAATCGTTAAGGAGTAAGAAAAGGGATGAAAATATATGCTAAACAGCTGAAGACAAAGAGGAAAAGTATTGCATAATTCACTGATTTTTAGTAAATTAGAAGTACTTCACCACTTTTAATTATGACTAAAGAATCACTCCTTATGCAATACCAATCCGAGTGCAGAAACGCTCTCGAATCAGCTGTAAATATAAGCAAATCTTTTCAGAAAGTATTCATGGATGCAATGAAATTATTCATGGCTATACCTGACCGCATCAATTTCCTGCAAATGGGACGATATGGATGTTTCTCGGAACAGACATACCGCAACAATTTTGAGAATGATGACTTTGACTGGTTTTCCTTCAATGAAGCCATCATCAGAGAACACCTTAAAGGCTGTCGCAAGGCAATAGCCATTGATCCGTCTTTCATTCCAAAATCCGGCAGCAAAACACCGTGGATTGGCTATTTCTGGTCCGGTTATGCCGGCGAATACAAACGCGGACTGGAGATAACCGGTATTGGAGTTATAGACGTTGACAACCATGAATGTATGACTTTGGCCTCTGTACAGACACCTGACAACACAATGCTGGAAAGCCGCGGGAAGAATCTTGTAGACTGGTACAGTTCTTACCTTATCAGCATACAGGAACATCTGAAACGGATTTCCGACACTGTCGTATGTGATGCGTTCTTTTCAAAGGCAACTTTCATCAAACCATTATGCGAGAACGGATTCCACGTTATAAGCCGTTTCAGAAATGATGCAGCGTTGTTTTATCCCACCTTAGAAAATGGGACAGGAAAACGCGGACGTCCAAAATTGTATGACGGAAAGATTGACTTTGAATATCTGGACATTACAAGATGTACCGAATACAAAGTAAACAAGGATAAACTTTACGGACTGAAAGCATACTCCAAAGCACTCAAACGCTTTGTGAGCCTAGCTGTATGGTATCCCATGGATGGAAGAACGGACAAATGGCAGCTGTATTTCTCTACAAACGAAATACAGAACGCACAGGATGTACTGGACTTTTACAGGACACGTTTCCAACTCGAATTCTGCTTTCGGGATGCCAAGCAACATGCAGGAATAACAAACTGTCAGTCTACAGACTTCAGGAAACTGGCATTCCACTTTAATGCATCACTTGCAGCGATAAACCTCGCCAAGGCTGCATGTAAGAAGATGGGAATAAAATATTCCATATCATCATGCAAGTCAGTCATACACAATGCTTACATGCTTGAACGATTTATTTGCGTGTCTGGGATTGAACCAAACACGCAATTAATTGACAAACTTTTCAAAGAACTCATTTTATTTACTGCCAGAGCCGCTTAGGCTAGGCTAATTTTTAACGAACTATTGTTAAATATGAACACAGGTAAAATGATGAAGCAATAAATATCGTCATAAAAAGTGAAAAAATCGGGCATATACAAAGAATTTCTTAAGTTCACAAATGGTATTCCACTGGGATTAATCTGCAGTAATCATTATTAAAAAATTATATCTAAATAGCTTTACATACTTTGAAGAACGCAATCTTGCTTTCTGAACAAAAAAGGACGAAAAAACAACAAATCACTTTCCTCAAATATGAGATTCAGTATTTAAGAGATTAGCCGTCTGTCGTATATTCAAACTCTCACGATAATCCTCTGCTGCACAATCAGTCATTTCTTCTGTAAAGTCAATTTGCTGGTCGGAATTGTTGCATTCATATTTATTGAATGCCTCCAATAATCCAGTACGTACTGCTGTCCGATACCAAAGAGTACCTTCCTTATGGGTTTCCGAAACCAAATCAGATGCAGTCATATTTCCATATTTTGCCAATATCTCGTCCATCATCTCGATTTCACATTCTGAGAATTCATTGTCATCAAAATCGGCTATTGCTTCAATGAAAGTACCTCCATCCTTAAAATCAGTTTTTACGAAATTTTTCAGAAGATACGGACTGTCAGAAAGATCGACGAACACATCCTTTGCTACAGGACCGATCTGCCATACTTCAAACGGTATGCCTATGAACGGGATATGATATTTCAGTGCCATACGTTCCTCCATCAAATACAAAAGTATCAGTAGTTGTGTCTTGCTGAGATTAGATTTTTTACGCGCTATATACACAATCGTATTACCAAGCTTCTGTTTAGTATATTCAGAGAATTTACACATAATCAATGTATTTTGGTTACAAAGATAGCTTTAACCTTAAAACGGACAAGAAAACAAGCAATTAACTGTACAAATGTACGTCGACACATGTGGTCAAATAAACAATAAAAAAGTTTTAGATAGAAGCGAACAAAATAAATATTGAAAAATCAGCCTTCACACACCCGTAATCCATTAATTATCCGTATCTTTGCCTATTAGAAAGCAACTTCAAAATCATGAAAGAATCTATAATCATAAAGAACTTAGGCCCGCTTAAAGAAGTGGAAATAAGAGATATCAAGCCACTGACCGTATTTATCGGTAAGTCTGCCAGTGGTAAGAGTACAATCATGAAAATTATTGTACTTATGAGATATATCTATAAAATGATAAACATCCGGTCGTATCTGAAAAATGCGAAGATTACCCGTTCGCCATTCAAACTACGTTTCAACTCTCTGCTTCAGGACGGCCTGGAAAGCATGATAACGGTAGAAACCGAGATATATTATACCGTAGAAATAAACGGGAATCAATATACCCTGTCCTATACCAACAAGACTTTGCAGTCGGACATCAACATTCCAAACAACGACCTGGTATTCTTCAAGGAATCGTATATATCAGAAACACGAAGCGTAATTCCTACATGGGCATCCAAAGTGGCTACGCTTAAAGGGGCAAGCCTCGGCTTCTTCTTTCACGAGACATTCAACGACTTCAACAACGCGACAGATGTCATCAAAGAACAGCAACTGGACTATCTGAATCTGAAGATGAAAGTCCAGAAGTCCGGCAATAAGCCTAAACAGTTTATGATAGAGTCATTACAGGAAGGCACCAAACCTATGGAACTGAGATATGCTTCTTCCGGTATTCAGACATCTGCTCCATTGGTCACCATTGTTCGCTATTTTGCAAAAGAATTCTCATTCAAGGATGCTTTCAAGCGCTCTGTGCTGGACTATCTGTACAAACAAGACAGACTTGAAAAATTCACTCCCCAAATCAACCAAAGCGATTTGGAGAAGTATGTGCATATCCATATAGAAGAAGCTGAACTGAGTCTTGATCCAGAGGCACAGAGGGCCCTCATAAGCAATCTTATTGATGAAGCGTTCCACAAAAACAATGAAGACCGCAAGCTGGGGCTGATGATAGCCACACACAGCCCTTATATCGTAAACCATCTGAACGTACTGCTTCGTGCCGGATACTTTGAAAAGGCAAGGGAAAACTATCCATTCCTGGAAAAGGATAATATTGCCGTATATCGTGTACATGAAGGCACTCTGACATCTCTGATGGCAACGGATAACGAAACGGAAGAGTATGTAATCAATACCTACGACATGTCCGACACGATGGAAAGAATCTTTGACGAATACGAAAGCATGGAGGAATAATGTATGGACAGCGCACTGATTGACTTCCTCAAAAAGGACTATCCCGCACATTTCGGACAGGAATGGAAAGAAGACACCATGCAAGTCCGAAGAGAACAACGGCCTAAAGGCAAATTCGAAATACGAGACGGACAACTGCAAATTGTACAATATACAGGTAATGGCGTATCCGTCATTAACAACAATTCGGAAACAGATGTAGAAATCATAGATTTCGAACACTATATAAACATCTTTCGCGATACAGATGCCGGTATGGGACGTAAATGTGACTTTATCATCAATCCGATAGCCGGATATGATTTCATCATATTCAATGAGTTGACTGAAAGCGAAAAACAATACATCATGCCTTTCACTTCTCCCAAAACAGGGGAAGAAAAGGAAGGAAAACTGGCATACGCAAAAAAACAACTAGAAATCTCCATTGAAAAATTCTATAGCGTAAACAACTTTTTGGACGACTATGAAAAAAAAGTGGCTCTTTTTTCATGCCGACTGACAGATACGAGACCTAATGGAATCATGTCAAAATCATTACGGGCTTTCCGAAAACCACAGAAAATATTCGCCAATATCCGGGCTCATGAGCTACTGATACATGACTTTGTCTTTGAACAGAGAATATACGATAACGAGTACAAAGTTTGCTAAAAATAACAAGAAATACTCTGATAGTTATCAGAGTAAACCATATATACAGGAACAATGGATGGAGAAAAGACAAGAATATCCAGATTCTAAAGTGTATTGCCTATCTGTAACTGAGACCACCCACTAATAAAAGGACTTATCAGTTTGGAAAGTATCGCTTATGTAAAAACTAAGGACATCATTCTTGCGTTTATGGCGGTTTATGAATTGCCGAAAGCATTATATTCTTCTCTGATAAATGAATGAATTAAATCATAGGAAAAGTCCAATCTAATAAAGATACCAGTAATGAAACAGGAAAGACTTTGAGCAGTTGAAACAGAAAGTGATTATAATGAATATGTTATAAAAGCATTCTATATCTCCTGATTGTCGGCTAGTATGGTTGCGCCCTGCTCAAATATCTGCATAACAAAACATTTAATTTGGAAGGAAAAAAGAGAAGAAATAATAAAAGGTTGGCAGTCTATTCCAATGAATTATCATCTAAACAGAAATATTAGTTACATTTTGCCAATTATAGATTTGATTAAGATGAAAGAAAAGATACAAATAGCTAAAATGAGAGCGGTATTACTATATATCATGCAAAGTTTCCCTCATGGAGTAGAGTTTATAAAGTTATTTAAAATACTTTATTTTGCTCAGCAGGATCATCTTCTCAAATATGGGAAAGTGCTTATAGAAGACTCTTTTAAGGCATTGAAGCATGGCCCTGTTCCTACCTACATTTACAAGGCACTACAAATAGCAGAGAGAATGCAGCTGGAGGGTAATTTTGATGAATTTCTTATCAACATAAAAGTGCATGACAAGAAGGTTTATACTTCTGCCACACCTAATATGGACTACATTTCAGGCTCAAACAGGCGTTGTCTAGATGACGCTATTGCCCAATATAAGGACATAACTTCCGACATGCTACATGACTCAGCATGGGAGGAAGTCATGACGTGCATTCCGGATGCTCCTCAAAAAAATTGTATTACTATTATAGACATAGCAAGAGCAGGAAAGGCAACAAAGGAAATGGTAGACTATATCCGTGAAAAACAGATAGTAAAAAATGCTTTATCCTAAAATCTGAAGACGTAAATTAGACTGAGGTAGTGCCTTTAAGCAATAGCGATGGCTTTGTCCTTTCAGTACTAGATAAATCTTCCGTCTCAACTTTATAACACTTGCAGCCCGAGATTCAGCAGTTGCTGTCTTGCCACACCACTTTGGTCTTGGATCTGCACCGTACCAAAAGCTTCGAGTCTCAAATCAAGAATCTAGTCGCAATTCTGTCAGATATTTTATCTCCTTCATAGCTGACTGCGAAAATGCACAGAAAAGCAATCACAAATTCACCAGTTAAAATACTCAATCCGCAGCGTAAAATGTAAAGACACGCGATAGCTAATTAAACATAAATAATTACAGATAAAAATCGATAAACAACAAAGACTTATCAGATGCATATATGAAGCTATTAAGCTAGAAAATAAGTAATATTTGATTAGAATTAGAGAACAATCTGATTTTATTTCAGCAATTCTTTGATGAGAAAATATGAAAACTTATAACTTACTGTTATTTAAGTATTTATATATTCATTTGTTGCACATTATCTACTAATTTGTTGCGGTACAAATATGGTACTAATAAGTGAATTACATATATTTTAGGAACAATGAATCAAAAATGTATCCCAATATTCTTTTTCAATATTGATAAAGGAAAAACCACTTGTGTATATCCTTGATTTTCAGACTATAGATTTTTTAAGTGTCACATTATCTACCATTAAGTTACGGTACAAATATGGTACATTTATTCCATAAAAAACAATAAACATAGATAGAAAAACACCAAATATAAAAACAAAAAAAGGTGTGGAATCGTCTGATTTCCACACCTTTTCTTATGGATGTTTATTGTTTATTTATCGTTACTTACTTGACTTCCTCAAAATCAGCATCTTGAACATTGTCGCCATGCTTGTCATTAGCACCACCATTGTTTGCCTGACCTGCGTTAGGACCTGCCTGAGCACCGCCCTGTGCGCCTGACTGAGCATACATTTCAGCGCTTGCTGCCTGGAAAGCTGACTGGAGTTCTGCACTTGCAGCGTCGATACCAGCCAAATCCTGAGCCTTGTGAGCGTCTTTCAGTTTCTGAAGAGAAGCTTCGATAGGAGCTTTCTTGTCTGCAGGGATCTTATCGCCAAGGTCTTTCAACTGATTTTCTGTAGAGAAGATCAAGCTGTCAGCCTGGTTCAATTTGTCGATACGTTCCTTTTCTTTCTTATCAGCTTCTGCGTTTGCTTCAGCTTCAGCCTTCATACGTTCGATTTCTTCCTTGCTCAAACCTGATGAAGCTTCGATACGGATAGCCTGTTCCTTACCTGTAGCCTTATCCTTAGCAGATACTTTCAAGATACCGTTGGCATCGATATCGAATGTTACTTCAATCTGAGGAACACCACGACGAGCTGGAGCGATACCTGTCAGGTTGAACTGACCGATTGATTTGTTCTGTGCTGCCATAGGACGTTCACCCTGAAGTACGTGGATTGTTACTTCTGTCTGGTTGTCGGCTGCTGTAGAGAACACTTCACTCTTCTTGCAAGGGATAGTAGTGTTGGCGTCGATAAGTTTTGTCATCACACCACCCATTGTTTCGATACCCATTGACAATGGAGTTACGTCAAGAAGAACAACACCCTTGATTTCGTCTGTCAATACGGCACCCTGAACTGCTGCACCTACTGCAACTACTTCGTCTGGGTTAACACCCTTAGAAGGAACTTTACCGAAGAAGTCTTCTACAAGTTTCTGAACTGCAGGGATACGTGAAGAACCACCTACAAGGATTACTTCGTCGATATCTGAGTTGCTCAAACCTGCATCGCTCATAGCTTTCTTACATGGTTCAAGACAAGCCTGGATCAAGTTGTGTGCCAACTGTTCGAATTTAGCACGGCTCAATGTCTTAACCAAGTGCTTTGGAACACCAGCTACAGGCATGATGTAAGGCAAGTTGATTTCTGTAGAAGTAGAAGAAGACAATTCTATTTTTGCCTTTTCTGCTGCTTCTTTCAAACGCTGCATTGCCATTGGGTCCTGAGTCAAGTCAGCACCTTCGTCGTTCTTGAATTCCTGAACCAACCAGTCGATGATTACCTGGTCGAAGTCATCACCTCCAAGGTGAGTATCACCGTTTGTAGAAAGTACTTCGAACACACCGCCACCGAATTCAAGGATTGAGATATCGAATGTACCACCACCAAGGTCGAACACTGCAACCTTCATATCCTTGTTTGATTTGTCAACACCGTATGCAAGTGCTGCTGCTGTCGGTTCGTTTACAATACGTTTTACTTCAAGACCTGCAATCTGACCAGCTTCTTTTGTAGCCTGACGCTGTGAGTCTGAGAAGTATGCCGGAACTGTGATAACAGCTTCTGTAACTTCCTGTCCAAGATAGTCTTCAGCAGTTTTCTTCATTTTCTGAAGAATCATAGCTGAGATTTCCTGTGGAGTGTAAAGACGTCCGTCGATGTCAACACGTGGAGTATTGTTTTCGCCACGAACTACTTTATATGGAACACGTTCTATTTCTTTTGCTACCTGTTCGTAAGTTTCACCCATGAAACGTTTGATTGAGTAAACTGTACGAGTTGGGTTTGTGATAGCCTGACGTTTTGCAGGGTCACCGATTTTACGTTCGCCGCCGTCAACGAAACCTACTACTGATGGAGTAGTACGCTTACCTTCGCTGTTAGCGATTACAACTGGTTCGTTACCTTCGAACACTGCTACACATGAGTTTGTTGTACCTAAGTCAATACCAATAATCTTTCCCATAATTTTATCTGTTTTTTTATTATTATCTAATTAAGTTATTTCTGTAACTTTTGCGTTACGCTGTATTATAAACAAACCGTGTGCCACGGCATAAAAATGTTTTGGCACAGACAAAAACTGACATTTTGGCTGAAATTTATCTTAATATTACTGACAAAACATGATTCCTGTCATCTTTTAAACTATATACATTGATAAAATATATAGGGTAGAAGAGGCTCTTTTGCTGGAGATAAAAGTATTTTATCTGTTATATTTATAGAAAATGTCAGCACGAAAACATGTTTTTATGTGGAAGAACGAGGTATTGTTTCGGTAGAAACAAAAAAATGGAGCCACTGTGGTAACTATGCCACTGTGGCTCCATATACTATCTATATAATAATATATAATGTCAGATTATTTCTATACCTTTCTGTTTGCAGAGTTCCAAACCTATGTCTTTCAGCTTGAATTTCTGAATCTTTCCGCTTCCTGTCAGAGGGAAACCATCTACGAAGAAGATATATTTCGGTATTTTGTATCTTGCAATCTTGCCCTGACAGAATTCGCGAACGTCGAATTCGTTCATTTCGCATCCTTCGTGCAGGATGATGAATGCGCCTACTGCCTCTCCATATTTCTTCGACGGAATTCCAGCTACCTGCACGTCCTTTATGCCAGGCATCTGATAGAGGAATTCTTCGATTTCGCGCGGATAGATATTCTCACCTCCACGGATAATCATATCTTTGATACGTCCTGTTATGCGGTAGTTGCCGTTTTCGTCTTTCACACCAAGATCGCCTGAATGAAGGAAACCATTCTTGTCGATGACTTCAGCTGTAGCTTCAGGGTTCTTGTAGTAACCCTGCATGGTATTATATCCGCGGTTACACATTTCTCCCTGCACGCCTACAGGACATTCTTCACCTGTTTCCGGGTCAAGAACTTTCACTTCGGTGAATTCGAAATCACGTCCTACTGTTGTACAGCGCACTTCAAACGGGTCGTCTATGCGAGTGTGTGTCATACCCGGCGATGCTTCTGTCAGACCGTAAACGCTGGTGACGCGCATAAACATCTTTTCTTCAACCTGACGCATCAGTTCCACAGGGCAGAGAGAACCTGCCATGATACCGGTGCGCAGACTGCTGAGGTCGAACATATCGAACATAGGGTGGTGGAGTTCGGCGATGAACATTGTAGGTACACCGTATAGTGCCGTACAGCGTTCTTTATGCACTGATGCAAGGACGAGCAGCGGGTCGAAGCGTTCCAGCATTACCTGTGTACATCCGTGTGTGAGGCAGTTCATTGTGGCAAGCACTACACCGAAGCAGTGGAACAGCGGTACACATACACATAGTTTGTCGTCTGATGTAAACTTCATGTGTTCACCTGTCAGGTAGCCGTTGTTTGTGATGTTATAGTGGCTCAACATTACTCCTTTCGGGAATCCTGTTGTACCTGATGTGTATTGCATATTTACTGTGTCGTGACAGCTTACTTGCTTTTTTGCGTTTTCAAGAACCTCATCGTCTATGTTGTTTCCTAGAAGAAGAATTTCCGGAGTGTTATACATTCCTCTGAATTTTTCCTGACCGATATAGACAACATTACGCATACATGGGAAACGTTTGCTCTTCATGTGTCCGCGACTGAAGGTTTTCAGTTCCGGGAGCATATTGTATGTCATCTGGACGAAATCGCTGTCTTTCTCTCCGTTTACGATACATAGGGTGTGCATGTCAGAGTTCTGGCACAGATATTCAAGCTCTGCCTGTTTGTAGTTGGTGTTTACTGTGACTGCCACTGCACCAATCTTGGCACATGCATACAGGAATGTCAGCCAGTCTGGCACATTTCCTGCCCATATACCTACGTGAGTTCCTTTTTTCACTCCGATGGCGAGCAGACCCTTTGCCATATTGTCCACGCGCTTGTTGAACTGGCTCCATGTGAAGCGCAGGTTGCGGTCGGAATAGACTATATATTCTTTGTCGGGGGTGACTTCGGCCCAATGTTCGAGCCAGTCGCCAAGTGTTCTTTCTGATAACTGTAACATGGTTTCCGGCTTTTGATTAGATTGGTGTATAGATAACTGCAAGAATACGTGCTGCCTGACCTTCGTAGGCATGAACATGATGAGGCACGATAGAGTCGTAATAAATTGTGTCGCCTTCTTCAAGAACGTAAGCGTTCTTTCCGTAAGTGATTTCCACCATACCTTTCACTACCATTATGAATTCTTCGCCCTCGTGAGCCGACTGGTTGAACACGGTTTCATCGTTCTCATCAATGTCTATGATGAAAGGCTCCATGTGGCGGTCGGTCTTACTGCGTGAAAGTGAGTGATAGTGCATGTGCTGGCGTGAGTCAGTAGCATTGTTTGAGAAACTTATAGTGTCGTCAGCTTCACCTTTGCGGCATACCACCGGACCGGATTCGCTGTCCTGGTCGTCAAGGAATGTACCCAAGCGTACACCAAGGGCACGTGCTATCTTGATTAGCGGTGCCAGCGACGGAATATCGATATTTTCTTCAATGCGTGTGATTTGTTCAGTAGTCAAACCTGTATTTTCTGCCAATTCTTCTATACTGATCTCTTTTATGTTTCTGAGCGATTTGATTTTTTCGCCGATGATATTAGTGTAATCCATGGTAAAAAAAGTTTTGATTTATATGTTTGTAAGCGCAAATATAGTCAAAATTTTATAACACAATGGTTTTTTCTTACTTTTTGTAGCTTGAATATGTTAGATAAGATTATTTTGGCAATGAAAGCATACCGTTTTTCTGATGTATGATTTCTTCAGCAAGAAGGTATGACAATACTTTTGTAACATTCTCTTTGTCGTATGATTCAAGTTTTTCCATGAGTGCGGATGTTGTCATGTCCTTTTCTTTGAGAGTTTCTTCTATGGCTCTTGATATCTCGTCGAACACTCCCTGCTTGATTCCTGATGAATGTGACGAAAGGCATACGTCGCACTGTCCGCAGTTATGTTCGTTTTTCTCTCCAAAATATAGCAAGAGCATACGGCTTCGGCATTTGTCTTCAGTTTCGGCATATTCAGTCATGGCCTCAATGCGGCGGATGAAGCTTTTCTTTCTGTCTTCATATACTTCTTTTGTGAATATCAGACGGTCGGCTTCCTGCCTTTCGCGCGTATATATAATATAAGGAGTTTTCTTTCCCGGTATATAATGGAGAATGCGTCGGCGGGTGAGTGAGATAAGTGTGTCATATACCTGCTGGCGTGTCATGCCGGTGCGCAGTGACAGAGTCTCTTCGTTTATATAGGCATATTCGGTGAATACTCCTGTGTATGAACGGAGTATGATGTTTATCAGCTTTTCGGTTTCGGGGCTTGTCTCATGTATGCGGTAAAGCTCCTCCTTTGTCAGAGTAAACATCAGACGAGAATTGTTGTCCTGCTCGTCTGTGTATTCCAGATATCCCGCACGGGTAAGTATTTTCAATGCGCTATCTACCTGGATAGGGAAGTGCTTGAAGTTACGGCAGAACTCATCAATGTTGAACTCTCTGGTGCAACTAAGTCCGTCGCCCATTGCCATCTGGTAATAATAGTTCAGATGCTCGTAAACTGTACGGATATAGTCTTTTTCGGGAAATGTGTCTGTTATTCTTTTCTTCAGGGTGGCTTTGTCACTTCTTGCATAAAGCAATACTGCATAAGCTTTTTTACCGTCTCGTCCGCCACGACCTGCCTCTTGGAAATATGCTTCCGGAGAATCCGGTATATCAACGTGCACTACTAGTCTTACATCAGGCTTGTCTATACCCATACCGAATGCGTTGGTGGCAACCATAACTCTGGTTTCTCCTTTCACCCACGATTTCTGTCGCTGGTCTTTTGTTTCGTTGTTGAGTCCGGCATGATAGAAAGTAGCCGTAATTCCGTTTTCGTTCAATAGCTGGGCGTACTCTTTTGTACGTTTGCGGTTGTGGGCATATACTATGGCTGAGCCATCTACGTGTTTCAGAATATGAAGGAGTTCTTCCTGCTTGCTCTCTGTTCTGCGGACAATGTATGCAAGGTTCTTGCGTTCGAAACTCATGCGGAACACATTCTCCTCTTTAAAGGCAAGACGCTGCTGTATGTCCTTAACCACTTCGGGAGTGGCTGTGGCTGTCAGTGCCAGAACGGGAACGCCTGGCAGCAGGTTTCTTATTTCTGAAATTTTGAGATATGCGGGGCGGAAGTCATAACCCCATTGAGAGATACAGTGCGATTCGTCAACAGTTATCAAGCTGACTTTCATGCTGCGGAGTTTGATGCGGAAAATCTCCGTGTCAAGTCTTTCAGGCGAGATATAAAGGAATTTGTAATTGCCGAAAATACAGTTCTCAAGAGCTATGATGATTTCTTCGCGAGTCATGCCGGAATATATGGCAATGGCTTTTATGCCGCGGTCGCGAAGGTTTCTCACCTGGTCTTTCATCAAGGCTATCAGTGGAGTTATGACAATACACAGTCCGTCTTTCGCCATGGCTGGAACCTGGAATGTAATGGATTTTCCACCTCCCGTAGGCATCAGTCCAAGTGTGTCGCGTCCGCTTCCTATGCTTCGGATAATATCCTCCTGTATTCCACGGAAATTGTCATATCCCCAATAGTCTTTCAGTATTTTACGGTAATCGTCTGTCATTTAAAATCCGCTTGGCTTAATGTCTTCTATCTGTAACTGAATGTCACCGCGCTTGTGTGAGTTCTCTTCTATCGTGTAGCAGATGTTGAACGATTGCTTTGTCTTGATGTATCTCACCTGTGAGCTTTGTCCGAAAGCAATTCCGTTCATCACATTGTTCGATTTGTTGTCAACTAGTTCAAGTTTTATATGCTCCTGTTCGCGTCCCACCACTTTACTTGTGCCATAGTCGTAAACATTAAGTGTGGCAAACACCGGTTTGTGGTTTTCCGGTCCGAATGGGTTGAATTTCTTCAGGTCGAAGAAGAATTTAGGAGTTATGTCGCGGAAGTCCAGTTGTGCGTCAATATCGATTGTAGCGCTTGTCTGTTCAGGTAATATATGGTTTGTCACATATTCCTCGAATCGTCTTGTGAATTCTTCCACATTCTCCACTTTCATGGACAGTCCGGCAGCATATGTGTGTCCGCCGAAGTTTTCAAGCAGGTCGCGGCAATGCTCAATTGCACTATAAACGTCGAATCCTGAGACTGAACGTGCCGAGCCTGTGGCAAGACCTTCGGTACGGGTGAGCACCACTGCTGGGCGATAGTAAATTTCTGTAAGTCTTGAAGCTACAATACCTATTACCCCTTTGTGCCATTCCTCGTTGTATATCACAATGCTTCTTCTTTCCGAAAGGTTTTCAAGAGAATCGACAATCTTGTTTGCCTCTTCGGTCATAGTCTTGTCCAGATCCTTGCGCTGTTCGTTATATCCGTTTATCAGATTGCCTTTCTCGTGTGCCTGTTTATAGTCCTTCTCAATGAGCAGGTCAACAGCTTCCTTTCCTTTTTGTATTCTTCCCGAGGCGTTTATTCTCGGACCGATCTTGAACACTATGTCGCTCATGTTTATTTCCTTGTCAGTGAGTCCGCACACGTCTATTATGGCTTTCAGTCCCATGCAAGGATTGGCATTGAGCTGTCTCAGTCCGTGGTATGCCAGTATTCTGTTTTCGCCCATGATAGGAACGATGTCCGAAGCGATACTTACTGCTACAAGGTCGAGCAATGGGGTGAGTTGGTGAAATTCTATACCGTTGTTCAATGCAAATGCCTGCATGAACTTGAATCCCACGCCGCATCCTGAAAGGTGTTCGTATGGATATGTAGAGTCTGCTCTTTTGGGGTTGAGTATGGCTACAGCATCAGGCAGTACATCGTCGGGTACGTGATGGTCACAAATTATGAAGTCAATACCTTTTTCTTTGGCATACGCAATTTCTTCTACGGCTTTTATTCCGCAGTCGAGCACAATCACAAGTTTTACTCCTGTTTCGTATGCATAGTCAACTCCTTTTGTCGTTACTCCATATCCTTCGTTGTATCTGTCAGGAATGTAATAATCAATGTTTGAGTAGAACTGCTGTAAAAATTTATAGACTAATGCCACGGCTGTAGTGCCGTCAACATCGTAATCGCCATATATCAGGATACGCTCTTTCCTGCCCATTGCGCTGTTGAGCCTTTTCACAGCCGCATCCATGTCGTTCATAAGGAACGGATCGTGCAGGTCGTGCAGTTGCGGACGGAAAAACTTCTTTACCGCATCGGCTGTTTTTATGCCCCTCTGTCGCAATAAGTGGCAAAGGATCGGACTAATACCTATTTCCTTTGCCAGAGCCCTGGCTTCTTCTCTTTGCTCTAGAGTAGGAGGTTGATAATTCCATTTGTATCTCATTATATTATTTTTTTTCTTTTTTCCTGAGTATGATGGGGTGGAACATAATGTTCCTGTCTTTTTGTGTGGCATTACTTGGTATGCCTGTTCAATTCAATTTGTAAAGTTAGGAAAAAGAAAGAATAAAAATGCCGGTTTAGTATAAAAATTAACTAAACCGGCATCATATTATTTGTAATCAGTCTATATTACGATTATTTCAGGCCTAATTTCTTGGCAATTTTTGAAGGGATTGCATCTTTGTGTACAAGGATGTTCATAGTTTTGTAAGCAACGAATGCCTTTGAAGCATACCATATACCTTTGTATTTTCCAGCTTCACCCCAAGAGTTCTTTACCATGAAGTATTCTTTTCCGTTCTGGTCTTTAGCCAAACCGTAGATAAGCATACCGTGGTCGTCAGTAGTTTCCCAGTTGTCGAAAGCTGTCTGACGCATTTCCTGTGTTACAGTTACTTCAGGAAGAGGTTTGCTTGTAAGTTCCTTACGCTTGTCGGCTGCGCTAAGTCCCAACCAGTGAGCCATATCTGAACCAGTAAGTTCTGCACCCTTGGAAGCATCCGGGAATACGGCGATACCGTCGCGGGTGAATCCCTGTTCGCTTACGTCAGAACCCCATGCGAATGTATATCCTTTTCTTACGGCATTGTCCATAACTTCCATCAACTCTTCTACAGGCAGGTTGTATGAAAGAGCATTACGCCAGTTGTCCTGTACCTCTACGTTGAACTGAATGTAGAAAGGATGGTGAGTATAAGAAGTCAAAGAGATATAGTCGTTCATGTTCAGTTTCAGAACTTCGTCGGCAAATGTTCTTGGAGTGTAAGTCTTGCCGTTGTAATTAAATTCTTTCGGACATTCACCAAGATATGTGTCATAAATAGAGCGCAGACCGTTCTTCCATACCGGAGTAAGTTTTGAGAACTTGCCTTTACCGATTGCCTCAACATATGCTCCTGCTACAGCGTCAAGTTCGTTGTGTACAGGAAGTGAGTCGCCGTACATGATACCAGGCATTGCATCCTGTGGTACCATACCATATTTTTCGTAGCAAACTACCATATCTTCAAAGCTACCGCCAGGAGAGAACGAAGCATCACCGTGATAACGTACGTAGTTTACGGCACGATCTTCCATTGTGTGGTGAACGATGAACATTTCAGAAAGGTCGAATTCGCCTTTACCTTGACGTAGCAATTCAGATTCAAGGAATGCTACAGACGAGAACGACCAGCAAGTGCTTGAACGGTTCTGGTTCTTGATAGATGTGATAGGGTTTTCCTTGATAGTTGTAAACACAAAGCCTTCTTCAGCTTTTTTCTCCTCTTTCGCTTCCTGAGCGTTGATGCTGCTGAAACAAAGTCCAAGTGCAGCCAGTGTGATAAATTTGTTCATGTTATTAATTGGATTTATAGTATTAATTCTTCATGATTTCCTCTACGTCTTCCACCTTGATAGGAATACGCTTTTCTCCTGTAAATCTTGAACCGTCAGGAGTGATGAGTATATCGTCTTCCAGACGGATACCGCCAAAGTCTTTATACTTTTCTATAACATCGTAGTTTAGGAAGTCGGTATGCATTCCTTCTGCTTTCCATTTGTCAATCAGCGCTGGAATGAAATAGCATCCCGGCTCATCGGTCATGACAAATCCCGGTTGCAGACGGCGTCCCATACGCAGAGATGCCAGACCGAACTGGTCGGATGGACGTACTTCATCATCATATCCCACATATATCTGTCCCAGGTCTTCCATGTCGTGAACGTCAAGTCCCATCATATGTCCAAGTCCGTGAGGCATGAACAGAGCATGTGCACCTGCTGCAACAGCTTCGTTCACATCGCCCTTCATCAGTCCAAGATCTTTGAGTCCCTGAGCCAGAACCTTGCATACGTCAAGATGTACAGACTTGTATGTTATTCCAGGTTTTGCCAGTTCCAGGGCTTTCTCATGACATGCATAAACAATGTTATAAATATCTTTCTGGCGCTGGGTGAATTTTCCTCCTACAGGGACAGTACGCGTGTGGTCAGAGCAATAGTTGTTTATATTCTCTGCACCGGCATCTGTAAGCATCAGTCTTCCTTCCTGCAGAATGTGGCTGTGGTCGTGGTTATGCAATGTCTGTCCGTTCTGAGTGAGGATAGTGGCGAATGAAGTCATGCTTCCGTATGAAGCTGCGATACCTTCCAGGATACCTGCTATGTATTGTTCCGATACTCCAGGCTTGCACAGACGTATAGCTGTGGTGTGCATTTCATAACCAATGTTGCACGCTTTGTCAATTTCTTCAATCTCGCATTGCTCCTTTACAGCCCTTAATGACACGACGGCCTTGATTAATTCTACAGAGGCATGAGTTTTAACCATAGATGCCTTAATACCTGTCAGGTCTTCCAGAAGCATCATGTTGTCATAACGGTATGGAGGCAGGAAATGGATTTTTCTGCGTTGTGATAAAGCTTTTCCTATAACATCCTTCAGTTTGTCGAATGGGAAGCTTTTGCTTACACCTACTCTTGCAGCCAGTTCTTTTATGCTAGGCTGAGGTCCCATCCATATAATGTCGTCCATATCGACATCATTGCCGAAAAAATACTCTTCGTTATTGTCTATGTCAATAACTCCGGCATATCCCGGGTGGGAATGTCCGAAAAAATATAGGAACGAACTGTCCTGTCTGAATTTGTATGTATTGTCAGGATAGTTTGCCGGAGCCTCGTTGTTTCCAAGGATAAGGATAAGACCGTTGCTCATTCTTTCCCTCAAGGCTTGGCGTCTTTTTTGATATGTTAAGGTTTCAAACATAACAGTAATATTATACAGTAATTTATAGAATATGTTATTTATGTTGCAAAAGTAAGAAAAAAATGTCTTATTTTCTATCTGAATGTATTTAAAAAACATATATTTGCATTTGGCGTGTCTGTTTTAAAAGAAATATGTTATGAAAGTAGATTTTAGTAAAATGGGCTTAGTGCTTGAAGGCGGTGGCATGCGTGGTGTATTTACCTGTGGCGTGCTTGATTTTATGATGGATAACAATATCGAATTCCCTTATGCGGTAGGAGTGTCTGCCGGTGCTTGCAACGGACTTTCGTATATGTCGCATCAGCGAGGTCGTGCCAAATACAGTAATATAGATATGCTTGAAAAGTATAACTATATAAGCTTTAAATATCTTTTTCATCAGCGCAGTATTTTAAATCAGAAGCTTCTGTACGAACTGTTTCCTGAAGAAATTCTTCCGTACGATTACGATGCTTATATGAAGAATCCTAACCGGTTTGAGATGGTCACAACGAATTGTGTAACCGGTAGGGCTTGTTATCTTGAAGAAAAGCATGATAAGGAACGATTGTTGCGTATAGCTAAGGCCTCAAGTAGTTTGCCTTATGTATGTCCGATAGTTTATGTGGATGGACGTCCAATGCTTGATGGAGGAATAATAGATTCCATTCCTGTGTTGAGAGCCATAGAGCAGGGATATGAGAAGAATGTTGTCGTTCTTACCCGTAATCGTGGTTACCGTAAGACGGAGAAAGACATAAAGGTTCCTCATTTCATATATACCAGATATCCTCGTTTGCGTGTACTATTGAGTAACCGTTGCCGTGTATATAATGAACAGCTGGAGATGGTAGAAAAAATGGAAGATGATGGAAAGATTATAGCAATCCGTCCGGAAAAGAAAGTCGTTGTAAACCGTATCGAGAAGGATATAAAGAAACTGATGGAACTTTATGAGGAAGGATATCTTTGTGCAGAAAAGGTACTTAAACCTTTGATGCAGGATTAATTCATATGTGAAATGAGCTTAGAATAGACAGCACTATATGGTGCTGTCTGATTATATACCGAGTTTGCTAACTTTTAAGATTTAAGATAAGTGATGAGAAATATCTTGATGTTGCTATTGTTATTGGTTTCGGTGGAAGCCTATTCTATTAATTCTGAATTGGAACAATTGTTATTAAGGCTTGATTCTGTATTGGCATGCAGTGATAAATTTGTAGCGGAGAAAGAAGCCAGATTAGAGGAACTGAGGAAAAGGAAGTCTTCGGCTTTAAAACCGGAGGAAAGATTGTGGCTTAACAAGATGTTCTATGATGAATATTATGTTTATAATGTAGATTCTGCAATGGTCTATGTAACTGATAACATCAGTATTTCCCAAGAACTTGGAAGAAAAGACTGGGAGCAGGAATGGCTTCTGAATAAAGTTTTCTTACTTGCTGCTACAGGTTTGCTTAGTGAGGCAGAAGGAGTTATTGAAGATATAGATATTAAAAACTTGAATAAAGACTTGATGTTCAGATATTATGACAGTAAAATATATCTGTATTCTCATTTGGGACAATATATAGGAGAACGTCCGGAACTTACCAGAGCCTATTATGAGCGCGTAGCGGAATTAAAACGCGAAGCACAGGAATTTATAACTCCTGACAATCCGTCGTATTATAGCTTTTATGCTTCATTACATAAAGACTATCCGAGGTCTGCATTTGGAGACAGTATTAAGGTTAAACTTCAGAAAATAGTGGAAAAATCAAGACTGTCGTCGCGAACCGATGCAATTAATTCATACCATCTGGCTATTATGTTTTTTAATGAAGGTGATGAATACAATTATATAAAATATCTGGTTTATTCGGCAATTGCAGATATAAAGATAAGCAATCGAGATATAGCTTCTTTGGAAGAATTATCAAACATACTATATTCATATAACGATATAGACAGGGGATATACATATATCGGATATTGTCTTAAGACAGCATTATTATATCCAAATAGGGTAAGGTTTGCAAACATTTCATCAGTTATGGATAAATTACGATATGCTTACCAACAAAGGAATGCCGAGCAGGAAAGCAAACTTCGTTCATCGCTTTATGCAATGAGTATAATGTCGGTAGTTTTGCTGATTTCTATATTGTTTATATATGTCCAGTATAGAAGGCTTGTCAAGTCACGAAAAGAATTGGATGAAAGCAATCGTTTGCTTAACCGTAATGTAGATGAACTTTCCGAAGCACATCAGATGCTTGCAGATGTAAACAAAGAGCTGAGCGAAGTAAACGAGAAATTGAAGATAAGTAACAGTAAGCTTCAGGAATCCAATTATGTGAAAGAGGAATATATAGGTTACGTATTTTCAATATGCTCAAGCTATATAAGTAAACTGGAAGAATACAGAAAGAGCATTAACAGAAAGTTAAAGGCTGGACAGATAGATGATATAAAATCACTGACTTCAAGTACAACAATAGTTCAGAGTGAACTTAAAGAATTCTATCACAGTTTCGATGCAATTTTCCTTCATGTATATCCGGATTTCGTTGAAGATTTCAATTCACTATTGCGACCGGAAGAAAGAGTGGTGCTTAAAGAAGGAGAATTGCTCAATACTGAACTTAGAATATATGCACTTGTACGGTTAGGTATAAGCGATAGCGTGAAGATAGCCGAATTCTTGCATTGTTCTCCTCAGACAGTTTATAATAATCGTTTGAGGACACGCAACAAAGCCATTATACCTAAAGAAGAGTTTGCCGAAACTGTCCGTTCATTGGGTAAAATGCAGAAATAGACCTTCTTGTTTTCAATGGAAGACTTTAAAAAGTTTACTTTGTAGAGATGTTATATTATTGATATTCAATAGTATAACATCTTTTTTGTTTACTTGCAGTTTTTACTGAGTGTTATATTGTATATTATTACTTGTTACTTTTGCAACCAGAGAGAAAAAAACTGTTTAATGTTAACTTTGAAATAAAAATTTTATTTATGAAAACTTAGATGTATGAAAATGTAAATATAGAAATGTATATTGGAATATACTTATTATTAAGTAGATGTTCATAATTAGTTTATATCATATAGATTTGCTACCTTTGCCTCATAATCCTCAAAGCTACCTCTATGGGCAAAGTCAAATCAATCAGATTAAAGGAC
>NZ_JACJLE010000120.1 GCF_016901995.1 Bacteroides caecigallinarum | reverse complement strand
GGCGCAGTAGAAATTTAGTGGGGATTAATTTTTATTATCCCTATAAATTGCGACCTTTGTCTTATGGAAACGAATCAATTGGAAGTGCTTGCACGCATCGTGCTACCTTCAGCAATACTGGATTATTTTAGGATAACAGGTTTAGAACAAACTTTAAATGAGATTCATATTCATCTTGATGAGTTAATGAATCCGAACTTGTCAGGTGATGTTAATTTTGTGTCCAAAGGTTTTATGGAACCTGTAAATGTCACTGATTTCCCAATCCGTGACCATAAGGTTGTATTGATTATCCGTCGTCGCAGGTGGACAGATGTACGCACAGGCAAAAGTTTCAGTATTCCAATCAATCTTGATGTGGTATGCAAGGGCACCCGTTACTCTAAGGAGTTCGGGGCTTTTTTAAAAGAAACTTATGGAGACATCCCCTGTGACCTGCCGTACGCTTGAAACGTTCTACCACATAAACGCACATACATTTGAGAAGCAGTACAAGGAAACGTTAAGCGACTTCCGTAACTGGGAACAGCTTGACCATGCCGAGGAATGGCTGTTATTTCCGGAAAACATAGGTCCGCACCTTGCTATTGATGAGTCATCCCTGTCTAACGGTGAGCTTTACACGTTTATCACCAACCGTGACCGCCACACCGGTGAAGGAAGTCTGGTAGCAGTTGTCTCCGGCACGAAATCGGAAGACGTAATAAAAGTACTGAAACTGATAGACGAGGAAGAACGTATGAAAGTAGAGGAAGTGACTTTGGATCTTTCCGATTCGATGCGCAAAATCGTTTCTACCGCATTCCCGAAAGCCAGTAGAGTGATAGACCGTTTTCACATACAAAAACTGGCTTGTGATGCCGTACAGGAGATTCGTGTGGCACACCGTTGGGATGCCTTACAGCAGAGCAATGAAGAAATGGAAGAATGTAAACATTCAGGAAAACCCTATGAACCGTTCCGTTTTCCCAATGGAGATACCCGCCCTGAACTGCTTATCAGAAGTCGTTATCTTCTGTTCAAATCCGCAGACAAATGGACGGAAAAACAAAAGAAAAGGGCTGAAATCCTTTTTGATGAGTATCCGGACATTCAAATGGCTTATGGATTATCACATTCGCTGAGAATGATATTCTCTAAGAATACATTAAAGGATGCCGCACGGTTAAGCATGGCCAGATGGTATAACAAGGTGGACAACTCCAGACTGAAGCAGTTCAATGTTATTGCCACTACTTTCTATGAGCATTATGATGAAATACTGAACTTCTACAACAACCGTTCCTCTAACGCTGCTGCTGAATCATTTAATGCTAAAATCAAACTATTCAGAGCCAATCTGCATGGAGTAACGGATAAAAAGTTCTTTCTCTTCAGAATTGCTAAGTTGTATGGTTATCCCCACTAAATTTCTACTGTCCC
>NZ_JACJLE010000119.1 GCF_016901995.1 Bacteroides caecigallinarum | reverse complement strand
ACCACATTCTTTGCCAATGATAATGAGGATAAATTAGGACGATTATTGTGTACTTTAAGTAAAGTTGATATAAATTCTTCTTATATTCCTTTTAATGAAGGTTTAAGGAAGAAAATTTCAAAGCAAATAATTTTACAGTATATGCGTACTCCTAAGTATAGGGATATAAAATCAAGAAATTCCAAGAATGCTTTTTTCTATCAAATTGAATGTTTATTATTGGATATTTTTAATTGTGAAATGAAAGATATTCAATTTAAAGGTGATGAACCCGAATTTCATAAGAGGTTGCTTCTTGATGATGGTATGATACAAGAAATGATAATAGATATATCCGAAGCTGATTGGGAGTTTTTATATACAAAATCTAATGAATTTTATACATCAGATAACCCTATTGTTATTAACGCAAGGAATGATATGCCAGTAACATATTGTGATGCTATAAGATTTTTTGATGAAATATTTTATACAATTAATCCTAATCTTCTTTTACACATTATGGCACAACCTTGTAGAACTTTAAAAAGAGTTTATTTAAAGGAAATAAAAGAATATGAATTAAAAGAAGTAAATGCCTTAGTACAGAATAATGCAGAGCGATATGTCTTTTATAAAAAAGAATTTGAATTTTAAGATCATGGAAAAACTAAAAATGCAGAGCCTTGATGTTGTAGGCAACAATATAGATAAGATAGCACAATTGTTTCCAAATTGTGTGACAGAACGAATTGGTAAGGACGGAAAAACGGAATTGGCTATAGACTTTGATAAACTGAAATCGGAACTCACTAATGATGTGTTGGAGGAAGGAGAAGAACGCTATCAGTTTACATGGCCTGGAAAGCGTGCGGCATCAAGACTTGCCAATGAAACTACTACACAGACTTTGCGCCCGTGTCGTGAGGAGTCTGTGGATTTTGACAATACTCAGAATCTTTATATTGAAGGGGATAACTTGGAAGTGCTGAAGGTACTTCGTGAAACTTATCTTGGCAAGGTAAAGATGATTTACATAGACCCACCTTATAACACAGGAAATGATTTTGTATATAATGATGACTTTGTTCAGGGAAGTAATGATTTTGAACAAATCAGTGGCTTTTTTGATGATGAGGGTAACCAAACAATTGATCCCTTGCAGCGCAATACAGAAAAGAACGGACGTTTTCATACGGATTGGTTAAATATGATTTATCCTCGTTTGAAGGTTGCTAAGGATTTGCTTACAGAGGATGGGATTATTTTTATTTCTATAGATGATAAAGAAGTAGATAATTTGGGAAAAGTATGTAGTGAAATATTTGGTAAAACCAATTATATAGGCACTTTAGTGTTACAAACAGCTACAGATAATAATCCAAGACAAATAACAACAGAACATGAGTATATAGTTTGTTATGCAAAGAACAAATCTATACAAACAGCTTGGACTGCAAAAAATCATCAAGTAGAACTTATTCAAAATAAATATAATTCTTTAAAAGAGATTTATGGAGAT
>NZ_JACJLE010000118.1 GCF_016901995.1 Bacteroides caecigallinarum | reverse complement strand
TGAAGTGTACTGAATTTGGTTGTCAGTTTGTGTTGTAACTCCTGACCAAGTTGACTGGTTAAACATTATATTCCTAACAAGGTTGTCAGTTATGCAAAAGTACAACAAAAGTACCTCTCTCACAACCTTCAACTTTAAAAAAACTCATCGCTCGGGGAGCGCCGTGCGGCAAGGGGCGTGAGCACACGTCCCGACGAGCACATCCATCAGTTATGTTTATAATTCATGAGTGGGTTCACACTTTTTCCCGTCAGTATCTCCATTGGGGTTTTCATTCCAAGTGCCTTATGTGGTCTGGCATTATTATACATTTCAATGGACTTACTTATAGCTTCCTGTGCCTGTTCAAAGGTCAGATTTCCATCATTGAAGAGCCAGCCGTTTTTTAGCGTATTGTTCATTCTCTCTGCAAGAGCATTATGAAGCGGATCACCGGTCTGTGTCATACTTATTCTTATGTTATTGGATAACAGAGTTTTTGTATATTCCTTCGAGGCATACTGTATTCCTCTGTCAGAGTGATGTATCATATTGCTTATGTTTATGCCATATCTATGATATGTATCAATTGCCTGGTTTATAGCATTTAACGGGCCTTCTGTTCCCAGGGTTCTACTCAGACAATGGCCTACGATATACCTGCTGTATGCATCCGTAACAAGTGACAGATAGGCGAAACCTTCCAATGTATAGACATAAGTGATATCACATACCACCAGGGAGCCATTCCTGACAGGTTTGAACTTAGGAGAGGTGTTTATCAAATCCTCATAAAGACGGTAACCATGTCCTGAATAAGTAGTACGGGGACGGTATTTCGTTCTTCTCAACATCAGACCGTTTGAACGGAGAATATTATAGAACTTGTCCCTGCCTATTGTAAACTTATCTTTAAAACGTTCACGGCAAAGCTCGTAAAGCTCCCGGCATCCAGATTTGGGAAGATTCTCGTTTTCACGAACATACATACAGAAAAGCACTATACTGGCCGTCAAAATATCTAATTCTGAGGATGTATCGTTATGTTTATAGTATCCCTGTGCCGATATGCCAAGCAACCGACAGAGTGGACGTACGGGATATTGATGTCCACTCTGCGATAACTTCCTGATTACTTGGCATCTGAGTTTTTTCTTACAGGAATATTATATGTCTTCTCTGCAAGGTCTATCATACAGTCGTATGCATCACGTGCCATGTTTGAACGTTTCAGTTCTGCTTCCAGGGACTTTATCTTCTTTGCCAGCTCATATATCTGGTCATGAAGTTCCTGTTCTGTCTGACTTAATTTCTTACTCATAACGGGACTTGGTTTATCTTCAAGTCCAAAGATACGAAGCCAACGCTGAATTGTTGTCCTTTTAAGACCTTTTTCTCGTTCAAATTGACTTTGATTAAATGAAGAGGACAAATATTCCTCCAAATAAGACAAACATTCTTCTTTTGAATACTTTCTATATTCACGCATGTTACTAAATAATTTGTGTCAACTTATTTAGTACACTACA
>NZ_JACJLE010000117.1 GCF_016901995.1 Bacteroides caecigallinarum | reverse complement strand
AATTGGATAATTATAATGGTCTTACTTTTTTAGGAGGATTTATGTGGGATTAATGAAGCTACTAACAAGCCAAGTTAGCTGCTGAACGCAACTCCTTGTCAAACCATTAACATCAAAAACAGTGTACCATAATGGAAATAAGAGATAAACTTTTTACAGAAGAACAGTATTTGAAGCAACTGAAAATGTATGATGAAGATATTAGTTATTATGAACAAATGCATCTTTCAGGAAAACATATAGGTTACGATTCTTTGTTCAATTATAGGCTTCGTTATTTACTGGTACAGTATTCTATGGGACAGGATATTGATAATCTGAAAAATAATTATGTGGAAACCATCAAAACGATGCCGAGATTTTGGACGGATAACGGATTTTATATTGAAATGTTGTGGCTTCTGTCAATAGGTATCATGTTGGATTATGAAGATGACCTTATACAGAGTTTAGTGCAACTGATAAAAGACAGAGAAGCAAAAGACTATATTTATGACACCTTGATTAGATACAGATTCCCAGATTGGGAAAGGACTACAAACAAAGTATTATATCCGTCACCCTATCAAGCTGCTATTACTGTTACAGAGTTGGCAGAACAAGATAAGGCAGAAGCTGTGAAACGATTGGAAAAATACCTCAAAAAAGAATGGTATCGAGGTCATTCTGATTTATCTTGGCACGACGACCATAAATATGGTATTAATCATGACGGCTATTGGAGTTTTGAAAGCGGTGCATTGGTCAAGGTCTTGGGGCTGGATGATAGTAGCCTGAAAGGGTTGCCCTACTATCCATACGACATGGTACACTGGAACGATAACATTAAATAAAAAGATAAGGTATGAGTTACTCTGTTTGTGCATATTTGACAGAAGCCGATAGGGTAAAGTCTGTTTACGGAACTTGTGATAATCTGCTGCTTAACCAATTAAAGGCGGCACTGAAGCAGGAACTCGACAGTTTGAACGATTATTTCAGCGATAGGCTGAGTACGAATATGGGTGCTTATGCGGCGTTGGCTGACATAGTGAACGGGAAAATCCGTTATCCCGAAATGGCTTTCCTATACGGATATGTGTATGAAAAGATTTGCAACCATTATGGGACGCAAATCTACTGTGCGGAAAACCTTTGGCAACTGGATAGTCAAAGTACATTCATTCCTATTCCATTGAGCGATGATTTTCCCTATATCATCAGCATACCCGTTTCAGATTTGGAGAGCAAGAGGGCGGAATACAGTTCGCTGCAAGAGGGTAACGGTATCGGTGATTACGATTACGAGCAGGAAATGGACGACTTGAATTTCATTTTCGATGAAGCCATTGAAGTGCAAAAAGACCTTGTTATTATGGTGTATTGATATGGTACACTGGTAGAATAAAATGTGATGTTAATAACGCAGGGTAACGGCAAGCCGTTCCCTGCTGAACCATTAGTAGCAATTGAACAACCAATAAATTAGAAAAGATATGAGTAAAGTTTATATTTGGATTGGACAGTTTCAATCAAATGCTGAATTTGAAACTTATATAAATCAA
>NZ_JACJLE010000116.1 GCF_016901995.1 Bacteroides caecigallinarum | reverse complement strand
ATGAAATTCCCATGAGATAAAAAAATCACGCCAAAGAGAATGTAAATAGTCAAGCTGAAGTTACCTTTGTATAGTGTAACCCTAAATGTATCAGTTATGGCAGAAGTGACATTCCCTCAGTTGATACAGCGTGCTTGCGGTATCGACGTCCATCTGAAGGTTGTGGTGGCGACAATAGACGGAGTAGGCATCCAACGTGATACCCGCTCATTCAAAACCTTCACGAGTTCTTTGAATGAATTGAAAGAATGGCTATTGTCCAATGGTGTAACGCATGTGGCAATGGAAAGTACCGGTGTTTACTGGAAACCTGTTTATAAGGTACTTGAAGATTCCATTCCCAATGTCTGGATAGTCAATGCCCGTCACATAAAGAATGTTCCGGGTCACAAGACAGACAAGATGGACAGCGAATGGATCTGCAAGCTTCTTTTGGCAGGTCTTCTCAAGCCGAGCTATATTCCTCCCAAGGAGCAGCGTCAGCTTCGTGACCTGACTCGCTACCGGAACAAGCTTATTCAGCAGATAGCTTCAGAGAAGAACCGTATGATGCGTATTCTTGAAGACTGCAACATCAAGCTTTCAAGTGTAGTAAGCAATACAAGCGGTACGACAGCTACTTCTCTTATTGATATGCTTTGTGAAGGTAAAGTCCTTACTCTTGATGATATAAAGTCAGTTTACCACGGAAAACTGTCAGCCAGTCCGGAAGAGTTGTTGGAGGCGTGTACCGGTTTTGTTGAAGATCATCACATTTATCTTCTCCAGATGATCCGAAAGGATATAGACCAGACTCAGGCTTTGGTTGATGATTTGTCCGAACGTATAAAGAGACTGTTGTCCAAGTACGATAATGTCCTTGAACTTCTCAGGGAGATTCCCGGTTTTAGCACCAAAGTTGTAGAGGATCTGGTTTCTGAGATAGGTCTTGACATGTCCCACTTCCCTTCAGAAAAGCATCTTTCGTCCTGGGCCGGTCTTTCTCCGGGTAACAACGAGAGTGCTGGCAAAAAAAAAGCGCACGAATCACTCACGGAAACAAACAGGTAAAGGCGGTAATCACAGAAGCCGCATGGGCTGCGACCCGTACAAAGAATACGTTTTTCAGTGAGAGATACCATCGTATAGCTGCCCGCAGAGGAAAAAAACGTGCCTTGATTGCAGTGGGACATTCTCAGTTGATATCCGTTTATCTGATACTGAGTACGGGAGCCCGTTACCATGAACTTGGTGCACAATATATGCAATCCAAGATAGAGCAGAAACGCAAGGTATATTTGTCTTCCGAACTTAAAAAGCTTGGATACAATGTCTCGCTTACTAAAGTTCCACAAGCAGTAACACCCAATTAACAATACAGACCAAAGGCCGACTTTTACTGGAATTACCATAGTCCGAAAATGAAATTGGTCTCAACAGCTAAGCGCCAAAGATTGTGACTTATGTACACGTGTATGAAACTTTTAAATTCTTAGCTGTTGCTATTTGTCATCGTATAATAGCCGCATTTGTGTTTTCATGAGTGCTAATCTTTCTTTTGTCAAAACACTCGGTTTTATATCAATTTTAGTATAAACCTGTCCTACTCTATGTGTAGGACGCTTAATATTTACGTATGAAAAA
>NZ_JACJLE010000115.1 GCF_016901995.1 Bacteroides caecigallinarum | reverse complement strand
TTTATTGATTATAAGGCTGATGTCGAAATGCCTTTGCCAATGATTTACCAGAGTGGATACCTTACGATAAAAGGATATGAAGAGTTTGGAAACCGCTTCCTTTTAGACTTCCCGAACAATGAAGTTAAAAATGGTTTTATTACTATGATTGCAACTTCTTACCTCCAGCCGGGTGAAAGAATTACAGGATGGATTTTTGACGTTCTTGATGCTATGCGTGCCGGGAATACAGAGAAGTTGGAACCACTGTTCACTTCGTTTCTTTCGAGCATTCCTTATTCCATGAGAAGAAAAGATAATGAAAGGGAAAAGGAAAGATATTTTCACTATACCTTTTATCTTATTATGAAACTGATTAGTGTTTATACAGTCTATACTGAAAAACAGCAAAGTCAAGGACGGGTGGATTGTATTGTAGAAACTCCGCAGTACATATATATATTTGAATTTAAACTTGACGGTACGGCAGTTGAGGCCATTGAGCAGATTGAAAATAAAGGTTATGCTCGTGAATATATTTTGGATGGACGTAAGATTTTCAAAATAGGAGCAAGTTTTTCTTCAGAGACTGGTACAATTTCTGACTGGAAGATTGAAGAATGAATGGTAAATTGCTCATTATTAAATATTTAGGCATATTCCACGCAGACTATTTTCCTTGCCTCTTTTTTCCATTTACTATTGATGCTCTGTAAAAAACTATTGCATAGTAAAGTTTCGCGTTCCTTTTATCAATTCACTTATCCTCCACGGCTCCTAATTTATTGTCAAAACCGGTTTGTAACAATAGAAGTTTCCTTTTTACATTGGTATTTTTACTGTTTTGTGTTTTCACGAAAAAAGTGTATCTTTACGCAGTCTCAAATATAAAGAAAGGAGTTACTTATGGTACTGATAGCAAATCCTATATATGATTCGGTGTTCAAATATATGATGGAGGATGACAGGGTGGCAAAGATTATGCTTTCCGCTTTGCTTCAGAAGGAAATTATTCATCTTGAAATGCGTCCTCATGAATATACAGGCGTAACACAAAGGAAAATCTCCATGATGAGAATTGACTTTGCAGCTACCATAAAGAATGAAGACGGAACGCAACAGCTTATTCTGATTGAATTGCAGAAGACGTGGCTGGTGACTGAGACATTGCGTTTCAGGCAATATCTGGGAAGCCAGTATATTGATAAGAAGAATGTTCCGGACAAGGATGTAAACCCTAAAGGTTATGGTCTTCCTATAGTCTCAATTTATATTCTGGGGCATAAGTTGGGAGATCTGCAGGAGCCTGTGGTGTATGTACGCAGAAAATATCTGGACTATAACTCAAACCCTATAGAGAACGGTGTACCTGATCCGTTTATAGAGAGCCTTACACACGACAGTATAATAATTCAAATACCGTATTTGAAGGGGAAGGTTAGGAACAGGCTTGAAAGATTACTTCAGGTTTTCGACCAAACTTATCGTCTTAAGGATAATGAACATATCATGGAAATAGATGAAAGAGGACTGGAAATAGAGGAACAGCTTGTGGTTGACAGGCTGATAAAGGCAGCTGTCGAACCGGATGTAAGAAGGGATATGGATGTAGAGGATGAAATTCTTTCGGAAATAGAATCACGTGATACTACGATAATGATGAAGAATAAGGAGCTGGAGCTTAAGAACAAGGAACTTGAGAGCAAAAGCCAAGAACTTGAGAGCA
>NZ_JACJLE010000114.1 GCF_016901995.1 Bacteroides caecigallinarum | reverse complement strand
TCTATAATACATAATTTTGACTCTTTATAAAAATTTTGATGTGTATAGTATAACGGAGTTTTATTATTAAACTTATCTATAAGCCAAAATCCTCTGTTTGAACCATCTTCATTCAGTTCATTATTATACATTTCCCAAAACAAAACAAATGGACATCCCCATCTCAAAGCAGTTTTCATTACCCATTTTGCTCTCTGGTTTATTACTTCCTGAGAATAAGCAGCCTCACTCCAGCCATATTCACCTATAAATAATCTCTTTCCATTTATAGTCTTTTTTTCTGGAATTTTTGATTCTATATAATTGAGATGACTAGTTAGTACAGAATCCATTTCTTCTTCAGTAGAAGGTGGATTTGTTGCTGTATATGATGAAAATGATACATAATCTGTATTTGTAAATGGTAAAACACTATTAGTCACACAATCTTCTCCTTTTACAGCTAAATCAGATAAATTAAGTTCCAAATAGTGATATAATTCTACACCTTTATGAGGAGTATCCTTTTTAGCATCATCAATAGCTTTCTGTCTGATATTTATCCACTTAATCATACCCTCAATAGTCTTTGGATTAGCAGACTTGGTCCTATCATAGTCCCAGCGCAAATGCCAGTCTCCTTCCCAATTTCCCAAGAAAAAAACTTTTTTTGTTCCTGAATATTCCTTCAATAAATATGAAGCCAAATCATAAATTTCTTTATATGACTTTTTTGCATATTCATCAGATAAACCATCAATAAATTTTATCTGATAATCATCCTTTTTCATTCCTTGTGGCTCTTGCGTGTATTGAGAAAACTCATAAGCCCATATTTGATAATATTTAAAATCCATATCAAGTACATATTTTACAGACTTCTCCTGAGCCAAATCTTTCAAACATCTTATACTATCATCAAAAGGAATATCATAATTTTCCCAATAATATCTTGGACTTAAACTAAATTTCAGAATATTAGATCCCATTTCATGAATAGCCTTTGCTGTTTCAACAAGATTTGTTTCTTCTGTAAACTTATATTTAGCTCCAACAGTCTGAGTACCTATTATGTAGTTAAATTCTTTCAAATCAACATCTAAATTATTATTGTTACACGATAACAGCATAAATAACAAAACGACTAAAATATTAATTCCAACCTTTTTCATAAAACAATTTTTATATTACAATATACTATTTATAAAAAAAACAACTATTTCCTCCTCTTCCATCCTCAGCTACATACTTCCATTCACCATTTGTCTTATACAATATGCATACACATGGATTAGATATGAAAAATTTAGTCTCAGCATCAGGTAATATATATTCATAATCTGTTTTTTTGACTACAAGAAATACCATTTCCCTCTCTTTGTCAAATATTTCTATTATACCATCTCCTGATTTATATTCAATTTTATCAATCTTATTGCTTACATTATCATTTACACCAACATTAGGAATTATAAAGTACGAAAATAAATTATCATCCAGTTCATTATCAAATACTCCAGAAACAGTAAATACAGGTAAAGATAAAACAGAGTCTGATAATGCGTTATTTATATTCTTCCATGCCCCTTCATGCTTTTTGTTAGATACATAGACTTTCTCTTTACCATTTATATGATAGCATATTGAGTCATGCCATATATTATTAAAATTACCTGTTTTTTCATACGTAAATATTAAGCGTCCTACACATAGAGTAGGACAGGTTTATACTAAAATTGATATAAAACCGAGTGTTTTGACAAAAGAAAGATTAGCACTCATG
>NZ_JACJLE010000113.1 GCF_016901995.1 Bacteroides caecigallinarum | reverse complement strand
AGAGGGTGTGTCAAAATGCATGCCCTCTTTTTTTTATGACAAAGCCTCGACTTTCCCAAGCCGAGGCTTTGTTATGTCCTAAAGATTTTGTATCTTTAAGCATAATCAAAACTAATATGGCAAAGATACATTTTCGTTCTTACAATCCCAACCAAATCGTCCTTTTTCCTCAGCGGATAGATGAAAATATTCCATCAGACGATCCTGTACGCATCCTGAATGCTATGGTAGATAACCTTGACCTCAGTTCCTTTCACAAGTTATACAAAGAGCTGGGCCGTTCTCCCTATCACCCACGAATGATGCTTAAAGCTGTTTTGTATGCCTATATGAACAATATCTATTCCTGTCGTAAGATAGAAAAATCCCTGCTGCGTGACATTCATTTCATTTGGCTTGCCGGTTATGAGAAGCCGGATTACCGGACTATAAACCGTTTCCGTAACCGTGTCAAGGATGAGATAAACGGAATATTCACACAAATAGTCCTCATCCTTGCATCCAAAGGATTCATAAGTCTTGATGTTGAATATATTGACGGCACAAAGATTGAATCAAAAGCCAACAGATACACATTTGTATGGCGTAAGAACGTAGAACGTAACCGCACCAGGCTTCTTGAGAAGATACGTATTCTTCTACAACAAATTGATGATGTCGTGGCACAGGATAATGCCTGCATTGAAAATACTGCTACCGAGTTTACCCCTTCCATGCTGACGGATATGATATCAGAGTTAAAAGCCTCTCTTGAGAATGCCCCAACCACATCGGATAAGGAAGAGAAGAAAGCAAATAAACAAAAGGCAAGGCAAATCAGACAATTGGAGTCACAACGTGACAAACTTGCCGAATATAACATGCACATGAAAATACTAGGCAAACGGAATTCTTATTCCAAAACAGATCCTGATGCTACATTTATGCATATGAAGGAAGACCCTATGGGGAACGGGCAATTAAAACCGGGATATAACCTACAAATCGGAACCGAAAACCAGTTTATGCTCGATTTTGGACTCTTCCCAAATCCTACAGACACTCTTACATTGATCCCGTTCGAAAATTCGTTTCATGAACGTTACAACCGTTTCCCATTAGAAGATGTTACCGATTCCGGTTATGGTTCGGAAGAGAACTATCGCTTTATGGACGAAAACGGAATAGAGGCATATGTCAAGTACAATTTCTTTCATAAGGAGCAGAGAGCAGACAAATATGTGACAAATCCTTTCAAACAGGAAAACCTGTATTATAACAAGGAGAAAGACTATTATGTTTGTCCCATGGGGCAACACATGGAGCGGACAGGTGTACGGCATTCTAGAACTGAAAGTGGATATGTTACAGAAAGTATCGCCTATAGTGTTGCAAGATGTGAGGGATGTCCTCTCAGATGTATGTGTTTCAGATCAAAATCACAAAGACGTACCATAGAAGTCAATCACAGGCTGAAAGAATATAAACAAAAAGCGCGTGAAAGACTTACCTCAGAGAAAGGCATAAAACATAGAAGGCAAAGATGCATAGAACCTGAAGCTGTCTTTGGACAAATAAAATACGACATGGGATACAAAAGGTTCAGGCATTTTGGAAAAGACAAGGTCACAATGGACTTTGCCTTCTTTGCCATTGCTTTTAATATAAAGAAAATGTGTGCTAAAATCAAAAATCAGAAGATGACAGACAATAATTATCAAAATATAAGAGTGGCATAAGCCATCTACAGCCGATTATACTACTTGAAAGCATGGAGATAGGGATAATACGGAAATATAGAAATCATACTCTATGAAAAATGAGAAACCGATGATTATATAACGAAAAGAGGATGCATCATTTTGACACACCCTC
>NZ_JACJLE010000112.1 GCF_016901995.1 Bacteroides caecigallinarum | reverse complement strand
GATGGTGAAGTTACCGATAAGAATACTTATCAGTGGGATGAAAGAAATTCCGGTTATATATTGAAGGAGACTGAAAAGTTTACCAAATAAAATTCTTCAATTTCTCTCTTAAAAGTTTAACTCGATAATCCCTGATATTCTGTACGTGTGTTTGCAGGATGTCAGGGATTTTTGTTTTTGAATTTTATTTTTTATTTTTGTGTTGAATAGTTCCTAAAAGAGTTGTATTTATGAGTTTGAGAATTAGTTCGGATGAAGAATTGAAGACCATTTTTGTTTCTTCTTGTATTGAAACTGTAGCTAATCACTTGGAATGTTCTGCAAGTGATGTATATCTTCGTATGCAAAGAGTAGGGTTTATTGAAGGGTATATCTGGAAATATTATGATACATTGCATACCCAAAGTAGGGAGTATGTGCTTGATGATGTTCTTGAAGCTTTGAATAATTGGGAGAAAGTTAAAATCACTAATAATAAAGATACTTAATATGAAAGTATATCATGGCTCTGTATATACAATAGAACAGCCCTTGGCAAATATTGGTAGAAAGAATCTTGATTTCGGAGAGGGATTTTATGTTACAGATATAAAGTCTCAGGCTGAAAGATGGGGGCTTAGACTAGGAAGTCGATTGATGAAAAGTGCGTTACTTAATATTTATGAATTGGACATTGATAGGGTAATGTCAGAATTTAGGGTATTAAAATTTGACGAATATAATAAAGAATGGCTTGATTTTATAGTTGCGAATCGCAATGGGTTGAAAAAATGGGAGCAATATGACTATATTGAAGGTGGAATAGCAAATGACAGGGTTATTGATACTATTGAGTCTTATATGATTGGTAATATTACTCTTGAAATGGCTTTAGGGCAGTTAGCTTTTCACCGTCCAAACAATCAGATATGTTTAATAAATCAAAGACTTATTGATGCATGTCTTCATTTTATAAAAGTAGAACCTATAATAGAATAATATTATGCTTTCACCTGTTTTAATGTGGAATAAAATTGGACGTATTGTGATTAAATTATCCAAACGCTTAAATGTTACACCTTTAAGGGCATTAAATATTTTTTATACATCTGAAGTGTGTGATAGAATGCATGATGAAAAAGAAGAATTATATACATTTAGTGATGACTACATTGTTGATGAAATTATGATTGAACTACATGGAAAGTATATATGATAGTTAAAGAAACATTTAAAAGTTTAACTTGATAATCTCTGATATTCTGTATGTTTTATACCGGATATCAGAGATTTTTATGGATATACATGGTGTATTATACGTATATGATATCATCGCTGTGATAAAACAGCATTGTGCTTTACAGATTATGCTTGTCGCTTGTAGTTTCAAGCGGCAGATAGATGGTAAATTCCGTAAATTCTCCTTCTGTGCTGTTTACGAATATTCTTCCATCATGCGCCTTTATCACTTGGTCAACAAAGTTCAGGCCCAGTCCGAAGCCTGAAGCTCCGTTCTTGCGGCTGCGCTTTGCCGCCGCTGCGCGTTCATACTTCTGGAATATGATTTTCTGGTCGGCTTCTGATATACCCAGGCCATTGTCGCGTACTTTCAGTATGGTGTAGCGTTCGCTTTCTTCCGTCGTGATATTAATTTCTACACTTTCCTTTGAGTACTTGATGGCATTGTCAATCAGATTGCTTATTACTTCACCCAGATAATCGTTGTCGGCATAAGCTGTTTTGGCCTGCAAGCTGATGGTAAAGTTTACAGGTTTCTGTGCTTTGGTCTTGAATTTCTCAGTCAGTTTCTCTATTATCGGTGTAAGCTCGACTTCTGTTTTGTTCATCTCCAGTTTATGGTTCTCCAGTTTGGAGATGGTAAGTATCTTGTTAGTGAGAGCAAACAAGT
>NZ_JACJLE010000111.1 GCF_016901995.1 Bacteroides caecigallinarum | reverse complement strand
CCACATAAACATCTGATTATATGACATTTATATTTATAGAGCAATAACTGATTTTATAAATGATTTTTAGAATGTCAAAAGTAGTATTCCACGTTTTTCAAGAAGTAATTCATCTTTTAAAGCCACTTTCTTTCCTGTAATAAAGTCAATAGCCTCGGATTTCGGAAGTACTTCCTTATATGGTGCAAGATTTAAAGTCTGATTTTCATCTGTTCCATTCATAAATACTACTACAGAACTGTCGTTGTACTTTCTTTCATATACATAAATTCCATTACGTATAGCGAAATGTTTCATCGTACCTTTACATATAGCCTCGTTACCTTTTCTGAAATTCAAAAGCTTACGAGTATAATCGAATGCTTCGTTCTGAAGTTCTGTTCTGCCTTCACGTGTAAAACAGTTTACTTCATCTCCTTCCCATCCACCAGGAAAATCACGACGCAGATATCCGTCTCCTTCACTCTTATCGGCAGCCATAAGTATTTCCGTTCCGTAATATATTTGAGGAATTCCTCTCGTTGTAAGTAAATATGTTATTGCCTGTTTATAACGTGTGATGTTTTTTGAATCTTCTTCATTCTTGCAGAAACGAGATGTATCATGATTATCAAGAAATGTCAAAAGACTCATAGGATTGGCATACACAAAGTCTTGAGTATGATAATCATATAATCTGTAAAGACCGCCTGACCATTCGGTAGTTTCCTCATCAAAGGCTTTGGTCATAAGATCGGTAAGAGGGAAATCCATAACTGTAGGAAGATTTGAATTCTTTGGAGCGGCAAGTTTGCTGTCTTTCTGCCAATACGAAACTAGTACATTACTGTTAAGCCATGTTTCGCCTACGATATTGAAATGAGGATATTCTTCCAGAACTTCCTTACACCATGTTGACATAAAATCATAATCAGCGTATGGATGAGTATCCTGACGTATTCCATTGATCCCAGCATATTCTATCCACCATATACTGCTCTGAATAAGATAACGTGCTACATGACGGTTTCTTTGATTCAAATCAGGCATTACTTGAGTGAACCATCCGTCTGTAGCTATAGCTTTTTCATAATCCGATGCATGAATATCCATTACGCTTGCTGTCTTGAACGATGTCTGGACATAATTGGAACGGAAATTAAACCAATCATCCTGCGGTCTGTCCTTAAACAGATAGTTCTCACTTCCGCAATGATTGAAAATCATATCCATAACAACTTTCAATCCTTTATCGTGAGCTTCATTTACCAATTTGAGAAATTCTTCGTTACTACCAAAACGTCTGTCTATCTGATAGTAGTCAGTTATCGCATATCCATGATATGATCCTTCTTTCATATCATTCTCTTGAGTAGGATTAAGCCAGACTGCTGTAACACCAAGATCTGATATATAGTCCAAATGTTCTGATATACCTTTAAAATCCCCACCATGACGGGCATACTGTTCATTACGGTCAACTTTATTTTCCAACATTCCAGGTACTACATCGTTTTCAGGATCTCCGTTGGAAAATCTGTCCGGCATTATCAAATAAAGCACATCGCTTGCTGTAAATCCTTCAATATCGGAACCTTTACGTATACGTTCCTTAAGTTCATATGGTACCTTAGTAATCTTACGACCTTTCTTGAGTATTATATCAAAATTCTGTGCCTTCGCTTCATTCAGGTCAAGATAAATGATAAGATAATTGGAATTGGACTGTCTGACTATTTCCTTCAGATAAATATCTTTACTGGAAATAGAGACTTCGGAGGAAGATATGTCATCGCCGTAAAGTAAAACTTGTAATTCCGGATTTTTCATTCCGGCCCACCAGAATGTAGGTGCAACCTTCTTAATTACTGCATACGATTTTGAAGAAAAAGGAAATAATAATGACAATACAGCCATAACGGTTAACAGTGTTTGTTTCATGATATTGATTTTTAC
>NZ_JACJLE010000012.1 GCF_016901995.1 Bacteroides caecigallinarum | reverse complement strand
TTCGTCACGCCGATGGTACTGCATATTGTGGGAGAGTAGGTAGTCGCCGTCTTATATGAGAGATCCTCGAGGTAGAGATACTTCGGGGATTTTTTGCGTTTATACACTTCCTTTATATTAAAATCTGATATATCTTTGTAGTAGTTATATATAAAAACGTTTTTATTATGGATACAATTATTCCTTATGCGTTGTTGTGTTTTACATCGTTTTTTACTCTTACAAATCCTTTAGGCACCATGCCTGTGTTTCTTACCATGACTAAAGGTTTGGATGAAAGTGAAAGAAGTCATATTGTGAAGCGCGCTACAATCATTTCTTTTCTAATTCTGATCAGTTTTACTTTCTGTGGTCAGTTCCTCTTCAAATTCTTTGGTATCTCTACAAACGGTTTTAGGATTGCTGCAGGCATTATTATTTTAAAGATAGGCTATGATATGCTTCAGGCAAGATATACGAATACAAAGCTAAAAGATGAGGAAATAAAGGCATATGCAAATGATATATCCATTACTCCATTATCAATTCCTATGCTGTGTGGTCCAGGAGCTATAGCAAATGGGATTATTTTGATGGATGATGCAGATAATTGGGTCCTTAAAGTAACATTGGTCAGTGTAATCGCTATAGTATATATATTGACATATATAATTCTGAGACTATCTACCCGTCTGGTCAAGTTTATGGGAGAAACGGGTAATAATGTTATGATGCGATTAATGGGACTTATTCTGATGGTTATTGCTGTGGAATGTTTCGTAGGTGGAGTAAAACCGATATTGCTTGAAATAATACATAATCCGTCGTTATAATGCATCAAAAAAAAGACCGGTCTTCAAACCAACGGTTGGGATGAAGACCGGTCTTTTGCTTATTATAATCTGTTATTGTTTGTTTTCGTCAGAATGTTTCGGATAGTCGATAGTGTAATGCAATCCTCTACTTTCTTTTCTTTCCATTGCCTGGCGAGTTATAAGATATCCTACGTTAATCATATTTCTCAATTCGCATATTTCTCGTGAGGCCTTGACACGCTTGAACAGTCTTTCTGTCTCTTCATACAGGATATCAAGTCTGTTCCATGCTCTAACCAGACGTAGGTTGCTTCTTACTATACCGACGTAAGATTCCATTATCTGATTTACCTCGTTCATACTTTGTGTAATAAGGACTCTTTCTTCGGTACTGATTGTTCCTTCGTCGTTCCATTCAGGAATATCCTCATTAAATTCGTATCTGTCTATTACACTCATTGCATGCTGTGCGGCTGCATCGGCATAAACTATTGCTTCAATCAGTGAGTTTGAAGCCAGACGGTTTCCTCCGTGCAGACCTGTGCATGAACATTCGCCAATTGCATATAGACGACGTATGCTTGATTGTCCGTCCAGATCGACTTTGATACCTCCGCAAAGATAGTGGGCAGCAGGAGCAACAGGTATATAATCTTTTGTGATATCTATACCCAGGCTCAAACATTTCTTATATATGTTAGGGAAATGTTTCTTAGTTTCCTCAGGGTCTTTGTGAGTTACGTCAAGATAAACATGATCCTCACCACGCTGTTTCATTTCGCTGTCTATTGCACGTGCCACTATATCGCGTGGTGCCAGTGACAGGCGAGGATCATATTTCTGCATGAATTCTTCTCCTGCAAGATTTCTGAGAACGCCTCCATATCCGCGCATAGCTTCAGTGATAAGGAAGCTAGGACGATCGCCCGGATGGAATAGTGCTGTAGGATGGAACTGTATGAATTCCATATCCTTTACGGCACCTTTTGCACGATATACCATTGCTATACCGTCGCCTGTGGCTACAAGTGGGTTTGTAGTGTGTCTATATACAGCCTCACATCCTCCTGTTGCCATTACAGTAACTTTAGAAAGGAAAGTATCTACTTCGCCTGTCTCTTCGTTAAGTATATAAGCTCCGAAGCATTTAATGCCCGGTGTATGACGTGTAACTATTATACCGAGATGATGTTGTGTAATGAGTTCTACAGCGTAGAAGTTTGAGAAAATTGTAATGTTCGGATGCTGTTTCACAGCTTCGATAAGGCTTGTCTGGATTTCAGCTCCTGTATTGTCCTTGTGGTGAAGAATTCTGAATTCGGAATGTCCTCCTTCCTTGTGAAGGTCGAATTCTCCTTTTTCATTTTTGTCGAAGTCAACTCCCCACTTGATTAATTCTTCTATTTGCTTAGGGGCATTTGTGATAACCTTTTCTACAGCTGCAGGATCACTTATCCAATCTCCGGCAACCATTGTGTCGTGAATATGTTTTTCAAAGTTGTCAACTTTGAGATTTGTTACAGAAGCAATACCACCTTGTGCAAAATATGTATTGGCTTCTTCCAGTCCGGCTTTGCAAATCAATGCAACAGATCCTTTATGCGCCACTTTAAGCGCAAAACTCATTCCGGCAATACCAGAGCCGATAACGAGAAAATCGAATTTCCTAACCATAATAATTTCTATCTATATTGCAAAGCTACTAAAAAGTTATAACATAGTCCCATCATACGCTTATTTTATAAAACTTTTCATTCAAATAAATCATAAAAACAGATAAAGAAATTCTGTTTTAGTGGTTTATTAGTAAATTAATTTTTATCTTCACAGAAAATTACCGAGATTGTAGATAAATTCTTAAAGATATGGATAGGACGTTTAAGACCGAAGTGGGATGGTGGTATTGGATTTTGATTTCTATCACATCATTGCTTCTTTTCTTTTTCTTCTGGATGCATGACACATTGCTTGCCATTATTATGGCTATATTGGTGATATATGAGATAGAGATGCTTATACATACCCAATATGTCATAACAGATGATGGCCTGTTAAAAGTTGAAACAGGACGTTTCGTGAAAAAATTTACTCTGCGCATTGACCAGATAGAATCAATAAGATTAGTACGTTCGATGATATTCTGGGCTCCGGCATTGTCGTTCCACAGATATGAGATAAAATATAACGGAAATAATAAAACCGTGAAGGTACAGGTCTCTCCACGAAACAAGGAAGCCTTTATCTCAAAACTTAAATCAATGAATGACAAGCTTGTGATACAGGATAAATAACAACAAACTTTATACCTTATATACTATGGATTTTCAATTAGCTATAATTGGTGGAGGACCTGCCGGTTACTCTGCTGCCGAAGCTGCCGGTAAAGCCGGTTTGAGCGTTGTATTGTTCGAGAAGAATTCTTTGGGTGGTGTCTGCTTGAATGAAGGATGTATCCCTACAAAAACACTGTTATATTCTGCAAAGGTTCTTGACGGAGCCAGAAATGCTTCAAAATATGCCGTAAAAGCTGAAGGAGTATCTTTTGATCTTCCTAAAATAGTAAGCAGGAAACAGAAAGTGGTTCGTAAACTTGTATTGGGAATAAAGAACAAGATGAACGAATCGGGTGTAACTGTGGTTTCCGGTGAAGCCTATATTCAGGACAAGAACACGATAAAATGTGGTGATGACATATATAAATGTGAGAAATTGATATTGTGTACAGGCAGTAAAACATTCATACCTCCTATCAGTGGAATAGATAAAGTCTCATATTGGACACACAGAGAAGCACTCGACTGTAAAGAACTGCCGGAAAGTCTGGTTATAATAGGCGGAGGAGTGATCGGAATGGAATTCGCTTCTTATTTCTGCAGTCTTGGAGTAAAAGTTACAGTGATAGAAATGACTTCAGAAATTCTGGGAGGTATAGACAAGGAACTGGCATCACTTCTCAGAGCCGAATATACAAAGAAAGGCATTAGTTTCATGCTTGATGCCAAGGTGACAGAAATTTGCAATGCGGATTCGGGAAAAATCATTGTGAAATATCAGACAGCGGATGGTGATGGATGCGTAGAGTCCGAAAAATTACTTGTCAGTGCAGGACGTCATGCTTGTACCGAGGGTTACGGACTGGAAAATCTCTCTCTTGAATTTACTCCACAACATAGAATTATAGTCGATACAAAGACAATGATGACTTCTGTAGATGGAGTTTATGCATGCGGTGATATTACAGGATTCTCCATGCTTGCCCATACAGCTGTAAGAGAGGCAGAGGTTGCTGTAAATCATATATGTGGAACAGACGACAACATGAGTTATAAAGCTATTCCGGGAGTGGTATATACAAATCCTGAGGTGGCATCGGTAGGAATGACTGAAGAAATGGCCAAGATAGTAGGATTTGATTATAAGGTAGTAAAACTCCCAATGGCATATGCCGGAAGGTTTGTAGCCGAGAATGAAGGAGTGAACGGTGTATGCAAGATAATAACAGACTCAAAGAGTCATATAATTGGTGTGCATATTCTGGGAAATCCGGCATCGGAACTTATAGTGATAGCCGGTATGATGATAGAAGAAGGCAGAAAACTTGAGGATTTCAAGAAATATGTATTCCCACATCCTACTGTAGGTGAAATTTTCAGAGAGTTTTAATCTTTTAACTTCGTTGATTTTCAATTCTCGCTATATTTGTAAACGGTTTCTAGATACTGGTCAAACAGTATTTAAAAACCGTTTTAACTATATAACAATAAGACGAGATAAATATGAAAAGAACTATTTTCAGAACATTTTTATTATTAACTCTGCTTTTATTCTGTGTATCATCATATGCGCAAACAATATCTCACAGAATAGATTCACTTATCAACAACTCTTCATTTCTTAATACATCCGAAGTCGGAATTCTGGTGTATGACCTCACATCGAAACAGGAATTATACAGATATCAGGCAGAAAAACTGTACAGGCCTGCATCTGTTGAAAAGGTTATAACTTCCGTAACAGCCCTTTCAGTTTTGGGTAAGGATTATCAGATAAAGACGGGTCTGTCCTATTCGGGATATATCGAGGGCGATACACTATATGGCGATATATACGTGAAAGGTGATTTTGATCCTGAATTTATGCAGGAAGATATGGAAACCATGGTAGATGCCATAGCAAATATGGGAATACATGGTGTTAAAGGACGTCTGATAGGCGATGTGTCTATGATGGACTCGGTTTATTGGGGGCCGGGATGGGCATGGGATGATACTCCCGACACTTTTCAGCCATACCTTTCACCTCTGATGCTGAATCGTGGATGCATAAATGTCAGTATATCTCCGTCAGGCGGAAGTAAAGCTAATGTTGAGATAAAACCTGAGTCCGATTTTTATTCCATTGACAATAGGACATCACCGTCAGGCAGTTATGTAAGCGCCACCCGAAACTGGATGTATAATGACAATACCATAACGGTTTCAGGAAGTTCAAGACATAAGGCAAGTACCTCAATGAATATTTTCAATACAAAGGGCTTCTTTATGCATACACTCCGTTTCCAGCTTCAGGGAAAAGGTGTGTTTATCCCACAAGACAGTGTGGCATATGAGAATACTCCGGCAGACACTAAAGGTATAATAACCGTCTATCGGGATATTGATGAGGTTTTGAAACGTGCCCTTAAAGAAAGCGACAATCTTTCTGCCGAGGCACTTTTCTTCCATGCAACCAGAGAAATAAGCAATGGTAAGAAATATCTCAGCCATAAGGATGGACAAAATGCCATATACAAGTTTATGAAATCAGATATAGGGTTCGACAGTAGGAAATTCAGAATTGTAGATGGTTGCGGAGTATCTGACTACAATTATGTATCTCCGGAACTTATCATGGGATATCTGAAATACGCATTCAGTTCCCCGTTGATATTCCATCCGTTCTACGACAGTCTTCCTATAGCAGGAATTGACGGAACGCTTCAATATAGAATGGGCAAAGGAAAAACATTCAGAAATGTCAGGGCCAAGACTGGTACATTGACTGGAGTATGTTCATTGGCTGGTTATGTCACTTCACCGGCAAAACACACCATTGCCTTTGTGATTATCAATCAGAATGTTCTGAAATACGTGTCTGCAAGAAAGTTTCAGGATGAAATTTGTAATATATTGGCGTCATATAATTAATATTTTTAGTAGCATGACGCTGTATTTTATGTTTAAAAAGTATGTATTTACATGATATTAAACATTTTTGCACATATTCTGTACTTTTTTGTGTGCGATAACGGGAATAATTTATTACTTTTGTGGAAATGATTTATTAAACAGTATTTATTAATTGTATTATTATGGTAAACTTTTCACTTGAAGGTAAGGTTGCTCTTGTAACAGGTGCATCTTACGGTATCGGTTTCGCAATTGCTTCTGCATTCGCTAAAGCCGGTGCAAAGATCGTTTTTAACGATATCAAACAAGAATTGGTTGATAAAGGTATCGCAGCTTACAAAGAACTTGGTATCGAAGCTCACGGTTACGTATGCGACGTTACTAACGAAGAAGCTGTAAATGCTTTGGTTGCACAGATTGAAAAAGAAGTAGGCGTAATCGATATTTTGGTTAACAATGCAGGTATCATCAAGCGTATTCCTATGACTGAGATGACAGCTGCAGAATTCCGTCAGGTAATCGATGTCGACCTTAACGCTCCATTCATCGTTTCTAAGGCAGTTATCCCTAGCATGATCAAGAAAGGTCACGGAAAGATTATCAACATCTGCTCTATGATGAGTGAACTTGGTCGTGAAACTGTTTCTGCATACGCAGCAGCTAAGGGTGGTCTTAAGATGCTTACTCGCAACATCGCTTCTGAATACGGTGAATTCAACATCCAGTGTAACGGTATCGGCCCGGGTTACATCGCTACTCCTCAGACAGCTCCTCTTCGCGAACGTCAGGCAGACGGCTCACGTCACCCATTCGATGCATTTATCATTGCTAAGACTCCTGCTGCTCGTTGGGGTAACCCAGAAGACTTGGCAGGTCCAGCTGTATTCTTGGCTTCAGATGCTTCTAACTTCGTAAACGGTCACGTATTGTACGTTGACGGTGGTATCTTGGCATACATCGGAAAGCAGCCTAAATAATTAATGGTCGCCAATAGAGAATAATATTATATAGGGTCCTGCCGGAATATTATTTTTCCGGTAGGACTTTTTTTGTATTAAACCTTTAAGAATAATCTTATAAATTAAGTATGAAAAAGTTATTTGTGTCTGCTGCGGTTGTTGCGCTTATGGCTTCATGTGCACAGGAGAAAGGCGTAACGGTATCAGTGTCAAATCCATTGAAAATAGACCGAGTGGAGGAAATTGTGGAAATTCCAGTCGATGATATACTTGGAAAACTGAAACTTGACGAAACTGCCGAGTTTGTAATTATCGACGAGAATAATACCGAGATACCATATCAGCTTACAGCCGATAACAAAATTATATTCCCGGCTACTGTAAAAGCCGAAGCTACTGCGTCATATAGCATCACTAAAGGACAGCCTTCACATGTAAATACTTTGGTTTATGGCCGCCAGTATCCTGAGAGACTTGATGACATTGCATGGGAAAATGATAAGGCTGCTTATCGTGCGTATGGTCCGGCATTACAAATGACAGGTGAGAAGGCATATGGATACGATGTCTTTACAAAAAGTGTTTCAGAGCCGGTTGTTGAAGACCGTTATGCAATGGAACTTGACAAGGATGCCAGAGCTATGATAAAGAAACTTCGCGAGGAAGGAAAGAAAGCAGAGGCAGACAGCCTGGCTAATGCCATATCATATCATATTGACCACGGAAACGGAATGGACTGCTATGCGGTAGGTCCTACACTCGGTGGAGGTACAGCTGCTTTGATGCCTGATTCTGTAATATCATATCCTTATTGCTATAAGAATTTTGAAATACTTGACAATGGTCCTCTAAGATTTACAGTAAAACTGGAATTCAATCCTCTTACTATCGACGGAGATACCACTGTGGTTGAAACACGTTTGATTCAGCTTGACAAAGGTTCACACCTTAATAAGACAACTGTAAGCTATACTTCTTTGAAGAAAGACTACCCTATAGGTGTAGGTCTGGTGTTGCATGAAGCAATTCCTGACAGATATTCAATGAATCAGGAGGGAGGTTATATTGCGTATGCCGATCCTACTACAAATGTAAATGCTGACAACGGAATAATATATGTAGGTGCGGTATTCCCTAATACGCTGGAAATGGCAAAGGTACAACTCTTCGAAAAACCGGTTTCAGGAGCTATAGGTCATGTAATGGGTATCAATACATACCAGCCAGGTGATGAATTCGAATATTATTGGGGTTCTGCATGGAGCAAATGCGGATTTGATGATGAGAAATGGAATTCCTATCTTGAGGAATATGCCAAGAAAGTAAGAAATCCATTGACTGTTACTGTAAAGTAACAAATTACTATTTATAATGAAAACAAGCCATCATTACCGGTTTATGATACCAATGTAATGATGGCTTTATTTTTTCTATTCGAATACCTTAAACTCATATCCCTGTTCCATCAGCCATTCTATAGCCTTAGGCAGGGCATATCTGATATTCTCTTCCGATTTCAATGAATCGTGGAAAGTTATTATCGAGCCGTTTCGGGCATATTTCTTTACTTTCTGCAGTATTTGTTCGCCTGTAAACTTACGGTTATAGTCGCGTGTCACAAGGTCCCACATTATAATCTTATACCTTTTTTTCAGCTCGGCATACTGTTTTGGACTCATGTATCCGTGTGGAGGGCGGAACAGGTTCGTGTTCATCATCATTCTGCATGCCTTGTCCGTGTTTTCAAGATATGAGTTGATATCATAACTTAATCCACGTATGTGGTTGAATGTGTGATTCCCTATTCTGTGTCCTCTTTCCACTACCATACGGAATTCATCAGGATGTTTACGGATATTGTCTCCCACCATGAAGAAAGTAGCCTTTATTCCATATCTGTCGAGCACATCAAGTACCCACGGAGTAACTCTCGGTATTGGTCCGTCGTCGAATGTCAGATATACAGCTTTTTTGTCTTTATCCATTCGCCAGATGGCAGATGGATAAAGACATCTTATAAGTTGTGGAGGTTGTTCTATAAACATGTATTATAAGTTTATAAGTTTTTAGTTTTTAAGTTTAATGATAACAAACTCATAAACTTAAGAACTTAAAAACTCATTTTTTCAGTTCTTTCCAACTTTTGTCTCGAGCAGAGAATAGAGCTCCTGGAATTTCTGATTGTAATGAACGGCAGTTTCACATACTTCACCAGTCTTTTCATCCTTTATTTTTTCCAGACTCTTGCATATCTCGTCAAGGCAATAAATGTTACGCAGACAGTTTTCATATGACAATGCAAAACGCGCATCATCAAGGCTCAGATACCATGCGATATACTGAACATTGTCGTTCGCTATCTGGTCAAGAATGTTTTCAGCTTTCTTATATTCCCCAAGGGTAATATAGTTGTCTGCCATTTCCTTCGAACCGCTGTAGATATAATCATGTCTTACGGTTGTACTAGGGATAACCTTTTCGCAGTAATCCAGAGCCTTTATAGCTTTGTCCTTCTTACCTTCCTTGATAAGCTGGGTACTTAGCTGTACGAACATACGGCGGTGAGTGTCGCACATACGCGAAACAGTTTCATCCAGATAAATGTCAGGATTTTCTATACCTCCGAACTTGAACTTGTTCATCAGATTATCATACATCTTTTCGCTGTCTATCGTTCTGCCCAACTTCTTGTTGTCGAAAGGAGTTATTCTGTAAGCAAGACCTTCCTGCAGGAAGTTGTTTGTCAGGTTCAGGTGATTGTCCGAACCTACAGTGATAGCCATGTATAGCGGTCTTTCCCAGTTAGTGTTGGCAAGCATTTCAAGCATCATCAGTTCACTCTTATACAATACCCTCTTACCTTTCAGTGACAAGTGCATGTAGTCAGGAATAGAGTCCGGAGTAAGCATTCCGGAACGTTTGATGGCTTCCTTGTCCAGCTTGATTACTATACTGTCTGTAGGAATCATCTGGAGTCCGTCCTTAGAGTTTCTCACCCAATGTTCCAGAATATTCTTCAGTTCGTATGGGTTGTCGCCGAACTCGGCTTTAGCCTCTTCAGGATTCTGCTTGTAGTAGTTGTTTATAGTCTGCATAGCTTCAGGGCGAATATAAACGGCCTCGTTATGTCCTGAAACGTAGTCGATACGATCCCAGTTGATAGGCACAGAAGGAGAGTCGTATGCAGGACGTTTCATCTGGTCGATATACCAGTCTGTCTGCAGATAGCTGAGGTTACATACACGTACATCTGTACGGAAACCTTCAGTCTCCTGATTATACCACAATGGGAAAGTATCATTGTCACCATTAGTGAATATGATAGGGCATCCCTCTTCCTGAACAGTCTTCAGATAATTCTGTCCGAAATCGCGGCAAGTGTAGCGTCCGCTGCGGTCGTGGTCGTCCCAAGTCTGGCTAACCATCTGCAGAGGAACGAGCAGACATAACACAGCTGTTATGGAAGCAGCAGTAGTCTCGTTCATCTTTTTGCGCAGATATTCAGTGATACCTGCCACTCCAAGACCAATCCATATTGCGAAAGCATAGAATGAACCAGCATATGCATAGTCACGTTCACGAGGCTGCAACGGAGTCTGGTTCAGATAAAGTACAATGGCAAGACCTGTCATAAAGAACAGGAAGAATACAATCCAGAACTGCTGTATTCCTTTGTCTCCTCTGTATGCCTGCCAGAACAGACCTATGAGTCCCAATATCAGAGGCAGACAGTAGAACACGTTGTGTCCCTTATTGTTTTTCAAGCTGTCAGGCAGGAATGTCTGGTCGCCCACAAGCATATTGTCTATGAACGGAATACCTGTAATCCAGTTGCCATGTTCTATTTCGCCCTGACCTTGTATGTCGTTCTGTCGTCCTGCAAAGTTCCACATGAAGTATCTCCAGTACATATAGTTCACTTGATATATAAAGAAGAACTTTATGTTTTCCCATTGAGTAGGAATCTTGACCATAATCGTTTCGCCACACTGGTCGTAAGGCACCTGTTTACCCTTTATTCCGCCTACCCATGATTCGTATTGCTGTGCATGTGCTTCGCTGTACATACGTGGGAACAGCATGTTCTGTGCATACTTATATTCTGTTCTGTGACGTACTATTTCGTAGCTGTCCTTTTCGTCGGGAGTTTCCTTTTCTTTACGCTGATATACAGGAGCTCCTTCTTCCACATCGTAAACACATCCGCCGTCAACCTGTTTCAATGCAGGTTTTGAAGCGTAAGTCTGTCCGTAGAACAAAGGTCGTGTACCATATTGCTCGCGTCCCAGATATTCACCAAGAGTAAAGATATCTTCAGGCGAATTCTGATCCATTGGAGTATTGGCCGACGAACGTATCACGATTACAGCGTATGAAGAATATCCCACTACAATCATCATCAGGGCCAGTAGTGAAGTGTTCAGTGTACGTGCGCTTACACGGAATTTATCGCTTAGGTCGGCAAACAGATAAGCTGCCAGAATACCAAGTACGATTATACCTATTATCACGCTGCTCCATCCGTGTCCGTAGAACGGAATACCGAGAAGTCCCAATGTAAGCAGGAATGATATATTCATCAGTTTGCGGCTGCGTACTGTATAGCTTTCGTAAACACCCCATATGAGCGATGCCGCCATAATTATGATATATACGATAAGTCCTGAGTTGAAAGGCATTCCCAGGCTGTTGACAAACAACAGTTCGAACCATCCTCCAACTTTTACAATACCCGGTACGATACCGTACAGTACAGCGGCAATTATAACCATTGAACCGCAGAGAGCCAAAAGGCTTCCTTTCAGGTTAGCGTTAGGATTCTTCTTGTAGTAGTAAACCAGTACAATGGCCGGGATACACAGCAGGTTAAGTAAGTGTACACCAATCGAAAGTCCTGTAAGATAAGCAATCAGAATCAGCCATCGGTCGCTGTGAGGCTCGTCAGCGCGGTTTTCCCATTTCAATATAAGCCAGAAAACCAGGGCTGTAAACAAGCTGGAATAAGCATAAACTTCACCTTCTACCGCACTGAACCAGAATGTATCACTCCAGGTATATGCCAAAGCACCAACAAGACCAGAGCCCATTATGGTAATCAGTTTGCCGGTGGTCATATCCTCTATATTCGGACATACCAGTTTTTTTGTAAGATGTGTTATACTCCAGAAAAGGAAAAGGATACATGCCGCACTCATCAGCGCACTCATGATATTGACCATCAGCGCCACTTGCGAAGGGTCTGAAGCGAACAGACTGAATAAATTTGCCGTAAGCATGAAGAAAGGTGCGCCAGGTGGGTGTCCTACTTCCAGTTTGTAACCGGTGGTGATAAATTCCGGGCAGTCCCAGAAACTGGCTGTTGGCTCAATAGTCATGCAGTAGGTGAAAGCAGCAATTGCGAAAGCAAGCCATCCAACCAGGTTGTTAATCTTGTTGTACTGTTTCATGAATTATATATTTAATTTCATTGACCGTTGGTTAACTTTGTTTACCTGCAGGTCTGTTATTATCGTCAAAAACAAGCGCAAAGATAATAAAGAATTGATAATGATAACAGTATGACAATCTTAAAGTTTCTTTATAATAGGGTGTTGATACGTTTTAAAAAAATGAAATGTCATTCGGTTTGAAATGACAGTTCATTTTGATTCGAATGACAGTTCGTTTTCAAATATTCTTTTTCCGGTAGTTTTATGTTGGATATTTTTGTTAACTTACGGACCTGATTTGTGATGAAAATATGTTTGCGGATTCTGCAGAATTTTATAGTGAATTCTCATTAGAATTTTTTTTAATGCTATAATGGCTGAATTTATATTTTGTGGAAGCCTGGAAGCTTACAGTAGCGAAAATAAGTATATAGAATTAACAAGGTTTTTATTACTAAGAAACGGTATCATGAATATTAGAAGATTACTTTCAGGAATTACTTTTGGTATGATAATGGGATGTGTTAATGCATTTGAGTTCACTCCTGCAAATGTATCATCATATATAGCTTTAAAGAAACCGGGGAATATGTCTGTATATTATCCTCTGAAGATGAACAAATTGACAGATCAGAAATTTGCCTATCAGTTGGTTGGTGATTCTGAGATGCCTGTGCATGTATATCAGAATATAACGGATAGTGGAAAAAACAGGCAGGTAGTGGTTTGGATAACAGCTCTTGAAGATGTATATTTTAATTTCGGGCAACAGTTGAAATCGAATTTTAGACATGATGATTGTCTGTTCTATATGCCTGGTTTTTGGTACAGGCGTAATCTGCGTTCGCCTAAGGAAGCACCTTCATTTCATACTTACGACAGTTGGCTGGTTCGTGATGACCGTTTGAGTACTCCTATGACGGCTGTTTATGACGAGAAACACAATAAGTTTATTTCCGTAACACGTGTGGCAAACTTTGAGTGCGATGCATTGACCACACATAATCAAGGTGAAATAATCCTTTCAGGAAAAACATCCATAGGTTATACAGGATTTGAAAATGTCAATGGAATGACTGCATTATCTTTTGGATTTCCATATAAGGAAGCGCCAAAAACATATATCCGTAAACTGACTTTGGCACCTTATGTACAGGCTTTCCAATTGCTGAAGAAAGGAGAAAGCATAGAATTGAAATGGGAGATTAATGAAAGCCGCGCAGACGACTTCTCCGATTGTGTCAGAAAAACTTGGGAGTATAGTTATGATTTATACAGGCCTACACCGGTAGAAACTCCTTATACGGACAAAATAATGAAGGATGTATTGAGTAATTTCTTTGTAGAAAGTTATGTGGATAATGCAACTGTAAAATATTTCTCCGGCGTAGAATTGCGTACAGACGATTGTGGAAAGAATGATGTTGCTGAGGTAGGTTTCGTGGGACGTACACTGTTAAATGCGTTCAATGCTCTGGAGTATGGTGAGGAGAAAGAACGTACTGAACTGGTTGATATGGCTAACAGTATTTTCGATTCATATTTGCAAAAGGGCTTTTCTAAAAACGGCTTTTTTAATGAGGTGGTACATCTTAAACGCAACTCCATAGAAAAAAATCATAGCATACGTCGTCAGTCGGAAGGTATGTATGCTGTTTTGTATTATTTGGATTATGAGAAGAAGAACGGACGTAATCATCCGGAATGGGAGATGCATATGCGGAAAATGCTTGATAACTTTTTATTGTTACAGAATAAGGATGGAAGTTTTCCACGCAAATTTAAGGATGATTTGTCCATAGTAGATAAGTCGGGAGGAAGTACGCCTTCGGCAACTCTTCCTTTGGTTATGGCTTATAGATATTTTAGAGACAGGCGTTATCTGGAAGCGGCAAAACGCTCTGTGTCATATCTGGACAAGGAATTGATATCCAAGTCTGATTATTTCTCATCTACGCTTGATGCCAATTGCGAGGATAAAGAGTCTTCGCTATACGCCTCTACTGCTGCTTATTATCTGGCATTGGTCACAAGAGGTCATGAACGTGAATATTATGCTGAACTTTCCAGAAAAGCTGCATATTTTGCATTGTCTTGGTATTATACTTGGGATGTGCCGTTTGCCAAAGGTCAGATGCTGGGCGATGTAGGTTTGAAAACACGCGGTTGGGGAAATGTGTCTGTCGAGAATAACCATATAGATGTGTTTGTGTTCGATTTTGTTGATGTACTTCGCTGGTTGTCAAAAGAGTTTGATGAAAAGCGGTTTGCAGAGTTTTCGGAGGTTATAACTTCATCTATGCGTCAGCTTTTGCCGCATGAGGGACACATGTGCGGCATTGCAAAAACAGGATTTTATCCTGAGGTGGTACAGCATACAAATTGGGACTATGGTAAAAACGGAAAAGGATATTATAATGATATTTTCGCTCCCGGATGGGTTGTGGCATCATTATGGGAGATGTTGTCGCCAGGTAGGGCTGAAGGCTTTATAAATGCCAGATATAGATAGTATATTTTTTGACGATTATTTTATATAAAAAGCGCAATTAACATGGTTGCGCTTTTTTATTTATTTAAAACACAGATGTGTCATAACTTCTGCCTTGAAGGAATGAGTTTATTTCTGCATCGGCACCATTAACGTCTTCGTTGTTACTTGAATTTAATATTGAACTTTCAACATATAGCTCATATATCTCACATTCAGGTTTTAAGTACACTTGTTTTTCATCAATGATTAAATCTTCTTTTTTTAACATGGTTCTAAAGTTATTATATTATTAATATTTTTCTTTATAATAACTCTTTTGTAATATAAATAGTCCATTATGATTTGCTTTAATTTTATATTTGTACTAGGAGTTGTAGAATGAAAAAGGACCGTTATCCCTGCAATGCCGGGAAACAGTCCTTTTCCTACTACAACATAAATATTATTATCCCATTTTACCTGTCAGGTATGCACGAGTACGTTCATCATTAGGATTGGTAAACATCTTCTGTGTTTCATCGTATTCAATCAGTTCGCCAAGGAACATGAACATTGAGCGGTCTGATATACGTTTAGCCTGCGACATATTGTGTGTCACGATAAGGATAGTCACTTCCTTCTTCAGTTCGATAAGAAGCTCCTCGATGTGTTTTGTAGCGATAGGGTCAAGAGCAGAAGTAGGCTCGTCCATAAGCAGAATGTCCGGTTGCAATGCCAGTGAACGTGCGATGCACAGACGTTGCTGCTGACCTCCCGAAAGGAAAGTACCACGTTTTGTGAGTGAGTCTTTCACTTCGTCCCAAAGCATTACGTTGCGGAGGTTGCGTTCCACTATCTCGTCTTTCTTGCTCTTAGGAAGTTTTATACCGTTAAGTATATATCCTGCAAGTACGTTATCGTAGATGTTCATTGTAGGGAACGGATTAGGACGCTGGAACACCATACCGATGCGGCGGCGTTCTTCCGTAGGGTCCATTTCGAGAACGTTTTCTCCGTTAAGCAATATCTTGCCTGTAACGTTGATATTCTTGTAAAGCTCGTGCATACGGTTTACTGCACGCAGCAATGTACTCTTACCGCAGCCTGAAGGTCCCATGATGGCTGTGATAGTATTTTTCTCAACATCGGCACTTACATTCTTTACTGCAAGTATATTTCCTGTATATGATATTGATACGTTCTGTATTTGAAGGATAGGATCTTTTATATTTTCCATTTCTTTGCAATTCTTTTAGCTAATAAGTTTAAACATAATACGAAGGTGAGCAGGAATAACGATGCTCCCCAAATGAGGCTTTGGAGGTTAGGGTCGTTGAAGAATTCCCAGATAAGCAATGGTACTGCCGACATCGGGCGTGCCATATTCCAGCTTATTGCTGCGCCTCCAAGTGCTGTAAACATGAGTGGTGCTGTTTCGCCGACCACACGCGAGATGGCAAGCAGGATACCTGTGAATATACTTCCGAATGCCGATGGAACCATGACCTGAAGCATTACTCTCCAGTAGCTTCCCCCAAGTGCAAGACCTGCTTCCTTGAGTGTTTCCGGAAGAATTTTCATTGTCTCTTCTGTGGAACGGATGATGAGTGGAAGCATCATTATGAACAGTGCCACACTTCCGGCGAAAGCCGAATATCCTTTCATCGGAACGACTACCCAGATGTATGTGATGATACCGATGATGATGGACGGTGTTCCCTGAAGAAGGTCGGTAAGGTAACTTACTATTGTAGCGAACCAGTTTCCTCTGTACTCAGAAAGGCAGATACCGCAGAATATTCCTACAGGAATGGCTACTATCGCGGCAAGGAACAGCATAAGGAAAGTTCCCACTATACCGTTGGCTATACCTCCCGGTATTGTTTCGCCTGCTTCCATTGCCTGCATTGCCTTATAAGCGTTCGGTGTGGCTTCTGTGATAAATGACCATCCCAACTGTTCCCAACCTTTTATGAACACTTCTCCGAGGATGGCAAGCAACGGTATCGCTGTCAGACCGGAAAGTATGCATACGGTCCAGAACAGGAGTCCGTTCTTGAATTTTCGTATCTGTAGTTTATTGTCTTTTACTATCATATTCTTCTGATTGATGAATTGTTATACGTGCTGGGCGCGGCGTATCAATATCTTTCCTATCATGTTTATTATTGCCGTAATGAGGAACAGCAGCAGTCCGATTGCGATAAGTGATGAAAGTTTCAATCCGTCAGCTTCACCAAACTGGTTGGCAATGATACTTGCCATGGTGTTTCCTGTAGTTCTCAGTGTCTCAGGCATCTGGTTTGTGTTACCGATAAGCATTGTCACTGTCATAGTTTCACCCAATGCACGTCCGATAGCGAGGATATATGCCGAGAAGATACCTGAACCTGCCATAGGGAATATAACGCGGCGGATTACTTCGGCACGGGTTGCCCCCATAGCGTATGCTCCTTCTTTCAGATCAGAAGGAACCATCTTTATGAATTCGGCACTAAGCGATGCTGCGTATGGCACAATCATGATGGCAAGTACGAAAGCTGCTGTCAGAATTCCGGAACCTTGCGGAGAAAGGTTAAGGTGCATAAATACATGGCGAAGAGCATAGAATCCCCACAAACCATATATGATAGACGGGATACCTGCAAGCAAATCTACTACGGTACTCAGTATGGTTGCTATTTTCTTTCCTTTGAAATATTCGCCGGTAAATAGTGCTACAGGAAGCGAGAATGGAATACACATGAGCAGTGCAAGAAGTGTGGTGAGAAGTGTACCTGTTATGAACGGCAGCGCACCGTATTTCTCTTTTCCGGCTGTAGTTACCCAATCATCAGAGAAAATGAAATTCCAGAAACCGAATTCCTTGAATGCTCCTGAAGCATCATTCACCAAAGAGAATACAATCCCAACACCGATAACCGGTATTATTATTGCCGATATTATGAGTAATGCCCTGAATATCTTGTCTTGCATGTTGATTTGTTTTTTAGTTAGGCTTTAATAAGTTTACAAAGTTGGCATGGCATATTGCCTTGCCAACTTTTTTGTCAAAACTTAATTATTTTATTTTAGGATAGCCTGTCCGTCGAAAGTAACTTCTTTCAAGTTCTGGAGGCTCTTTTCGATTGCGCTCTGTGGCAGTGGAGCGTAGTGTACAGTTTCAGTAGTTTTCTGAACATCAGCACTCAACATGTACTGAAGCATGTCAAGAGTAGCTTTAGCCTGTTCGATAGTACGGTCTGAATAGTTCTGTTCTTTGTAGATAATCAACCAAGTGAAACAACTGATAGGATATGCACCTGCAGCGTCAGCATTTGTGATTGAGCAGCGAGTGTCTTGTGGTATTTCGCCTGCAGCAGCCGCAGAGATACTTTCTGTAGATGGAGTAACCAGTTCGCCACGTACATTCATAACGCTTGCGTATGGTATTTTCTGTGCGAAAGCATATTCAGAACCGATATAACCGATTGAGTATGGAGTCTGACGGATGATACCTGCTACACCCGGGTTACCTTTAGCAGCCTGACCAACTTTGAAATCAACTGTCTTACCGCAACCGAAGTTGTTTTTCCAGTCTTCGCTTACTTTGCTCAAATAGTCTGTGAATACGAAAGTTGTACCACTACCGTCTGAACGATATGCCGGGATGATATCCTTTTCAGGAAGTTTTGTATCAGGATTCAATTTCTGAAGACGTTCGTCATTCCATTTTGTAATTTTTCCTGCGAAGATGTCAGCTATTACATCACCTGAAAGGTTCAAGGCTGTAACTTCAGGAAGGTTGTATGCCAATACCACGGCACCCATACAAGTCGGGATGTGTACAACTGGTTTCATTTCGCTCATTTCCTTGTCTGAAAGGAAAGCGTCGCTACCGGCGAAATCAACGATACCGTCTTTAAGGTTACGGACACCGCCGCCACTGCCGATACCACCGTATGATACTTTATTGTTGCCTGTTGTTCCGTAAGAGTCAAATGACATAGTGTAGAAAGGAAGTGGGAATGTTGCTCCGGCACCTGTAAGTTCTACTCCGTTTGATTTCTGTCCGCCGCAAGAAGAAACTATTGCTGCAAACACACCTGCAATGAGTGATAAATAAATCTTTTTCATACCTTAAAAATTAATATTCTGTTGTTTTATAGTTGTTTAATTATTGTTCGGACACTGTCCGAATATTTCTTATTAGAGAGCGAATGAAGCGTTTAAGTATGCGTATGTAAGGTTCTTCGTTCCGTCTGCCTTAGGTGCCCATATTCTGAAGTTAGGAGATAGCTTTACATATTTGCCCAACTTGAATTCTACACCAGCCATACCGGCCATTCCGTCTTTAGCGCTGTCCCATGAGTCTTTTGATGTGAGATAGTCCCAGCGTCCGTATATGTTGATTTTCTTTGTAAGGTTTATTGTTGTGTAAACAGAAGCACCACTCTTGTCGTTGCCATTGGCAAACTTGGTGTTCTTCATCCAGTTGTATTCTGCTCCAAGAGAGAATGCAGAGTTTTTATATCCTGCAAAGAATGCGAGGTTTGTAGTTCCTTTTACATCGTCTTTGTTCTGTGCTGCATCTTTTATGCTCTGTCCGGCTTCGTTGTATGAACCGTATGCACGTACCATAAATCCTTTTACCGGAGTGAGTGTCAAGCCGGCACCGTACTGGAGACCGTCGTCCACCTGTACTTTTTTGTAGCCTTCACCATTTGCTACTATTACGTCGGCAGAAAAAATATCGCAAAATTTGTATGCTGCAGATACAGCGAGGTCGGCGCTGCTACCGAATTTATATTCATCCTGGAATGATTTCATAACGTAGCGTTTGCCCCAGAAATCTTCCTGAGTCTTGAACTGTGTGGTGTTTATCAAACCTCCGTTCAATGTCAGTCCTTCGTGTTTCCATGAAACCATTGCGTTTTTGATAAAGCCTACTCTCTGTATGTCATCAACGTCGTCTGACTGGTCGAAGTCCATAACCGCCTTTATCAAGAGATTGTGAGGTAATTTATACTGGTAGCCAATGTAGGCTCTGTCCAAATTAAAACCTCTGTCGTTGTTCACAGTTCCGAATCCTGAATGCAAATCAGAATAGATAGTAATGATTGCACTTCCTTTTTTCTCTTCTTTCTTTTCCTTTGCAAATGTCAGTGTTGGTATTGCAAGTGTCAACATCACACTTAGTAAAATCTTTCTCATGTTTATAGCTTGCTTAATTTTCACGACGCAAAAATGACTGTTTGATGTTACAAACATGTTACAATTGCTTAACATTAATATTAATCTGGTTTTATCTTCTGAATGTATATATCTAATAATTAGTTTATTAAACACAAATGTAGCATATGTTACAAAAATGTTACATGAAATATGGCTTTATTTCTAATATGTATATAATGAGAGAAGGGCAAATATCCATAGAATAATTGGTGATTTTACCAATATAGGATATTTGCCCTTTTTATCGGAATGTATATTTGCAAACATTTTTAAAACAGTTTGCAAACATCGTTCAATACTACTTTATAATGAACTTGTAGTTTCCCTCAAGTTTCTTTTGTGTGTCAATTAATACGATACGGTATATCTGCTTTCCCCATACGTTTGAGAGTCGTGTATCAGGAAGTTCTATAGTCTCAAGCGTAGCCTTGAAGTTTGTAGGATATTCCAGGGTGGCATGTTCGTCGCCCACTTTTATACTTATTTCACCGGCTTTGCTTATATCAATATCTCCCCAAACGAGGAAGTTCACCTGATTGGCAGCCTTGGTTTCTTTCAGTGAGAACTTGTCGGTTATCACAAGACGTTTGTTTTCTAATTTATATGAACGAATCCAGCTGTTTACCGCTGCTTCTTCAGGGTATGCTGTAGAAATATCGGCAGAGAAGAAACGCTGTTTTTCCTTGCATACTACATTTGTTGCCTTGTATTCCTGTCCGAAGCGTTGTGGAACACCGTTTATCATAGGCAGATTATGGTAGTTGCTCTGCATAGTCCAGATGGAGTATCTCTCGCTACTGAATGTCTGTCGTGTGTATGTTCCTACTCCTGCATCTATTAGCATAGGAGTATTATTGATGTAGAGTGAGAATGTTCCTGCATCGTTATGATTATGGCTCTCGTTGTTGAAACCTCCCTTTGTGGCAAGGAACCATCCTGAGTTGTTTGTCAGATAGCAGAATTCCGTTTCCGGATACCATGTACATGCAGGAACGTTATGTGCAGGTTTAGTCTGCTCCAGTTCCTTATTCAGTAATACACATTGTAATGTACGGAAAGCATCATTGCCAAGAGGAATTGTAGGACGTTTGCCCTTGAGCAGATATGCTGCGAACTGCATCATCTCTTCGCTGCCTACTGCACGTCCGTATCGGTAAATCAATGGAGTATCGCCGCCACCTTTTGCCGAAGCGTCAGCAAAGTTTACTACCCAACCGTCGCCAACGTACGAACGGCTGATATATTCTCCCATACGGCGTATCATAGGATTATTGAACAGGGATACTTTTCCGTTAGTTCCGTCAGAAAGAATTTGGAGATAGTCGTACATCTTTCCCGCAGCATGTCCCCAGTATGAAGTGCCTTCCTCGCATGCGCCGTCTGATTTCACGAAATTGATGAATTTATCAACAGACTGCATTGTACGCCATACCGCATCGGTAAGTTTGTCGCGGTCATTTTCAAGAAGGAGATAGCACTGAAGTACATTAGAGTTACACCAAGGATTCCAGTTGTTTATGATTTCTCCAGGTTTCCAGTAGAAAGCCATCCACCATTCGCGGTCGTTTTCCATGTAAGGGTCAAGAATACGTTCCTGAAGCTCATGGCGCATACGAAGTGATATAACAGGATCAGCCTTGTCGAATGTATCGTGGAAGAAATAATATACCCATGCCAGCATAGAACCGTAGTTACCGGAACCAAGGTCAATGATTTGCTCGCGCCAGTCAGGCATTGAGCGTTTGGTGCTTTGTCTTGGCAGGTGTGCCGACAGAACCCATGAAGTCATTTCGCAGCTGAAGAATACACCGTTTATAAGTTGGTCGATAAAACGTCCTTTTCCTTCGGCAAGTTCGGCCATCATAAGTACGTTTATGGCTTTGCGGTTTGCTTCGTATGGATTCTGCATAATGTTTCTTTCGCCGCTACGTTCGTATTCCAGATAGTCTGTAGCGCGGATTACCTGCCATTTGTAGTCAAGCATCTTCTCTCCGGCGTTGATAAGAGTTTGTCTGTCTTCGTCATTAAGCAGAGAGTTCCAGCCTTCACGGTCGGAGTATGCCGGATATGGTACCCAGGCACCGTTCATTACCAAAGCTTCCTTTAGCTGTTCTTTGGTTACAGAGTTTTGCAGCAGATTTCTTTCGGTATATGCAAACATAGCTGTCGTGAATAGCAACATACAGCATATAGTCCACATACGAAGTAAAGAGTGATTCTTCATTGTTGATAAAATTAATTAGATTATAGTATTTGATGCAAAGATAACAAATTAGGGTATAAATAAAAATAAAGACTGCAGAAACGGATGCTTCTGCAGTCTTTAAATGAGGTAGATAATGTTTTTTATTTTGCTATTATAAGATAATAGTTTTTCTTTCCACGCTGTACGAGAAGATATTTACCGTCAAGCAGATCTTCGCTTGTGATAGTCTGATCGAATGCAGTAAGTTTCTCTTTGTTCAAAGAAACGCCACCGCCCTGTACCATCTTTCTCATTTCGCCTTTTGAAGGGAAGATGTTTGTCTTTTCAGCAAACAGGTCAACAGCCTTTATTCCGGCTTCGATATCTGATTTGGCAACTTCGAACTGTGGAACACCTTCGAATACAGAAAGAAGAGTATCTTCGTCAAGTTTCTTCAGAGCTTCTGAAGTTGCATTGCCGAACAGGATTCCTGATGCTTCGACTGAAGCGTTGTAGTCTTCCTCAGAGTGAACCATGATAGTAACTTCCTTGGCAAGACGTTTCTGAAGAACGCGCAAGTGAGGAGCTGCCTCATGTTCAGCTATCAGGCTGTCGATTTCTTCTTTTGATATTGAAGTGAAAATCTTGATATATTTCTTAGCGTCTTCATCGCTAACGTTGAGCCAGAACTGATAGAATTTATATGGAGATGTATATCGAGGATCCAACCATATATTTCCTGATTCTGTCTTACCGAACTTACCACCGTCGGCTTTTGTTATAAGCGGACATGTAAGTGCGTAAACCTCACCACCGTTTGTACGGCGAATCAGTTCGGCACCTGTGGTGATGTTACCCCACTGGTCGGAACCGCCCAACTGAAGTTTACAGTTCTTGGTTTCATACAGATGCAGGAAGTCATATCCTTGCAACAACTGATAAGTAAATTCAGTGAATGAAAGTCCGTCGCGTGCCTCCCCGTTAAGACGTTTCTGTACAGAATCTTTTGCCATCATGTAGTTTACGGTGATGTGCTTTCCTACTGTACGTGCGAAGTCGAGGAATGAGAAGTCTTTCATCCAGTCATAGTTGTTTACCAGTTCTGCCTTGTTTGGGGCGTCCGATTCGAAATCGAGGAATTTGCCCAACTGCTTCTTGATACACTCCTGATTATGGCGCAATGTCTCTTCATCCAGCAGGTTACGTTCCTGTGATTTTCCGGATGGGTCGCCAATCATACCTGTAGCACCACCTACTAGAGCCAACGGCTTGTGGCCGCAACGCTGGAAATGTCTTAACATCATAACGCCGCATAAGTGACCGATGTGCAAAGAGTCTGCAGTAGGGTCAATACCGAGGTAAGCTGTTACCATTTCTTTTTCAAGTAGTTCTTCTGTGCCTGGCATCATGGTGTGTACCATTCCGCGCCATCTTAATTCTTCTACAAAGTTCATCGAATGAAATTCTTAGTTTAACATATAAAATTTTTGGTTTAACTTCGTTTACCGTTAGTTGTTGATGGCAAAATTACGACACTTTATCTGAATAACCAATTTTTATCTATTAAAAAAGAGACGTTTAGCATTTTCTGATGCGATGTCCTGTATTTTATCGCTCGGAATGTCAAGCGTTTCTGCTGCATTTCTGATTATTTCTGTGATGTTTCCTGTGTACTCGTCAGTTTCAAACAGAAGTTTGTCAAGAGGTATTATTTTTATCGATTCGGCGTTGTATAACTTTCCGAAAGACAGGTAGAATCCGTTGCTTGTATATTGTAATGCCTGCTCCGGTTTTCCACGGAAACCATGTATAATCCAAGGCTGTTTTGGCCTTATGGATTTTCGGAGTCTTATTATTTCGTTAGATGTCTTTACGGAGTGTATTATGAGGGGGAGTTTTAGTTCTTCCGATAAGGTTATACAGTTGCAGAAAGCTTCATTCTGAATATTCATATCTGTATTGCACAGTTTGTCTGTTCCGCATTCGCCTATTGCAATTACGCGCTTGTCGTTGATAGCAGTATGTTTTATCCATTCTGTCTGTTGCTCTATATCGTCTGCGGTGACATACCACGGATGGATACCTATCGAAATCTGTTTTGCCGATATGAAATCTACGGTATCCTTGTCTTTCATGCAAAAACTGTTTATTTTATATTCATGCATGGAAGAGACATTGTGTGAATGGATATCTATAATCATGATAGTTGGATATAATATTAGGGTACCGGATCATATCCTGAACCACCCCACGGATGGCATCGCAAGATTCTTCTTATTGTGAGGTACAAACCTTTTACAGGACCGTGCTTTTTCAGAGCTTCGATGGCATATTGTGAGCATGTTGGGGTGAACCTGCATGACGGAGGTGTGAATGGCGATATGCAATTTCTGTAGAAATAGACCGGAATCAGGAGTATGTATGTCAATATAAGTTTGATGGTTTTCATCTTTCAGACAAGCTTCTCGGCAGTGAGTTGTAGCAGTTTTATTACTTTGCTTTCTATTTCAGACGAGTCGTACAGCTCATTTCCAAGCCAGATGAAGGCTATTGCGGCTTTCTTGTTTTCCTTTTCCAGAAAGTCTTTCAGTATAAATTTGTTTTTCCTGTATGCCTCTCTTATCTGCCTCTTGACACGGTTTCTTTTTACGGCTCTTTTGAATTTCTTTTTCGGGACACTTATCAGAAGTGAAATTGTGGGAAGCGATTCTTCCTCTACAGGCATATAGACTATTCTGAGCGGGAATGCGGGCAGAGACTTGCTTCCGCCTGAAAACAGCTTTTCTATGATTATCTTGCTGTTCAGTCTCTCTTCCTTCTGTAATGTGAATATTTTCTTCTCGCTCATTAATCTTTATTTTATAGTTAAAAAACAAATCGGGAGTTCCGCACCGCAAAGTTAAAAACTTTCCCGATACAAAACTCCCGATTATGGGTGATATTTGTTCTTTTATTACTTATTATGTTCGCGAATGAAAGAATCAAGTGCAGCAGGCATTGATGGAGCTGTTGCAGATGGAGCTTCAAGATCCAGACGCAATCCTGCATCTTTCACAGCTTTGGCTGTTGTAGGTCCGAAGCATCCTATAGCGATATCTTTCTGTTCGAAGTCAGGGAAGTTCTTCATTAACGACTGTATTCCCGCAGGGCTGAAGAATACCAGCATGTCGTAATCGAAGCTTTCTTCAGGTGTGAAGTCATTGCTTACTGTACGATACATAACAGCTTCAGTGTGCTGTATCTTATGCTTGTCGAGCAAATCTTTTACCTCATCGTTGTGAACATCCGACATAGGGATAAAATACTTCTCTGTATTGTGTTTGATGATTGTAGGAAGCAAGTCTGCAAACTTTCCGCTTGGTCCGAAGAATACTTTGCGTTTTCTGTACTGTACATATTTCTGTATGTAGAGTGCTATAGCTTCTGATGTACAGAAATACTTCATTGTTTCCGGTATCGTAACACGCAAATCCACACAAAGATTAAAGAAGTGGTCTATTGCATGGCGTGATGTGAACACGATAGCTGTATGGTCCAAGATAGAAACTTTCTGCTGTCTGAATTCCTTTGCAGTCAGGCTCTCTACTTTTATAAACGGGCGAAAATCTATCTTCACTCCGTATTTCTCAGCAATGTCAAAATAAGGAGACTTCTCTGTTGTCGGTTTTGGCTGAGAAACAAGAACTTTCTTTATCTTCAATGCTTTAAATTTTTAATATCAATATGCTGTTAATTAATTCTATACCTTTCCACAGAAACAGGTCGGGTATTATTTCGAGGGTGCAAAAGTACAAAATTAAATGTAAAACGCCATGAAAACCTCTGAAAAAGTACCTAAAACACTTGTAAAATAACAATATTTTACTTATAAAGATGATAATTAGTATGATTTTCGCGGAAAAATGAAATTCCGAGTCAAGAAATACGATGTAAAGCGCAGTGATAAAAAGTATAAATCCCAGTGCGGCAATTATGTTAAAAACGGCTTCAATCCATAATTTGTTTTTCTCTTTTTCGAAGAAAACCCAGTTTATGAAAGAATATATAAACCATTTGATTATCAGATATGATATTAATACTCCTATGTATATTCCCAACATTACAGTATGCTTTGTCTTGAAAAAGAAATCAGGATCGGAGTATGAATAGTAATGATAAATAAGCAAGCCTCCCATTATACATGACACACCACACAGCAGTACAGTAGGAATGTTGGATGTGGAGTTGTAGCTGTCGTCGAATATATTGGTCCTTTCTGATGAAGTGGAAAAGCAGTTGCGTAATATTCTGATAATTCCTTTTTTCTCGTTTTGAAGGGCTATGACAATGAGGAGAAGACCTGACACTATGGCAAGCATGACGTTACTGTCCGAAACCAATTTGTAAGGCATTGCCTCACCTTGCATACCGCTGTCTGGCGGTACTGAGATTTCTTCGGTTTCAGGTTTTACGCATACACTGTCGTTGAATAATTTCCACTCATTCATATCTGCTATCTGTATAAATGCTTATATAGCCGCAAATTTACGAAATTCTTTGTTCCATATCGGTATTGTATATAATAAATCTACTGCCTCTTCCGGAGTATTTGCCACTTCCCACAGTTTTACATGTTCCGGTCTCATAAAGTTTTCTTCAATGGCTTTTTCAAGCATATTGAGTAGGGGGGTGAAATATCCGTTTATGTTCAGAACTACTATAGGCTTGAGATACAGCCCAAGCTGCTTCCATGTGATTATTTCCAGCAGTTCCTCCAGTGTGCCGCATCCTCCCGGTAGTGTGATTACTGCATCACTCATTTCGGCCATGAGGCTTTTTCTTTCGTGCATTGTCTCGGTTTCAACGGTCTGTGTCAGTCCTGTATGGTTCCAGCCTTGCTCTACCATGAAGTGTGGAATAACTCCTGTCACTTTTCCTCCTGCTTCAAGAGCTGAATCCGATACGGCTGCCATTAGTCCCTGACATCCGGCTCCGTTTATTACATTTATACCTTTTTCTGCCAGCAGTTTACCTAATTGTCTTGCTGCTTCGAAGTAAGCCTCGTCTATCTTTGTGCTTGATGCGCAATAAACGCATACTGATTTTATATTTTCCAAGTCTTTAATTTTAGTTGTTAGTTTTTAGTTGTTAGAAGATAACAGCGAATGACATTGTAACCTGTCAATACAAAAAAATGAAGAATGAAGACACTATGTGCCATTCATTCTTCATTTTATATCTTATTGGATTATAGTCCGAAAGCTTCTTTTACTTTGTCAACATAATCCAGTTTCTCCCATGTGAAGAGTTCTACCTCAACAGTCTTGTTGCCTTCGTAAACAGATTCGAATGTTTTTGTAACAACTTTTGGTTCGCGTCCCATGTGTCCGTAAGCAGCTGTTTCGCTGTAGATAGGGTTACGGAGTTTCAGGCGCTGTTCGATAGCTTTAGGTCTCATGTCGAATATTTCGTCAATCTTCTTGGCTATCTCACCGTCGGTCATTTTTACATTGCTTCTTCCGTAAGTGTTTACGTAGATGTTGATAGGTTTCGCAACACCGATTGCGTATGATACCTGTACCAGTATTTCATCTGCTACACCTGCCGCTACAAGGTTCTTAGCGATGTGGCGAGCAGCATATGCTGCGCTACGGTCAACCTTACTTGGGTCTTTACCGGAGAAAGCACCACCACCGTGAGCACCGGCTCCACCGTATGTGTCAACGATAATCTTACGTCCGGTCAGACCTGTATCACCGTGAGGACCACCGATAACGAACTTGCCTGTAGGGTTTACGTGATACTTGATATTGTCGTTGAACAGAGCCAATACTGCAGGATTGTGTATCTCTGCTATCACTCTTGGCATAAGTACTTCGATAACGTCCTTACGGATTGTTGCAAGCATTTCTTCGTCAGCCTTCAATTGAGCTTCTTTAGAAGAATCAGCAGGAGCAACGAACTCATCGTGCTGTGTAGAAACTACGATAGTGTCTATTCTTACAGGACGGCGGTCGTCATCGTATTCGATAGTAACCTGGCTTTTTGAGTCCGGACGGAGGTAAGTCATTACTTTGCCTTCGCGACGGATATCGGCAAGTACTCTAAGTATCTTGTGAGCAAGGTCGAGCGAAAGAGGCATGTAGTTTTCAGTTTCGTTTGTAGCGTAACCGAACATCATACCCTGGTCGCCTGCACCCTGATCCATTGGTTCTTCGCGTTCCACTCCGCGGTTGATATCTGCACTCTGTTCGTGGATTGCAGAAAGTACTCCGCATGAGTTTCCTTCAAACATATACTCGCTCTTTGTATAGCCAATCTTGTTGATAACCTCTCTGGCTACACGCTGCAAGTCGATGTACGCATTGGTTTTCACTTCTCCTGCCAGTACCACCTGTCCGGTAGTTACCAATGTTTCGCAAGCTACTTTAGAACTGGGGTCATAAGCCAACAGTTTGTCAAGCACAGCATCCGATATTTGATCGGCTACTTTGTCGGGGTGTCCTTCAGACACTGATTCGGATGTGAATAAATATCCCATTTTACGTTTTAAATTAAAAAATTAGTGATTGTAATTATCCGTGTACGGACAGAGTAGGAATGTTGGAATAAATATATGTGTTTTAGCATTTTTTTCCGTGGTTGCAAGCTACTCAAATCTTTCCACTTTTTATTTTCGCCTGCAAAGATACGCATATTAATTGGAATAATTACAAAATGCATATTATTTTAACATACTTGGCCTAGGAAAGTTATAGATGTGCTGGAAAAAACTTATAAATATGCTGTCGTAACCTATAAATCAAACTTGTGTTTTTATAAACAACACTGTTGTTTATAAAAATCACAGTGATATTTATATAAACAACAGTGTGGTTTATAGATTTATTCAAGATGTTTTAGTTTTTTTGTTTTGTGTTGATATTATAATTTGAGCTGTCGAATAATTTGCGACAGCTCAAATTATATAAGAAATTCACTCTACACTAATGTGATATTTCTTTTAGTCTCTTCTTAAAAACAGGATGTACGGCATCACCTGCAATTTCTACTAATGGTTTCATAACGAAATCCCTTTCTGTCATAAGCGGGTGGGGGATGGTCAGTTCATCTGACTTCATAATCATATCATCGTAAAGGAGGATGTCGATGTCAATAGGTCGGTCGGAATATACTTTGTTTACAGATTTCTGTGTTCTGCCCATTTCTATTTCTATTTCTTTTATAATATGAAGAATAGCCGCAGGTTCGAGCGATGTATCCACACAAAGGGCTGCATTCAGGAATGAGTTGTCTGATTCGAATCCCCAAGGTTCTGTCACATAAAAAGAAGATAGGGAAGTTACCCTCCCTATCTTTTCTTCTATATGGTTTACTGCAGTAAGCAGATTGTTTCTTTTGTCGCCAAGGTTGGTACCAAGGCCCAAGAATACTTTTGCCATAATTATTTGTCGAGTATAAGCATTGCATCGCCGTAAGTTCCGAAGCGGTAGTCTTCTTTAAGGGCGATGTTGTAGGCATCCATTATCAGTTCGTATCCACCGTACGAGCAAACCAGCATAAGCATTGTTGACATAGGCATGTTGAAGTTGCTCACCATTGAGTTTGCCACGCTGAAATCGTATGGAGGGAAGATGAACTTGTTTGTCCAGCCTTCGTATTCCTTGAGGTGGCCGTCTGTACTTACTGCAGTTTCGATTGTCCTCATTACAGTAGTACCTACGGCACAGATATTGTGACCGTTGTCTTTGGCATTGTTGACGATGCGGCATGCTTCTGCATTGACAAACATCTGCTCAGAATCAACTTTATGTTTTGTAAGGTCTTCAACGTCTATTTCGCGGAAGTTGCCAAGTCCTGCATGCATTGTGATGAATGCAAAGTCGATACCTTTGATTTCCATACGCTTCATAAGCTCGCGGCTGAAGTGTAATCCTGAAGCAGGAACGGTTACGGCTCCTTCATTCTTTGCAAAGATATTCTGGAAGCGTTCCTCGTCAATCTTTTCAGCACGACGGTGTATGAATGGAGGCAATGGTGGTTCGCCAAGCGCATAAAGGGCTTTCTTGAACTCATCATGCGGACCGTCGTAAAGGAAGCGTAGTGTACGTCCTCTTGAAGTTGTGTTGTCTATAACTTCGGCTACCATAGAGTCATCTTCGCCGAAATACAGCTTGTTACCGATACGTATCTTACGTGCTGGATCGACAAGAACGTCCCACAGACGTAGCTCTTCGTTCAGTTCCCTGAGCAGGAAAACTTCGATATTGGCTCCGGTCTTTTCTTTGTTTCCGTACAAACGCGCAGGGAATACTTTAGTGTCGTTAAAGATAAACACATCCTTGTCGTCGAAATAATTCAGGATGTCCTTGAACACTTTGTGCTCTATTTCGCCTGTTGATTTATGTACCACCATCAGGCGCGACTCGTCTCTGTAGTCGGTAGGATACAGAGCAATTTTTTCATCCGGCAATTTGAATTTGAATTGTGACAGTTTCATCTTTTGTTCCTTTCTTTCCTTAATCGTTTGTAACTTTAATATCTTGCTTGTCGAGCCATTGCTCGAAATCTTCAGGCTTCATACAGTCTTCCAGTTTCACATCTCCCACTCGGGTACGTATCAGTCCCGTGAGGTGTGCGCCGCTGTCTAGGGCTTGTCCGATATCCCTTGCCAGAGCCCTGATGTAAGTTCCTTTGCTGCAGACTACTCTGATTTTTATTTCAGGCAGGTTGCATTCCAGTAGCTCTATATCATCTATAACAAGTGTCTTGGCTTTTAGTTCAACTTCATCGCCTTTTCTTGCAAGGTCGTATGCTCTTTTACCGTCAACCTTACATGCCGAGAATACCGGTGGCACCTGTTCTATGGTTCCTATGAATTTTTTCAGTACCTCCTCCACCATTTCGCGTGTGATATGTTCGGTAGGATATGTCGCATCTATCTCCTTTTCAAGGTCGAACGACGGAGTGGTTGCTCCCAGTTGCAGAGTGGCGATATATTCCTTGGTGTGATACTGAAATTCCTCTATTCTCTTGGTTGCCTTTCCTGTGCATATAATCATCACTCCTGTGGCAAGAGGGTCGAGTGTTCCGGCATGTCCCACTTTTATTTTCTTCACCCCCAGTTTACGGCTTATGTGATATCTAAGCTTGTTTACTACAGCAAATGATGTCCACTTCAGCGGTTTGTCTATGTATAGAATTTCTCCTTCCTTAAAATCCAGCATACAGACCGTTTTAGTTCAATAATGATACAGCTATAGTTATGGCTCCGGCTATGGCACAATAAATACCAAAGTAAACCAGTTTTCCTTTCTTGACAATGTTAATCATCCATTTGCAGGCGATACATCCGGAAATGAAGGCTGCAAGGAAACCTGCAATAAGTGCACCAATGGACATTTCTGCGTTGGCTGCTGACGCATCTTTCACTATTTCCATTCCGCTCAATAATGCTTCACCCAGTATCGGAGGAATAACCATAAGGAATGAGAATTGCGCAAGTGTCTCTTTCTTGTTGCCTAATAACAATCCTGTGGCTATGGTAGAGCCTGAACGTGACAATCCCGGCATTACTGCACAAGCCTGTGCCAAACCGATAATGAACGCGTCTTTCATGCTGATTTTCTCTTTGGTGCGAGGCTTGGCATAATAAGAGAATACCAACAGAGATGCAGTGACCAACAGCATTATTCCTACAATCAGAAGTCCTGAACTGAATATGTCTTCTACATAGTCTTTGAAGAACACTCCTACAATACCCACAGGAATCATGGAAACTATGATGTTCAATACATATTTTGTCTCTTCGTTCATCTGGAATTTGAACAGACCACGGAAAATCCAGTCTATCTCTTTCCACAATATTACCAGAGTACTAAGTACGGTCGCCACATGCACCACAATGGTGAATGTCAAGTTTTCTTCACCTTCTATTCCAAAAAGTGCAGAGCCGATGGCAAGATGCCCACTACTGCTCACAGGCAGGTATTCTGTGAGTCCTTGAAGGATTCCCAGAATAATAGCTTCAATCCAAGTCATGTTTTGTTATTCTTAGTTTTCGATATTTTCTGAAATTGATTTTGGTTTGCGCAGTATGCCGTATATCATGAAAATAAATCCTACGAAGCATACAAAAGGAGCCACTTTGATGCGGCGCACACTGAAAATGTCCGGCTCGAATGCTGTTTCTGTCGAACCCGGTCCTGTCATCAGCAGAAAGCCGATGATGATGACTGCCATCCCTATCCCCAGGAGGATGAAGTTTGTCTTGTCGAATGCAAATTTAGTTCTGTCCATATCTTGATAATGTTATTGTTTTCAATACAGTTCGCTTATTTTCATGCGCAGATATTTGTTGATTGATATATATGCGCACAGTGTGGTTATTATCATACCGAATACCATTACTGCAGCCGCTACAATCATTATGCTTTTAGGCGATACGATAGCCAAAAGTTCAGGCTCGTATTTCACTGCCGTATATGCCGATGCAGTAAGAATGGCGTTTGCCACAGCTCCGGAAAGTATTCCTATCCACAGGTTTCTGGTGATGAACGGACGGCGTATGAACCCCCAGCTTGCACCTACCAGCTTCATGGTGTGTATCAGAAACCTTTTGGAATAGATGGTCAGACGTATGGTATTGTTTATCAGCGAGAATGATATCAGAGAGAGCAGAACTGCAAGTCCCAGCAGGAAAGCGCTTATTTTCTGAAGGTTCCTGTTTACGGAGTCAAGCAGATTTTGAGGATAACTTATTTCCAATATGCTCTTGTTAGCCATAAGCTCTTTCTCGATCCATTTTATGCTGTCCGGATTAGTATATCCAGCGTTAAGCTTTATCTCTATGGAAGCGTTGAACGGATTATGTCCCAAAAATTCACTAGGATCTGTTCCCATGGCTTCTATTTGTTCTTTAAGAGCCTGATCCTTCGATATATAGACTGTCTGTTTAACGTAATCTTTCTTGTTGAGGCTTTCCTGAAGCTTTATTATGGAAGTCTCCTTTATTCCGTCGTCAAGTATAGCGCTGAAGGCTATGTTTTCTCTGATATACACAGAAAGATTGTTTGCCGTCAGTACGAAAAAGACTACCAGTCCCAACAGAAACAATACCATTGTGGTACTTATTCCTGCCGTTATAAATTGCATGTCGAATATAGACTTATGTTTTCTCATAACTGTTTCTTTCTGAATATATAAATCATTGAACTGCTCTTGTCCTTATGGTTTATAGATGCTATCCATGCTTTTGCTCCTGTCAATAGTCCTCGAATAAAGGTATTCGACCTTTTCATGTACTTCTCGCTAAGCATTGACACATAAAATGCATCGAATGGCATAGGATATCTTTCTGTCATCACAAAACCATGTTTTGAGGCTATTTTCTTGATTGTAGTAGGAGTAAAGTGCCATAAGTGCCTTGGAACATCATATGCTGCCCACATATTTTTATACTTTTCCGCATCATAAGACGCCGCATTAGGTACCGCTATTATCAATGCTCCGCTATCTTTAAGTATTTTACCCAAGGTCTCCCATGTACGGTTCAGTTGTTCCAAATGTTCCATTACGTGCCATAGGGTGATAACATCGAATGTTTTGTCCTTAATGGTAAACAAATCTTCCGGAGGGTTGACCTTTATTCCGAAATGCTCTTTTGCGAATTCTCTTGCCTGAGGACTTTTTTCGATGGCAGACACCTGCCAGCCTTCTCTTTTCATCTTGTCGGCAAAATATCCTGTTCCTGTTCCTATGTCAAGAATTCTTCCGCATGTAAGATTGCTGCTTTTACCAACGAGTTTGGCTTTTTCGGAAAGCATATACTTTCTTACCTTATGATATACCGAATTCATAAGGCCCTTGTGAGTATCGCTGTGTGAAATATAGTCCGGTGATTCGTAATATCTGCCGATCTCGGATTCGACAGGAGCATTTTGAGTAAACAAAAAGTTACAGTTAGTACATCGGCACAAATCGAATGATTCGCCCGTAGCATAGTGGTCAGTACATGTCATAACCTTTTCAAACTGGCTTTGTCCGCAGATGGGACACTTATCTATATATAGTTTACTCACTTTTATCCCTAATTTGTTGCAAAATAACAAAATAAATAGGTATATATGGCATTTATTTAAAAGTTTTTAAGAGTAAGAATGTATATTCAGTGTTTTTTCTTATCTTCGTATAAAAAATTAATCAGTGATTATGGATAATAGAAAACTTTCGCGTTCTAACGACCGCATGATAGCCGGAGTTTGCGCCGGTCTGGCAGAGTATTTCGGTTTGGATACTACTTTAGTAAGAGTAGGCTATGCTTTGCTTACTGTATTTACTGCATTTTCCGGAGTGATAGTATTTCTTATACTTATGATTGTGATGCCGGAGAGGAGATGGTGATAATACAGATGATGATAATGTAATAAGACTTTGTTCTTGGCAATAAATGATTTATTCCTTTTGGGGGTTAATGAAATTCATCTATGATTTGAGTCTCAAACTATAGATGAATTTCATTAATTTTATATTTTTATTTTACAATAACTATGCCGCCTTCGGGTTGGATAACAACATTAACAGAGGATGTATCTTTAATTTTAAGAACTTCTTTCTGAGGTTGACGGTTTTTATTGTCATAATAATATGTGCATTCGTTACCGTTATCAAGCATTGATAAATTTAGCTTCAGTTTTAGTGGCTCTTTCAATGCATTGACTCCTGCTATATACCATTTGTTGTTATGACGGCGTGCCAAAACACAATATTTACCCGGATATCCGTCTATAAATCTTGTTTCATCCCAAGTGGTAGGAACATCTTTCATAAACTCTATCATGGAGGAAGGTGCGTCGTACATGTTATTAGGAGTTATTGCAAAGTTCTGTATAGGATTTTGAAACAAAACGGCTGTTGCAATTTGAAATACGTCTGTCGTACGGCGTATTGCTCCACCATCATTTGTTTTGTTAAGGTATTTATTTAATACTGTACCACCAAACTCCATGCAACCTATAGTGTTACGGATAAAGGGATGTAATGTTGCATTATATGCTTCATTATCATCATAATATTGATTAAAAATCAAGTTCTCTGATGCAAGAACGGCTTCACTTCCTACATAGTTAGGGAACATTCTTTCCCATCCGCGAGGGATGGTACAACCGTGGAATATTATCATAAGTCCATGGTCATTAGCATCGCTTAGAATGTCTTCATATAACCCCATCATCTGTTGTTTGTCTCCTCCGAAGAAATCTACTTTAAGCCCTTTTACACCACATTCCTGTAGCCATTTCATTTCACGCTTGCGGTCTATAGAGTTGCTCATGCACTGTTTGGCGCATTGTGGGGCATCATTCCAATATCCGTTAGAGTTGTACCATACAAATACTCCTACGCCTTTGCTTTGGGCATATTTGAAAAGTTCTTCCATTCGTTTGCGTCCTATGTTTTTCTCCCATCCACCGTCAATGAGTGTAAATTCATATCCCATTTGTGCAGCAAGATCTATAAATTTTATCTGGTCATCATAGTTAATGCTTGGGTCTTGCCATACAATCCAGCTCCAAGTGGAACGTCCGAATTCATATTTCTGTGAAGGTTCGTACAATGGTTCAACAACATCAAAAGGAACTGTTGTTTCTACAATTGGTTTTAAGTTGTCTCCAACGGTTATTGTACGCCATGGAGTTTCTCCAGGAAGGGCTAGTCCAGGTGTAGAACTTCCAAGTCCGTTCATTTCGTTTTCATTAGGGAATGTTATTGTATAAAGTCCATTATCACTGGCATCGCTAAGATGTGAAGCACAATATTTGCTTCTTACTCCGGTTTCTGATACCAGTGCCCAGTTGTTTCCTATATGGAAAAGACACGGGAAAGTGTATCCTTCGCCAAATTGTGATGGAGTAGATATCGGTTCGTCCGGTTTATATTCTTCTTCGTAGCTTGGTCTTGCTCTTTTCCATCCAACCATAGGCTTACTTTGAGGGCAAATGAAAGTAGTGGTGTTTTCTGGAAAATCAAAGCCGGTAGTTTCAGATTTCATTACAATGGAAGCTCTTTCACCATGTTGTGGTATCTCATATCGGAAAGCTATGTCATTATTGCTGACTCTGAATACCACATCGAAAGGATGTTTATCTGCATTACAGAATGTAATCTTCAATTCGTTTGCATTATATTTTATGACCGAATGCTTTATTCTGTCTTGAACATAGGTCTTATTTATTGAAGATGATTTTTGTTCCACGTAAGATATGTTATTACTGAAATCACCTATATCGGTAATAAATCCAAGCGGAGAATTTTCTAGAATTATATTATTCTTATAAGTAACACTGTAAAATGGTTTACCTGATTTTACAGATATATCTACTTTTAAGTTTTTGTCAGGTCCTGTGACAGTTGCCTGTTGTGCTGACAGGAGAGAACATGATAAAGCAAGTGTACAGAATAGTAAATATTTGTTCATGTGTAATAGGTTTAAGTAATTTATAGTTTTTTATTTATATTCGAACTCTAAAACGCCTCGTACATCATCAGAAGCCGCAGCAATATAAGCTTTGAATTTTCCGGGTTCTACTGTCCATTTCTGGGTTCTGTCATTAAAAAACTTCAAGTCATTAGCGTCAATGGTGAACTTGACTTCTTTTTCTTCGTTTGGAGCAAGTTCAACCTTGCAGAAACCTTTCAGCTCTTTTTCAGGGCGTAGAAGACTGCATTTTTCGTCTCCTATATATAGCTGCACGGTTTCTTTACCTTTAACTTTACCAGTATTCTTTACTTTGACAGATATTGTCAGTTCTCCGTTTTCAGATATTGATTTTCCTGAAATAGAAGGTTTTGAATAGGTGTAAGTGGTATAGCTGATACCGTGGCCGAATGAGTACAGAGGCTTTATGTTTTTAGTATCGTACCAACGGTAGCCTACTAGGATGTCTTCCTTATATTCCTGTTTGATACTATCGCCAGGATAACTCATTTCGCCATAATAGTGTGCCGGACAGTCTTCCAGTTTCACAGGATAAGAGAAAGGAAGTTTGCCGCTAGGATTTACTTTTCCTGTAAGGACATCGGCCAATGCTGATCCGCCTATAGAACCAAGATACCATGATTGTACTATTGAAGGCACTTCTTTTTCCCATGGCATTTCTACTGCGTTACCGCTTGTTATCACTACCACGATATTCTTGTTTACCTTCATCATTTCTTCGATTAACTCATCTTGTCCGAATGGGAGACCGAATGTCTTTCTGTCTCCACCCTCACAATCCTGGAAATGATTCTTGTTTAGACCTCCGATGAAAATCACCAGATCTGCTTTACCTGCTTTTTGTACAGCATCATTACGCAGTGAATCCATAGTAGCCTGTGGAATGACTTCTTCATTTCCGTACATAGGTCTTCCTGCCATGTATCCTTGAGCAAACTCTATTTTTGTTCCGAACTCTTTTTTAAGTGCGTCAAGTGGAGTCACTACAAGTTTTGGTTTCAGCTCTGACGAACCTCCTCCTGCCATAAGATTTCTCACAGCATTATCTCCGACTACAAGTACCTTATTATATTTGTTCATATCTATCGGAAGAAGTGCAGGAGCTTTCTTTGATGATTTGTTCTTGAGAAGTACTATTCCCTCGGTAGCAATGTTATATGCAGTCTTGTAATGTTCCTCACTTGTAATTGAACCGAAAGGCTTTTCTCTGTTCATGGCTGTGCGGAATATAAGTCTTAATACTCGTGCCGCTTTTTCATTTACCACTTCCATTGGAATTTTTCCGTCCTTTACCATCTGCAGGTAATTCTTTCCCAGATAGTAATCGTCGTAACCGAATTCAGATTCTGAAGTCAGCCCGTTGGTATATGACCCCATTTCTATATCAAGCCCGTACATTGCTGCTTCGTATGTGTCGTGTGCAGCTCCCCAGTCGGTAATTACACATCCGTCGAAATTCCATTCACCTTTCAGAATGTCGTTGTTGAGCAGTTTGTGGTGTGTAGCGTGAGTTCCTCTTACTTTGTTGTACGCTCCCATTATGCTCCATACTCCACCTCTCTCAACTGCAGCCTGGAAGGCAGGAAGATATATTTCGCGCAAAGCTCTGTCGCTCAACTGCACGTCGATATGTCCACGCCATAGTTCCTGATTATTCAGTGCGTAGTGCTTTACACAAGCTGCCACACCGTTCTTTTGAACTTCCTGGATATATGGCACACATAATTCAGCTGCCAGATAAGGATCTTCACCCAGGTATTCGAAGTTACGTCCGTTCAATGGAGTACGATAGATATTTACTCCAGGGCCGAGCAGTACATCTTTCTCACGATACCTTGCTTCTTCACCTATTGCTTTACCATAGTCAGCTGCAAGAGTCGTATTCCAGCTGGCTGCAAGACATGTCAATGCAGGGAAGGCTGTACAGCTGTCGCTTGTCCATCCTGCGTAACCCCAGTCATTCCAGTTTATTTCTGCACGTACACCGTGAGGGCCGTCGCTCATCCAAAGTTCAGGAATACCCAAACGAGGGCAACCAGGAGAACTGAATTTTCCCTGTGCGTAGCTTAAACGTGTTTTTTCCTCAAGAGTCATACGCTTTAATGCGTCCTCTATCCTTAACTCTATAGGCTGTTTGTCATCTAGATATACAGGTACGCTGTTGTTCTGTGCGTTTGTTGATATAAATGACAAAGCCAATAGACCTGTTGTAATAAATGTATTTTTCATGGTTATGTATATATTTATTTTGATTTGATTTCTATAGTTGAACTTTCCAAACCATTGGAATTTGCTGTTAATGTGGCTGTTCCTTTTTCTCCGTTATTCTGTAATACAACCAGACATTTTCCGTTAAACGCCTTGCGTTTATTGTCCTTGAAACGTTCCATTGATGTTTGGTAACCATTGTCAACACCGGCAATGAAAGCATTACCTTTAACTTCAAAATTAATAAGATTTTCAGAAAGAGGACACAAATTATTGTCTTTATCCAGCACTTCTACAGTGACAAAGCTCAAATCCTTTCCGTCCGCTGTTATGATATTTCTGTCAGGAGTAAGTCTTATCTTATGTGGAGTTCCGGCTGTATGTATTTCTTTTTCAGCAATAATGTTGCCATTCTTTCTTGCAACGACCTTAACAGTACCTGGTATGAACTTAACCCTCCATACCACGTGCAGGTTGTCCTCGTCTTTACTGCGTATTCCTTGCGACTCGCCATTTATGAAAAGTTCAACCTCATCGGCATTGTTGTAGTAGCACCACATGTCTATTTCCTGTCCTTCAGTCCAGTTCCAGTGAGGGAACAGGTGCAGTACTTGTTTGTTTGTCCATTCTGCCTGATACAGATAATAAACGTCTTTAGGGAAACCTGCCAGATCGACGATTCCAAAGTAGGAACTTCTTGCAGGCCATCCGTATGGAGTAGGTTCGCCTATATAGTCAAATCCTGTCCAGATGTACTGTCCGCTGATAAAATCATTGTTTCTTACCAGTTTTATGTTTTCCTCGTGAGTGTTACCCCATGGAGCATGGCAATTGTCATATGAAGAACATGAGAAACTTTCATCATAGAAAGGTTTATCCCAACGTTCAGGCCATATGAACATATCATTACTAGGCATACGGTAGTATCCTCTTGTCATTAGTGCTGAATTACTTTCTGTAATAATAAAAGGTTTACCGGGGAAGTTCTTTGGTACGTCAGGAATATTTACATTATGATAGTTGTATCCTATGATATCAAGTGCTCCTGATTTGAACAGATGGTTTCCTGGATTAGGCTCATTGCATCCAGCGGTGATCGGACGTGTGGGATCAAGTTCTTTTACAAAGTCTGCCAGCTTTTTTGTCAATAGTGAATTTACACTCATTTCTCCGTCTTTAGCCAGCATGTCAGCAGAGTGTCCGAAGTTAAGTATAAGGTTTGCCTCTTCCAATGAAAGAGTATCTGCTTTTGCGTCACTCCATTGCTCCAACACTTCGTTGCCTATACTCCATACGAATATGGAAGGATGGTTGCGGTCGCGTAATATAAAATCACGAAGATCTTTTTCATGCCATTCGTTGAAGTATCTTGCATAGTCGTGCGAAGTCTTTTTCTTGCGCCACATGTCGAATGCCTCGTCCATTACAATGAATCCCATCTTGTCGCATAAGTCAAGCAATTCAGGTGCAGGCGGGTTGTGTGAACAGCGGATACCGTTGCATCCCATCTCCTTCAGAATCTGCAGCTGTCTTTCTATAGCTCTGGTGTTTACTGCAGCTCCAAGACATCCAAGGTCGTGGTGCATACACACACCATTAATTTTAGTCTGTTTGCCGTTCAGGATAAATCCTTTTTCGGCATCAAACTTGAAATCACGTACTCCCGTGGTTGTGGTGTATCTGTCAATACATTTGCCGTCTTTGATAACTTCTGTGACGAGGGAGTACAAATACGGATTCTCTGTATCCCATAATCTAGGTGATGAGATATTCAGGGTTTGGCTGACATCGGATTTCTGTCCTGCAACAACAGAAACTGATGATTCTGTCTCGGCAACAACAGCGCCATCCATATCGTTCAGTATAGACTTCAGGGTTACTGTTTCATTGTTATTCCCTGAGTTTTGTACTGTGGTCACAATGTTTAATGTCGCATCTTTACTGATTTCAGAAGTTGTTACATAAGTTCCCCATTCGTCAACATGTAAAGGGTTTGTTTTGGTCAACCATACATTTCTGTATATGCCACATCCGGAATACCATCTGGAATTCGGCTGTTCCGAGTTATCTACACGGACTGCTATCACATTCTTTTCATTCCATTTCAAATATGGAGTTATGTCGTAACCGAATGAGATATAGCCGTATGGACGTTTACCCAATGATTGGCCGTTTATGAACACTTCACTGTTCATATATATACCGTCAAAATCTATTCTTATTATCTTGTCGGAATCTTCATTACTTGGAATAAATGTTTTTCTGTACCAACCTATTCCTCCAGGTAAAGCGCCACCGCCTGTTCCCGATGGATTGTCCTTACTGAAATCACCTTCTATGGCCCAATCGTGAGGAAGGTTTAATACTCTCCATTCCTTATCATCGAAATCTGTTTCTGATGCTTTGGGATTGTCACTCAGAGAGAATGACCAGTTGTCATTGAAGCATATCTTTTCCCTTGGGGATACAGATACAGAGCTGCATGCCCCCAGGAGCATGCAGCAAAATATACCTATGTATGTAAATAATTTCATTGATTACAATTTGACTGTTTGTGATTTACCGTCATACTTGACGATTATACCTTTTGATTTTTTGTCGAAAGCATCAGAGTTTTCCTTGTTCACTTTTACGATTTCGAATGTGCGTTCTTTCAACATTCCGTCGTATTCACCTTTTCTGTCTGATATTACAAGTTCTTTGGTGTTTTCATTATAATTTATATCAATCATACTGTATTTACCCTGTTCGTAGTTGTAGTTTACACCTTCGTCTTCGTATAAAGTAAATGAAGCGTCGTCACCTTGATAAACATAAAGTTTTATATGTTCAGGCTGTTTCTCAGAAGTAAATTGTATATCAGGACCGAAAGGAATGATTGAACCGGCACGTACGAACAAAGGCATACGTTCGTATGGTGCGTCAACCTGTTTTTTTTCTCCACCCTGCTGGAATTCTCCTGTATAAAAATCATACCATCCTGCAGATTTAGGGAAATATACTTCACGCTGGCGTTCTCCATATTTATATACCGGTGATACCATGATTGACGGACCGAACATGTATTGGTCACCAATATTATTTACATTTGTATCGGCAGTGAAATCCATTACAAGAGGACGCATGATAGTGTAATCGTTGAACCAAGTCATACCTGCCAGTGAGTAAATATATGGCATAAGGCTATATCTCAGTTTAGAATAGTAAACTACAGAATTATATGCCGGGTGTCCTTCAGGGGCAATTTCCCAGATTTCACGGAATGGGTATTGTCCGTGTGCACGGTATAGCGGACAGAATGCTCCGAACTGATACCATCTTGCATTCAGCTCTCTCCATTCCTTATAGTCGGCATTTTCTGTCTTGTTATTGTTCCACTGCTGTTGTCCGGCTACATATCTGTTTTCTACACAGAAACCGCCAATATCCATGGTCCAGTATGGAATTCCGCTTATTGCAAAGTTAAGTCCGGCCATAATCTGTGCTTTCATGTCTTCCCATCTTGTACCTATGTCACCGCTCCATGTGGCAGTTGAGTATCTTTGCAGTCCGGCAAATCCAGAACGTGTAAGCAAGAATACACGTTTGTTGTTGTCCACGCTTCTCTGACCGTCATAGATTGCTTCAGCGTTCATGAGTGCGTATGCATTAAAATATTCTGCAGAAGGACCAAGTGCAGTAGGTCCGCACAAGTCTTTTCTGTATTGCAGGTCTGTACAGTCTCTCACATTAGGTTCGCTGGCATCCATCCACCATGCGTCTATACCCAACAGATAATAATGTTCATACATCTGATTCCAGAACAGCTTGCGTGCGTCTGCATCGTATGCATCGTAGAATCCGTAAGTATAACCAGGGCCAACCCAGTCTCTCAGGCTGTCTTTTACAGACTGCTGATAAATCCATCCGTTCTTGTCGAACTCTTTATAATGTTCGGTTGTAGTATAGAATTTAGGCCAAACTGATATCATCATATGTGCGTTCATCGCATGTATTGAGTCAACCATAGCTTTAGGATTAGGGAAACGGTTCTTGTCGAATTCATGGCTTCCCCATGCATCTTCCGGCCAGTGATTCCAGTCAAGCACGATATTGTCGATAGGAATGTTTCTGTCTCTGAAACCTTTCAGTGCTCCCAGCATTTCATCTGCAGTGTTATATTTTTCCCTGCTCTGCCAGAAACCCATAGCCCATTTAGGCATGATAGGTGATTTCCCGGTAAGAGTTCTGTATCCGCTGATTACGTCGTCCATATCATCTCCTGCGATGAAGTAGTAGTCAAGCTGTTTTGTCATTTCGCTCCACCATGACTGTTTTCCCTGTTCTTCAGGAGCTACAGGACTCATTACACGTAATCCTGAATAAGATACGGCACCGTCCGGTTTCCATTCAATTTTAAGATGAACTCTTTTTCCTTTTTCCAGATTGACGGAGAATTTATAACTGTTAGGATTCCATGCAGTACGCCATCTTTCAGGTACTACCAGTTTATTGTCGATATATACTTTTGTATATCCTGCGTAATAAAGTATAAATTTGAATTCACCTGTTTCGGAAGGTTCAATCATACCTTCGTATGTTACGTTTGCTCCCATGAACGGGAAGTTTTCAGGAAGATTCACTACTTTAGACAAATCCTTTCTTTTCAGGTGTTCGAAGTATAGCTGAGGCTCACGTCTGACTATAGTTCCTGATGATGCATTCTTTTCTGGAACGTATGTACCTGTAATCGCACCCTCAACACCTTCTTTGTCGTATAGTTTGAACACTTCTCCAAGTTGCGAATAGTCATTAGGATTTCCGAAACGGCATAGTGAATAGCTGTCCAGCAAAACACCATAGTTTTTATTAGATACGATGAAAGGTATTGAAACTTTAGTGTTGTACTGGAATAGTTCTTCGTTTTTACCTTTGTAGTTAAACTCTTCAGACTGGTGCTGTCCGAGTCCGTAGAATGCTTCATCTTTCGGCGATTCAAAAACTTGTCTTATAGAATATCCTTTTGTGCCTTCAATTTCTATAGGGGTAAAAGTCTTTCCTCCACCTTTGTTTTCCTGCAGAATTATCTCTCCTTTCTTGTTAGTAAACCATACTTCTCCCGTGGAACTTAACACGGAGGCGTTTATTTTCCCAGTAGAAACAATTACGGTATCTCCTTGTTGTTTAACAGTAAAAGGTATTTTTTTTGTTTGTGGAACAATTATCAAACTTTTAGAATCGGCAAATTTATTTTCCTTTGTAGCCGATACATGAAATAGTTTGTCACCCATTACTTCCATACGAACCAGATGTGCATCCGTTTCGTTTTTAGGTTTAACTTTAACTATTACGCCATAGTCTGTTTCTTCATAGACATTCGAACATCCGAATGACATCCCTACGGCAAGGAGACAATAAAAGATATTTCTCGCATTCATATACCCAAGTATTTAATTAGTTAATTCTATAAAACTTTTCTCATATGCAAAAATACTGTTTATTGTTAGGAGTTAAGATTTATAATGTTTTATACAAGGGTATTATCTTGTTCCTCAGAGGTCTGTTTGTTTCATGCAAGGGTATTATTTGTTATTTTTCTCTTTTAACTGATATGCTGAAGGTAAAACTCCAAATTCATCCTTGAAATATTTGCTGAAATATTTGGGGTTGTTAAATCCTACTTCATAAGCAATCTCGGATACATATAACTGACTTTCGCGTAATAATTGAGCTGCTCTTTTCAGTCTGATTGTACGTATAAACTCTATTGGCGTTTTTCCAGTTATCTGTAATAACTTTTTATACAGATGTACTCTACTCATTCCAAGTTCGCTACTAAGTTCTTCAACTGAAAGTTCACTCCTAGATATATTGTCTTCTACGTATTTAATAGCTTTTTCTACTAGTTTTTCATCTAATGATGTTATTACTATGTTGCTTGGCGTAGGATCTATTGTTGAGTGTGATATTTGTTTGTAATGACTTAACTCAATCAATTTCCTGATACGTAATGTCAATACCGTCATGTTAAAAGGTTTGGTTACATAATCATCTGCACCTATTTCCAAGCCTTCAACTTTTGATTCAACAGCCTGTCGTGCAGTTAGTAATATTACAGGTATGTGTGCTGTTGGCTGATTGTTTTTTATTAGTTTGCATAGTTCTATGCCATCCATTACAGGCATCATTACATCGCTTATAATAAGATCAGGGCGTTTCTGTTGTATCATTTCCCATGCTTCTTCTCCATTGGATGCTATTTCAACATTGTATTGTAATTCTAAACTATGTTGCATGAAAATACGGAAATCTTCATTATCATCTACTATTAGTATTAATGGGAAGTCTCTACGGTCTGTTTGCTCTATTACTTTTTCTGTATCTTCATTATTTTTTTCATTTGTATTTTCAACAGCACTGACAATATGTTCCGATATTAAGTCTACATGTTTTACAGGAAGTTGTATTACAAAAACTGTTCCTGTCCCTATATTGTCGAATACTTCTACACTTCCATCATGTAAGTTTACAAAATCACGTACCAGGCTAAGTCCTATACCGCTACCTGTACTTTCTTCAATTCCTTTATGTCCAGCTTGATAGAATCGTTCGAAAATATGCTCTTTCTCAGAGTCTGGGATACCAATACCTGTATCTGATACTTTTATTTCCAGCATTTCCTGTGTTCCCTCAATGTGTTCTATCATGACAGTTACTCGTCCGCCGTCAGGTGTAAACTTAAATGCGTTTGAAAGTAAGTTAGTAACTATTTTACTTATTTTATCAGCATCGAATGCCATATGGAAATTGTCTATTCCTGAAAAGAAAAAGAACTGAATATGTTTTTTGTTTGCCATTAGCAGAAATGAGTTACATACTTCGCGAATATATGCTACGATATCACTTTCTGATAACGATAGAGTATGTCCTGTCATTTCACTTTTTCTGAAATCAAGTAGCTGGTTTACAAGTATCAGTAGGCGTTGTGCGTTTCTGTATATAAGCATGAGCATTGATTTTTGTGATTCATCTTTTGTACTTTTCAACAAGTCTTCTAATGGTGATATAATCAATGTCAGAGGAGTGCGAAGCTCATGGCTGATATTTGTAAAGAAACGAAACTTCATTTGGTTTATTTCTTCATTTTTTACAGCCTCTTGTTCTATTTGTTGTAAACGGAATTTTTCACGCTCACGTTTTAAAATCATTTTACGTGCTGATAACAATATACATATTGCTATTAAGGTATAACATGAATATGCCCACCAAGATAACCAGAAAGGAGGATGTACCACGATTTCCAGTTTTGCAGTTTCTATACTTTCATATCCGTCGCTGTTTATGGCTTTTACATATAAAATGTATTTTTTCGGGGTTAAATTTGTGAATGTAAGCCTGTTTAATCCTATAGGCAATGTAAGCCATTCATCATTTACACCTTCCATTTTGTATTTATAGCATGTTTTTTCAGGTAGATTATAATTGTCTGAACTTAATTCTAATGAGAATATATTTTGTGTATTTTTAAGTTCTACTTTTCTTGTTGAGTTTATGTCTTTAGTCAGTATGATATTGCCATTGTATTCTACTCCAGCTTCAATCTTCTGATTAAACAGATATAATTCGGAAAACATTATTTTAGGAGGTATTGTGTTATAATGTATTTTATCAGGATTAAATGTGTTTAGTCCATAAAGTCCTCCTGCAATAATTGTACCGTCTTTCAATGTCTTAATTGCCCTTAGATTGAAATCGCAGTTTTGTAGTCCGTCTTTCTCATTGTAAATGTGTGATTCGAATACATATTTTCCGTTTGCATCTTTTGATACCTTTATGTGGATCATGTGACGTGTAGATGTAACCCAGATATCGTGATTATTATCTTCTGTTATACCCGATATGACTTCGCCTTCTGCATTTGTTGTTTCTGTAAAATTTGTAGTTGCGTGACGTTTTCTGTTATACATTTCAAGACCTTCGTTTGTCGCTATCCATATTAATCCACGGCTGTCACTATATACCTGATTTACACCATGTCCGCTTAAAGATGTATTTCTGATTGTTTCTTTTAATTTGAGTGTTTCCAGATCTACTAAAGCTAATTGTGGCTTTCCTACTACAAGGATATTGTCTTTTGTTACGCATAGTGATGGTACCATCCCATTTATTTCATCGTACTTGGTAAGTTTGTTGCTTTTCATATCAATATATTGGATTCCTCCGTCTAAGAAACCTATCCATAGTTTTCCGTCAGCTTCTGCCATGGACCATACGTTATTGCCCAATAACCCGTTATTGTTTACTGTGTATTTGGTTAATCCTTTTATGTCAAGACTGTACAGACCATTGTTGAATGTGCCTATCCATAATCTGTTATCACTTGTTTTTAATAGTGAAACTATGGGTGAGGTAAAGTTGTAGTGTTTTTTTACTTTCGCCTCTTCGATATTCCATAAAAATAGTCCATCATTATTTGTTCCTAACCACACATGCTTATCATCGGCCTGTTCTACGCATGTAATATCACCAAGTTCATACATGTTGAATTTGAACATACTTTCGCTATAATATGAAATACCTTTTTTATATGTTCCAATCCATGTTGTTCCATATTTGTCTGTATATATTTTGTAAACGGTGTTATGTGATAAACTGCGAGTATTATTTTTATCATTTACAAGATTTGTTAAATGACCGGTTTTTTTATCAAAAACATCTATGCCTCCGTAGTCTTTGCCTACCCATATTCTACCAATGTTATCTTGTGAAACTGAATGTATAATATCATTCTGGCTTTTCCATGGTTCTTCCAAATCGTGTCTCCATTCGTCTGAAACTGTATCATATACATATAAATTTGAATTATTGGAAATCCAAATGCATTGTTCTTTATCTACGAATAATGAATAAAATGCTTGTTTCCCGTTCATTTGAAGAGATATTTCATCCTTTATCCATTTAGGTTTCATCTCAGACGGGTCAATGCAGACAAGTATTCCGTTGTTGTATTGGAATAAAATTCCATCGTTACATTCATTGATAGCGCTGACACCAAATTCAGGCAATCCAAAGTTATATAATGAAACGAATTTTGTATTATTATTTTTGTCATAACGATAAAAACCTTCCCATCCTACAAAGAACCATGTCTGTTCATTTGAATCTACATAAATACATTCAGGTAAACCATTGCTGCCTAGTTTTTTCATAAAATTTTTGGTATCGTTATTGAACTGGTTGGCCGCTTTATCGAACATAGTGTATCCTGTCCCCATTTTTATCCATAAATTTCCATTGGGACTTTCTATTATTTCTTTTACGTAATTGTCAGGAAGTGAATGTTTATCATCATGTAAATGACGGAAAACCTTGAATGTATATCCGTCAAAACGGTTCAGTCCGGCGTTGGTTCCGAACCACATAAAACCGTCTTTGTCTTTCAATATGGCATAAACTGAATTGTTGGATAATCCGTCAGCCACTTCAAGGTGTTTGAAATTGAAAGGTTGCGAATACAAAGAAACGAATATAATCTGCCATAATATGACCAAAGACAATCTTTTCATATAAATCAATTTATTTTTTTATTTTACAAAAGAAATAAAAAGTAAGCAAAAAACCAAAAACATAACAACTATATATAATTAATTGCCCGACTTAAAAATAATTTAAGCCGGGCAAAACATATACATCAACAAATTAAATTAATAAATCCATGTTTTTATCCATGTTTGAATGGTATATCAATCATTTCGGATTCTAATCCTTCACCTACTTTTTTGTCAAAAGAGATTTTAAATGAATATGCGGTTTCGCATGGCTTTTTGGAAGGGAAAGTTATTAAGAGGCCCTTGTCTGTTTGTTGCCATGCTATTTTTTCATCAGAGCCGAGCATTTTCACGTTAAGAATCTTTGCATCACGTACAACATCCTTGTTCAAAGATTTTATCATTACTCGTTTGCCCCAATCTAAAGTGATGGCATATAGAGTGTTGTCTTTAGTGGTAAAACGTATATCTTGGCAATTATATTTTGTTGCTTCATTGTCGGAAAATGAACCAGAAGTACCTTTTGATTCACCTTCACCGGACTTAATCCAACAACGTGTACCATATATGGCATCACCGTTTATCTTTAACCATTTACCTATTGATAGCAGTACTTGCTTTTGTTCGTCCGTAATAGTTCCGTCAGGGTGTGGCCCTATATTCAACAGGAGATTGCCGTTCTTGCTTACTATATCCACTAGGTCGTGTATTATCTGGTCAGGAGTTTTATTTTCTTCTCCGTTTACATATCCCCATGAATGTTTACCTATTGAGGTGTCAGTCTGCCATGGATATTTTCTCATTTCATTTAGTTTTCCACGTTCCACGTCTCCAACCAGTATGTTTGTAGGATAGCCATGCTTTGTGTTAACAACAACACCTTTGCCCCAGTCTAACGAACAATTGTAATAATATGCAAGGAATTTGTTAAAATATTCCGGTATCTTGTTTACAGTCCAGTCGAAATATATAAGCTGTGGTTGATATTTGTCAATAAGTTCATGTGTATGTATAAGGAAGTCTATACATACTTCGTCTGAATACACTTCTTTTTCTGAACGCTTACCATATAGTGTAATTGTAGTATCCTGTACATCAGATGGAAATTCCATACCACCGTTAAAGAACCATGCATTCTCAAGTCTGTGGCTGGATAATCCGAATATTATCCCTTCTTTTTCCGCAGCTTTTTTCAATAAACCTATAATATCTCTTTTGGGGCCCATTTTAACTGCATTCCATGGGTTGTGTTCGCTATTATACATGGCGAAGCCGTCATGATGTTCCGCAACCGGCACTATGTATTTTGCCCCTGCTTCTTTGAATAATTTCACCCATTCATCTGCATCAAATTTCTCTGCTTTGAACATTGGTATGAAATCTTTGTATCCGAATTTGTCCTGTGGGCCATATGTCTCAATATGGTGTTTATATTCGTCAGACCCTTTCTGATACATATTTCTGGAATACCATTCACTTCCGTATGCGGGGACTGAATATACTCCCCAGTGGATGAATATTCCAAATTTGGCATCAGAGAACCATTCAGGGAAATGGTAATTCTCGGCTATGTTTTCCCAGTTGTCCTGAAATACATTTGTTCCTTTCGGAGATTCAACGGACATCACATCTGTTTTTTTCTCGTTTGTGCTACAAGAAACAAACAAAAGCATAATGATAGAATAGAATAGTTTTTTCATCGCATAATAAATCTTTATTAACAAATTTATTTCTGTATTATTTTATTGAGACTATTGTGGCGCGTTTTCGTAAACTGTTTGGAGTGTATATGATTTTTTGTCTGTAAAAACAGCGCGTTTCATAAGTTTTATCACACGTTTTCCGTTATGTACCAGCTTCCCGTTCGACCGGTCAAAAATGCATGAGCGGTCTTTTCCGTTGTCCCAATAGAATGGAGCCATACCGTTTTCTTTGGCTGCCTTGCAAAGATATTCTAGAAAATATTCTCTAAAACTTTCAGAGCGTTTATCCTCACGGTATTTGCATCCCATTTCTCCTATATAAACCGGAATACCATTGTCAATGAAAGTTGATTTTATTGACTTGAATTGTTCCTGCATATATTCTTCATCCATTCCTTTATATTTCATATCCTGACTCGCTGTATGTCCCCATTCTGAATAAATATCTCCCATTGTGTAATCCATTGGGTCATAATAGTGGATTGACACCATCAGTCGGTTGGGAGTTTTGTCTTTAGGTAATTTGAAGTGTTTTACTGTCAAATCTATATTGGTGGCATAGCCAGGTATTGCCAGAAAACGGTTTGCGTTATTCCCTCCTGTGGAACGTACCGCATCTACGAATACTTGATTCCATTCATTTAAAACAGCATATTGGCGTCCACCGTCGCTAAGGTTTGCTCCCCATCCCCATTTACCGTCATGGATTTCGTTCATTGATTCAAATATAAGGAAATCACCTTTATCCTTGAAACGGTTTGCTATCTGAGTCCATATAGACTTTATCATGTTTTTAATAGTATCGTTTGCTTCTTCGTTTAGTGCTGCATTTTTGATGTCAAGCCAGAAGTAACTTTCCACTCCGTCATGGTGTATGTTTATAATTGTGTTTAAGCCTGCATTTTCTGCGTAGTTTACAACTTCTGCTACCCGGTTCATATAACTGTCCGAAATTTTATATTCAGGACCCTCACCAAAATGTCCTACCCATGTTATTGGGATACGTACGGAGGTAAATCCGACCTCGGCCAATCGATAGAAGAATTTTTGTGTCACAGGTGGATTTCCCCATACCGTTTCTTGTGCTTTACCGTCTTGGAAAGCATCGAGTTGATTGCCCAAGTTCCACCCTAGCCCCAATTCTTTGGCTGTTTCATAAGGAATCTTTGATTTTGTTACGGCGTGTAGTGCCGGCCATGTATTTATAGTTAAAATAAATATACATAGTTTTAAAAGTAGTATATGTCTTTTCATGCAAGATGTTTTGATTAATCTGGTGATGCCTATAAAATTACTTGCCGGAATCTATGAGGCATTGAATTCCCCTACAATACCCCATAGACCGGCAAGTGAAAAATATAAAGAGTTTACCACAATAAAAAATTATCTGTCTTTATTGTTCTTATTGGGCTGGGATGTATTCTACGCTGGTAATTGCAAGTCCGCCTGTTTCATTTTTATCATATATTGAAAGTCGGTTTATGTTAAAGATATTTTCCTGTAATTTCTGTAATACTTCATCTGTTATTACAAAGTCTTGTGATGTAGCATTTTCTTCAATCTCTACCGGTGTGAGGATTTCTGTTCGTGTCTCTCCACCTTCAGGGTATGTTATTACAAATCCTCCGAGTAATGGCTTGGTAATTATTGCTCCATCTCCATCTCCATCAACTTTATGTTGAGCAGGTTCAAAATTGACACGTAGTGTTCCTCCTGTTGAGATTTCTTCAGGTAGCCATAAGTTTACACTATTCCATATGCTAAATGTTTGACATCTTCCTTTCCATAACATGTTTTCATTTACATCTTCACCTCCTGATGCCGGGATGAGAATAACTTTTGTAATCTTACAGTTTGTTCCGCTTATGCCTATTGAATTATTGTTTTCTTTGAATTCTTTAAGCCATTGATTCAATACATAAACAGTGATGTATTCATTATTGTAAGGTTCTATGGAATTATAGCTGTCATAAATTATAGTTTTTGAAGATGTATAATTTCCTTCAGTATATTGTGCGGAATATAAGCTTGCTCCTTGATTTGCGTCGCACGGTGTATAGTAAATACGTAGTTTTGATCCAAGTTTAAGTTCTGCCAAGTCAGCTTCTTTAATTTGGATATTAACCAGGCCTAAAACATTGTATACTTCTTTGTTTTCCGCATTTCCTTCCCATAGAGTAATGGGGACAATCACATTATTGGATGACGTATATACAGTTACCTCATTTAAGGTAATGTCGCTATCATTGGCTTTTATGCTTATTCCTGCTGTGCCATCTCCAACTTTAATCAGAAGTTTTCCTTCAGGCTGTTGTAAAGTGTATCTTATTCCGGTTCCACCAGCTACCGGAGTTATGGTAATACTTGCAGTCTGTGTATCTGTTGATAATAAAGAGCCATTTCCACATGTATATGATATGCAGTAAACATCATCTTGGTTTAATGTTCCAGTAAAATTATTGATTACAGTGGTTGTTCCGTTGTTTAATTGTATGTTGCTGACCAATTGTTTTGGTGTTTTACCTGTTACCTGGATTTCTCCACTCAGAAGCCATCCGGAGTTTATTTTCTCTTCATCCCAGTCTGACACTGATGGAACTACAGTTATAGGTGTTCCTTGTTCTACTGTACCATCTACATTAAGAGTTGCCGTGAAAGTGAGTTTTTTACCGGAAACGAAATCCTGATTATCTACAGGTAATGTATAGGTCTTGCCGTTGTGTGTAATTTCAATGTAACGTCCTTGTACCGGGGCTGACGGCATTACAATTGTTTGGTATTGTCCGCTAATTGAAGTGTTGTATGCAAAAGGCATTTCATCATCTGCCGCGTCGGTTGCTGTTACAGTTTCGTCAGTCATGTTTAATGTACCAGCCAACTGTTGATTGTTTATTTTTAATTGTGCATCGGTAATGGGCTGGCCGTTAGCGTTGGAAAGTTGGACAACTATTTTTACCAATTTATGTTTGAAATCCAAACTTACATTTTTAGCTCCTAATGTTACCCCTTTTGCCGTTGCCATCATCACGTCATTTTTTGTCAATGGTGTTGCTGCATCTGTTGAAAGTGTAAAATTATAAGCATTATTGCTTATTGAATTTTCTTTGTATGGATATACTCCGTAGAAGTCAACAGTTTCAACGGCACCAGCCATATTATAGGTAATCGGAGCTGTCGATGTGAAATTGGTTCCGTCTGTTGTGGAATAAAGTACATTGTTTGCATCTCCCGGACTCATGGAAATGCCAATCTCATCATTTGCTTCAAATGAAGTGTCTGTTGCTCGCGAACTGATTGAACTGCTAAAGACAATTCCTTCATTCATCAATTCCTGATTGAAGCTATTGTCTTTTACGCAAGACGTTGCAATCAATGTGGTTGCTAATCCAAAGCCTAAAATAAAAGTCTTTCTCATAATAAAAATGTTTAACGATTAAACAAAAATAATTCTAAAATCACTGTTGCAAAGTTATCGAATATAATATTTAAATAAGGGTATAAATCGTAACTGTAGCACAGGCGTTTGTTATGGTGTGTTGCCAAAATGTTATCAATGACAGTATGATATGTAACCGGTGCCCGTGTATTGTTGTTTTATGTGCTGTTAAAGCGTGGTTTGAACGTTATGAAAATGCTGAGAGAACACTTTTTGAAACATGATATTGAGAATATATTAATAATGTATATATGAAAAAGAGATTTCGCATGCTTATATTCTGTAAATACAATACATATATATGTAAATACAATTTGTATCTTTATAAATATAACTTGTATTTATAAAAACATAAGCTGTATTTAGAGAAAATATAAGCACAGAATATATTTTATGTATGCACAAAACATGCTTTATGGTGAATCGCTATCGCATGGTTCTATATGACGTGATGAGGATAATTAAATCTTGTTTTTATGATAAAATGATGCTTGTACAGTATTCTGGCGATGGAATGTAACATTCTATACCATGTGTGGCAACATACGTGTACTTCATATTAACAAACATGCCATATTCGTAAAACACGTTTTGAGTTTGTGTCTTTTTATTTTCTTTACTTTTGCAGTGATGATTTTGGCGAAGTATTGCTTGTTGAGAATGTTAATTTGTTAATTTTAAAAATGATAAGCTGAAATGAGAAACGAGTTTCTAAAATGGTGCAAAACCTTTTGTTGCTACCGCATCGCATTGGTATTCGTAATATCATGTATTGTGGGCATGGAATTCTCCTATGCAGAGATTTTGCAGGAAAGGACTGTTACCGGAATTGTAACGTCGGGAACAGATGGTGAAGCGTTAATAGGCGTGAGTGTCCAGGTTAAAGAGAGGCCTCAGGCGGGAACTATTACGGATTTTGAAGGAAGGTATTCATTGCAGGTCAAATCCAATGAAACCATTGTTTTTTCTTATATCGGTTTTAAACCACAGGAAGTGAAGGCTTCAAAAACGGTAATAAACGTGGAAATGGAGGAAGACTCCGAAATTTTGGACGAGGTTGTGGTTGTCGGATATGGAACGATGAAACGTAGCGACCTTACAGGTTCTGTGGTTTCCGTTGGAGAAGATGAAATCAAGCAATCCATAGTCACCTCGCTCGACCAGGCGCTACAAAGCAAGGCGGCCGGAGTGTCGGTGACCCAAAACTCTGGAACACCGGGTGGAGGTATATCAGTGAGCATCCGAGGTATCAACTCCTTGAATGGAAATGAACCGCTTTATGTGATAGACGGTGTGGCGATTTCGGGTAACAATAACTCAAATTCAAGTGTACTGTCATCCATTAACCCTTCGGATGTGGTTTCCATGGAAATATTGAAAGATGCATCAGCCACGGCCATATATGGTTCGCGTGCGTCTAATGGCGTGGTGCTTATCACAACCAAACAGGGACAAGCGGGAAAGACACGTATCAGCTATGAAGGATATTATGGTTTGCAACAGCTCCCTAAAAAGTTGGGTGTGATGAACCTGCGCGAGTATGCAGAATACCAGAACCTGCGTGCGGAAGTAATTGGTTTCGGCGAACGTGCTGAATTTGCCGACATCAGTCTGTTGGGCGAAGGTACAGACTGGCAGGGGGAGATTTTCCAGAATGCGTCGATGCATAACCACCAGCTGAATATCTCGGGAGGAAACGACAATGTGAAATACTCTATTTCCGCCGGATATTTGTCGCAGGAAGGTATAGCCATCGGCTCGGATTTTGAACGTTTTTCTGCACGTGTCAATATGGATAACAAAATAACGAAGTGGCTGTCAACAGGCCTTAGGGCTTCTGTGGCACAAACTACACAGAATAACACGATAGACAGCGGTAACATCATCCGTACAGCTATCGAACAGTTGCCCGATACTCCGGCGCGAAATCCTGATGGAAGTTGGGGAGCACAGGCAGAAAACATGTATGGCACTTATTTCTCTAATCCTGTGGCAGAAGCGCTCATGCGTGAAAACTATAACAGGGGATTGCAAATGTATGTTGACTTCTTTACAGATGTTACATTATGGAAAGGGCTGGTGTTCCGTGCCGAATATGCGGGAAACTATTATTACAGCAATAGTTACACTTACACTCCATCGTATGATTACGGACATTATGTACAGTCATCTACAGGAAGCCGAGGAGCAAACAACGGTTCAAACTGGACTCTCAAGACTTACCTGACCTATAACGGTACGTTCGGGAAGCATAATGTTTCCGTCATGGCAGGTCACGAAGCTCAGGAGAACAGTTATGAAACCCTTTATGCAAGTCGTGACAATTATCTGTTCAATACCATTCATGAACTGAACATGGGAGATTCTTCTACTGCAAAAAACAGTAGCGGAAGAGGTTCATCTGCCATCGAGTCATACTATGGACGATTGAATTACGGGTATGACGACCGTTATCTGGCTACTTTTACTGTCCGTGGCGACGGTTCTTCCAGTTTCGGTCCGGCAAACCGTTGGGGTGTGTTCCCGTCAATGGCACTTGCATGGAAAATCAATAACGAGAAATTCCTGAAAGGCGTGAAATGGCTCAATAACCTGAAATTGAGGTTAGGTTGGGGACTTGTAGGTAACCAGTCGGCTTCAAGTTATGCTTATGGAGTAACAATGGCATCGGCTGCCAGTATTTGGGGAACAGGGTTTTATGCAGGAAATTATCCGAACGACAAACTGAAATGGGAAGAGACCAGAGCATGGAACGCAGGTCTTGACCTTAATCTCTTCGACAATCGGGTTGAATTCATTTTCGATACTTATCTGAAGAATACCGACAACTTGCTGATGCAAGCATCATTGCCATCATACGTAACAGGAATTATCAATTCGCCATGGGTGAATGCGGGTGCAATGGAAAACAAAGGTGCCGAATTTACATTGAACACTGTAAATATATCCAAAAAGGATTTCACATGGCGTACAGGAATTACCATCTCATTCAATAAAAACAAGATAACGAAACTTTATACTGAAACAGCAGGGCTTTCAGGGACAGTTGACGGATCACAAACGCTGACTTACTCTACAGTTGGTCAGCCGGTAGGACAATACTATGGATATAAGGTAGTTGGAATGTTCAAGGAGGAAAGCGATTTTTACCAGCGTGACGCTGACGGAAACTTCCTGCTTGACCAGAACGGTAACAGGCTTCCTGTGGCACTCCCTGAGAACCAGCATATAGCCAAGGATGAAGTCTGGGTGGGCGACTATATCTTTGAGGATTTGAACGGTGACGGAGTTATTGACGAACAAGACCGCACATATCTTGGAAATCCTGAACCTAAATTCTCTTACGGTTTCAACAATACTTTTACTTATAAAGGCTTTGATATGAATATCTTCATCAACGGTGTGTATGGCAACAAACTTGTAAACCTGTTCCGCCAGGACTTTACAAATCCTATGCGTAACAGTAACCTGCTGAAGGAAGCTACAGGCATAGCACATGTGGAACTGATTGACCCGGCACAGCCTGAGGAAATATGGAATGTGCATGTATCCAATCCTGAATCGGCTACAGTGCAGCGTCTCAATACGGCGGATGGTAATGACAACAACCGTATGAGCAGCCGTTTTGTGGAAGATGGTTCTTATCTGCGAATCAAGAATATCTCGCTGGGATATACATTCCCGCAAAAATGGACACGCAAATGGCATATTGAGAACCTGCGTGTGTATATGAACATACAGAATGCATTCACATTCACCAAATACAAGGGATATGACCCTGAAGTTGGAGCGTATAACTACAATGTGTTGCTTCGTGGTGTGGATTATGCGCGTTACCCGTCACAACGCATTTATACTGTCGGACTGAATTTGAGTTTCTAACCTTAATAATATTACAGCAATGAAAAGTAAAACTAAAATATTCTCAACATTATTCCTTATGGCAGGAATCCTGACGGGATGCAGCGACAGTTTCCTTGACAGGACACCTGAAGGCTCATATACGGACGCGAATTTCTATGCTTCCGACGAAGCTTTGGAAGCGGCGACAGCCCCGTTATACAATCGTGCATGGTTCGACTATAACCAGCGTGCCATTGTTCCTATAGGAAGCGGACGTGCCAACGACATGTACAGCCCGTGGGGAAGTCCCGAATTTACCACTTTCCAGGTGACAGCCCTTAACGAACTGCTGTCCGCTGCATGGAAATCGTTCTATTCAGTAATCACCATGTCGAATTCTGTCATTTCGGATGTAAAAGAAAAATCTACAGGCGATGTCAGCGAGGAAGCAAAAGCGAGGGCCATAGCCGAAGCCCGTCTGATGCGTGGGTGTGCCTATTTCTATATGTTGCGTGCATGGGGACCGGTTATCCTTATTGAGGACAATCAGACTGTAGTGGATAATCCTGTTCTTCCGTTGAACAGGGAAGAAGACGTGTTCCAGTTCATCATAAATGACTTTATTTATGCGGCAGAGAATTTGCCGGAAAAGGGAGACCAACCTGGACGGGCTACCTGTTGGGCAGCTAAAGGAATGCTTGCCAAGGTTTATCTGGCACGTTCAGGATGGAAGAAAGGCGGACAGCGTGACAATGCCGACCTGGAACTGGCAAAGCAGTATGCAGCCGATGTATGTGAAAACAGCGGTTTGGAACTTCTGCCCGATTATGAAGATTTATTCAAGTATAAACAGAACAACAACCAAGAGTCGCTGTTAGCCATGCAGTGGGTGCCGCTGGGTGAATGGGGAGTATGCAACACCTTGTTTGCAGACCTGGCATTCTCTACAGAAGTGACCGGAGGTGTTAACGTATGGAGCAGTTATGCGGCCAGTGTAGAGATGTTGGAAATATATAATGAGGAGCCTGGAGACACACTGCGTCGAAATGCAACATTCTTCACTCAAGGAACATATTATGATTATATTTGTATTTCGGACGGTGGATACACTTATACATATACCGGCGCGCCTATAAAGAAAGGAGTAGTCGGAGGTCCTGATGATGACAATGACGGATATGTGCAGTCTATGAATTCTCCGCTAAACACCTATATCCTGCGTCTGGCGGATGTGTATCTGACATACGCGGAAGCTTGTTTGGGTAACAATGAGAAACTGACAGAGGGACCGGGACTGGAATATTTCAACAAGGTAAGATATCGTGCTTTTAACGGAAAAGGCGATTGGGAGAAAATGTCCATTGACTTTGATGATATCATACGTGAACGCAGGGTTGAGTTTTGTATGGAATATTGCAACTGGTACGACATGGTATCATGGTATTGTTGGAAACCGGATTACATGCTGAAATATTTCAACAGCCAGAAGCGCGGAGAGCGGGCTACTGTGATAAAGAGAGATGAAGATCAGGCAGGAAGACTGCTTCTTGGTACTGAGGACTACACCGGAGAATTCCATGAAGGAGAATATGAAGAACCGCAAATAGAAATAAATATTGCCGATGATGACATATTTTTCCCTTATCCAGAATCTGATGTTATCCAAAATCCATTGTTGAAAGAAGAACCTGTCCCATATACGTTTAACGAATAAATAGAAAAGCCATGAAAAAATTGAATAAACAAATAAATAGAGGCGTATGGTTAAGCCTGTTCATACTGGCTTTTATAACAATTCTAACCACTACATCCTGTAAGGATGGCAGAGATGGAAACGGTCTGCCAGTCATACATTATATACGAGTTACAGATCCGGCATTGGCGGATAGTACATTCACTGATGTAAGTCCTGGTACAATGATAGCCGTAATTGGAGAGAACCTGACAGGTGTAAAGGAGGTATATATCAACAACCAGAAAATCAGCTTTAATGCCAATTACGGGACATCTACAAGTCTGATTATTACTGTCCCTTCCGATGAAGACTTTATGTTGTCAGGGCCGAATCCTGATATTACATCTGAACTACGTATTGTAACAGACCATGGAGTAGCAACATATCCGTTGCATGTACTTTCGCCAGGTCCGATTATCTCTTACATATCAGCTCTATATCCTGTTGATCCTGGAGATGAAATTAATCTGATAGGGGAAAATTTCTATGAAATCAAACGAATTTACTTTACCAAAGATTCGGTTGAGGTTACGTTTCCTATCACCGACTATCAGGTAAGTGCAGACTATGACCGTGTTACGTTTTCTGCCGCTGATGTGATGAAAGAAGGTTATATAATAATGGAATGTTATACTAGCGATGCAAGCATTGAATTTGTGTATGATGGTCCTAAACCTGTAATCACAGGAATCAGTTCTACTATGCCGGTTGTAGGAAGTAAAGTAACTATTGTGGGAAAGAACTTCATTGATGTGTCAGGAATCGATATCAACGGTGAAATCACTGTTCCGCAAGAAGACATAGAAGTATCGGAATTATTTAACTCTGTTACTTTCACTATGCCTTCGGCACCTACAAGTCCGGGCAAGATTTCAGTGACAGCCATAGGTGGAACTGCCGAAATGGATAATTTCTATCCTCTTGAAAACGTGGTAATAGATTATGACGGAAGAGGTGGACTTGACCCAAGCTGGAGTGGTGCTAATCTGGGATTATTTGTGGCTGATGGAAAAGAGGCTCCTTACACTTCTACCGGAAATTGTACTGGTATGAAAGGAACTATAGACACTGCCACACAATGGTGGTGGCAACAAGTGCTCAATAAACCGGTCTGGCCAGGCTCAAATGCAATACCGGACAACGCCAAGATTTCAGATTTGGAACTACAGTTCGAGTGTTATCTGGGTGAAAAAATGGAAGGTCCTGTCATCCAAATTACAATGGGAGAAGGAAATGGTGTCAGTGGTTATGTTCCAGTCAGTGCTTTCACCGGAAAAACCGAAATCGGAAAATGGATGCAGTGCAGTATTCCATTGGAGTTGCTTGTGGAAGAAAATTTATGGAGCGACTTCATAGCTGAGCATAGTGAGGTTTTGAATTTCTATGTCACCTATCCAAACTGCCCTGATGAGACTAAAGTGGAAATCTATCTGGATAATTTCCGAATTATGCCAATTCAAGAATCAAAAGACTAAAATAATGAAATATGAAAAAGAACTATCTATATTTATTCTTCATCATCCTTGCCACAATGTTTCAGGGATGCAAGGATGACAGCATAGTTGAGGGAGCTGTGTTTTCCCTCAGCCGTGACGGACAGGAGGTAACGGATTTCTCGTTTGGTTACGGACAAGGACATCTTATGGTAGCACTTGCTTCGAATACAGGATGGACACTGGCAAGCGACCAGTCGTGGTGTACTCTTTCTAATGTTTCCGGTAAAGCCACAAAAGAACAGTACATAAAAATAACTTACGAAAGAAATACTGGAGAGCAGGCGCGTAAGGCAACAATCACTATGAATGCAGGTGGGAACATCAAACAATATGTAGTTACCCAAGGCTCCAAATATGATACGATATATCCGGAAGGCATGGAAAAGGATGCAATAGAAGTTGCCAAATCAATTGATATAGGATGGAATCTGGGTAATACGCTCGAAGCACCGGACGGAGAGGATACTTGGGGAGCACCTCATACAACCCAAGCTATTATTGATAAAGTAAAGGAGATGGGTTTCAATGCAGTACGTATTCCGTGTGCATGGAATCAGCCTCAATATCTGGAACCGGATGGAAAGACACTCAAGGCTGATTGGTTAAACCGTGTGAAAGAAGTAGTTGATTTCTGTCTGAATGCAGATATGTATGCCATTGTCAATATTCACTGGGATGGAGGATGGCTGGAACGGAGTTGTGATGCTTCTGCTCTGACAGCAGATTCTATAGCTACAGTCGAGGCTAAAGTCTATGATTTTTGGGAACAAATTGCTACTGCATTCCGTGATTATGACGGACGTCTTTTGTTTGCCGGAGCAAACGAACCTGCTGTCGCAAATCGTGAGGATATGGCTGTTCTGCGTCGATACGAACAGGCGTTCGTGAATGCAGTACGCGACACGGGTGGAAACAACACTTACCGTAACTTGATCGTGCAGGGACCTGACACCAATATAGACAAGACATACGACTGGTTCGAGCTCCCTGAAGACCCGACACCGGCACGTCTGATGGTGGAAGTACACTACTATACGCCATACAATTTCTGTATAAACGACCCGTCCAGCGATTTGGCGGCAAGTATGACATATTTTTGGGGCGAACCTTACGAACAGTATGCCCTTGAATACATGGACGGAAAATTCGATTATGACAACCAGGAAGGATATGTTCACAATCAGATGAATAAGATGAAGACCAAGTTCGTTGACTTGGGGGTTCCTGTAATCATTGGAGAATTTGGCTTGGCATATCGTGTATATGAAAGCGATCCGTTACTTGAAGACTATAAGAACTATGACAAGATTTTGGCAAATATGGATATGCTTCAGGAAAAATGTGAAGAATCCGAAGGCTACTTCCTCGGTTATGTGGCAGAGCAGGCGAAGAACTACGGCTGTGTTCCATTCCTGTGGGATATTCAGGGAGCACGTTTCTTTGACCGTAATACTCTGAGTATTATCGTTCCTGTTATCCACCAGATGCTGATGGATGGTGCTGCTAATGGTCAATATCCATATTGACAATAACAGATTTTTCGATGGCACAGGGACACAAAAGCGTATAAGTTGTAAGTATCAATCGTTTTTTAATATAGTGTCTCTGTGTCTTTTGTTTAACCTAACTATAAAAGCAGAATAAGAAAAACTGAATCACATGAAAAGGACATCAAGTATCTTCATTGTCTTATTTTTATTAACCTTTTGCGGTATGGCACAGGGGTATAAGAATCCTGTTATTCCCGGATTCCATCCTGATCCAAGTATTTGCCGCGTGGGAGAAGACTATTATATTGTAAACAGTTCGTTCGAATATTTTCCTGGTGTGCCTATTTTTCACAGCCGTGACCTTGTCAACTGGGAACAGACAGGGCATGTACTGACACGCGAATCGCAATTGAAAATAAAAGGCGGAAATATGTGGGGCGGTATCTATGCTCCTACTATCCGTTATAATGACGGAACGTATTATATGATTACTACCAATACTTCAGACCGTGGAAATTTCTTGGTATATACGGATAATCCAAGAGAAGAATGGTCAGAGCCGGTGTGGATTAAGCAGGGAGGCATTGATCCTTCACTTTATTTTGAAAATGGTCATTGTTACATGGTGAGCAATCCCGACGGTGCCATATGGCTCTGTGAAATCAATCCGAAAACGGGAGAAATGTTGACAGAATCGAAGCGCATTTGGGGCGGTACCGGCGGACGTTTCCCGGAAGGACCGCATGTCTATAAGCGCGACGGATGGTATTATCTGATGATAAGTGAAGGAGGTACGGAATATGGTCATAAGGTAACTATAGCACGCAGCCGGAATATCGAAGGTCCTTATGAGGGAAATCCGGCAAATCCGATTTTGACACATATAAACCAAAATGGGCAGAACAATCCGATTCAGGGAGTAGGACACGCTGATATGGTACAGGCGCACGACGGTTCATGGTGGCTGGTATGTCTTGGATTCCGTACGCAGAACGGTCAGCACCATGTATTGGGAAGAGAGACATTCCTTGCACCGGTGGAATGGAATAAAGAAGGATGGCCGGTGGTGAATGTGGACGGAACCATAAATCTCGATATGAAGGATGTGAAGACGCTTCCGCAAGCAACAATAAAAAACAGTCCGGATTGGGACTTTAACAATCCTGAACTGGGAGTGGAATGGAACTGGATAGGTATTCCTGTAAAGGAAAATTATTCTCTTACGGAAAACAAGGGTTTTCTCCGTATAAAAGGAAGTGACAAAAAACTGGATGATTATGGAGTCTCACCTACGTTTGTGGGACGCCGGCAGGAGGATATTAATTTCCAAGCCACTACGAGGATGAAGGCAAAGGGAAACGGGAATGTAGGAATGACTGCTTATCTTTGCCCTTCTGCTCATTACGACCTTTATGTAGCTGACGGACAATTGAAACTCCGTTATCGTCTGAACGAACTCTGCCATGTGGAGGACATCTGTCAGATACCTGATGATTTCATATATCTGAGAATAAAGGGGAGTGAAGAGGTTTATTCACTGATGTATTCCATTGACGGTACACATTATTCGGAAGCCGGACGTATGAATACCCGCTATCTTAGTACCGAGACCAACGGAGGTTTCACTGGGGTATATATCGGACTTTTTGCGGAGGGGGAAGTTCAGGCGGACTATGACAATTTCAAGTATATGCCTATTGTTCCGGAAGTTTCTCCTAAATTGATGTCCGGAGATGCCAATCCTTTGCTTGATTTTATGTTTACGGCAGATCCTACTGCCGTGGAACATGAAGGAAGACTCTATGTGTATGCTACAAACGACAACCAGCAATATGAGGCTGTAGGACGTGATGGACGTAACACTTACGAACGTATAAAATCTCTCGTCATGATGTCAACTGATGATATGGTGAACTGGACTTATCATGGAGTCATAGATGTAAACAGCATAGCTCCATGGATTATGGCATCATGGGCACCGTCTATCGTAAAACGTAAGGAGAGTGACGGGAAAACACATTTTTATCTTTATTTCTCAAACAGTGGGTTTGGAACAGGGGTCTTGACAGCTACATCACCGGTAGGTCCTTGGAGCAGTCCTCTTGATAAAAGCTTGATTGACGCCAATACTCCGGGACTTGGAGATTGTAAAGTCCCTTTTGATCCGGGGACAGTGATTGATGACAATGGTACCGGATGGCTTGCGGTAGGTGCAGGTTCTTCGTGTATCATGCGTCTGGGAAAGGATATGCTAAGCATAGACAGTGAAATCGTGAAAATGAATGCTCCTCATCATTTCGAGGCAAATGAGTTGAATTTTATAAACGGTACATACGTCTATACTTATAATACTGATTGGCAGGATTATAGCGATTGGAACTATACTACAGAGAAACCGACGAAATGTAGTATGTTCTATATGACGAGCAAAACGCCTCTTGACAATACGAGCTGGAAATATCATAATAATTACCTGAAGAATCCTGGTGACTATGGACTTGGATTCAGTAACAATCATACACATTTGCATAAATTCCGTGACAAATGGTATTTGTTTTATCACACATTGACATTGCAAAGTAGTTTCAATACCGACGGAGGATTCCGTAATGTATGTGTGGATGAAATAAATGTGGATGAAAAGAGTGTGCGTATTTCCATGGGAAACCAGACCTTGAAAGGGGTTGAACAGATACAGCCGTTAAATCCATTTGTATTTCATGAGGCAGAGACTACAGCCGCAACACAAAACATAAAATTCACGCAGTCGCCTGAAGTGGGTAACATGTATGCGGGAATTTCAAATGGCGAAGAGGGACTGATATGTCTGAGAGGTGTGAAATTTTCCAAGAAACCTTCTTCTTTTGTGGCTAAGGTTTGCGGAAACGGAGTTATTGAGGTACGTCGTGGCATTCCTTCAGGGGAGACAATTGCCACATTGATGGTTGATAACGGTAATATGGAAATCATAAAAAGCGAAGTTACCAGAAAGTTCAAAGGGCAGACGGATCTTTATTTTGTGTTGAGAGGACAGAATATTAGTTTTGATTCATGGAAGTTTGAATAATAAAAAAAATATTGTTAAGTTAATATGAATATATCATTAAATATGAGAAAAAATGTCTTGGCATTTATAATGGTTATTTTTGTGTCATGGAATCCATTTGATGTCTATTCGCAACGTGAACGTATCCTTTTGGACGAAGGTTGGCAGTTTGCTTTAGGTTCTGCTTCATCTCCGGAAAAGGATTTCGGTTGTGGCATTGAAGATTTCAATTATCTTACTAAAGCTAGTTCAGTTCATAATAAAGGTCCTTATTCAAAGGATTTTGATGCTTCAGGATGGGAAAAGGTTGACTTGCCGCATGACTGGGCTGTATATTTGCCTTATGATAAGAATGCCATACATAGCCATGGGTATAAAACGTTGGGATACAACTATCCTGAAAACAGTGTTGGATGGTATCGTAAGATTATAGATATACCGCAAACAGACTTGGGGCGTCATTTGTATTTGCAGTTTGACGGTATTTTCAGGGATTCTAGAATATGGGTCAACGGATTTTATTTGGGAGGTGAACCAAGTGGATATGCCACCCAGACGTATGACATTTCTGAATACCTGAATTACGGGGGTGAAAACTTGATTACCGTTCGTGTGGATGCCTCAATGACCGAGGGTTGGTTTTATGAAGGTGCAGGAATATACCGTCACGTATGGTTGCATAAAACATCTGCCTTGCATGTGGCTCCTTTCGGAACTTTCATAAGCAGCAGGCTTAACTCTACATATGATTCCGCAGTTTTGGATATTGAAACAAATATAGAAAACTCCGGAATGAAAGCAACATCTTTCAAATTACGTCATATATTATTTGATTGTGAAGGAAAAGAAGTTGGCAGTTGCTATGGTAATGGTGAGAATCTATGCCCAAAGGCCTCACAAACAGTATGTTCGCAATTGACTGTGGATAATCCGAAACTTTGGAGTACGGACAATCCATATCTGTACAATGTAATAACTGAGGTCTTTGTAGATGATAAGAAGGTTGATACTTACAATACTAAAATCGGTATTCGTGAAGTTAAATTTGATGCGAATCAAGGCTTTCTTTTGAACGGGAAAGTGGTGAAACTAAAGGGAGTGAACATGCACCAGGATCATGCCGGGGTAGGTTCCGCAATTCCAGATGACTTGCAGATTTACCGTTTGAAGAGGTTGAAAGAATTTGGATGTAATGCTTACCGCTCTTCTCATAATCCAATGACTCCTGAATTGCTTGACGCATGCGACAGTCTGGGTATTCTTGTGATAGAAGAAAACCGTCTTACAGGGATAAACAACGAGCATGTACGTTTGTTAAAGCGGATGATTGAGCGTGACAGGAATCATCCGAGCATTATACTTTGGAGTGTTGGTAATGAGGAATGGGGAATGGAGTGGAGTCAACAGGGTACACGTGTGATTGCTTCCATGCGTGAATATTGCCACAGGTTTGACCCAAGCAGGATGATGACCGTGGCATCAAGCGGCGGGCCTGCAGTCCTTATTCCGGCTGATGTGGCAGGTTATAATTACATACTCCAGAATCCTATTGACAAATATCGTGAGCAATATCCGTTACGGTGTGGTATTGGTACTGAAGAAATCTCAGGGTGCGGAACAAGAGGGGTTTATTTCGACGATTATGAAAACGGGCATATCGCCTCTCTCAATCTTAAACCTGAAGGTAAAGACAGCGTTTTGAATTGTATAGAGCGTGGGTGGAAGTTTTATAGCGAACGCCCTTGGTTAGGTGGGATGTTTTATTGGGTTGGATTTGATTTCCGTGGTGAACCTACTCCAATAGGGTATCCGCAGACCGGTACACACAAAGGAATCTTCGATTACTGCGGTTTCCCGAAAGATGAAGCATGGTATCTGAAATCATGGTGGACAGACGAACCTACGCTACATATTTTTCCGCATTGGAACCTTGAAGGGCATGAAGGCGAAAGTGTAAAAGTTTGGGTTTACAGTAATTGTGATGAAGTGGAACTTACGGTGAATAATAAGAAACTCGGACGTAAAAAAATGCCTGAAAATGGTCATTTGTCCTGGGATGCCGTTTATTATCCTGGTACAGTCAAAGCTATAGGATTTAAGAACGGTAAAAGACAATTAACACGGATGATTCGTACATCAGGGAAACCGGAACGTATTGTACTGACTGCAAACAAGGATACATTGTTTGCAAACGGACAAGATGTAGCTGTTATAGATGTGGAGCTAAAAGACAAGAAGAATAATTTTGTTCCTACAGCTTGTCCTTTGTTAAAGTTTACCGTTGAAGGTCCTATACGGATTTTAGGTGTAGGGAATGGTGACCCTGCATATAAAGATGGTGATTCGCCGAAGGATAGAGGCGCGCGCCACTATCAGGTAAAATCATTCAATGGCTTGGCACAAATCTTATTGCAATCTGATACACAGAAGGGAACGGCTACTTTAACAGTAGAAGGAGAAGGACTTGCCGGAACTTCTTATACAATTGAATGCAAGTAGTTTTTATATTTATCCTATGAAGAAGATAATATTTTTTATTATATCTATTCAGGCCGTTATTGGAACAGCCCAAACAGCGTTTCTTGACAATATATATTATTATATAGAGAATCCGGCAATATTTGAGGTTAATCAGGAGCCGGGAAGAAGTTATTATATACCAAAAAGTAACATTTCACTTAACGGCTTATGGAATTTTAGGTGGTTTGTTACCCCGGATAGCATACCAGCTGATTTTTACAGTTATAGTTACGATGATGATAACTGGGATAAAATAGAAGTACCTTCAAACTGGGAAATGTTGGGATATGGTGACAAGCTCTTCAGAAATGTGAATGCCCCATTTAAAGTTAATGTGCCGTTTGTGCCGAGAGACTATAATCCTACAGGTCTGTATCGGAAAACTTTTACAATACCTGATGATTGGGATGGCAAACAAGTATTTTTGCGTATGGAGAAAGTTGCCTCAGCATCATTCGTATGGATAAATGGGCAAGAGGTGGGATATAATGAAGGGGCTCAGGAGCCTGCCGAATATAATATCACGTCTTGTTTAAGGGAAGGTAAAAATGTTATTTCTGTTTTGGTAGTCAAATATAGTGACGGCTATTATCTTGAAGGTCAGGATTATTGGCGCTTTGCAGGAATATTTGATGATGTCATAATCTATTCAACACCGGATACAAGATTGTTTGATTGGTGTGTTGAAACAGAATTGGATGATAATTATATCAACTCAGAACTTAATCTAAGAGTAGATGTAAAAAGGTATGGAAATAGTATAGAAGGTGAGTTGAAAGTAAAAGCCGTTTTGCTGGATAGACACTCCGATATAATAAGTGAGTTTTCATCTCCTTTGTTTGAAATAGACAGGGAACAGTCTGTATCTATATCGGAAGAAATAATCAATCCTTTGAAATGGACTGCTGAAACACCAAATCTATATGACTTGCATTTGTTACTTTTAAACAGTCAGGATAAGATAATTGATAAAATTGAAACAAAAATAGGTTTTAAGGAAACGCAAATAATAGATGGAGTATTTTGCTTGAATGGAGTTCCAGTAAAGATCAATGCTCAGAATTCACATATGCAACATCCGCGATGGGGACATGTGATGCGTGAGGATGTTATCAGACAGGATTTTGAATTATTGAAACAGTTTAATTTTAATGCCGTGCGTACTTCGCATTATCCTCCTGTGAATTCATATCTAAGATTGGCCAATGAGTATGGACTTTATGTAATAGATGAGGCAGGGGTTGAAGCTCATGCAACAGAATGGGTATCTGAAAGAAGTGATTTTACGGAAATGTATAAAGAGAGAGTGCGAAGGATGGTCTTGCGGGATAGAAATTATCCTTGTGTCTTGTTTTGGAGCGCTGGAAATGAGTCTGGTGAGGGATTTAATATTACGGAAGTTGTGAAAGAAGGCAAGAAATATGATGAAACAAGGCTTTGGATGTATGGTGGAAATGCACCAAAACATGAAGCAGAGGATATTGTCGGCCCTAGATATCCTAGTCCGATAGAGTTGGAAATACAGCAAGGTATGGGCTATGATAATGATATAAGACCTTCTTTTATGGATGAATATTTGTCTGTAGCAGGAAATGGAGGCGGTGGATTGGATGATTATTGGCGTGTCATAAATTCTCATTCAAGGATAATTGGTGGAGCTATTTGGGATTTTGTTAGTCCTGGTATAGAAGAAAAAGTAAGGAGGATACAGGACGGCTCACCATTTGATACTCCTGCAAACATTATGGGAAAAGTATACTTGAAAAGGATTGGGAATAATACGGTTGCGGACTTTAGTGGTCATGATGCATGGATTGAGATTTACAGAGGAGAGAATCTGGAGTTGACGAGTAATCAGCTTATTTTAAAATTTGATGTATATCCGCGTGCTTCATGTAAGGATTCAGGCTCTTTTATAACTAAGGGCAATAATCAATTTGGGGTACATCAAAACGGAGTAGATGAAATAAAGTTTTATATTTTCACTGACAAAAGGTACGAACTGACAGCAAAACTTCCGTTAAACTGGGAGTATAATTGGCATAGTGTATTATGTGAGTATGATGGGAAATTCATGTCTATATCTGTAGATAATATAGAATTGGCAGAGATGCCTGCTAATGGTCATATTAAGAATCTGCCATTCCCGGTAAATATAGGTCGTAATTCAGAAACCCAGGGGTGTGATATTAATGTTGCTATATGTGACGCAATGATTGATAATGTCGCCATATTTGATAAAATCTATTCAGCAAATGTTTTGAGTAAAGAAAATTCTGTACTATGGCTTGATTTTGAGAATGAAAACCCGTCAGGGACATTTTATAGCTATGGTATTGGTGCAAGGACTTACGGTTCAATATGGCCTGACAGAAAGCCGCAACCGGAAATGTGGCAAATGAGAAAATCAGCACAACCGGTTGATTTCAGCTGGATAGATAATAATGGCAATTTTATTGTTGAGATATGGAATAAGCATAGTTTTATAGAACTGGATAAATATTTGGTTGAATGGTTCCTTACGGAGGATTGTAAAATTGTCCAACGTGGCATTGTAGATGAGAATATAGCTCCGTTGCATAAAAAGAATGTGGCTATACCTATTTCTATACCTGAAATAAAAGATAATGTAGAATATAGATTGGAATTTAAGGTAAGCCTGAAGAGTAAAGAGATATGGGCCGATAAAGGTCATATAGTTGCATGGGAACAGCTTGATTTGCCATGGCATAGGGACATTGTTTTACCTATGCAATGTGGAAACCATAATTTGAATTGTGTGGATACTGATACTTGTTTGTGGGTCGAAGGAGATGGTTTTAAATATGGATTTTCTAAAGGAACTGGACGATTGTTTTCTTTATATATAAATAATGAGGAGGTAATAAAATCAGATGTTGATTTTAATGTATGGAGAGCCCCTCTTGCTAATGAACTGGACGATTGGGCTGCATGGGGAGAAGATCGTACTGGCTGGAAGAAAGAATATGGTATGCGTACCGTCAATGAACAATATTCTTTCGGGATTGATAAATTGAAGGATATCATGGTATCTTTTGATTATAATAAAGGAAATGATGTTGTCAATATTTATAGCCGAAGCTATAAATTGTCTCCTGATGAGTCTTATGGAAAACTAGATAAGTATATATCAGGCGTTCAGATAAATGGATTTGAGAATATATATAGATATTGCGTTAAAAATACTGGAGAGATTGATATAAACCATATGATTGTTCCACAAGGTAGACTTCCGAGGTGGTTAATGAGGATAGGCCTTACAATGGAAATAGATTCTACTTATAATAATATTTTATGGTATGGAAGAGGACCTCAAGAAAATTATCCGGATAGAAAAACAGGATATCCGGTTGGACAATATAGCTCAAATGTTAATGATATGTATGAACCTTATCTGATACCGCAAGATTATGGTTTGAGGTGTGATAACAGATGGTTGATGATTAAGAATAAGAGCGGACGTGGCTTAAAAATCTCTATGAATGAATTGTTTAATTTTAATGTATATCCGTTTTCGACTGATAATCTAACCAAATCATTATATACTTATCAGTTGAAGAAGAGTAAGAATGTTACTTTGAATCTTGATTATGCAACTTCTGGAGTTGGATGTACATGCAGGTCTATAATGTTACCATATAAAGTACCAGTAACAAAATATGAGAGGAGTATAAAATTTTTGCCTTTAAATAAATAATTGGTAACATTTTAAAATAAAATAGCCTATTTTGAAATTAATCTGTTATGAAATAATACCTGCTATGCAAAGTGTAAATAGTAATATAAATAATAAGTTTAATATAATTCAAGTTTCGCAAGTAATAAAGTATTATCAGTCAACAAGTTGACTTAGAAGGTAAAGCTTAAATGCCAAACAGCATTATACAGTCAATGTACTTACTATTAAACTTTACATACTGAAGACCACTTTAGGTGGGCTGATACCTCCTTTATTACTTTAAAACTCAAGTTTTGCATTTGCGAAACTTGAATAATATAATATTAATTCAAACATGAAAAAATTAATTACGATTACATGCCTGATGATGATGCAGGCTGGAGCAATGGCAAAAATAGTATTGCCTGAAATCTTGAGTGACAATATGGTTTTGCAGCAGCAAACAGATGTTTGTCTGTGGGGGAAAGCAGATAGTGACAAGGAAATAACAATTTGTCCTTCTTGGACGAATAATGTTTATAGAACAATGTCAGATAAGGATGGCAAATGGATAATAAAAATAGAGACTCCATCTGCAAGTTACCAGACTTATGCCATAACATTATCCGATGGCGAGGAAACTAAGTTGAGTAATATTCTGATAGGTGAGGTTTGGTTTTGCTCCGGACAGTCTAATATGGAAATGCCTTTAAGGGGTTTTTGGAATGCTCCAATAGAAGGTGCAAATGAATTGATAGCTACGGCCTCGAAGTGGAAAGGCATACGAGTTGCTACAATAGGTAGGGACGGGCAGACAGAACCTGTTGATTACTGTAGGGGCAGTTGGAAAGTCAGTAATCCTGAAAATGCTCCTGAATTTAGTGCCACAGGGTTTAATTTTGCTATGATGATGAATCAGGTTTTGGATATTCCTATTGGTATTATAAATTGTAGTTGGGGCGGTTCTACCGTAGAAGGATGGTTACCTCGTGAAATAGTGGCAGAATATCCTGATATTGACCTGGAACGTGATATAAGGAGAGAAGACGGATGGTGGCATTATACTAGCCCTACATTGATGTATAATGGTATGTTACATCCATTACAAAATTATACTATTAAAGGTTTCTTATGGTATCAGGGTGAAGCCAATGTGGGAAAACATAACACTTATGCCGAACGCTTGAGGACAATGGTTGAATTATGGCGTAAAGAATGGGGGCTTGGTGAACTTCCTTTTTACTATGTGGAGATAGCACCTTTCAACTCTCCAGAAACAAATTTATTTGCTCTTCTCCGAGAGTCTCAGTTCAAAGCTCAGTCCATGATTCCTAACAGTGGTATGATTTCTACAAATGATTTGGTTATGCCTTATGAAATGAAAAATATTCATCCGAAGAATAAGACAGATGTTGGGAAAAGACTTGCTTATATGGCGTTGAGCAAAACCTATGGTGTACGTGGTATTGAGGCGTATGGACCAGTTTATAAGTCAATGTATATGAAGGATGGTGATGTTTACCTCACATTTGATAATGCTCCGGAAGGCTTCAATCGCATGTCAGACATGGAAGGTTTTGAGATGGCAGGCGAAGACAAAGTGTTCTATCCCGCAGAGGCTGAAGCGTGTGGTAATCAGATAAAAGTAACATGTGAAAATGTAAAAAATCCTGTTGCCGTAAGGTATGGATTCCGCGATTATAAACCGGGTAATGTAGCAAACCTTCGTGGTCTTCCTTTATATCCATTCAGAACAGATAATTGGGAATAAAATATTTGAAGGTGCTCCATCATTTTTATATTGGTGGAGCGCTTTGCATTTATAAAATTGACCATTTATAAATGGTTTTATTGGATAATTCCATAAAAAGATGTTTTTTTGAAAACTGAAAATATCAAAATCTAATGAGAATGTTAAAACATATATTGTCATTTTTATTATTCACCTTTATTGTGTTTTCTGTTAAAGCAGACAATATTAAAATTGCATGTGTAGGTAACAGTATAACAGAAGGCTTTGGGCTGGAAAATCCGTCGCAGGAAAGTTATCCGGCTGTTCTTCAGTCTTTGTTGGGTTATGATTACGAAGTGGGAAATTTTGGACTCAGTGCCAGAACATTGCTCATGAAAGGCGATTTGCCTTATATGAAGGAACAGCGTTTTAAGGATGCACTTGAATTTCTACCGGATATTGTTACAATAAAACTTGGTACAAACGATTCCAAACCTCATAACTGGCTGCATAAGGATGATTTTAAGCATGACTTGAATACATTGTTGGATAGTTTTTCTGCTTTGTCGTCTTCACCTAAAATATACTTGTGTTTGCCTATCCCTTCTGAAAACAATATATGGGGAATTAATGACAGTATAATACATAATTGTATAATTCCGATTATAAAAGAAGTGGCTGTGGAACGGAACATCAGTATGATAGACCTCAATACAGCTATGAAACCTTATTATCCGAATGAATATCAGGACGGAGTACATCCGAACAAATATGGTGCAAGGATAATTGCTGAGTCTATTTATAAATCTATTACAGGAATGGATCTTTTGCCTGAACTAAGGCGTCCTGAGATGGTATTATGGTATGATGAACCGGCTGCACAGTGGGAGGAAACTTTACCTTTGGGAAATGGAAGACTTGGAATGATGCCTGACGGCGGAACTGAAAAAGAACGGATTGTCCTTAATGAGATTAGTATGTGGAGCGGTTCGGAGGCTGATTATCTTAATCCTGAGGCATCAACCAGTTTGTCTGAAATACGCAGACTGCTTTTTAAAGGGAAAAACAAGGAAGCACAGGAACTTATGTATAAAAGCTTTGTACCTAAGAAACCTGAAAAGGGTGGTACTTACGGTGCTTATCAGATGCTTGCTGATATGAATATAGAATATTCTTATCCTCTTGCTGATGAAAGCATGAGTGATTACAGACGTTGGCTGGATTTGAGTGAGAGTGTCGCTTATACTTCTTTCAGAAAAGGTGGGGTAAATTATGTACGCGAGTATTATGTTTCCAGAACTGCAGATGTTATGGTTTTACATATAAAGGCAGATAAAGGAAATTCAATATCTTTCAAAATGAGTCTGAGCAGACCTGAGAGGGGAGAGGTAGAAAGTCCTTCGGACGGCAAGTTTCTTATATCGGGTGAACTTGATAGCGGAAGCAAGGCAAGAGGCGTACGATACTCGGCCATAACAAGTGTTGTAGGTATTGGAGATAAAGCGGAGAGAGAAACAGGAGAGGGTTATATATCTGTACGAAATGCGGATGAAGCATGGGTATTTGTATCAGCCAAGACTTCGTATCTGAATGGAGAAGTGTATTCTACCGAGGCTGAGCGTGTTCTGGATAATGTTTTGGATTATGACTGGAACAAACTTAAAGCGGAAACAATTTCGGCATATGGCGATTATTTTCACCGTGTGGGTATTCATTTGCCTGAGAATTCCAATACTTCACATCTTACTACAGACAAACGTATAGAGAGTTTTCAGTCGTACGACGACCCTTCACTGGCTGCACTATATTATAATTATGGAAGGTATCTGTTGATAAGCAGTACACGTCCGGGTAGCCTTCCTCCAAATTTGCAGGGCTTATGGGCAAATGAGCCTGGCACTCCATGGAATGGAGATTATCATACAAATATTAATGTCCAGATGAACCATTGGCCATTGGAACAGGGTAACCTGACAGAACTTTATCTTCCATTGATTGATTTGGTAAAACGTCTGGTTGAGAGTGGTGAGGAAAGTGCCAAGTCCTTTTATGGAGAAAACGCCAGGGGATGGGTACTTCATATGATGACAAATGTGTGGAATTACACTGCTCCCGGAGAACATCCGTCGTGGGGAGCTACAAATACAGGTGGTGCATGGCTCTGTGCGCATCTTTGGGAACATTATCTTTTTACCGGAGACAGAAACTATCTGTCGGAGATTTATCCTATTCTTAAAGGAGCATCCGAATTTTTCTATTCTACTATGGTAAAAGAACCAAAACATGGATGGCTGGTAACTGCTCCTACATCATCGCCTGAAAATTCTTTCTATCTTAAAGGAAAAGACCGTACACCTATAAGTGTCTGTATGGGACCTACTATGGACATACAGCTGGTTAGGGAGTTGTATTCTAATGTAATAACGGCATCACATATATTGTCTGTCGATTCATTGTATGCAGACTCTTTGAAGAAGGCTATATGTCAGCTTCCTCCTCATCAGATTAGTAAGAAAGGTTACCTGATGGAATGGCTTGAAGATTATGAGGAAACAGATGTACATCATCGTCATGTGTCGCATTTATATGGATTGCATCCAGGCAATCAGATTTCGGTTTATAATACTCCGGAGTTGGCTGAGGCATGTAAGGTGACTTTAAACAGACGTGGAGATGAAGGTACCGGATGGAGTCGTGCATGGAAAATTAATTTTTGGGCACGTTTGGGTGATGGTAATAGAGCTTATAAACTGTTTAAGAGCCTGCTGTATCCTGCATACACTCATGATAACCCTAAACAGCATGGCAGTGGTACATTCCCAAATCTGTTTTGTTCGCATCCGCCATTTCAAATGGATGGAAACTGGGGTGGAACTTCGGGTATAGGAGAAATGCTTCTTCAAAGTCAGGATGGTTTCGTTAGTTTGCTACCGGCAATACCGGATAGCTGGCAAGAAGGTGAATTCTATGGAATGAAGGTGAGAGGCGGAGCTACCGTTGGACTGAAATGGAAGAATGGTAAAGTGGTGCAGGCTATAATAAAAGGTGGTTGGATGCCTGAATTAAAGATTAAACTTCCGGAATATTGTAGTATGATAACGGTTAATGGTAAAGAGTATAGTTCCAAAGGAATCTTACAACTTGATACAGAGAGAGATAAAGATTACATTATAAATTTCAAATATAAATAACTATGAATCAACTAAAGAACCTGTTTATCGCCTCTGCTTTATGCGTAGGCGTGAGTTCGTGCAGCGGACCGGAGAAAAAAGTTCCTGCTGCCATCCCATCAGATCCTGAGATTGAAGCCAACATAAAGGAATGGCTTGGCAAGATGACCTTGGAAGAAAAGATAGGTCAGATGTGTGAAATAACAATAGATGTGGTAAGTGATTTTGAGGAAAGCAAGAAGCACGGCTTTGTGCTTAATCCTGCTATGCTCGACACGGTAATAGGGAAATATAAGGTAGGTTCACTTCTTAATGTCCCTTTGAGTATCGCACAGACCAAGGAGAAATGGGCCGAGGCAATAAAGCAGATTCAGGACATTTCCATGAAGGAAATAGGAATCCCTTGTATATATGGTGTCGATCAGATACATGGAACAACCTATACCCTTGGCGGTACCATGTTCCCACAAGGTATAAACATGGCTTCTTCTTTTAACCGTGACCTTGTCCGTAAGGGAGCAGAAATTTCTGCCTACGAGACCAAGGCCGGATGCATTCCATGGACATATGCTCCTGTCGTTGATTTGGGCCGTGACCCACGCTGGTCGCGTATGTGGGAGAACTACGGTGAGGACTGCTATGTAAATGCCGAGATGGGTAAGGCAGCTGTTGCCGGTTTCCAGGGAGAAGATCCTAACCATATCGGTGAGTATAATGTAGCCGCTTGTATGAAACACTATATGGGATACGGTGTCCCTGTTTCCGGCAAGGACCGTACACCTTCATCAATATCACGCAGTGACATGCGTGAGAAACATTTTGCTCCTTTCCTTGCAGCTATCCGTAACGGAGCATTGAGTGTAATGGTAAATTCCGGTGTTGACAACGGTATGCCTTTCCATGCCAACCGTGAGTTCCTTACCGAATGGTTGAAAGAAGACCTGAACTGGGACGGTATGATAGTAACCGACTGGGCCGACATCAACAATCTTTGTACCCGCGACCATATTGCCGCCACTAAGAAGGAAGCTATAAAGATAGCAATCAATGCGGGTATAGATATGTCTATGGTTCCATACGAGGTAAGTTTCTGCACTTATCTGAAAGAATTGGTAGAGGAGGGAGAAGTACCAATGAGCCGTATCGATGATGCCGTATCACGTGTCCTTCGTCTCAAATATCGTTTGGGACTGTTTGAGAATCCATACTGGGATATCAAGAAGTATGACAAGTTCGGTTCTTCAGAATTCGCTGCAGTAGCTCTTCAGGCAGCCGAAGAATCTGAAGTTCTTTTAAAGAATGAGAACAATATCCTTCCAATAAAAAAAGGTAGTAAGATTCTGTTGACCGGTCCAAATGCAAAATCCATGCGTTGTCTTAATGGCGGATGGTCATACAGCTGGCAGGGACACCGTGCCGACGAGTGTGCCCAGGCATATAATACCATATATGAGTCTTTGTGCAATAAGTATGGAAAGGAAAATATAATTTATGAACCAGGTGTTACATATGCTCCTTATAAGAATGACAATTGGTGGGAGGAGAACGCTCCAGAAATAGGTAAGGCCGTATCAGCAGCTTCCCGTGCCGATGTCATAGTTGCATGTATAGGTGAGAACTCCTATTGCGAGACACCGGGTAATCTTACCGATCTTACCCTTTCAGAAAATCAGCGCAATCTGGTTAAGGCACTTTCAAAGACCGGCAAACCTATTGTTTTGGTATTGAATCAGGGACGTCCACGTATCATAAATGATATAGAACCATTGGCTCAGGGAGTAATCAACGTAATGCTTCCAAGCAACTACGGTGGTGACGCTTTAGCTAACCTTATGTCCGGTGATGCCAATTTCAGTGCTAAGATGCCATTTACATATCCTAAATATATCAATGCCATAGCTACCTATGATTACAAGCCTTGTGAGAATATGGGTCAGATGGGCGGTAACTATAACTATGATTCAGTGATGGATGTCCAGTGGCCGTTCGGTTTCGGTTTGAGCTATACAACATACAGTTATGATAATCTCCGTGCAGACAAGACTTCTTTCACTGCAGTTGATGAAATAACGGTGTCTGTAGATGTAACTAATACTGGAAGTGTAGCAGGTAAAGAGGCCGTTCTTCTGTATTCAAAAGACATGGTTGCAAGCAGTACTCCGGACAACATCCGTCTTCGTAACTTTGAGAAGGTTTCATTACAGCCTGGTGAGACTAAGACTGTAAGCATGAAGATAAAGGGAAGTGATCTGGCCTTTGTAGGTTATGACGGCAAGTGGCGTCTGGAGAAAGGTGACTTCAAGCTTAAATGTGGCGATAAGTGGATTGATTTAAGCTGTTCAGAAACTAAGGTTTGGGAAACTCCGAATAAATAATTGACAAAAAAGAGGGTGTGTCAAAACTAAAATGACTACTCCCTAAAGTTACAGATTATAACTATAATATTTAAAAGGGGCCGTATCAAACTCTGTATTGAGTAATGATGCGGCCC
>NZ_JACJLE010000110.1 GCF_016901995.1 Bacteroides caecigallinarum | reverse complement strand
TAACTGGATATCTTCAACATGTAAATATATTAAATATAGTTTTTAGTATTGTTTCTGTAATTTTTATTGTCCATATTGCAGTATATGTAGTTAGTTTCTTTATAAGAAACAAAATAAGAATTCTTATAAAATGGGTAACATGTATTTATTTCTTCCTGATCTTATTGGTTCCGTATCATCATTATATATATGCAAATAGTGTACCTCTACAAATTAAATCTGTTTTAAATACAAGAATAAATTTATCTGAATACATAAAAGATGCAAATTTGGAAAGAAAGAGAGTTGGTAGACCTGATAATATTGTTTTAATTATAGGTGAATCTCATAATAAGAATCATAGCTCTTTATATGGTTATACAAAAAATACTAATCCGTTATTAGGAAAAAGAAAACAAAATGGAGAATTATATATATTTAACAATGTAGTATCACCAGCTACTACTACTATACCTTCATTTAAATATATGATGAGTACTTTTAGTTACCAATCTGATATACCATGGTATAAAGAACAGACTTTGGCTCAGATTGTTAAAGAATCAGGTTACATATCGTATTGGTTTTCTAATCAAGGACAATATGGCTTTTGGAATAATGTAATAGTAAAATATGCAAACTTATTTGATGAAACATATTTTTGTGATGATTTATATTCCGATAAAAAAGATGTAAAATATGATGAAGAAGTATTGGTACTGAGAGAGAAATATGAGAAAAAAGAAGGAAGCTCTAAATTCATTGTTTATCATTTGATGGGTTCTCATCCTGATTTTAAACTAAGGAGTCCTCAAAACTTTAAGATTTTCGAATCAGAAGATTACAGTAGTGCTAATGAGTATTACAATAGTAAGACTTTAGCAGAATATGATAATTCTATATTTTATAATGACTTTGTTGTTAACAGTATTATAACTTGTTATCAGAATAGTAATTCTTTAGTTATTTATTTATCGGATCATGCATTAGATTTATTTCAAACAGATAGTGAGTATGCCGGACATGCAAAAGTAAATATCGAATCAACAAAAGCAGGAGTTGAGATTCCATTTTGGATTTATGTATCGCCTGAATTTAAAGTGAATAATCCTCAAATAGTTGAAAGAATAAAGGGTAGCAAGGATAAGCCTTTTATGACTGATAATTTAATTTATGTTATTATGGACATAATGGGGGTTGAATTTAAAGATAATCCCCAAAAAGTTTCTGAAAACAGTTTCTTAAGCAATAATTATAAGAATCGTCCAAGAATAATAAATGGTTTTAACATTGATAACTAAAATGTGTTGATACTTATGTGACACAGAAATATATAATATTAAGTTATTTGAATTTTAATAGAGAAATGGGTAAGACAGCAATTATCATATTAAATTATAATAACTATGAAGATACTATAAACTGTATTGAGAGTATTGAAAAATATAATACTGCTGATATAAAGTATGTAATAGTTGATAATAATTCAAATAGGGAGGGGTGTAAAAAAGAATTGATTCATTATTTAAAGAAGTATGGAAAAAATAGTCTTGTCTTAGATAATAATGAACAACAATTTACAGAGTTACCTTATATAACACTTATTCTAAGTTCTAAAAATGATGGTTATGCAAGAGGTAACAACAAAGGATTAAAATTAGTAGAGAATGATAAGGAAGTGTCAGATATTCTTATACTTAACAATGATACTTTGTTTATTCAAGATATAATACCTCATTTGTTGAGATATTATTATAGTTTACCTGATGCAGGAATATTAAGCCCTTTATTATGTAATAAAGAAAATGTACCTGATTTACGTTGTGGAAGAAAAAACACCAATATATACAAAGAAATTATAAGAAAAATGTTTAATTACACTTTGGTGTTAACACGTATAGATTTATCAAGAAAAGAATATCTTTTAACAAGTATTGAAAACATACCTGAACTGCTCGAAATTGAATTACCATCAGGATCATGTATGTTGATAAATAAAGCATTGTTTTCTAAGATTGGTTATTTTGATCCGAATACATTCCTTTATGT
>NZ_JACJLE010000109.1 GCF_016901995.1 Bacteroides caecigallinarum | reverse complement strand
ATGATATTTTTATTCGGATATTTAATAAAAAAAGAATGTTCTTTGATTATTAAAACGCTTATAACAAGGTCGAGATAACAGCTTAACGCTGTTCCTCACCAACCCATTATCAACCATAAAACGTAGAAATATGTACGAAGAATTTTTAGAAAAAAGCCTCAATAGCAAGAGGCAAGCAGTAGATGATACTTTTATAGCTAAATATGCTGATTTGTCTTATCCCGAACTGAATACTTTATGGCAGGAGGTCGGGTTGGGAAGTTATTGTAATGGGCTGTTTAAGCTTATCAATCCGTCCGATTATCAGGATGTGATAAACTCCTGTTTTGAAAAGGAGGATGACCAATCATTTCTACCATTCATGTGTACGGCTTTCGGCGATCTCTTTGCCTATGTAAAGAATCCGAGACTGAATAATTACGTCGTTTATCTGAATGTCAGATACGGGACATATTTAATACTTCCTGCCAATCTTCGTGCGATTTTTAATAAGGTAATGGTAAATGAAAGTTTCTTGAAAGGCTGGTTTGATTTAGAAAATTATCCTATAATACAAGAAAAACTCGGAACTCCAGATTATGACGAGTGTTTCGGATATTCTCTACTTTTGGCTTTGGGAGGAAGTGAAGATATTGAAAACATCAAGATAGTCAAGACTATTCCGTACATTGACATTTGTACCCAAACAATCGGCGAATTTGAAATTGCAGATAAATGGTGAATATAGAATAGGTTGATAACGAAGCAGGGTAACGGCAAGCCGTTCCCTGCTAAACCATTAGCAACAACTGATAAATAAAAGATAGTAATATGGAAACAGATATACCTTTTGAACTGACAAACGAACAGCGTAAATATTTAGGATTATCCCCAGTCGGTGATACTTGGAAATTAGTCTATTTTGAAAAGCAGTATTTGTATTATGATGGCAATATAATTCGTAAAAAGATAACAGTAGATGATGACGGTTCTTATTATGAAGCTGAGCTTTATGAGGTTACAGAAGAAAACCGCACTATCCTTTTACCCAAAACCAAGCGCGGAAAGCCTAAAAAGATGAATTATACAGCAACGTTGTCTTTCAGTCCGTTTGGTGTATATTTTATGTTTTCAGCAAAAGAAATAATCATAGCCAATTATACAACTCAAACAACATTCTACCATGAAAATCCGCAAAGCAATATATCCTTGAATGATTGGTTGAAGCAATGGATTTCTGAAACAACAGAAGAAGACCTGAAAGAAATTGAACTTTATAAAAAAGCCAAGCGGAAACACGTCAAATATAAAGAGGGGGATTTCTTCAGCTTTAAGATTGGAAGAAGAAAATGGGGATTTGGACGCATTGTATTGAATATTGCGCAACTACGAAAGTCTGCTACATTCATGGCTCAAAAGAATTATGGGTTAACTCATCTTATGGGGCAGGCTTTATATATAATGATTTATCAGAAAATAGCAGATACAACAGAGATTGACATAAACGAATTGAAACAGTGTAAAACCTTTCCCGTTCAGGCTATTATGGATAATACTATTTATTATGGCGAATACAAGATTATAGGAAACCTGCCTATAACAACTGATGAATGGGAGCCTATAATATCGTATGGCAGGAGTATTAGCGGACAGGATAAAGATACCGTATATTTACAATATGGAAGGATATTCAAAGAAACGACTATTGATAAATTTGATAAATATCTGAGGATTGAAAACATCATAAATCCTTATTGTAAAGAAGAAATAGGTTTTGGTATCAATAGTTATCACATTTTAGCCAATGAAATGAAATCATTAGTTACTGTTCAACGTAAACGTAAGAGTACAGATTTACGTGACCCTGAAAACATTGAAATAAAACGTGAGATATTTAGTTTCTTTGGATTAGACGCAGATAAGAGTTATGCTGAAAATCTAAAATTGGTGGGGATAAACGATTAAGTTGCTAACAGGGTCAAGTTAACAGCTAAACACTGTTCCTCACCAAAACATTATAAGCAATTTTTACAATGACAGATAACAAAGAACATATTCGCTTTTTCTATTCTTCTTCCTATATATTGACTTCGTTCAAAGAAAGAATAGTTAATGATAAAAC
>NZ_JACJLE010000108.1 GCF_016901995.1 Bacteroides caecigallinarum | reverse complement strand
ATACACTGGTATATATTATTTAAACATGTGTGTGTTATGAAAATAAACTTAATAACTATTTTCGCAAAGAAATATATTAACCTAAATAAATTCATTATGAAAAATGATTTCAGATTGTTTTGTTCAACAATAATATTGGGGCTTTCGTCTGTAAGTATGCTTTCTGCCAAGGATGATATACGTCCTAATATTCTATGGCTAACATTTGAAGATACAAGTGCTTATGAATTCGGCTGTTATGGCAATAAGGATGTTAGTACTCCAAATGTGGATAGTTTGGCGCAAAGAGGTGTTCAGTTTATGAATGCATGGTCTGTTGGTCCTCAAAGTTCTCCGGCGCGTTCCTCTTTAATAACAGGATGTTATGCTCCAACGTATGGAATGGATTTTCATCCGGTTCCTTTTGATACTCCCGAGGATATATTCTTCCCTCAAAGATTAAGAGAAGCAGGTTATTATTGTACTAATAATAATAAAACGCATTATAATACTACGACAGATAATAAGTCATGTTGGGATGAGTGTAATAAGAAAGCTTCTTATAATAGTCCTAAAAGAAAAGATGGTCAGCCTTTTTTTGCTGTGTTCAATACTGTAACATCGCATATGGGTCGTATAAGAACTTTTCATACCGACGGTCGTCGTGATTATACACGTGAGGGTATATATCCTCAGCTATTAACGTTGCCATCTTATGTACCTGATTTGCCGGAAGTACGTTCTGATTATGCCGGTCATTTGGAAGCGGTTCAGGATGTTGACAAATGGGTTAAGATATATCTTGATGATTTGAAAGAAAAAGGTCTTGATGAGAATACTATAATCTTCTTTTTCAGTGATCACGGTGGTTGCGTCCCTCGTGGTAAAGGATATTTGTTTGAGAGTGGTTTAAGGGTACCTTTGGTAGTATATTTCCCAGAAAAATTCAAGCATTTGGCAAATGGTTTGTCAGGTAAAGTTAATCGTTTGGTTAATTTTACGGATTTAGGTCCTACAGTACTTAGTCTTGCGGGTGTAAAACCAGAGAAAAGAATGCAGGGAGAAGCTGTGTTTGGTAAATATGCAGCAAAAGAGGAAAGGAAACTTAATTTTGCTTTTGCTTCGAACCAGTTACATCATTTTATGCCTGTTAGAGCCGTTTCAGACGGGCGATACAAATATATACGTAGTTATATGCCATATAGGCAGTTTGCATTGAGAAATTATTATCAGTGGGGTATGCCGTCAAATAAAGCCTGGGATAAACTTGTATTAGGTGGTCACAATACTAATGATGACTGGGCCCAAACATTTTGTGCTCATCCTGCAGAAATGCTTTTCGATTTGTTTAATGATCCTGGCGAAATACATGATTTATCTTCTTTACCACAGTATCAGGATATTTTGAATAAAATGCGTGAATCTTTATCTTCTCATATAAGAGAAACGGAAGATTTAGGTTTCTTTCTGCCAACGTCACGAAGAGGTAAAATATTGTATAATTCGGTTAGAGAAGAAAAATTTCCTTTAAATGAACTTTATAATCTGGTAGAACTTGCAAGTATGCCTAAATCATCTGATGAACAGTTTTTTAGAAAGGCATTAATAAGTGATTATCCGGAAATGAAATTTTGGGCAACTGTCGGTTATGCACAATTGGCAAAACTAGGATTAATTTCTGAATGTCCTGAAGAATTGAGGCACCTTATAAATGATAGTGATCCTTATATATCAAGCGAGGCTTCATATGCTATATCCTATTTAGGATATCCTGAAGAAGGAATAAAGAATTTGGTATATCCTGTTAAGGAAGAAAATAGAAAAATTGGGTATTCGTCATTGGAATGTTTATCTCTTGATCCTAATATGCGTAAGTATATACGTGAATATCTTAATGAATTACGTAATAATGCTGAGACTCTTCCACGAATTCAGAATGAAGATGCCGGACTTATGGCAAGGGGCATTCTGGTGAATTTGGGAGAACTTGATATAGATTTACTTCATGGAGAAGAAGCATATAAAGCTGGCTTGAAACTTAATTATGGACGTAGAAAGATTGTACCATTGCCATACTGATAATATTTAATTGATATACAAATGAAATTCCCATGAGATAAAAAAATCACGCCAAAGAGAATGTAAATAGTCAAGCTGAAGTTACCTTTGTATAGTGTAACCCTAAATGTATCAGTTATGGCAGA
>NZ_JACJLE010000107.1 GCF_016901995.1 Bacteroides caecigallinarum | reverse complement strand
ATCCAGCACCTCTGTATCAGAATGAAGTGATACTTTTACTACCGGTTTAATATCCACCTCCTGTGTTTTCATTCCGATGAACGAAATAACTAGAGTTCCGGCCGAACTTTCGCTTGTTCCATAAATCTTTATATAAATATCCTATTTTTATTAGCTATACTAAAAATATCAGTATTACATTCAATTTTACATTCTGTTTTGTATAAGAAAACTAATATCAGGGAGGCAGACAAACCTATAAGAAAACATAGGGTATTCGACCGTTATTGTACGTTTTCATACATTCTCGTACATCGAAAAAAACGTGGGCATGTTTCAAGTAAAGCGTGCGCACGTTTTAAATCGAACGTGCGTACGCTTTAAGTCGAATGTACGCACGCTTGAAATGTACTGAATTTAGTTGTCAGTTTGTGTTGTGATTCCTGACCAGGTTGACATGTAAAGAGACATTCACAATATTGACTATACCTTATTATATAATAATCTACACCAAGACTTTGATAGTTTCCTGTATTGTATTAAACATTGATCCAATAATATCTTCAAGCATTTTTTTCCAGATCATTCACAATACCTTGCGGAAGAATGTCTGCATAATGCTGGGTAGTACGAATATTCTTATGTCCCAATAATTTCTGTACAGTAGTAATGTTTACACCTTTATATACAAGTAAAGTGGCATTTGTATGTCTGGCAGTATGAAATGAAATATGTGTACTAATACCTGCCAACATTTTTATTCTCTTTAGTTCCTTGTCAATACTTGAATTTGAATTTATTTTAAAAAAAGAACCTATGTCGCAACTATACCTTTTTAATATAGACATTGCCTTGCCATTAAAAAGAAGATATAATGGTAATCTGGTTTCGACTTCTGTTTTTACAGATTTATACATTAACCATAATTTATTATCAATATTGATTAGATTTTCTTTAGTTAACGAACAGAAGTCTGAATATCTTAGTCCCGTATAACAACAGAATAGAAAGGCGTCTAGCGTATGCAGCATTTTTCTATTTTTTCCACATAATGACAAAGTTTCCAGTTTATGAAGCTCTTCAGGCAGAAGAAATGTATATTTCGACTCACCTTTTAACATTTTGTATCTTCTAAATGCGTCTTCATCGGTTTTTATTAATTTTTGGTTTATTGCTTCATTATAAAAACTTCTTAAATGCTTGATGTGTTTGATAATAGTATTAATTTTATAATTTCTTGAAGTCAGAAACTTCTCAAATTCCATTATGTATTCATATGTTATACTTCTAAAAGACGTACCAGAGTCAAATATGTTTATGAGTTTTACAGTTGTCATAAGATTCTTTTTTGTACTATCTCTTTTTCTGCTGGTATTAATATATCCTTTACAAAAATCTATAAATGCTCCATCATTTATATTAGTATTCTCAATATCGGTATTGATTAATTGCTCAAGTGTAAGTGGAGTATTATTTTTCCACATCTGAAGTTCTTTCCACTCTAATTTTAGTAAATGTTCTTCCAAAAACCTATTTAACAACTCATGATTAGGGTGCGAAGGCATTACTTCCTGTTTCCTGACATTCCAATACTTAGGTTTAAGGAATACATTTGTAGGTAAGTAAATTTTGTTGGAAAGTAGCTTTGCTTCTATTTCCACCATAGCCATAGAATTTGCATTTAGGTTATTTTCACGATTAAGAACTAGTTTAAAACAAATTTTCTGCATAATACTTTTTGATTTATAAATAATGAATATAGTGACATATAATCTTTCAAGGAATAAAATAAGTGATATTATTAAGTATCGAATTGTAATAAAACATCAGATTACTATCAAAATGCTTTTTTTATGATGTAAAACATGTAATCGTTTGCTTTTTTAGAAGAAATTTGTCAATTTAAGTGTTAAAAAGCAGGGAATGACGACTTTTTGCTTAAAAAAAGAGAAAAATATTCAGATTTTATTATTACTTTTGCGACCTGTTAGAGAGAACAAATTTTTATTAATGTAAAGTTAAACTTTAAGAGAGATTTTTATGAAAAGAAAATTGATGCTGTTAATGACCTGCCTGTTTATTGGTATAGGTCTGGTAAACGCTCAGGTCTCTAAGGTAACAGGTACTGTTACTTCTCACGAGGATGGTTTACCTGTAGTGGGCGCATCTGTATTGGTTAAAGGTACTCAGGTTGGTACTGTAACTGATATTGATGGTAATTTCACTATTACTAACGTTCCAAGTTCGGCCGGAACT
>NZ_JACJLE010000106.1 GCF_016901995.1 Bacteroides caecigallinarum | reverse complement strand
GCTGGATATGTTTGTTACTTATTGTATAAATAGAATTATATTATGGTTGTATATCATGATGAAAATGTACTAAGATTAAAAGTGTGTTGAATAATTCTTTTTTTGTAAGTACTATGAAAATACTTAAGATAATGTTCTTTAGGTTGTATTATATATCGTGTCTGTATCAGTTGTATCTGTTTATAATTTATATTCTTATTGTTTATATTTTAAAACATCAGGTTATCTTATAATGATAATTCTTGGATAAAATAATATTATAATTATGCTTAGGATTGTAATAAATTTGCAATGTCGATAAAAATCTAATAGATATGCAGAAACGTAATTTAATTTTATTATTGGTTTTGACTGTTTTAGTTTCTTGTACTACAGGTTCTAAGAATCAAAAAAAACAAAGTTTTGTTAGAGTTGAACAAGGTCAGTTTATTCGCAATGGCAGACCTTATTATTATGTAGGTACTAATTTCTGGTATGGTGCTATTTTGGCGTCTGAAGGTGAAGGTGGAAATCGTGAACGCCTTTGTCGTGAATTGGATTCTTTAAGAAATATTGGTATAGACAACTTGCGTATTTTGGTTGGTTCTGATGGTAAAAGAGGGGTTCCGGCAAAAGTGGAGCCTACTTTACAAGTTTCTCCAGGTGTATATAATGATACAATATTTGCCGGACTTGATTTCCTTTTGCAAGAGATGGGTAAGAGAGATATGCTTGCAGTGTTGTATTTGAACAATTCATGGGAATGGAGTGGTGGATATGGTCAGTATCTAGAATGGGCAGGATATGGAAAAGCTCCTGTTCCTGCTGTAGATGGATATCCTGCATATATGAATTACGTTGGAGAGTTTGTTCGATCAGACAGCGCTCAGGCTCTTTATGCCAATTATGTGAAAGATGTTGTTTCACGTACTAATCGTTATACAGGAGTCCGTTACATTGATGATCCTACTATTATGTCATGGCAGATTGGTAATGAGCCTCGTGCTTTTCTTCAGGATAATAAAGATAATTTTGCTGAATGGATGAGCGAGGCCGCAGCGCTTATTAAATCACTTGATCCAAATCATCTTGTTTCTACAGGAAGTGAAGGTAAGTGGGGATGTGAGGGTGATATGGATTTGTTTGAAAAAATTCATTCCGATTCTAATGTTGATTATATGAACATACATATTTGGCCTTACAATTGGGGCTGGGCTAAGAAAGATAGTCTGCAGGAAAATCTTGAAAGAGCAAAACAGTATTCTAAATCTTATATTGAAGAACATCTGGCTATAGCTGAAAAATATAAAAAGCCTTTGGTACTTGAGGAATTCGGTTATCCTAGAGACGGATTCCAGTTCAGTAAATCTTCTTTCGTGAATGCCAGAGATGCATATTATAATTTTATATTTGATATGGTAAATGAGAATGCTCAAGCAAAGACATTGTTTGCCGGATGTAACTTTTGGGGGTGGGGAGGTCTTGCTAATCCTTCTACTGAATATGAGTATTGGAAACCAGGAGATGATTATACAGGAGATCCGGCGCAAGAACAGCAGGGACTTAATTCTGTGTTCGCTTCGGATGTTAGTACGATAAATATTATTAAAAAAATAAATAATGAAATTTTATCATTAGATTAATAAATGTAATAAGACCAGTTGCATCATTACAATGCTGTCATAAATCTAATAAAGACTCTTTTTTTTAATATTATTCTAAGATAAAATTATATTAGAAAGTCTTTTAATGCTTTTTTAATTTTGCATCACGAAACATTTAAATTAGTTTTTTCTATGATTGAGTTATATAACTTTTAAAATTAAAAATGTTATGAATAAACATGCTAGAAAAACTGCATTGATTGCAGGGGCTTGTCTTACGGTGATGTTGACAGGACTTCCTGAGACCTTAGCTGCATCATCGGAAACTGTTCTTTCCGTTCAACAGGAAAAGACGATTAAAGGAACGGTTATTGGTTCTGATGGATTCCCTATTATTGGAGCCAATGTGTTGGAAAAAGGAACAACAAATGGTGTGATTACTGATTTGGATGGTAATTTCACCTTAAAAGTTTCCAAAGGAGCTACACTTGAGATTTCCTATATTGGATATGTAACACAAAGTGTAAAGATAACAAATCAGACAACTTTAAGTATTACTCTTAAAGAAGATACTGAGATGTTGGATGAAGTTGTAGTAGTAGGATATGGTACTATGAAAAAAAGTGATCTTTCTGGTGCTTCTGTTTCTGTGGGAGAAGATGCTATTAAAGGATCTGTAATCACCAATCTTGACCAGTCTCTTCAAGGACGTGCAGCAGGTGTGACAGCTGTTACTACATCAGGTGCCCCTGGCTCATCTTCTTCTATCAGAGTTCGTGGACAAGCTACTAAGTAACTAATCAAAATTAAGCAGCATTATGTTTAAGTTTAATTCCCAAGGTATCCCCGACAGCCGCCAATGCCCTATTGACGGTGTAAAAGAGATTGTCGCTACTTG
>NZ_JACJLE010000105.1 GCF_016901995.1 Bacteroides caecigallinarum | reverse complement strand
GTAAGCATTCAGTAAACCCCGTATGATTAAAACTGGTAAAGCCGGCATAGATTGTCTATTAAAAATTTCGACTTGTCTCTGAAAATGTTGAAGATATTCGACGATTTCTATCAGGATCTATTAAAAGCTAGGATTTTTCTCCGAAAAAGTCGAAGACATTAATACATACCTGTGACTTTTTCGGAGATTCTTTAAATAATCTTCTTGTCTTTTAAAGATGATGGCAGTAATTCTGCAATGTCCTTGGAGTAATCACTGTCGTATTCATGTACGTGGTTAAGGAAATAGTTCATCCAGCCCTTGAAGTCCACATCGGCAGCCTTGCAGCACCCCATGAATGAATAGATAACAGCAGCATCTTCAGCTGCGTCATGATTACCACAGAATAAAAAATTCTTCCTGCCGACCGCTATGGGGCGCGCTGAATTTTCTATCAGATTATTGTCTATACAATATTTACCGTCCATTGTATAATGTGCCAGCTGGCGCACATGATTAAGGAAGTAGTGCATGGCTTGTCCTATCGGACTTTTAGGAAGAACCTTACCATACTCCGCAAGACACCATTTCTCAAACGAACAGATTATAGGATATGCAAGCCGTTTACGCAGTTCCATACGCTGCTGTGCATTCATGTTGTCGTCATCGGCTATACGTTCCACGTCATAGAGCATGCCTATAATGGTCATGGCATACTCCGCCCTGGCCTTGTCATGCTTCAAAGCCCTCTCAAAGTAGCGTCTGGCATGTGCCCAACAGCATATGACGATGATACCTTTTATCTTTTCAAGTGTACCATAAGCGGCATACCCGTCCGTCTGTATGGCACCTTGATAATCCATGAAGAGTTCCAGAGCCACTTTCATACTTCTGGAACCGTCATGATAGAAGAAGAAAACCTGGTTGTTCATCACACTCCGTACCAGCCAAAGATATCCTTTTATTGTCTGATGCTTCTCGTTGTTGATTATAGGTATCGTCGTCTCATCAGACTGGACATAATCGGAAGACAGAACCAGTTCCTTCAACCGGTAATAGGCGGGGCGCATCAGGTCGGCCACTTCATGGAACCAGGCTTCAATAGTGGATGGCGGCAGGCTGATACCTATACGCTTGAACATCTGTATCTGCCGGTAGAACGGAAGATGGTCCACATATTTGCCGACCATAAGTTCTGTAAGCAGTGAAGCACTTGCATAACTCTTAGGTATCGGTTCGTTTTTCACCGGAGCAGTGATAATCCGGTTTGTATCCTTGCGCATGCCTTTGTGTCTGACAGTAACCCGGACATACAGTTCTGCCGGTTTATATTCAAGATGTTCGGAAGTTTCCGTTTCATTAAACAGCACCCATTGGTCCTCATGACCAAGATAGCCCTCCGGATAGATATGTTCTTCCTCACGGCGGAGATGCTCAGGCAGCTTTTGGCGGACGGGAACTTTTTTCTCGTGTTCCCTGACCTTAATCCGCTTATACTCGCTTACCTCTTTTATGGCCTGGCGGGCTGCCTCTTCCTCCTCTGGAGTCATATCCATTTTGTCGAAGTCAAGTTTCAATTGGTTTGGGTCATCAGGGAGTTTTCTCTTTTCAGACATTGCTCCCCAGACTTTCCTCTGAAGATACTCCAGTTTACGTTCCAACGATGCAATACGATTGTCCTTGGATTCAATGGCTTTATCCTTAGCTTCAATGATTTTGTCTTTCTCTGACAGCCTGGCTTCGTATGAGTCTTTCATGGCCTGCAGGTCAGACATTTCTTTAAGCTTCCTTTCTGCCTGCATAAGACGTCGGTACAGATCATCACGGTCACGAAGGACTGCCTCAAGTGCTATTTTAAAATTTGGATCTTCTGCCATTTTCCGTATCTTTTATTTACTGTAAAGGTACGAAAAACACCTGACATACAGAAGGATTTGAACATTATTTTACTATACGATCACTCCTTTTTAGGAGACCAGCGTGGTGCTCTTTTCGTCTCTGAAGGTGATATACCATGCACTATCAATGTCAATTCTGACCAGTTGATGGAGAGTGAAGCGGAAGAGTCTTCACAGTCAATATCAGACAAACGGAAAGTACCACTCTCAAGTCTCATATTATATATCACCAGCCCACCGTATTCGGCATGGAGTATTTTCATGTTGGTCAATGATTTATTGATAAATATAAATGCATCGCCTTCCTGTACATCCTTACCCATTTTCTCTGTCACGATTCCGCTCAGAGAGTAAAAACTCTTTCGCATATCAGTCGGATAAGGGTAAAGGAAAAAACGATCTGAGTCACTGAGGCAAAACATGGCTTACTGGCATAAAAGGATTAATGACTTTAGCACCTCAAGTGATATTGCACTATTGATACGAAGCGTTACACCATTGGCGTATATAATCTCACATTCTGAATCGCTTTTAGATTCTATCTCTTTTGAAGCAGTAGTAATGTTCAGTTTACCGTTCAGATTGTTCATTCTTACAGGAACAAATCCTTGTGTATCGGGAAGAGCTGAATCGGTTAGTTTCCTACGCCAGTAATAAAATTTACCTTCGTCAAATCCGGTATTGTTACAATAATCCCGGACAGACAAACCAGACAACTTCCAGTCTTCGTATGTCTGCTTGAATTGGTCTAATGTCATATTCTTCATTTTTGTACAATATTGGTTATGGGTACAAAAATATAAAGAATCAAGACTGAGTTCTGACGGGGTTTACTGAATGCTTAC
>NZ_JACJLE010000104.1 GCF_016901995.1 Bacteroides caecigallinarum | reverse complement strand
TTACCAGAAAGTCCGTACCTTTGTACTGTGTTTTTCATAGTATTAGATTTTAAGGTTAACAAAGGTTGGAGTACAGCGGTACTCCTTTTTTTATGTCTATACGTTTCGTACGATAAAATATAGTAAAAACCGCCGGCTAGAGATATGTGATGTATATCTAGCCGGCGGTTTTTGTTTCTTATTATAAATTACAGAATAACGATACGAAGAACGGTACGCTAAGGTTTATCAGAATTCCGTGAAGAATAGCCAATGGGATGGCCTCCTTGCCTGAATATTTGCTGATAGTGGCCAATAGAATATCTGATGATCCTATACCTGCGGCAGATATAGGTGCAAGCTGTCCGAAATATTTTCTTATTACCGGGGCACAAATCAGGGCCGTCATTTCGCGGAATATATTTGCAAGCAGGGCGATAGTTCCGAGTTCTGTGGCAAGCTGAAGTCCTATACTTGGTGTTTTAAGCTGAGTTATAAGTACTGAAGATACGGAATAGTATGCAAAACCGCTACCCACTGCCATACAGTCGAATATGCTCCATCTGCTCAGAATAAATGCTGCAATTGCAGAGAAAACGAATGTTCCTGCCACTGTAGCCATTGGTACAAGAAGCATCTTAAAACTCAGTTGTGATACAAATCCTTTTATGTCCTGATTACCTCCAAGATTGATGCCAAGCAAAAGCATAAGTACATACAACACATATACTGAGAGCTGATGCGCATCGAAGTCCATTGTAACAAAATAACCGCCCAGACATCCTAATATAAAGAATACCAGAATCATTATGCTTCCTTTCATTTTCCGGCTCCTTTCTTGAAAAACATGTTGAATACCAGCATGGCTGCTACAGAGCTTCCTACGAGGCTTAAGGCAGATATTATTGCTGCTTGCTCGCAGTAGTAAGTCAGATTGTTAATTATTAGTTTGTTTGCCCCTACCGACAGTCCGAGAATGAATAAAAGAAGACAAACTACAATTTGTATAAGTACAGTTACCTTGCTTAGGTCTTTTTTACTGCGCAGACTATAGCCTATCAAGGCACCGATTGCCATAATAGAAATAAAAATGAACATGTGAAGTTATAAATTAAAATTAGACATAGAAAATAAAAATCCTCGCTTGGAGTATATTCTATGGCACATTAGTGAAATTAAAAGATCGTATAGACCAGATTATTTTCATTTTTAATATCAATTTATAAGTTTTTGTGTTGCATGAAATCGGGCGCAAAGGTACGCTTTTTTCTTTTATGTTATATTTGATATACAAGAAAAATGTTTTGTGCTGTAATTCGAATATTTTATGTTTATATTGCTTACAATTTGATATGTATATTATATTACGAATTGATAGTGTATTATTAATGATGAATAAATATTCGTTTTTATTACACAATTATATAAACAAAAAAGCCTCAAGAAGTTATCTCTTGAGGCTTCGTTGTGTTGGACTACCAGGATTCGAACCTGGACAAACAGAACCAAAACCTGTTGTGCTACCATTACACCATAGTCCAAACTTTAGTGCTTTCTTTCGAAATGCGTGGCAAAGATACTATCTTTTTACGTTATCTTCCAAATTTTCTTTAACTTTTTTCGTACTTGTAGAGTCAAGTGGCAAGTGCAAAATTAGCAAATACTTTTATAAAACTCGATTTTGGGGGTTGAAAACCCTAGTTTTTTACGCGGTCTATCATTAATTTGATATTGTACTTTGTTCAGTTCCGCTTGAGACACCTGTCTGAAATCTGTACCTTTAGGGAAATATTCCCGAAGTATTTTATTCATATTCTCAATTGCCCCTTTTTGTCCCGAACAATATGGATCTGCAAAATACACAGTACAATCCAGAGCTTTACATATAGCCTTGTGATTACGAAATTCAATTCCATTATCTGTTGTGATAGTATACACATGTTTTTTGAAGGGGAGCAAAAGTCTTACCACAGCCGTCTCTACATCTTCAGGTTTCTTGGATGGAAGTTTTGTTTGTAGAAACATATTCTTACTTCGTTCAATTATTGTAAGAACTGCACTTTTTTGCTCTGCTCCAATAACTAAATCCATCTCCCAGTCTCCAAATCTTTTTCCATTGGCTTCTGCCGGTCTTTCATGGATGGATACCCTGTCAGGAATCATGCTTTTTCCTGCTGTCTTATATGGCTTAGCCTGGTGACGCCTGTATTTCATATGGTGATGACAATATTTTGAAAGCTCAGGCTTTCTTCTGATTTCCTGATAGATACGTTCCTTAGATATGCGTTTCCCCTCTTTTTTCAGATGTCCTGAAATTTGTTCCGGAGACCATCCTTTCCCTTTGAGTAACTTTATGGCAAGCTCCAGCACCCCAGGTTTTATTGCTGTGTTGCGTACTATTCGCTCCCTCTTTTCACGGGCCATTTCATCAGCCTGTTTGGGATTATATCTACCGGTCTTTGTCCTATTACGCTTCAACTCACGTGAAATGGTGGATGCTGAACGTTTCTTTTCGGGAAGAGGATTACCGGAGGATATGGCTGCTTCCTCTTCAATACGGTTTAATTCGTCTGCTATGGCTTTTAATGAAAAACCATTTTGGCGCATGGTAGAAATTGTGTACCTTTGCGCAAGGGTTAATTGATTGTACATAAGCAATACAAAGTTAATTAATCTTGGGGAGACTTCGGTCTCCCTTTTTGTTTTTTTGCATTGCCACAGGGAAAGGTTTTCTTAGCCATACGTACCTCCTAAAATAATGAAAGCGGGGCTGAAATCAGACAGCCTCGCTCCTTTACACTATTTCAGTGTGGTACATGAATCTATTGCTTGGTCGAGTCGCTCCTCAGCAGAGCTCGCCTCCTCTTTGATTCACGAGGCAAAGTTAACACTTTACTCCTTGAATCTACTACTTTTAAAGACCAAAACGTTGCACTTCGTTTTGGAATCTACA
>NZ_JACJLE010000103.1 GCF_016901995.1 Bacteroides caecigallinarum | reverse complement strand
GCGTATGGTTATGGAATAAAAAGTTTATATACAAACATTTTATTTGTATATAAATATTTGAAAAATAATAATTACGATATAATTCATATTACAGGAACTGAACATTATTTATTACCATTTCTTCCAAAAGAAAAAACAATAGTTACTGTACATGATGTTGGTTCTATAATTACTGCAAATAAAAGTAAAATACATTCATGGATTAAAAAACTTTTATGGATTAAAACATTATCATTGGCAAGATTTGTGACTTTTATATCAACACAGACTATGAACGAAACAAATTCAATGGTTATGATTAAACATTCAAAGGTAATTTTTAATCCAGTAGATCCTTCATTTCTATTTTCTCCTAAATCTTTAAATATAGAGAAACCCATAATATTACATATTGGGACTAAGAAAAATAAGAATTTGGATAACACGGTAATAGCATTAAAAGATATAAATTGTCATTTAAGGATTGTCGGAAAATTATCTGCAAAACAAATAGATTTACTCAATAACTCTGGAATTTCCTATTCTAATGTATTTAATATTAGTGATAAAGAATTATTGGAAGAATATAAACAATGTGATATCGTAAATTTCATTTCTACATACGAAGGGTTTGGTATGCCTATTATTGAAGGACAAGCCATTGGAAGAGTTGTCGTTACTAGTAATTTGGAGCCAATGAAATCGGTTGCTGATAATGGTGCAATTTTTGTAAATCCTTATGATTTGGATTCAATTAGAGAAGGGTATAAGAAAGCTATTACAGAATATCTAGAAATAGTTGCAAAAGGAATAGAAAACGTAAAACGTTTTAATGTTAATTGTATAGCGTCACAATATTTAGATTTATATAATGAAATAATTTGAAAAATATGAAAGTTCTCCATATTGGTACTCTTGATGTCAATGCTGGTGGTCCTGCAATGAGTACTTATAACACTTTATTGGGACTTAATCAGCAAGGAGTAGATACAGAAATAATAATGTATACTCTTAGTGAAACTGGAAAACTTAGGGGAGAAAACGTTAAAGTACATTATGCCAAAGCCCCTATTGAACATAAACTGGCATACTCTCCTACTCTTAAAAAAGAGATAAATGCTTTAGGTATATATGATCTTTATCATGCTCAGGGAGTATGGCAATATCCTACTTACGCTATTGTTGATGTAGCTAGAGCATTAAGAAAACCATATATTATTACGCCAAGGGGAATGCTTTATCCACAGGATATACGAAAATCCAACAAGTTCTTTAAAATGTTATCATTAAAATTGAGACTGTTGGATGATTTGAATAGGGCTGCATGTGTGCAAGTGACATGTAATGAGGAAATGGAACATTGTAGAAATCTTGGTGTTACTTCTCCTATTGCCATTATTCCCAATCCTATAGAAATTAAGGAGTATAAAGAGAAGAAAAGGAATGATATTTTCAGGTTAGGTTATCTTGGTAGGTTGTCGCCAAGAAAGAATGTAGAAAGTTTGATTTATGCTTTTCATGAGTTGAAAGATGTCTGTAAAGATGCAGAACTAATTATAATAGGTGGTGGTGATGATAAATATGAGAAATTTCTGAAAGATGAAGTAAATAGACTTAAGCTTCAAAATGTCAGATTTACAGGATTTCTATCAGGTAAGGAAAAAGATGAAGCCATAGCTTCAATATCAGTTCTGGCTATGCCAAGTGAATTTGAAAATTTAGGTAATGTCGTTTTGGAAGGACTTATTCGTGAAATTCCATGTATAGCTACAAAAGGTGCTCCTTGGGAGGAACTTGTAACTTATGGATGTGGATGGTGGGTAGATTATAGCCAAAAGGCTATTACTTCTGCTATAAAGGAAGCTATGTTTACTAAACAGGATGAATTAAATGAGATGGGTAAAAGAGGACGTAAACTTATGATTGATAATTATTCAATTGAAGAGGTCGCAAGGAAATTTAAAACTCTTTATGAATGGATATGCTATAGCAAAGATAAACCTTCTTTTGTTTTCTATAATAAGTGATTCATACTAATATGAGTAATAGAGTTCAATTAAAAACTTTTACAACAGGTAATTTTGATAAAGGTGCAGGAACTTGTAAAATGATACTTTGGTATTTCATTAATGCCTTATTTGTAAGAGCATCGTGGAATCCTTTTATGGATATTAAAATATTCCTGCTTAGAGTTTTCGGAGCAAAAATAGGAAAAGGACTGGTAATAAAAAATAATGTGTGTATAAAGTTTCCTTGGAAACTTACTATAGGAAATGATGTGTGGCTGGGTGAAAAATGTTGGATTGATAATTTAGATTATGTGACTATAGGAAATGATGTATGCATTTCGCAAGGTGCATTATTACTTACTGGTAATCATGATTATACGCTTTCAACGTTTGATTATAGGAACGCTCCTATTGTGATAGAAGATGGCGCTTGGATTGGGGCTAAGACAGTGGTTTGTCCGGGGGTTACTGCAAAATGCCATTCTATTCTTACTGTTGGTTCTGTTGCCACCAAAGATATGGAGGAGTATGGAATTTATCAGGGGAATCCCGCTAGAATAGTAAGAAAAAGAAATATAGTGTAAAAACAATTTCCCAAATGGAAAGAAAAATAGAATATGACATACTCAAAGGTATTTTAATAATATTCGTAGTTACAGGTCATATAGGAGTTAACATTGGCTTCGATGTTTATTGGTTTCACATGCCAGCATTCTTTATGATTAGTGGATATCTGACTCAAAGATTTATATCTTTTAATGATATGAAGACACTTTTCTTTAGTATAAAAAAGAGTGATAAAGATTCAGTGCAAAAGATTCTGAACAGATTCAAGAAATTTATAGTGCCTTTTTTCACATACTGCATAGTTTTTTATATTATTTACAGACCTGAAGGAGTACTGAAAAATATAGCAAGAGTACTGTATGCAGGGGGAAATAATGTAACTATATACTCATTTCCGTATTGGTTTATTAATGCTTTAATGATGGGATTGTTATTTTATGGTACTATTAGGGAGAGTAAATACAAAATTTATATACTTTTGGCTGCATATATGCTTATTCATACTAATGTATTTAAATTGTTACCGATTCCATTGCCATGGGGAATTGATGAAGGTTTTGGAGCTTTGATATTCATAGCTATAGGTGACTACTTAAAGAAAGTAAATTTGTCAGATAGAAAGATATCTTTTATTGGAGTAATTCCTATTTTTATTATTTTAATAAATGTTTATATGGGGGTAAATTATAAACTTAATATGAAATCTATGGAGTTTAATAATTATATTTTAGATATAGTTATTCCTGTTTCTTTTACTTATTTATTTCTCATTATTTCAAAAGGGATTGCATACATACCGATAATAAGAAATGTATTTATACAGTTGGGACTTTGTAGTATGACAATATATTATACACATGCGGCATTAATATGCTCTTATAGGGAATTGGGTTTAAAGGAGCATTTTATTCTTATTTCTATTATTGTATTGACAGGTGTATG
>NZ_JACJLE010000102.1 GCF_016901995.1 Bacteroides caecigallinarum | reverse complement strand
GAATTTATGCAATATAGATGTAGCATTAGAAGAAATGTCTATTCCACCTTCTCCATTTTGGTTATTATATAGTATTGTAGGAATTGTATTACCATTGTTATTAAATCAATTATATACAAATATAAAAAAATGAGATTACTTATATATACTCCAGCATTTTATCCTAATACAGGTGGATTGGAAACAATAAATATGATTATATGTGAGCAGTTACATAAAAATGGATTTGATGTAACTCTGATAACCCCCCAAAGTAATAAAAATGAAGACGATAAAAAATTTCCTTATAGAGTGATACGTGATACAAGTTGTAAGAGCTTATGGCATTGGTATAAATGGTGTGACGTATATGTTCACTCAGTACTTTCACTCAATGGAATTTGGCCATTATTTGTGAGGCCTAAGAAATGGGTAGCCATACATCACACTTGTTATTTCCATGCTTGGGATGGTAAACCTACTATTATTTCAAGAATAAAATGTTTTACTTCAAGATTAGCTAAAAACATAGCTGTAAGCAAGGCTGTAGCAGATAAATTACATTTACATAATGTAACTGTTATACATAACGCTTATAATTCACAGTTATTTAAAATAACAAATACCAGTGAACGTAAAGGATTTGTTTTTGTAGGGAGACTTGTTACAGAAAAAGGCGTGAACTTACTGATTGATGCCTATAAACTGTATTCAGCAAAAACTAGTAATCCTTGGAATCTAACCATTATAGGGGAAGGTTCCGAATTACACAAATTACAAAAGCAAGCATTAGGCTATAAAATACAATTTATAGGCAAGAAATACGGTGAAGAATTAGTAAAAGAATTAAATAATCATGCTTGTATGATTGTACCAAGTGTGTATAATGAAGCATTTGGTATAGTTGCTTTAGAAGGTTTGGCTTGTGGATGTAGATGTATTGTAAGTGATGGTGATGGATTGCAAGAAGCTGTAGGAAGTTGTGGAACCTTATTTAAGAAAGGTAATGTAAAAGATCTGTCTGAAAAAATGTTTTTAGAAGGGAAAGTAAAGGCTGTAGATTATGAGACTGTAGCTAAGCATCTAGAACACTATACATCTATTGAAGTAGGACGTCATTATGTAGAGTATTTCAATTCATTAAAATGAATAAAAATGGTATTATAAAAACTATATTTTTATGTTTAGAAAGGTGGTTATCTCACATCCTACAGGTAATGCTAATGTACGTGGAGCTGTAGATGGATTTTATAAAGCAGGTATATTACATAGTTTTCATACAAGTATAGCTTGTTTTTCAGGATCTTTAATTTATAAGCTAAGTATTGGACCTTTATCTTTTGTTCGAAAGAGGACATATAGTAATTTTCTAAATAAATTTACAAAAACTTATCCTGTTAAAGAAATTCTTCGTAATCTTAAAAAATTTAATGTAACTGTTGACGATGTATATCATAATCTTGATAATCATGTTGCAAAATTTGTACATCGACGTAAAAATCAGATAGCGGCTGTTTATGCATATGATGAAGGGGCATATATTCAGTTTAAACAAGCAAAAAAAGATGGAATAATGTGTTTCTTCGATTTACCAATTATACATTGGCGAACATATCAAAGACTTCTTGAAGATGAAAGAACAAAAAATCCTGAATGGGCTACTGCATTAGGAACAACTTTCAGTGATTCAAAAGAGAAACTAGAAAGAAAAGATGCAGAATTACAATTAGCTGATTACATATTTGTTGCAAGTTCTTTTACTAAAAAATCTATAGAAGAAGATTTTCCATACAATCACGCCCCCATTTCTGTAATACCTTATGGTTTTCCTAAGGTTTATCACAATAGAGAGTACACTCCAACAGATGGTCGTAGGCTTAAATTTTTATTTGTTGGAAGATTAACTCAGGCTAAAGGATTAAGCTATATGTTTGATGCATTAAATGGATTTGAGAATGAAATAGATTTAACTTTAGTAGGAAACGATTCGTACGCTACAATATGTCCTGCACTTAAGGAAGCTTTAAAAAAATATCATCATATACCATATTTGTCTCATGATAAAATATTGGAGTTTATGAGAGAATTTGATGTATTAATATTCCCTTCATTATTTGAAGGCTTTGGTTTAGTAATTACTGAAGCAATGTCACAAGGAACACCTGTATTAACAACAAATCGTACGTGTGGTAATGATTTTATTAAAGATGGAGAGAATGGTTGGATTGTCGATCCTGCCAACTCAGAAGCTTTAAGAGATAAAATAAATAATATCATACAAAATCGTTCAAGACTCTCATCAATTGGTAAAAAAGCTATGGATACTGCTTCAAAACGTCCATGGAGTATGTATGAGTATGAATTAAGCAATGCTATTAAAAAGATTATTGAGAATAAATAACTATCATGAGACAACAGCAGATAGAATATTATAAGAAGTGGGTATGGGTTTACATATTGCTCTTTATCTTTGAAGGTGCACTGCGTAAATGGGTTTTTCCTGGGCTTTCAGGTCCTCTCCTTCTTGTGCGTGAACCAATAGTGCTGTATTTGTTTTTTAAATGCTATAATTCAAATATAGTAGGGATGGGTGAAGCAAAAGGATTAATGATAGTTGGAACTATCTGTTTATTTACTGCACTTATATTTGGTCATCAAAATCTTTTTATTGGATTGTATGGGTGGCATATTTATTTTTTTCATTTCCCATTTATTGTTATAGCTGCACGATTATTGAATTGGGAGGATGTTGTAAAAATAGGAAGAGTTCTTTTATATATAAGTATTCCTATGACTGTTTTAATTATAATGCAATTTTATCAACCTCAGAGTGCATGGGTAAATAGAGGAGTTGGTGGAGATATGTCTGGAGCAGGTTTTGGAGGAGCCATGGTTGAAGGTATTTCCTATTTTAGACCACCGGGTACTTTTTCTTTTACATCTGGTTATACTTCTTTTCAAAGTATAGTTTGCTCTTTTGTCTTTTATTTTATGTTATCAAATAAAATTCTTCCAAAAGAATTACAGATTAATCAATGGATTTTGTATGTTATAATGCTTTGTTATATGCTTTCTATTCCATATTCCATATCTAGATCATTAGCAATGATGACTGTAATAACTATGTTTTTTGCACTCATATCACTTATTGGAACTAAAAGTAAATTATTAATATCATTATTATTTAGTATAATAGGAGTTATTATAGTTCTTTTTATTGCAAATAAATTTGATTTGTTTGGTGATAGTATAAATGCGTTTACAACACGTATTGAGAATGCTTCCAATAGTGAAGGTGGATTAGATGGTACTATTTGGGACCGTTATATTATGGGCTTTTTTAATAGCTTATTTATGAATGTACCGTTATTTGGCTATGGATTAGGTATAGGGACAAATGCAGGAGCATCATTAATAAAAGGTAACATGTTCTCTATATTTAATGCTGAGTCTGGTTTTGGATTAATTATCGGTGAATGTGGGCTTCTATTAGGGCTATTAATAATATTTTTTCGTTTTAGATGGACTATACATCTTGTTATAAAAGGATGGGAAAATAGACATAATAACATATTACCTATATTACTAATGCCGAATTTTATTCTTTTATTATCAATGGGACCGATAGGCTCTGTACCATCATTAGGGGCATTGGTTATATCTTCATTTTTATATATAGCATCTATGAATATTAGATTTTACAAGAAATTTTAATATGAAAATTCTTTTAATTTATAGGAACAAAAATATGGGATTTTCTATAGGCA
>NZ_JACJLE010000101.1 GCF_016901995.1 Bacteroides caecigallinarum | reverse complement strand
CATCAAAGAATTCTACAAGTTCTTTTTCGCTTATACCGCACAAAGACGCAAAGTCAGGATCCATAGTGATGTCATTCAAATTATTCAAATCACTGAAAATGCTTACCCTACTGAATCTGGTCACTCCCGTAAGGAGAGCAAAGCGGATATACTTGTCACATGATTTCAGATTACCGTAAAAGGATTTCAGAATACTTCGGTACTCGGACTGAAGTTCCTCATTGTCCAATGATTGAATAAGAGGCTTATCGTACTCGTCTATCAGGATTACTACACCACGACCGGTCTGCTCCGATGCACGTCTGATAAGTCCGGCAAATCTCAACGAAAGTGATTCCTCCGAAGGCTCACTTCCGTATATCCTTTCCCATCGCACAAGATAATTGTTAAGTACACCTTCAAGCCGTTTGCGGGAATTGTACTCCTCATTGTTCAAATCTATATGAAAGATAGGATATTCGTCCCAGTCCTTTTCAAGGCTCTCTATTGCAAGTCCCTGAAATAAATCTTTTCTACCCTCAAAATAAGACTCAAGAGTGGAAATCATCAGACTCTTACCGAAACGGCGCGGACGACCGAAGAAATAATAACCGCCTGTAGAGACAAGACGATGTATAAGCGCAGTCTTGTCAACATAAACAAAACCACCCTTACGAAGTTTCTCGAAGTTCTGGATTCCTATGGGATATAATCTGTTCATATAAAGTCTGAATTTTGAATAAGACACCGTTGTTTCTACAAAGATATGCAAATGAAAGCGTAGAGACAAAAGAAAAACACAGTTTTTCAATATGAACTATCCATTACCACAATAAGGGAAATCCTGAATCTATTCGCTCTTTATAATCTCAGCCGGATTAATTCGCGCTATATTTCTTATGCGGACATAAACTGTCAGAGTAATGAGCAACACCACAAACAACAATATTCCTCCGTAAAACAATATACCTGTATCTATAAAAGAATAATACATATTGCTGAACATTCGTAACAGGAATTCCACTATAGGAAATGCTATAGCCACAGTAACGATAACCAACACGATATAAAGCCTTGCAAAAATCAATACTATCTGACGAACTCCTGCTCCGTTTATCTTCCGTATAGCCATTTCCTTACGGCGGTATTCGGTGTCGAGAGTTATTGCTGAATAAATCCCAAGCACAGAGATAATAAGTGCTATGATTGACATAAAGAGTACAATACCTCTCAGTTTGAATTCCAGCGCATGCTCTTCGTATATATCATCCATCATTGTGGGTACGGAGACTTCAATACTTTCCGGCAAAGCATCTTTCATTACAGATTTTATTGACGAAACAGCTTCTTTCAAACGATTGGCATAACATTTAACATAACAATGTCCTATGTAATCAGAAAAATCAGATGGTACAAACATAAAACCGTTTAATTCCCTACCAGAATAATTAGACGATACAAAAGGAGCTGATATTCCTACAAGTGTATATCCTTTATTATAGTCATACAAAACTTTCCCTAATTGAATATCCTTGTTTATACGTTTGGCAAGTACCTCGTCTATTATCATCTCGCCCAATGTTTTCTGCTCATTACCGGATAATATGCCTATATTCATAAATCGGAAAAAGCTCGGTGATACACGCATTACATTTGCATCGACATAATTTTCTCTTTTCTCTGTCAGAAAAAGTCCTGTACCTGAAACTCCATGCAGATAATTGATATCCGAAATAATGATATCTTCCACACCCGGACATCGTTTAAACTTGTCTATTAATGTCTTTTTAGTATTATTATCCATAAAAGAATAATCGAGTGAAACACTAAGGATACGTTCTTTTTCTGTTTTTGACAATGTTCCGAAAACAGAATTGTTTGTATTCACAGATTGCATGTACAATGCCGTTGCAAGCGAAATAAATATCAGACTGATAAACAGCTGCATTCCCAATGATAAATTTCTCAACCTGTGCCTGCCATATCTTCTGGTGACTGTGTTAAGTTTCTGAGTGAGAAACGACCGTCTCACTTTTACTATTACAAACAACGATATCACCATACACAACACCATGATGCCAATAAGATAAGTAAAAGTCTGCCACATCAGTAAATACGGATCTATGACAATGCTGAAACGTACCAGTGTAAGACTAAGGAACGGTGAAAGAAGTTCTATGATAAGATAAGTAACGAATGCCGACAAAAATATAGAAACACTTATCTGTACGAAAAACATCAGAAACATATCTTTAAATCCGGCACCGTTCACCCTACGGATATTACATTCTTTCACACGTATGAGGAAAGAGCCAATTATAAAATGAAAGAAATTGAGCAAGCCAACCACCAATACCAATATTCCGGCTATAAGAGTAATATTAGCAAAATATAATGCTACACCTTCATCACTCCAAAAATAAGTTCCGAAAGTACCGCCAGATACTCCCCTTTTCTCATTAAAGAATTCAAAATCAAGCTTCCTTTCATCTAATTCTTCAATAAGACTTTGTACCGAGGCAGCATCTTCTGCCAGTGCGAATGTAACAGCATCCATTACCGGCAAATTTCTGTCATTGATTTGCCCTTCTGTATCATTAATAACCAAAGCATCCGTTTTACATAAAAAGTTCAAACTGTTATTCAATGGCAAATCTTTGGCTACCGCCTGTATCACATAATTTATCCCTCCTTCACGAGGCGTACTGTTTGGCGAAGTATATAAACGTCTGTTTAAAACCATACGTTTACCTATTGATTTTTCGGCTGAACCAAAAATACGTTTAGCTGTACTTTCAAAAAGAATTACCGAATTTGGATTCTGTATTGCATTTTTCCAACTGCCATGTAATATTTCAGGAGTAAAGACTTCATTAAAACAGGAATCAGTCTCCATGAACCTCAGGTTATAAGGTAACAGTTTACCTTCATAAACCTCAATGTTATACGAGCGTTCATCCGTTCTTGCAACTCCACAAAAGGCTTTTGCATTCAAACCTTGGTTTCTCAAAAACGAAGGTAAACTACCTGAAGTTATACTACTGAAATTATTGTCAGAACGTTCTAAATATAATTCAACTATCCTGTCCCTATTCCTGAAACAATCATCTGTACTGAATATATACCTGCTAAAATAAAGGCAGACACTAAAGCAAAACAACGACATAGCCAATCCGAATATGGCTATAATGTTCTGCATCTTGAATTTCATCAGGCTGCGTATGGCTACTTTCAAATAATGTAATATCATATCCAAATTCATTTAATTTAAATAACACACCAGTATAAAACTGACGTATTCCTAAAATTCATAATATGTTCTCATAGTAAATATAATCAAAAATCACGCCAAACGCATAATCACCTATTAATCAAGACAATACATTCAAATATCAATATAAAACAACGTGCGTATTCGCACATTCATGTTGCAAATACGCACGTTTGATACTAAGTGTATTCATTATATCGCTTAATCGGATACTATCCACTTCTCTATATTTCTGGTTTCCGCACTGAAATTAACCCCTATCTTATAAACCTTACGTCCATCAGACATGAAAGGTAAAGCATAGTTTCGTGAGTCTATTTGCGCGATAGCATCCTCGGCACTGCCTTCAAACTTGAATTCCATTACATATATATACTGTGGAGTTTTCACGACCATGTCTATCCTGCCTTGAGAAGTGTGATACTCGGCATGAGTAAAGAAACCCATAAGACGGAATACTATAAAAAGAACATTCTGATAATGAAGCTCTGTGTCGCGAATCAACTCATATGGAGTGTCAGAAAAGAGACTTTGAAGACGCTCCATGAAACTATCAATCTTTCCTTTTTCCAGTTCCTTGATGAAATTCATTATATGGAAGCTGGTATTCCTGCCATGCATATTCATAT
>NZ_JACJLE010000011.1 GCF_016901995.1 Bacteroides caecigallinarum | reverse complement strand
CACCATTTTGCATTAGATATGTTATATATTTATTATCATCTGGCTCTTGAACAGTTGGCAAATTAATATCCATCCATTCAGTAACTTTATTAATGACTTTATCTGTAGCACTAATATTTTGTCCCAAGAATCTATCCAATAATCCTCCATTTGCTGAAAATCCACATGATTTGGTCTGTTGGGTATTTGTAAATGAACTAATATATCTCTTTGTATATAAGAGGTATTTTTCATAGTCAGCTTGTCTGTAAGTACCTCTTTTTTTCAGTATCTGTTCAACTTCATCTGGCACAATAATATTCCAATAATCAAAGTCAATATGCGGTGGTATAAATGTTGCTTCAACTTTGACATCCTTAAATAAATCTATCTTTTTTTCTAATTTTACACGCCATCCTTTATACCTAAAATGTATAGGAAACATGTAATTATGAATAGTTACTTTTATGCTCATACTCTTTATCCCGTTTAAAAGTCCATAATTTCCCCATCACTAAAGACTACTCTATCCAACATTATTTTATCAAAAGAATATTCAGCTCCAAGTATTGTAGAACAATTTATTTTGCGTGAACTATAACTTGAAATTGAAACATCTATTGTTTTTTTATCGTAATTATAAGCACTTGTGTCAAACATATCACGGCTTGTATCATAAGAAGAAATAGTAACGATAATTTTTATTATATCTTTATTGGTATTGTTATTAATGTCAGCAGATATTTGATAATTACGTCCATCTCCACTTTTTTGAGCATTACTGATAGTTACCGTGCCTGTCATAGCATCTTTAGCTTTCTTTATGGCATAAGGGTCAAAATGTGGTATCTCCTCTTTTTTAGTTTCAGATTGTTCAAGAGCTTTTTTTTCCTCATCTGTAGCCAAAGATTTAACAACTTGTTTCCTTACCCTCATCACATGAGATAAAAGATGTTGAGATAAAAGTAAAAATAAGCACACCTGTTAATTTAGTATAGTACTTCATTCCTTTAGTTTTGCACTATCCAGTACCCAAAGATAGCCGTTTCTAAAAGTCTGTTAGCATATAAAGAAAAGGTGTGGGTACTTTGGCTTATTATTCTACTGTGGCTCTGGACTGCCTGTCATGTATAATAAGCAAAGCCCACACCAAGATAGTATATAGTTTACCCCATGAGAGGTAAGTATATAGCTATGGTGTGGGCGTTTCTGCTCATTACCCACATGACGAGAATTGTCCAGATTCCAGTAGAGGATAATTTTAGCTAAACGCCCTTTCGTTTATATGTCCTTTCAGCTTCCTAACACCTTAGTCCGTTGAAATTGCTACAAAGTTACTGAAAAGTGTTTGTTTTAGCAATTTTATTCTATTTAAAGGTATGTAACTTATTGACTTTAACACATTATCCATTTATAAAGTCTGAAATTTTCAGTAGTGGAAAAACTTAATGGACTGCATATAGCATCTCAACTATCCGTTTTTTCCACTATAAACAGGTAGAAAATCCAATCCTGCCCATATAAGAGCAAAATTTTCAGATTTCCTACCTGTAACAGATTTAGAAGCTAAGACATTCGTAAGTATTCAAAAGTTCTTCCTGTCTTAGTCCAAGATACCTTTTAGTAATTGCAATACTTGAATGGTTGAAAAGTTCCATGAGCTTTACTAAAGCCAACTCTGAATTTTCACTGTTCATGTTATAAACCTGTCTGCCAAAAGTCTTTCTAAGAGAATGACAGCTAAAGTTACCTATATGCAACCTGTATTTCTTTTTCAGTTCTTTTAGTATGATGTTTATCCTCTGAACTGAAAAGACTGTACCTTTCTGGCTTACTAATACAGGTGCATTGATTCCTGTTGGTCTGATAGATTTGTAACATTCAGATATATGCCTTTGGAGTTGTGGGTTTATACGGATAGTTCTTTTCTTTCCTGTTTTCTTTTCTATTATGGTGAACTCACTTGTATTTAGAATCTGATGCCACCTTAAAGAAAGAATGTCACCTATCCTTAAACCAAAGAAACAACCTAAAGCTATCAATAAACTCATGTTGTAATTTCCATCCTTATAAAGTTTTCTGATAAGGTTCATAGCTTCGTCCCATTCCAAGAAGTCAGCCGTTGTATTACTATATTTCAAACTCATAACATTTACTTTTGAGGGTTTAATAATAAAAGTGAATGTCCGCTGTATATCCATAATAGCTAACTGATTGAATGATAGCGAAACATTCACTTTGTGCATTAGTGATTGTCTGATAAATAAAAGAATAGCCCTACTATAAAAAACGCAAATGTAGGACAGACGAAAAGCAATATTATTAGTACAAATAAGAATAATATAGCCAAACTCATAATTTTGAAATTCTTCTGATTCATAAAATCTTTAGTAGTAGAAAAAATGGAGAATACTCATTTTATAGAATATCCTCCATTTAAAGATTAATTAATCAATAAACCATTTGTAACGCTCGTCACCGTGTAATGCTTCATTTATTCCAGTTGCTATTTCCGTTGCATTTAAGGAACGGTCTAAAAATGAATCTATGTAGCTACTTTTATTCGCTCCAGTGAGTAAATTATAAAACTTCCACATATTCAAGTCATTGCCAAAACTTCCAAAATTCTCATCCTGTATGTATGCTTTGGCTACTGAATTAATCTGTGTATCAGTAATAAGCAAACGTGGAATACTCTTTTGAAAACCTTGTGGCAGACATTGATATAAGCGCATCTTTCCTAAAATCTGTGCAAATTGGTGTTCACTCATACAGGTATTTCCCAACTGCTGCATTAAATGAATGTGTTTTGCAGGATTGTAGGCATGAAACATTTCCAAGACAGAACGATATAAATCACATGTATTTGAAACTTCCAAGTTACTCAAATATCCATCCGTTGAAACGCATAAATTGCAGCATACCATATTCTTGAATCCTATAAAAACCTTGAATTTCTCTACTGTTTTCTTACTGTAGAGATTCATGTGATTATAAGCACGCACGCCACCTACTGAAAGAGTGAGTTTGTTCCCTTCTACCGTTTCATAGATAGTAGGAATTTCAATGCAAAACATCATCCTTTCAAAGTATTGTGTTTTGTCACTTTCCAAAAGTTGGTTTGCAGGCTTATGGATTGCTTCTGGTATTCTGCCTTTGATAATATGAGAAACTCTAATATCTGGTTTCTCTATCGTTTCACCTGTAAAGAATGAGTTTGCGGCATCCCAAACTGTTTCAATAAAGGCATTATGAGATATTGTAAGCTCATTGTCCTTACTGAATACTGGAACTATGCAATCACTCTTTAAATGCTGTAAATCAATCTCCATAGTGTTTGCTTCTATGAAATGATTTACTTTCTGGACTTTTGTAGTTTCTTCTGTGATAATCGTTGCGTCTTCTGCATACTGATTAAAACCACTACTTCTTTTCTGTGCCTTAGATGGCAATAAGATAAAATTTTCCATACTTTAAAATTTAAAATGGTGAATAATATTGTTTTTATTATCTCTTTTTGTTCAAGTATGGTAGGGGGAGTGAAAACGTAGTCAACACGTGAGCCTGTAATCATCATAATTTTAAAAGACAGTAACCAAAGTAACAGATAGGGGGATTTATTTGTAAGTACCTGTATATAATTGTGTGTGCCTTTATTTATGCTTTTTCAATCTGATTAAAAATCAAGTAAAATCAGTGATATTATGTGTATTTCCTTATTATATTGATTTTTTGAGTTTGGCTATATTCACTGTAATAGTAGGGATAATTATTTAATAGATAGGAGATTAATTCCTTTATTTGGTTACTTGTGTACTCTCTTGGCATAAAAAACTCCACATTTTAAATATGGAGTTGAGGTATATTTTTTGAAAATTTTGCTCTTTATAGGCTCTGCCTAGAAATCTACCAAACTGAATTTAAAAGCTGTAAGTTTATATGAGCCACCATTTATTGAGCCGCTGTTGTCTGTATCGTAGTAATCTTTAATAGTGTCCTGTTTTACTTTAAATTTTATGCCATATTCGTCATATATAGCTTGTAGTGTATTCTTTATTTCGTTCTTGTTTATATAGACATTCATTTCAAATTCCTCATATATGGCTTTTTTCACTTCAGGAGAGAATCTAAGGATTTCAGCCTGTTCTTTTTCGTATTGGTTGATAGCTTTGTCTATTTTTTCTTTCTGATATTGCGCATTTTCAATTCCCACCTTTCCAATTTTCATATAAGTATTAATGGTATATTGTGCATCTGTTTGTTCACCTAATAACTTGATATAGCTATCCTTATCCTCAAAACTGATTCTGCCATTTTCAAAATCATTATGAATCTTGTCTAAGAGTTGCACAAGTATCTTTCTTCTTTCTATTGCTTGTTTGGTTGTGTTGAGTTTCCTTATATCATCATCACCAACACACTCTGTAACGTCATTTAGTGTAACATTAAAGAATCCTGTATCTTTATAGGCTTGATATAAAGTCTGTGCTGAAATATAATAGGATTTAACACGTTCTTCATTATAAAGGTTATCTATTGAAAAAGAATTTATTTCACCTTTTTCATCTATCAGTTCTTGATATTTTAAACCTTTCATATCGTCAAATATGGCTTCTTTTCTTATGTAATCAATTTCCTTATCGTGTCTTTCTTTCAGTATATTATAATCATCTATAAACTGATGGATTCTTATATCTAATTCTTCCTTACTTCTGATTCTCATTTCAGGATTGATAGTTGAGATATGGGTTAGTGAGTTATAAGTAACATTATCATTTTTCTTGGTCTTTCTGAATCTGCCCTGTATTTGTATAGCTTCTGTGAAAGGGTCTATCATCGTCCAATTTGCACTACTAAAATCTGTTAGCATAATAATATCAGGTTTGCATTTTCTAAGCACTATATCCAACCCTGAATAGAAACGGCAAGTGAAGAAGTTGTATTTTGCTAATGGATAATCTATCATAGAATGGGCTTTGCTTATTCCTTTTTTCATTAGCTTATCCACACTCTTTTGTGAACAGAATATCTTATAATCAGTTATGCCAAGATTCTCTATAATTTCATTGATTCCGTCCGTCACATTAAAAAAGATACAGACACATTTACTGTCTTTCATGCCGTCAAGCACTTTTTTCAATCTCTTATAATAGCTGTTAGTTACAATCAGCTCCAAGTCTTTCTTATAGTCATATTCAGGCTTTATTTTTATTTTCTGAAATTTCTGTCGTTCAAATTCCTTATGCGTCATGGGTAAAGGTGTGGCAGAAACAAATGCCTTGTTTTCAAATTTAAAGAAGTCATAGATAGGTTGTGCTATTTTTCTTCTGTAATCAATATCCTGTGTGACTTTCTCGCACTCGTCAAACAGGCAGAAATATTCTTTATAGATGTTGATTCTTAATTCTTCTGCTGCCTTTCGTATCTTATGGAAACTTTCAGGGGTGCAAAGTATCTTCTTGTATGGAATATCCATTTGTAGGTACTTCTTTATATTATAAGGTGTACATTTCTCATAAACTGCTTCCAAGTTTTCATTGTTATTCAACTTGCCAAGTATAACTGTAACATTAGGCTCTATGATTATGGAATTACGTTTTGAATGTATTTCACTATGGGTCGCACCCAAACCTGTTAAAGTCTTGTCAAGAATGGTATTTGTGGGTATCAGGTCATAACCGATGCGTTTTAATGCGTCAAGTAACCATTCTCCTTTTTTAATGATAGCTTCTTTTATCTCCATATCTTCTCCTTTATATTAAAAGTGCATTCTACTTGATTTTTCAGGATAGGTAGAAAATGGGAAAAATTCGCTTGTATATAGCCATTCTCCAAAATTCTACCTATTCTTAGATTCTCATGTTTTGTTGCATTTATGTATTCAATTTTGTGTCGTACCTTGATATTCCAGCCAAACAGATTGTAGGGCATCTGTATAAGCTGCTATTTCCATTGAGTGCCCTTTCTCCGCAGTAAAATGGTTTTCCCATATATCGTTGTCTATAAGGGCAATCACATCAAGCAATGTCTGAAAGTCCTGATTGTTATCTATATAGAACTTTTTTAGGGCTGTTCCAAATCGACCGTTGCAGCGGTCAGATGTAAATGTTTTATTCGCTTGTATCGTTTCCATAACTTTATCTCCCATTTCTGTTGTTATAGGTGAAAGTTGCAGTTTCTTAAAATCCTGAATCTTTTTATAGCCTTGTTGTAGAGCTTTTATCTGTTTGGCTTTCAACGTGCTTGTAGTGAGGGTATAAATGGAATAAAAGAAAGTATCCTCAATCTTACTACTTTTGCATTTAGTGAGTATATGGTCTATCTCTTTGTTGTTAGTAGCAATTCCTGAATGGGTGAAGTCATTGTTTTTCCACGGCTTTCCATTATTGCGTATTGCGACATAAGCAAGAATATCCATGTTTTGAGGTATTTCAGCTTCTGCATAAGTGACTTCCTCATTCTGTAAGTTACTAAAAAGGAGTGCTAATGTACGGTGCTGACCGTCCACGCAAACACCGTCATAGTTATCGTATTCTTCGGGCTTAACCGTTTCAGTCCTTATGTCAAAGTTGGAAATTGTAGGTTCTCCCTCTCCAGTCTTGCGAATTACAGTAGCCTTAAATAGAGCCTTGTTGCCAATCTTGGATTTAGCCTTATCCATTGGAACGTACTCCAGTGCCATAGATTTTATAAAGCCATATTCCTTTATTTTCAAGTAGGCTTCTTTTACGTTGGTTTTATCAATTTTCTGTCTGTTACCCTCAATAAAGAGCAAGTTCAATCTTTTCATGCCATTTCCGTTTTTATTGTTATCTACTATGTTCATATTATCACTGTTGAGATTTTTAATTGTTTCCATTTTCTTTCTTTTTTTTATTTGTTTATATTCCGTTTCCTTGTAATCATTCAACTTATGCGCGCTTGGCTTTCTGATTATGACGCAAAAGTATAGCGAAGCTGAAAGTAACTTAGTGAATAAAAAATGAGCCATTTTCATTTTACGGTAATGAAATAGCTGATTCTCAATCAGGTATAAAAAAGAAAAAAACTCACTCTTTTTTCAAGAATGAGGTTGTATAAGTTAAAGTAAGTTCTTCATTGCGTCGTTAATCTGCTCATTATCGAAGCTATCTAAATAAATCTGTGTTACCCTTTCTGAACTGTGTCCCATTATCTGACCTATTATAGCTGTTGAAACACCTGCTTTCTTCATTATGGTAGCTTGGCTGTGCCTTGCAACGTATGTCGTAATGGATATTGGCAGTTTCAGTTCTTCGCCTATCTGCTTCAATCTTTTGTTTACGTTGGTGATAACCTTGTGCAACCTGTTTGCTTTCTGCTGTTCCGTGATATGCTGTGCTGAAAATATAGGAAATAGATAAGGACTATTGGGGTTGTGGTACTTGCTTATGATTTCCTTTGCTTGTTGTGTCAATGGCAGTTTTATTAGTTTTCCAGTCTTGCACCTTTTATAAATAATCCTATTGTCAATGATATTGTCTTTAGTGAGGTTGGCAATATCCACAAAGTTTATTCCACCTGCATAATAGGTAAATGCAAACAGGTCTATTGGCAGACGCATGAATCTGTTTTTGGATTGATAATGCAGGATTTTATCTATATCCTCTTTGCTCAATGCCCTTTTAGCGGTTTCTTGGTTCAACTTGGAAACCTTGTATTTCTTAAAAGGATAGTATTCAGCCTGTACGATGCCTTTCTCTATGGCATAGTTGTAGATGGTGCGTAATGTTCTGAAACGTATTCCAATGGTATTCTCTGCAAGTCCGTTGTTTCTGAGCCATGCTTCATATTTCTTTAGCCATGCAGAATCCAAGTCTGTGAAATAAAGGTCTAAATGTCTGTTGTACTTTATCAGTGAATTGTACACTTGTTGTACTGAAAGCATATATCCCCGTCTGTTTTCTTCCTTTAAAAGCGAAATGTATTCTTTGAATGTTTCTTCTACTGTTCTTGGTTTAACTGAACTTGTAATTCTGTCATTTAAAGTATTGGCAGTAAACAGTTTATCCTCTGATTTCAGTTTAACTATCTCTGCTTCGTATTCCTTTTTCTTGTTGGCAATGAGTATGTTTATGTGTTCCCTGTTGGGACAATTAGGCTTTGGAATGTTTTTTTCAAAGTTCCAATGCTCTGCTTTTACTGACAGTCCAAGACTGACATACTTCTTCTTTCCATTCTTGCAGATACGAATCATTAATGGGTGTTCACCGTTACTAAGAGTTTTTGACTTGTAACACAGTACGTTAATAGTTTCAGCCATGATGTTTCTTGGTTTAACTCATGGTTTAACTCTGTGGTTAAAAAACGGTAGTTTTGGAGAAAAACAAGTGGAGATATAAAGGAAAAAGCAGCTACAAATTAATGTAACTGCTTGATTATCAGTGGTGCCACCAGGAATCGAACCGGGGACACAAGGATTTTCAGTCCTTTGCTCTACCAACTGAGCTATGGCACCGTTGTTTCTCGTTTGCGGTTGCAAAGGTAGGCATTTTTTTTATACTACCAAATCTTTTTGAAGAAAAATTTAATAAAAAGTGATTTTTTGACGGTAAAACAGTATTTCAAATATTATGAAGTTGTGGATTATAGTGCCGGCAGTGTATTTAAGGAAGGCTATAAATCAAATAAGGATGTACCGAATGGCACACCCTTATTCTAGTTAGAAAGAGTAGTAAAGTTTTTGTGAAAAGCTTAGTCAAGCTGTTTAGATATTGTGTTGTTTAGAATTTGAAGCTTACACCGGCAGTTACGAATCCTTTAGTTCCAAGACCTGCTTCAACGAATCCTCCTACACGGTCGTTACCTACTCTCAGAGCTATAGGGTTTACCTGGTATGCAAAGTCTGTATTTAATGTTGATTTGCCTGCTGTCGCGTTTTTAGCCAATGCTGTTTCTGAATGTCTTGACAAGTTTACACCTGCTGCAGCCGAACCGTAAAGCTCTACCAGTCTGCGCTTGAAGTAAACGAATTCAGCAGTAGGAAGAACCAGGAATCTCAAATCCTTTTCCTTTATTGATGGAGAGTTTTCTCCTGCCAATGCAAGCTTGCTTGTTGTCATTCCGAATCCGAGGTCTGCACCTAATCTGAAGCGGTTGATGCTGTAACGGTATCCAAATCCGTAAGTGAGGCTTGTTTTACTGTCGGAACGTTTTGATCCTAATACAGCATCAGCGATACCCATTCCTAAAATGTCCGAAGTTCCTTGTGTCAGTCCGTCGCTTACAGACAGGCGGATATCATGTTTTCTGTCTTCCGATACGTAATCTTTGGTTGAGTTCTGTGCGTTAACCATGTTTACACCAGCTACCATTAATAAAGACAATGCTAAAAATTTCAGTTTCATAATTTAAATAGTTTAGTAAGTTAGTATTCAATTTTTGTTTATTTCTTTGTTTCTTTCACTGACATAACGCAGGTTTATTGGAAAACCCCTATGCCCCTACGAAAAAAAATAAAAAAAAATGTCAGCAACACTCTTTTATAAGTATCGCTGACATTTAAATCAGTCTAAATTATAATGGTATTTTTATTTCAAAGGGTTCCATCCCTGAGCTTTAAGTTCAAGCTCGTTGCCGTCTCTTGTCACGAGCGCACAGCCTAGTTCTTCTTTTGTGATGTGACCAATCACTTTCACATCCTTTATCTGTGAAACTGCTTCGTGCATAGTCAGTGGAACAGTGAAAAGAAGTTCATAGTCTTCTCCTCCGTTCAAGGCACAAGTGCTGAGGTTCATGTTGAACTCTTCTGCCATAACGGCTGTCTGATAGTCTATAGGAATACGTTCTTCATAAACGCGACATCCGCATTTGCTCTGGCTGCATATATGCATCAGTTCAGATGAAAGTCCGTCTGAAATATCCATCATTGCAGTAGGTTTGATACCGGCTTTTGCCAGTTCCTCAATGATGTCTTTTCTTGCTTCCGGTTTAAGGAATCTTTCCAGTAGATATTCTTTTCCTGCAAAGTCTGGTTGTACATCCTTGCTACCGTTGAATACAGCCTTTTCGCGTTCCATAAGCTGGAGTCCCATATATGAAGCTCCAAGGTCGCCTGTCACGCAGATAAGGTCTGTTTCCTTTGCGCCGTTACGATAGACCACGTCTTCTTTTCTTGCTTCACCTATACATGTAATAGAGATGGCAAGTCCTGTTACAGATGAAGTGGTGTCGCCACCCACTATGTCAACATTATGCAGCTGACATGCCAGTTTCAATCCTTCGTAGAAATCTTCCAGATCTTCAATACAGAATCTTTTTGATACTGCAAGCGATACTGTTATCTGCTTCGGTGTTCCGTTCATTGCGTATATGTCGGAGAAGTTTACCATTGCCGACTTATATCCCAGATGTTTCAACGGTGTATATACCAAATCGAAATGTACACCTTCCATCAGCAGGTCTGTAGTAACGAGCACCTGACGGTCGTTATATTCCAAAACGGCAGCATCATCGCCGATACCGTATTTTGTTTCGTTGTTTACTAACTTTATATTGTCGGTCAGATGTTTTATCAGTCCGAATTCTCCCAAAGTGGAAATTTCTGTTCTGTTTCCTTCGTGCATGATTATATAATTGTTTATACTCTGTTTATAAGTTCTTTCATTATGCTGGTCATTCGTGGCTGTGCGGCATCGGCTGCTTTCTGTACTTCTTCATGTGATACTTCCACTATCTTGCCTTCCACACCCAGGTCAGTGATTACCGAAACACCGAATACTCTGATTCCGCAATGGTTTGCCACAATCACTTCCGGCACTGTTGACATGCCTACAGCGTCAGCTCCCAATATTCTGAACATCTTGTATTCTGCAGGAGTTTCGAAGGTCGGTCCCTGAGTACCGATGTAAACTCCTTTCTGAAGTTTTATACCTTTTTCGGCTGCAATTTCGAATGCCTTTTCAATAAGTTCGTGTGAATAAGCTTCGCTCATGTCCGGGAATCTAGGACCGTAGTCTATGTTTTTGCCTCTCAGCGGATTGTCCGGGAAGAAGTTTATATGGTCTGTAATAACCATCAGGTCACCGATTTCGAAATCAGGATTAGTTCCACCTGCCGCGTTCGATACGAAAAGTGTCTTTATGCCGAGCTCTCTCATTACTCTGACAGGGAATGTCACTTCTTTCATCGAGTAACCTTCGTAGTAGTGGAAACGTCCTTGCATCGCTAGGATGTCCTTACCTCCAAGTTTCCCGAAGATGAGCTTGCCGCTGTGTCCTTCTACTGTCGATATAGGGAAATTCGGTATCTCGGAATAAGGAATTTCATACTTGTCGGTAATGTCGTGTACCAAGCTGCCCAGTCCTGTGCCCAATATGATGGCAGTCTCAGGATTTGTCTGCATCCTTGCTTTCAGGAATGCTGCTGTTTCTTGAATTTTTTCTAACATACTCGGTTATTTTTTGGTTGAACTTTATTGTTTCGTTGTTTAGAAAGCTTACTTCCACAGGCAGAGCGTAGATATATGGTTTCAGTTCTTCGCTCAGGTGCGGATGGGTGATAAGCCTTGCTGCATCTTTCTCGGTTGTTATTATCATTCTTCTGCCTTCGGGCATTGACATGAATCTGCTTCTGAGGGTTTCCATATCTTCCCGGCTGAAATTATGATGGTCGGCAAACACCATTGATTCTATGTTTCCGGTATATTGCTTCAGCTTCTCTGTTATAGCCTTTGGTGATGCTATTCCGGTGAGCAGCAGTATATGTCTGTCCGGTGATATATCCTCAGGCTTCATTTCGTCGTTATTTCCCTGACGGAATATGCGGTACAGATTTCCGTATTTCATATATGTGAAGAACACTTCCTGTTCTGCTGTAGGTGATATTTCAGAACGCAGCCTGTCCATCTCCTCTGAATTCAGGTTCTCCGGACATTTACTTACTATGATGATATCAGCCCTGCTTTTCCCGCTTGCCGGTTCCCTTAGTCGTCCGGCGGGTAGGAGTGTGTCATGACAGATACGTCTGTTATAGTCTATCAGCAGTATGTACATTCCTGCCTTGACATATCTGTGCTGATATGCATCGTCCAGCACTATTACCTGCTTCTTCTCACGGGTGCCGGCCTTGGCGATAAGATTGTCAATACCGTTGCATCTGTCGCTGTCGGTGGCTACATTGATATCCGGAAACTTCTGCCACATCTGGAAAGGTTCGTCGCCTATATCTTCTATAGTGCTCTTCCCTTTCTCTGCCAGAACGAAACCTTTCGATTTACGTTTGTATCCTCGACTCAACACACACACACTGAATTCATCTTTTAGCAGTTTTATCAGATATTCAGTGTGAGGCGTTTTTCCGGTTCCACCCACGGTGATGTTACCCACGCATATCACCGGTATCGGGAAACTCCTTGATTTCAGGATATCCCAGTCGAACAGCTTGTTTCTTAGCCATACAGCCATGCCGTATAATGCCGAGAAAGGAAGCAGCGGAATGTATATGCGTGGTTTGTCTTGTTTCATCTTCGTGTGGTTGGGTTATACATTTAGTTTATTGATACGTCGAAAGGCATTCTTGCCTGTATGCGGTCAGCCTTGTCAAGGTTCTTTATCATCATGAATCCGTTGTAGAATTCTCCGAACGAATCTTCCAACTTGCTGCTGATATATCTTTCTGGCTTGGCGTTGCTGATGAGGCTTGTGATGAAATCCACTTTCTTAGGATAAGAAGCCACCTTATAGTCTCTTATACCGCAAAGCTCAGAAGCCTTCTTGATAGCACATTCAAGATTTCCCAATTCATCAACAAGTTTCAGTTCTTTAGCCATTTCACCAGACCATACACGTCCTTCTGCAATCATTTTCAGACTGTCGATAGGCATATTTCTGCCTTCGGCGCATCTCTTGGTGAATAGTTCGTAACCGCTGTTTACCATACCCTGTATCAGTGCACCTTCTTCGGTGTTGAACGGACGGCTCATATCGCCCATATCAGCAAGCTTGTTGGTTTTTACGCCATCGAAATGTACTCCGAGTTTCTTTGTGATAAGTTCCGATGCATCAGGAATCATTCCGAATATACCGATAGAACCGGTAAGAGTAGTTGGCTGAGCCACAATCCAGTCGGCTGCACAAGAGATATAGTAACCGCCTGAAGCAGCATAGTCACCCATAGAAACTACTACCAGTTTCTTTTCTTTCAGCAGTGACACTTCTCGCCAAATCTGTTCAGAACCGTATGCGCTACCACCCGGTGAGTTCACTCTGAGGACTACGGCCTTAACATTGTCGTCATTTCTCAGGTCACGCAGATGTTTTGTCACTTTTTCAGATACGATACCTTCATTATATGGGTCAGCAGCATTGTCTATCTCTCCGAAAGCATAATATACAGCTATTACGTCACGGCTCTTCGCTGTCGAAGGTACTGCCAGGTTCTTCATGTCGTCCAGAGTCAGAGTGTTCAGAGTTGATTTTTCGCTGATATTTGTCAGTTTCTTCAGATACGACAATACCTCATCCTTATACATCAGCTGGTCCGCCAGTCCGTTTTCAACGTATGCTTCAGCAGGCTGGAAATCCATACATTTGTCGGCCATTTCATTCAGCTTTTCTACTGAGATGTTTCTAGATTCTGATACTTCGCTCACAATCTCATTCCATATTGATTGAGTGAAAGCAAGAGTCTGTTCTCTGTTTGCAGGGCTCATTTCTGTAGCGATGAACGGTTCTACAGCCGATTTGTATGTACCTACTCTGAATATCTGCATTTTTACTCCCACCTTGGCAAGCAGGTCTTTCAGGAACATAGTCTGTGCAGAAAGACCGTGCCATGAAATACTACCTGAAGGATTAAGGAAAACCTTGTCGGCTACAGTAGAAACATAGTATGCTCCCTGAGTATAGGCGCCCGAGTAAGCAACTACAAATTTGCCTGATTCTTTAAAGTTGGCTATTGCAGTTCTGATGTCCTGGAGCGATGCTGTGGAACAGGCGAAAGCTTCGGCATTGATAAGCATACCTTTAATCTTTGGATCGTTTTTAGCTTTCTCTATTGATGCAAGGATGTCTTCAAGTCCTCTTGTGGTTATTTCTTCACCCAAAAGCTGTTCGAATGGGTTATCTTCATATCTCTCCACTACGCTACCCTTAAGGTCAAGCACGAAAACTGAATTTTCCTTCACTACAGTTGCCACCTCAGTAGTAGCCACCATTCCGCCTATAACTGATATACCAATTATGAGCAATACGAAACCGGCAATCACCATTCCGATGATTGAGGCAAATGTCATTTTCAAAAAGTCTTTCATATCAATAAATTATTTGGATTGTTCGTTACCCTCGTACAGAAAGAATATCTGTCCATTCTTTTTCTCTACAGTGACCTTACCTCCCTCTTTGCTGAGGTTGAAAGGAGTCATGATGTCTGTTTTTGCATCTACCACCATAAGTACGTTTTCATCTGCAAATCTGTTTACCTGGAATGTGATGTCGGCATTATTCATTGTACGTGCCATTATCAGGCTGTCATTGATGAATATGTTCAGTGAATCACCGGCAAATGATTTTGTCAGGCATACTTCGTAGATGTCTTTGTATGTTTGCTCAATGGCAACTTTCTTTTGAGAACGAAAACCGAGATAAAGGAACAGGCATACGATGAAGAATACTCCGAAAGCAAGGAGACCGTTGCCTATCATGAACTGTTTGTTACTTTCTATACTTTTACTCATATAAATGTTATGTATTTTCTATTATACAAAAGTAGTAAAAAAACTTTGTTACACAATTACGTTTTGTTTCATTGTTATTTAAAATTATCATCTTTGTGTAATAGTAAAGGTGTAATAAAACAACAGGAGAAAAGATATAACATTGATATATGTTTTTGCGTGGAAACTAGTAAAGAAAATATACGATATCGCATTTAATTCGGTAAAAAAATAAGAAAAATCATCTTTTAATACCTTATTATATAATATTCCCTCAATTTTTTTTCTACATTTGTTCCCATAATTAATTTCATCCTGAAAATATGCAGAATAATCTGGTTATAGTAGAGTCTCCCGCTAAGGCCCGTACCATAGAAAAATTTCTGGGCAGCGGATATAAGGTGATGTCCAGTTACGGACATATACGCGACTTGAAGAAGAAATCGTTCAGTGTGGACGTCGAACATGGGTTCGCACCTATATATGAAGTGCCTGCCGATAAGAAAAAGCTCGTGGCACAATTAAAGGCAGAAGCCGACAGTGCTGACATTGTATGGCTGGCAAGTGATGAGGACCGTGAAGGAGAAGCCATAGCATGGCATCTGCAGGAAGTCTTGAAACTAAAGCATGAAAACACACGTAGAATAGTATTTCACGAAATAACTCCAAATGCAATAAAGCATGCAATAGAGACGCCACGAGGTATTGACCTCAGTCTGGTGGATGCACAGCAGGCACGTCGTGTACTTGACAGAATAGTAGGTTTTGAACTTTCTCCGGTATTGTGGAAAAAGATTAAACCGTCGCTCTCGGCAGGAAGAGTGCAGAGTGTTGCGGTAAGACTTATAGTGGAACGTGAACGCGAAATCAATGCATTCAGTCCGAAACCGGCATTTAGGGTGATTGCTGTGCTGACTGATGCTGATGGAGCTGAAATAAGGGCAGAACTGTCCGTACGTCCGGAAACTGAAGAAGAGGCACGTCGCATACTTGAACAATGTGCAAGTGCGGATTTTGTGGTGGAAGATATCAATACCCGTCCGGTGAAACGTAGTCCGGCACCTCCTTTTACTACTTCTACACTTCAGCAGGAAGCTGCCAGAAAGTTGGGCTACAGTGTTGGACAGACTATGATGCTGGCTCAGAAACTTTACGAAAACGGATATATCACATATATGCGTACCGACTCCGTTAACCTTTCGGAATTGGCTCTTGGAGCATGTGCTAAAGTAATTACCGAAAAGGCAGGAGAAAAATATCTGCGTACGCGACAATATCATACTCACACCAAAGGAGCACAGGAAGCACACGAGGCCATCCGTCCTACATATATGGATAAGGAGAAAATTGATGCTACAGCTCAGGAACAGAGACTTTACGATCTTATACGCAAGCGTACTTTGGCTTCGCAGATGGCTGATGCCGAACTGATGAAGACTACTGCCGTTATTGCTGCCGAAGGTACAGACTATAAGTTCAATGCTGCCGGACTGGCTGTTACATTTGATGGTTTCATGCGTGTATATAGCGAAAGTCTTGACGATGATTCAGAACGCGAAGACGAAAGCCGTCTGTTGCCACCTATGAAGGCTGGACAGAAACTAGAGCGTAAAGATATACGTGCTACGGAGCGTTTCAGTCAGCCACCGGCAAGATATACAGAAGCCAGTCTGGTCAGAAAACTGGAGGAACTTGGTATAGGACGTCCTTCTACATATGCTCCTACAATATCTACAGTACAGCAGCGCGGATATGTGGAAAAAGGTAGCCGTGAAGGTGTGGAACGTGAATACAGATTGCTGACACTTGACAAGAAAGGCAATATCTCATGTGAGACCAAGACAGAAACAGCAGGTAGTGAAAAGCAGAAACTTATGCCTACGGATGTTGGTGTGGTAGTGACTGACTTCCTGATGGAATATTTCCCGGAAATTATGGATTATAACTTTACTTCCGGAGTGGAAAAGGAATTCGATGAAGTGGCTGCAGGCGAAAAATCATGGACAGACATGATAAGCCGTTTCTATACAGCATTCCATCCGCTGGTAGAAAAGACATCTGCTTCGAAGGCTGAACACAAGGTGGGCGAAAGACTGTTGGGCGAGGAACCTTCAACGGGAAGACCAGTATCTGTTAAAATAGGTCGTTTCGGTCCTGTGGTACAGATTGGTAGTGCCGATGATGAGGAAAAACCACGTTTTGCACAGTTGCGCCGTGAGCAGTCTATGGAGACTATCACTCTGGAAGAAGCTTTGGAACTGTTCCGTCTGCCACGTATGCTTGGCGAACACGAAGGAAAGCAGGTGAGTGTGGGAGCCGGAAAGTTCGGTCCGTATGTCAAGTATGACAATATATATGTGTCTGTACCTAAGGATAAGGATCCTTTGTCAATTACTTTGGAAGAAGCTGTACAGATGATAAAGGACAAACAGGATGCAGAAGCAAAGAAGGTAATAAAAGTATTTGCTGATTATCCTGACCTGCAGGTGTTGAACGGAAGATACGGACCTTACATTGCAAGTGAAGGAAAGAATTACAAGATACCTTCTGGTGTAGAGCCTGCCGACCTTACTGCAGAGGCTTGTTTCAAGGTGATTGAACTGCAGAAAACAAAGGCTGAGACACGAAAAAGAAAGAAATAAGTATAGTAAGAGTTGTTAGTTTTTAGTTCTGGTATTTTTCTAATAAAAAAGAACTAAAAACTAACAACCGATAACTAAAAACTAAAGAAATCAATGAGAATTTTCCTGACCGGATATATGGCATCGGGTAAGACTACTCTTGGTAAAGCTTATGCTAGGGCATGTGGTCTTAGTTTTATTGACCTGGATTGGTATATCGAGGAGCGTATGCATTCTACCATACGCGATATATTTGCAACCCGTGGGGAAGATGGTTTTCGTCAACTCGAGAGAAAGATGCTTCTAGAAGTCGCAGAATTCGAGAATGTGATAGTTGCATGTGGTGGAGGTACTCCGTGTTTTTTTGACAATATGGAGTTTATGAACAGCTGTGGGGTAACTGTCTTTTTGGATACGGCATCCGATGTACTGTTCAGAAGGTTGAAACAGGCAGCGGCCAACAGGCCTTTGGTGGCAGGAAAATCGGATGATGAGCTTAAACAGACAATTGCCGATGGACTGGAACACAGAATGCCTTTCTACTCGCAGGCTGCGATAAGGCTGGATGGAAGCAGACTTGAAAGCAGAAGTCAGATAGACGAAACAGTGGAAGAACTTAGAAAATTGATAATAAATATTGATAACTAATAATTGGGGGCGGTTTACAAACTCAGATACTTATTAACTCATAAATTCACAACTTACAAAATGCGAAAATGGCGTATTGAAGACTCGGAAGAGCTTTATAACATCACCGGATGGGGTGTTTCTTATTTTGGAATAAACGAGAAGGGACATGTGGTGGTTACTCCGCGAAAGGACGGAGTGGCTGTGGATCTGAAGGAATTGGTGGACGAACTTCAGCTTAGGGATGTCACAGCTCCTATGCTGGTGCGCTTCCCGGATATCCTGGACAACCGAATTGAGAAAATTTCGAATTGTTTTGTAGAGGCATCGAAGGAGTATGGCTACAATGCTCAAAACTTCATCATCTATCCCATCAAGGTGAATCAGATGCGTCCTGTGGTGGAGGAAATAATCAGCCACGGAAAGAAATTCAATCTAGGACTGGAAGCCGGTTCAAAACCTGAACTGCATGCCGTGATAGCCATCAATACCGATTCTGATTCTCTTATAATCTGTAATGGATATAAGGATGAAAGCTACATCGAACTGGCTCTTCTGGCTCAGAAGATGGGTAAACGTATTTTCCTTGTAGTGGAGAAAATGAACGAACTGAGACTGATTGCCAAGATGGCAAAACAGCTTAATGTCCGTCCTAACATTGGTATCCGTATCAAGTTGGCTTCGTCTGGTAGTGGTAAATGGGAAGAAAGCGGTGGCGATGCAAGTAAGTTCGGACTGACTTCAAGCGAACTTCTTGAAGCACTCGACTTCATAGAAAAGAAGGATATGAAGGACTGTCTGAAGTTGATCCATTTCCATATCGGTAGCCAGGTGACAAAAATTCGCCGTATCAAGACTGCCCTCAGAGAGGCCTCACAGTTCTATGTGCAGCTACATCAGTTGGGATTCCCTGTAGAGTTTGTCGATATAGGCGGTGGTCTGGGAGTAGATTACGACGGTACCCGTTCTCCTAACAGCGAAAGTAGTGTGAATTACTCTATTCAGGAATATGTGAACGACTCAATTTCTATAATGGTGGATGCCAGCAACAAGAACGGTATCCCTCATCCTAATATTATTACAGAGAGTGGACGTTCGCTTACTGCCCATCATTCTGTATTGATTTTCGAAGTGCTCGAAACAGCTTCATTACCTGCTATGGATGATGATTTTGAGGTGTCACCGGATGATCATGAACTAGTGCAGGAACTTTACGAAATCTGGGATAATCTGAACCAAAGCCGTATGCTGGAGGCTTGGCATGATGCTCAGCAGATTCGCGAGGAAACTCTTGACCTGTTCAGCCATGGTATCGTAGATTTGAAGACAAGAGCGCAGATTGAGAAACTTTACTGGTCTGTCACACGTGAAATAACCCAGATAGCTTCAGGATTGAAGCATGTACCTGAAGAATTCAGAAATATAGACAAATTGCTTGCCGACAAGTATTTCTGTAATTTCTCTCTTTTCCAGTCTTTGCCTGACTCTTGGGCTATCGACCAGATTTTCCCTATCATGCCTATACAGCGTCTTGATGAGAAACCTGACCGTACAGCTACTCTGCAGGATATCACTTGTGACTCTGATGGTAAGATTGCCAACTTCGTTTCTTCAAGGAGTGTATCCCATGATTTGCCTGTTCATACTCTTAAAGGCAAGGATTCGTATTATATCGGTGTATTCCTTGTAGGTGCTTATCAGGAAATCCTTGGCGATATGCACAATCTGTTCGGTGATACAAATGCGGTTCACGTAACTGTAAACGAGAAGGGTTACAGCATCGACCAGGTGATAGACGGTGAGACTGTAGCGGAAGTGCTCGACTATGTACAGTACAATCCTAAGAAACTTGTGCGTACGCTGGAAACTTGGGTTACCAAGTCTGTGAAAGAAGGACGTATCTCGCTCGAAGAAGGAAAGGAATTCCTCTCTAACTATCGTTCTGGACTTTATGGATATACTTATCTTGAGTAATTTTGTTAGAAGTTAACAAGGCTTCAGTTACAAGTTGACAAGGTTCTCCATCCGGATGGTAACCTTGTTAACTTGTCAACTTGTTAACTTGTAACCTAAAAAAACATTTATGGAAAAACTTACTATTATAAAGGTGGGCGGAAAGATTGTAGAGGAATCTGATACGCTTGCACGCCTGCTTGACGATTTCGCTTCAATACCAGGATATAAACTGCTGGTGCATGGCGGTGGACGTTCTGCCACTAAGGTTGCTGCACAGTTGGGAATAGAAAGCACTATGGTGAACGGTCGCCGTGTAACCGATGCTGAGACTTTGAAAGTCGTTACTATGGTTTATGGCGGTTTGGTGAACAAGAATATAGTAGCCGGATTACAGGCTAGAGGTGTGAATGCCATCGGTCTGACAGGTGCGGATATGAATGCCATTCTTTCTGTAAAACGTCCTGTCAAGGATGTGGACTATGGTTTTGTGGGCGATGTTAAGGAAGTGAACGGAAAGATGCTTTCTGCGCTTATTTCCCAGGGTATAGTTCCTGTAATGGCTCCGCTTACTCACGACGGCAAGGGAAATATCCTGAACACAAATGCAGATACCATAGCCGGAGAAACTGCAAAAGGTCTTTCTCCTTACTTCGATGTCACTTTGGTGTTCTGCTTCGAAAAGAAGGGTGTTCTTAGTGATGAAAACGATGATGACAGCGTAATACCTGTCATTACTCCTGAACTCTTCCGCAAATATACTGAAGAGGGTGTAATCCAGGGAGGTATGATTCCAAAGCTGGAGAACTCTTTCTCTGCTATCGACAATGGTGTGAAGCAGGTAATAATAAAACAGGCATCGGATATAGGAGATGTTTCTGCAGGAACTGTTATCAGAAATGATTAATTATACTGGATATAGGGGTGGACTTTTGATTCCGCCCCTTTTCTTTAATGATTTTTACCAAAACTAAATGTGATAAAATTGACTTCATCAACCTTCACCCTTTAACTCTTAATTCTTTAATTTTTAATTCTTAATTCAAAACGTGGCAACAAAACGAATAATCCCTGATGATGATTTTGGTAAGATAGTGATAGGTACACGCATAAATGCCAGAAACATTTCCATACGCATAAAGAAAGATGGTCTTTATGTCACTGTTCCTCCGTTCACTAAGACAGAACGCATTATGCAGGTTATAGCCGATTACAGGCAGAAACTACTTGCCTCTTTCACCAAGGTATCCCCGAAGATGATAACAGACGGATTTTCGATTGATGCTCCATGTTTCAAGCTTACCGTTGGAGTGGGAGGGATGAAGTGTTTCTCTGTCCGTCGTGAGGAAGAGGGAGTTATGAAGATTCTATGTCCACAAAATGTGGATTTCAGTTCTTCGCAGACACAGAAATTACTTAATGCAGCCATTGTGCGAGCCATGAAGAAAAGTGCCGAAGAATTTTTGCCACCTTTGCTCGGATTTTGGGCTGAAAAGTACGGTATGTCATATCGTAAGGTGAGAATAACCGGAGCCAAATCGCGTTGGGGAAGCTGTACCTCGCGTGGAACTATCAGTCTTTCATGTTATCTGATGCTGTTACCTGTTCATCTGATGGATTATGTCATCTTGCACGAATTGGCACATACAAAAGAAATGAATCACGGGCCTGAATTCTGGAAACTGCTTGACAGTATGACTGAAGGTAATTCACATCAGCTCAGGGCACAACTCCGTAAATTCAAGACCGATTTCTTGTAAAGCTTTTCTTGGCCCATTTCATGCTGTTCCATCGTTTTACAAAAACTATGGCACGAATGTTCTCGTCGAATAGGAATGCTACCCACATTCCTACGAGTCCCCATCCCCAGTAAATACCGAGCATGTAGCTCAATCCTACAGAGACACTCCACTGTACGATGACACCAAGGTAGAACGGGAAGTTAACATCTCCTGCAGAACGAAGTGCATTTGTAGCATATATGTTTACGGTTCTACCTATTTCCACAAGTACGTCTATCATAAGAATAGTAACCCCCAGTTTGATTATTTCTTCGTTGTTTGTGAGCATGCTGAATATGGCATGACCGCATACAGCCCAGATACATGAAAGGATGAGAGATACCAGGATGGAAATACGCATTACAAACTTGCCTAACAAATATGCGGCACGTATCTTGTTTTGTCCCACAAGGTGTCCGATGCTGATTGCGCCACCCTGAGCCATTGCGATGGCAAACAGATAGACAAACATCACAATGTTTACGGTGTATGTACGTGTGGCAAGTGCATTGTTGCCCAATATATTTATCAGATAAGTGATTACAACCTGTGAGAAACTGTATGACATGTTTTCTCCGGCAGAAGGTATTCCTATTTTAAGCAGGTTTTTAAGCTCAATCCATGGGAATGGTCTGAACAGTTCAAGAGGAAATCGTGAAATATGTTTTCTGAAAAGAATCACGAACAATACTACCATACTTACACCTCTTGCTATGGATGTTGATATAGCGGCACCTTCGGCACCCATGGCAGGGAAACCGAATTTTCCGAATATGAGGATATAGTTTCCTATTATGTTCATTATATTCACCAGGACAGTGACAAGCATAGGGTAAATGGCCTTGTTGGCACTACGGAGTGATGCTGAAATGGTGAGTGATATTGCCTGGAAGAAAGCGAACGCTCCTACTATTTCCATATAGCCTATACCATATTGGAGAAGTTCGGGGCGAAGTCCCATCCAGTTTAACAGGGTTACAGCACCGAAATGCAATATAGCACTGACTATTAGTCCTACAACAAGGTTTAACAATAGTGATACTCCTACCACCTGTACCATTTTCTGTTGTAGTTTGGCTCCCAGATATTGAGAACAGAGTACTGATGTTCCGATGTTTATAACCTCGAATATGAGGAATGCGAACATTACTATTTGGTTTACCACTCCAACTGCAGCTACACTTTCGTCGGAATATTGGCTAAGCATCACTGTGTCGATAGCTCCCAGCATCATTATCAGGAGCGTTTCTATAAAAATAGGGACTACCAGTTTGGTAAGTCCCCTTTTAATATTAGTCTGTTGAATAACTTTGTCCACTTGGCTTTTGATTTTTCCGGCTGCAAAGTTACGTCATTATTCCAATATGGCGTATTGATATATGTCAAGTTATTTTCAGATGCAAGTTTCTTTTATTGCATTTATCACAGCCGATGTAAATCCGTCATGTTCCAGTCGGTTCAGCCCCTTGATGGTTATACCGCCAGGAGTGGTAACCTTTTCTATTTCAGTAGCCGGATGTGAGTCCTCATCATTAAGTAGAATCTGTGCGGCGCCAAGCATGGTCTGTGCAATCATTTTCTTTGCTTCCTTTGGCTTGAATCCAAGTTCGATACCTGCCTGCATGGCTGCCTGAACATATTTGAGAACGTATGCTATTCCGCACGATGTGAGCGAAGTGCCTGCCGGAAAAAGCTTTTCTTCTATCAGTATGGCAACTCCCATCTCATTGAACAGCTTGATCATCATGTCAGTCTGTTTTGTCGAAGCGTTTCTTGAAGCTATTAGTGTAAGACTTTCGTTTATGGCAATTGCAGTGTTAGGAATTACACGGAATATAGGCATCTCCGGATCAACAAAATGAGCCAGATCCTCGAAGGTAAGTCCTGCTGCAACTGATACCAGAATCTGTGGCTGTCGCAGACGTAGAGGCTTGAGCACCTCTTCCATCTTCCATGGTTTCACAGCAAGGATTACTATGTCAGCTCCGTCGGCCGCTTCCTTATTGTTGTTGGTTATGTTTATGTCAGGATATTCTTCTTTCAGTTTCTCAAGCTTTGCGTTGCTTGGATTTGAAACTGTTATGCTGCCTGCATCAATATACTGTCCGTGTGCCAGGCCGCGCGCAATGGCGCCACCCATGTTTCCTGCACCGATAATTGCTATTTTCATACTTTTCTGCCTTTATTTTACTACATTGTGAAGTCTTTCCAGGAATTCGTCAGCTTCTGCCATACTCAAGCAGAGAGGAGGCAACAGACGGATGACATTTGTTCCGCTTACACCTGTAAATACTTTCTGTTCGAAAAGAAGTTTGCTGCGGATTTCCTTGATCGGTTCTTCAAACTCCAAACCAATCATAAGTCCCAGTCCGCGAAGTTCCTTTATTCCCTTGAAGGATTTGAGCTCTTCCATAAGGTGTGCACCTACTTTTGCAGCGTTTTCTATCAGGTTCTCTTCCTTCATCACGTCAAGTACAGCTATTGCGGCTGCACATCCCAGATGGTTTCCGCCGAATGTCGTACCAAGCTGTCCGTATACCGGAGTGAACTTAGGGCTGATAAGTACGGCTGCCATAGGGAATCCGTTTGCGATTCCTTTTGCTACAGTAATCATATCCGGCTTGATACCCATATACTGATGAGCAAAGAATTTACCGCTTCTTCCGTAGCCTGACTGTATTTCGTCAAGAATGAGTACAGTATTTGTCTCATCACATGCACGTCTAAGTTCTTTCATGAACTCTGTGTTTGGCACCTGGATACCGCCCACACCCTGTATACCTTCGATGATAACTGCGCATACATCACCTTTTGAAAGTTCTGCCTTTACAGCTTCAGTATCATTAAGAGGAAGATATGTTACATGTCCGTTGTCGTTTATCGGAGCTATGATTTTAGGATTGTTTGTCACTTCCACTGCCAGTGAAGTACGTCCGTGGAAAGCTTTTGCAAAAGAAATAACTCTGGTACGTCCGTTATAGAATGAAGCCAGTTTCAATGCATTTTCGTTGGCTTCGGCACCTGAGTTGATCAGGAACAGCTGATAATCATCGTAACCACACATAGCTCCAAGCTTTTCGGCAAGGTCTTTCTGCAGCGTATTGATTACCGAGTTTGAATAGAAGCCCAATTTTGCTACCTGATTGCTTACGGCTTCTACATAATGCGGATGGGCATGTCCTATTGATATTACTGCATGTCCTCCGTACAGGTCAAGATATTCATTTCCTTTCGCGTCCCATACGTGACAGCCTTTACCTTTCACAATGTTTACGTCGAAAAGGGGATATACGTCGAAGAGGGTCATAATCTAATTAAGAATTAATAATTAATAATTAAGAACTGAGAGTTGGCTATACCAATAAATAATTATTCTTTATATGATTAAGAATTAATAGTTGGTATTTTGAACTTGAAATATAGTTCGCTGTATCCAAATATTAATTCTTAATTTTAAATTATTCATTAACTAAAACGCACTTGGTTTCAGTCTCAGTCCTACTGTTTCCTCAAGGTTGAACATCAGGTTCATGTTATGAACGGCCTGACCGCTTGCACCTTTCAGCAGATTGTCGATACATGATATGATGAGCAGCTTATCGCCATGTTTCTCCAGATGGAGCAGACACTTGTTAGTGTTTACCACCTGTTTCAGATCGATATTTTTGTCTACAATATGTACGAAAGAATCTTCTTCATAATAATCTTCATACATCTTTTTGATTTCCTCAAGTTCTACTTTAGTCTTTACCACAATAGTAGCGAAGATTCCTCGTGCGAAGTCGCCACGGTAAGGAATGAAATCTATATCAGAATCGAAACTGTTCTGCAGCTGACACAGTGACTGCTTGATTTCAGGAACATGCTGATGCTGGAACGGCTTGTAGATGCTCATGTTGTTGTTACGCCAGCTGAAGTGGCTCGTAGCGCCAGGTTTTACTCCTGCTCCTGTACTTCCTGTGATGGCATTAACCATTACATCTCCGTTGAGCAGCAGGTTCTTGGCCAAAGGTAGAAGTCCCAACTGGATACAAGTGGCAAAGCATCCCGGATTGGCTACATGCTTGCTATGGCAGATAGCGCGTCTGTTCAGTTCCGGCAGTCCGTAGATGAAATCATGGTCGTCGCTCTTTATACGATAATCCATAGACAGGTCAATAATCTTCAAGTCTTCAGGTACGTTGTGGCTGTCCATGAACTTCTTTGTATCGCCGTGAGCTGTACAGAAGAAAAGAACGTCTATCTTGTCTAATGGGAGCTCGTCTGTAAATGTAAGTTCTGTTTCTCCGTACAGACCTTCGTGAACATCTGTAATCTTGTTTCCGGCGTTGCTCGAACTGTTGATAAATACTATCTCTACTTCAGGATGGTTGATAAGCAGACGAATAAGCTCGCCTGCCGTATATCCTGCACCACCTATAATTCCTACTTTTATCATACGTCCGCCTCGTCTTTATGGTTAGCATAATAGGCTCTGAGCGGAGTAGAAAGAACCTTGATGAATCCTTTTGCATCGTCGGCTGTCCAGCCTTTCTGCATTTCACCGTATTCACCGAACTTGTTCTTCACTAGGTCATCCTTAGAATCAACGCCTACAGTTGAGAAGCAGTAAGGACGCAATTCCAGAATAACAGTACCGTTTACGTTACGCTGGCTTTCTGTAAGCATAGCTTCGATGTCGCGCATAACAGGTTCCAGATACTGGCTTTCGTGAAGGAACATACCATACCAGTTGGCAACTTGATCCTTCCAGTACTGTTGCCATTTGCTCAAAGTATATTTTTCAAGGAACTTGTGTGCGCCGATGATAAGCATAGGAGCAGCAGCTTCGAATCCTACACGTCCCTTGATACCGATGATAGTATCTCCCACGTGCATATCACGACCGATACCGTAAGCAGCACCTATTTCTTCTATCTTCTGGATAGCCTTAATCTTGTCGTCAAATTTCTCGCCGTTTACAGCGCAGATTTCACCTTTCTTGAATTCAAGTCTAAGTTCTTCCGAACCTGTTTTCTTTACCTGCTTCAGATATGCACTTTCTGGCAATCCCTGAGTAGAGTCCAAAATTTCTCCACCGCAGATTGAAGTCCCCCATATACCTACATTGTAAGAGTATTTCAGTTTAGTGAAATCAGCTTCGAAACCATGTTCTTTCAAGTAGTTGATTTCGTATTCACGACTCAAAGCCATATCACGTGTAAGTGTGATGATTTCAACACCTGGAGCCATAACAAGGAAAGTCATATCGAAACGAACCTGGTCGTTACCTGCACCTGTAGAACCGTGTGCTATGGCGTGTGCACCGATTTCGTTTGCATAACGTGCAATGGCCAATGCCTGAAAAATACGTTCCGAACTTACAGATATAGGATAGGTTCCGTTACGGAGTACGTTTCCGAAAACCATATATTTCAGACTCTTTTCGTAGTATTCCTGAGTAACGTCAAGAGTAACATATTTTACAGCTCCTAGTTTATAAGCATTTTCTTCGTTCTGTTTCAATTGTTCCGGGCTGAAACCTCCGGTATTGGCACAAGCCGCATATACTTCGTATCCTTTTTCTTTTGCTAGATACATAACAGTGAATGATGTATCAAGACCGCCGCTGAATGCCACAACTACTTTTTTCTTTTCCATATATGTATGAGTTTTTGGGGTTCTTTAATTTTAGAAATTGTTTACTTTGTCATCCTGGTGTAAAGCAGGATCATACAACATAGCTGTACAGATACAGAATTTTCTGTTCTTAGCCATCAGAATTTCGTGGTTGATGCAACCTTCGCATCCTTTCCAGAAAGCTTCATCGTCAGTAAGTTCGTTGAATGTTACTGGAACATATCCAAGTTCTGTATTCATTTTCATTACTGCTGCTCCTGATGTAAGACTGAATATTTTTGCTTTAGGCCATCTTAGTCTTGCTAAAGTGAACGAAGCATGTTTGATCCTTTTTGCAAGTCCCAGTCCACGATATTTTGGATGAACAATAAGTCCCGATGTGGCAACATATTGCTTGTTTCCCCACGATTCGATATAGGTAAATCCTGCAAGATCATCTCCACACAGCGCTATAATAGCTTTACCTTCTTTCATTTTTGTAGCTACGTATTCATGAGTACGTTCGGCTATACCTGTTCCTCTTACTTTAGCAGCCTCTCTTATGGTGTCCAGTATATAATCCACATATTTTTCATGTGAAGCGTCAGCCACCATTACGTCTATTTGTTTTTCTTTTTCCATCGTTTTTTGTATGTTGTTTCCTTCAGCTTTTTTTATGTTCTATTGTTTCAGTTTATATTTGGAATTATCAGTCTAAGTGTGTCTGTCACATTCTGGCGTGAATAACCTTCTCTGATTACCAGCATTATGGTATCATCACCAGCAATGGTACCTATTATTTCGTTAAAGTTATGATCATCTATATCGTATGCCAGACTGCTGGCATATCCTGGTCTTGTTTTGATTACAGCTATGTTTCCTGAGAATTCTATTCCCATGAATCCGTTATGGCGCAACATCTCTGTAGCTCCAGGCGGATTGGTCATTCGCTTGTACATAGTATTGTTCGGAAGTACATACACATAGTTGCCGTTCATGCTGGCAGCTTTAGCCACTTTCAGTTGTTTCAAGTCCCTTGAAAGCGTGGCCTGTGTCAGGCTGAAACCCTCTTTAGTCAGTTCCTGAAGAAGTTCATCCTGGCTTCCGATTTCTTTTACGGAGATAATCATTTTAATGGCATCAAGCCTTGTACTCTTACTTTTCATTGTATAATTATTCTATATTGAGCGCAAATATACACCTATTTATTTGATTTCATGCATAAATACGAAGTTTTTTATATGTTTATTCGTAAAAAATGTGAAATTGGTGCATAAATAATCATCAGTACGGTATATGTATAACTTTTTTGTAACTTTGTGCATTGTAATATAAATAATGTATATGAACTACGGATTGCTTGAAACAGGCAAAGACCCAATGGGAAATGCCATTTATGATTACTTCTGTAAAGGTCAGGCCGGAAGGCTCAGAGTTTTCTCGCCACAGTTTGATGAGGATGAAATTCCTGTAGAGACTCTTTTCCGCGAATATGATGAAATGCCCGAGCTGGAGCGAAAGGCGTTGGATATGGCTACAGGCAAAATTCTTGATGTAGGTGCCGGAAGTGGTTGTCATTCTGTCGCTTTGCTAGATATGGGCAAGGATGTTGAGGCTATAGATATATCTCCTTTATCTGTAAAAGTGATGGAAGAGAGTGGGGTTAATGCCCGTCTGGTTAATCTTTTCGACCCGTCGTTTGTCGGTGGTTATGACACTATATTAATGTTAATGAACGGTTCCGGAATTATCGGTTCTTTGCAGAATATGGAGACATTCTTTACGCGTATGAAGGAGCTGTTGAAGCCGGGTGGATGTATCCTTATGGATTCGAGTGACCTGAAATATCTGTTCGAGGATGAGGACGGAAGTATGCTTATTGATCTGGCTGCCGATTATTATGGCGAGATAGAGTTCAGTATGCAGTATAAGCAGATAAAAGGCGAACAGTTCAAGTGGCTGTATTTTGATTACGAAACTCTGAATTTTTATGCATCTCAGTATGGTTTTAAGACCGAACTTGTATATAGCGGAGAGCATTACGACTATTTGGCAAAACTGACTATTGCGGTATAATTTTAATTGGCCCTTAATTTTAAGCTATACCCGTTTGGGTATAAAAAATAATTTTGGATACTGAATTATACCCTAAAAGGTATAATAAGTCGAATATATTATTATATTTGTACCCGAAAGGGTATAATTATGGAATACACAGTAATAGCAGATTTTGTAAAGGAGATGCGTCGCCAGTTCGGATTGACACAGGTCGATCTGGCTGATAAGTCCGGAGTAGGGTTGCGCTTTGTTCGTGATTTGGAGCAGGGCAAACAGACCTTGCGTATGGATAAGGTAAATCAGGTTCTCAGTCTTTTCGGTCGTCAGGTAGGTCCTGTTGAGCTGAGTCCAAAATCAAGGGAGGATAAGTAATGAAACGTGCAAAAGTATTTCTGCATGACCGCTTGGCAGGCAGACTGGTGGAAGACGAAAACGGATTCACCTTTACATACGACACAGATTATCTGAAGCTGCCGGATGCAGCCGCAGTCAGTCTGACACTTCCTCTTGGAGAGAAACCGTTTCACGATATGGTGCTGTTCCCGTTCTTTGACGGTATGATACCGGAAGGATGGTTGCTGGATATTGCCGAGAGAAGTTGGAAAATAAACCAGCGGGACCGTATGTCGCTTCTTTTGGCTTGCTGCAAGGATTGTATAGGAGCCGTAAGTGTTATACCCGACGACGAAATAGAGGAGGATAAATTATGAGCAGATGCCTGTATTGCTATAAGGAATTAGGAGAAGGCATGAAGGATTTTCATCCTGCATGTGCCAAGAAATTCTTCGGAACTCGTACCGCACCTGAGTTACCATACGTACGTGCCCAATTGGGAGATTTGGCTCGTCAGGTTGTACGTAGCCAGACTACGCTGACAGGTGTGCAGGCCAAGTTGTCGCTTGATATTAACCGGGGCGGACGCAATGAGCCTGACCGTTTTACAATAGTTGGTCTTTGGGGACGTTTCATCCTAAAACCTCAGACTCATTCATACCGTGCCTTGCCCGAACTGGAGGATGTTACCATGCATCTTGCCGAGGCTGTGAAAATCAATGTGGTTCCCCATAGTCTGATACGTTTCAGTGATGGTGAACTGTGTTATATTACCCGCCGTATAGACCGCCAGCCGGATGGTCGTAAGATAGCTATGGAAGATATGTGTCAATTATCCGAAAGACTTACCGAATATAAGTATAAGGGTTCATACGAACAGATTGCCAAACTTATCCGCCGTTACTCTTCTGCGCCGCAACTTGATGTTATAAATTTTTGGGAAGTCGTGGTCTTCTGTTGGATAACCGGCAATGCCGACATGCATCTCAAGAACTTTTCTCTTTATAATCAGATGGGCGGTTACACACTTACACCGGCATACGATATGCTTTCCACAAATCTTGTTATGCCTGAAGATACTGAGGAGCTTGCTCTTACCCTCAACGGAAAGAAAAGCCGTTTGCGTAAGGCTGACTTTTACAAGGCGATAACGGCATCGGGAGTTGACGAGAAAGTTATCGAGAATCTTTCCCGCCGCTTCAGCCGTGCATTGCCCAAGTGGTTCGAACTGATAGATAATTCTTTTTTGCCCGATGATATGAAAAAGCAGTATAAACAGCTTATCTTGCGCCGTGTGGTAATGCTGCGTTGAGTACTATAATATATTGAAATGTCTCAAAGCATTTATGATGCCGTTATCATCCACAGATGACGTGATATAGTCGGCTGCAGCTTTGACTTTGTCCGATGCATTGTCCATGGCAACCCCTATTCCGGCATGTTCAAGCATGTTGATATCGTTTCCGCCATCGCCGAAAGCCATTGTCTCTTCGAGCTTTATGCCGTAATGCTTTATTACTTCATCTATGCCGCGGCTCTTGCTTGTACCTTTATTTATGATGTCAGCAAATAGCGGGTGCCATCTCATTGTTTCGCAATGAGTAAGTATCTTGCCGAAGATTTCTTCATCGGCTTCAGTAGGGAAGTATCCCATAATCTGGAGAATATCTTTTCCGAGTGCTTCTTCTCCCGGTTTAACAGGAGGAATGGAAATCTCTATCAGTTTGGCTATGTCTTCCACCGCTTTATCCACTTTTGTGATAAACCATTGATTGTCGTGCACAAAGACGAACGGATAGTCGTGGTTTTTAGTATATTCCACAACTCTTTCTATATCTTCGGCAGGTATCAGTCCCTTGTATATATCCTTGTGGTCAGCTGTAAAGCAGTGGGCACCGTTCAGGGTTATATATCCGTCGAATTCAAGATCTTCAAGATTGTTTATAAGCAATTTCGGGCGTCCTGTAGCGATAAATACCTTTATACCTTTTTCTCTTAACTCTTTAAGTGCCTGTTTGGTTGATTCCGGTACTCTGTGTGTCTTGAACGAAACCAGTGTTCCGTCGATGTCGAAAAATATAGCTTTAATCATAAAAGTCCAATTGTAATTTAGTCAGGCAAAGTTATCAATAAAAACTGATATCAGAAAAAATGTAGGATGGTTATTGATTGACTGATGCTTTGTACGAGCTTTGTCTTAATAATACACGATATGATATTTCAATTGTTTAAAATGGTATTAGATATAAAAATAATTGCTTTTTTATTTGGTTTATAAAATAAACTGTTTTATATTTGCACTGTAAAGAAGACAAGTCTTCTTTTTTTTAATAAGTATATGGTTTATTTTATAAACTAATTTATGTATGAATAAACTGATAAACGGGAAATGAGCTTTTTGTACAAAAACGTCCATATAGAAGTGTAGAACATTAAAAAATTATTGTGTATGAAAGAAAATCTATTTTCGGAGAAAGACAGTTTGGAACTGATTTCCCAGATGTTAAAACAGACAAAGCAGAATATGGAAGTTGGAAGCGGCAATGTTTTCCTTTATTATGGTTATTCGGCTTTTATTATTTCAATTGTTGCTTTTGCTATGGTTTATTTCACTGCCAATCCGTTATGGGCAGCTTTATGGTTTCTGATGTTTGTTCCGGGTATAGTGATGAAGATCAAGGACAGAAAAGAGAAGCATCAGGTTGTGACGTATATGGATAAGGCGATAGCAAATACATGGTCTGTTATAGGCTCAATGTTCTTGTTGACTATTATTGCTATAGTTCTTTTCGGTTTTCATACAGGAGTATGCAGTTTTACTCTGATGCTTCCGTTGAGTCTGCTCTATGCAGGAATAGGAACATCCATTACAGGCGTCATAACCAACATGAAAGTTCTTGTCTATACACCGCTGTTGGCATTTTTTATCGGTTTGTACATGCTTGTAGTACTTGTTTCGGATGGCAATTCCACAGTATATTGGCATTTGTATTTCGGAATAGCTTTTCTATTTATGATGATTATACCTGGACATATTATTAACAGAAATTCCAGACAACAATGCTTAAAGAATTAAATCCTCTGATACATTCTCAGTTAAGGCTTGCGATAATGACTCTTTTACTGTCAGTTGATGAGGCTGATTTTAATTATTTGAAAGAGAAAACTAATGCTACTGCAGGTAATATCAGTGTGCAGCTTGATAAACTGAGCAGTGCAGGATATATTGAAGTGACGAAAGAGTTTATCGGAAAGAAGACAAGAACTTCATGCCGTATGACTGAAGCCGGAAGGAAGGCTTTCGAAGAATATGTGGCAGTATTAAAGACGTATATTGATTTATGATATGGTGAGGCAGTCCGGTGTCGCGCTGCCTTTCTGTTGGTAATATTCTTGTGAAAATTATGTCAATAAGTAATCTGAAATAAAAATACAGCATGATTTTGTAATTTGATGTCCGTAATTTCTTATATTTGCGTCATTAATAGATATGAAATCAAAAAATGTATGGAATGTAAATATAAAAGAATAGCGGTAAAAATTGGCAGCAATGTACTTACACGCAAGGATGGTACGCTCGATGTTACGCGAATGTCCGCATTGGTTGACCAGGTGGCAGAACTTCACAGGGCAGGAGTTGAAATAGTACTTGTATCATCTGGAGCAGTGGCTTCCGGACGCAGTGAGGTAAAGCCTTTGCGCAAGCTTGACAGTGTTGACAGCCGTCAGTTGTTTTCGGCAGTAGGGCAGGCCAAGCTGATAAACAGATATTACGAACTGTTTCGCGAACATGGAATTACGGTAGGTCAGGTGCTTACAACTAAGGAAAGTTTCTCCACAAGACGACATTATCTCAATCAGCGCAACTGTATGCAGGTTATGCTGGACAATGATGTTATTCCCATTGTGAATGAGAACGACACTATTTCTGTTACGGAACTTATGTTTACTGACAATGACGAACTCTCAGGACTGATTGCAGCCATGATGGATGTTCAGGCATTGGTTATTCTAAGCAATATTGACGGCATATACAATGGCGCTCCTTCTCAGCCGGGAGTGACTGTTATCAGAGAAGTGGAACAGGGTAAGGATCTGTCAGATTATATCAGTACCGAAAAATCAGGATTTGGCAGGGGAGGTATGCTGACTAAAAGCAGCATTGCCCGCAAGGTGGCAGACGAGGGGATTACAGTATTTATTGCCAATGGAAAGAAGGACAATATACTCGTTGATCTGATTTCCAATCCTGAAGAAACCGTATGCACGAAGTTTGTTCCTTCGGAGAACGGTGTGTCAAGTATCAAGAAATGGATTGCCCACAGCGACGGTTTTTCAAAGGGTAAGATTGTAGTCAATCATAAAGCTGCGGATAAACTGCGTGGTGACAAGGCGGTAAGTCTTCTTCCTGTAGGAGTGACAGATATAATAGGCGATTTTGAGAAGGATGATATTGTCACTATCGTAAATCCTGATGACGAGAAGATAGGTGTAGGTCGTGTAAGTATGTCATCAGCTGATGCAAAGGCTGTAATGGGTATTCACGGTAAACCTTATCTTGTACATTATGATTATTTATATTTAGAATAACTTTCATAATGACATACTTTTTATTATTTTTGTGGCAAATAACTTAAAGACTATGGATGAACAGATAAAACAAATAGCAATGCGCTTGCATGGATTGCGCGATGCTCTTGACCTGACAGTTGAGCAGGTAGCTGAAAAGATTGGAGTAACTCCAGAACAGTATGTCGCTATGGAAAGTGGTGAGACAGACCTCTCGGTAAGTACACTTCAGAAGATTTCGGCCGAGTTTGGAGTTTCATTGGATGAACTTATGTTTGGCGAAGAACCTCATATGCGCTCATATTTCCTTACACGCCGTGGAACAGGTATTTCAGTGGAAAGAACAAAGGCTTACAAGTACGAGTCATTGGCCTCAGGTTTCAAGAACAGAATTGCAGATCCGTTTATTGTAACGGTAGAACCTAAGCCTGAAACCACACCTATATATTATAACACTCATGCCGGACAGGAATTCAATATGGTGATTGAAGGACGTTTGTTGCTTGATATCAATGGCAAGGAGCTTATCCTCAATCCGGGCGACAGCTTGTATTTCGATTCCTCTCTTCCTCACGGAATGAAGGCACTCGACGGAAACAACGTTAGATTCTTAGCTATAGTAATGCAATAATCAGATACGAGATATGTTAGAGAGATTTGTAAAACAGACACATTTTACCTCACAGGAGGATTTTATAAAGAATTTCAGGATAGAAGTTCCTGAAAATTTCAATTTCGGCTACGATGTAGTGGATGCGTGGGCTGCCGAAGAGCCGGAAAAAGAAGCGATATTATGGACAAATGATAAAGGTGCATGCATTCATTTTTCATATGCCGACCTTAAGAAATATACTGATCAGACTGCATCTTACTTTCAGAGTCTCGGTATTGGTCATGGTGATAAGGTTATGCTTATCCTAAAGCGCCGTTATGAGTTCTGGTATTCCATTATTGCTCTTCACAAATTAGGTGCTGTTGTAATTCCTGCTACACACCTTCTTACCAAAAAAGATATTGTTTACCGCTGCAATGCTGCATCTATCAAGATGATTGTAATGGCGGGCGAAGAAGTGATTACAAAACATGTGATAGATGCAATGCCTGAGTCTCCTACAGTAGAGAAACTCGTTAGCATAGGTCCTGACATACCTGAAGGCTTCCTTGATTTTCATAAGGGAATAGATAATGCGGCTCCTTTTGTCCGTCCTGAGCATGTAAATACCAACGACGATATATCATTGATGTATTTCACATCCGGTACCACAGGCGAACCTAAGATGGTGGCACATGACTTCACTTATCCGTTGGGACACATCGTTACAGGAAGTTTCTGGCATAATCTTCATAAGGACAGTCTTCATCTTACTATTGCCGATACCGGATGGGGTAAGGCTGTTTGGGGAAAATTGTACGGACAGATGATAGCAGGTGCAACAGTCTTTGTATATGATCATGAGAAGTTCACTCCTGCAGATATTCTTCAGAAGATACACGACTATCATATCACATCTCTTTGTGCGCCTCCTACAATATATCGTTTCCTCATACGTGAAGATCTGTCCAAGTACGATCTTTCATCATTGGAATACTGTACTACTGCCGGTGAGGCTTTGAACTACTCAGTATATGAAACATTCCTCAAGATAACAGGAATACGCCTGATGGAAGGTTTCGGACAGACAGAAACAACATTGACACTTGCCACATTCCCATGGATGGAACCGAAACCGGGAAGTATGGGTGTGCCTAATCCACAGTATGAGATAGATCTTATCAAGCCAGACGGACGCAGTGCCGAAGATGGCGAGCAGGGACAGATTGTGGTACGTACAAATCATGGCAAGCCATTAGGATTGTTCAAGGAGTATTATCGTGCCCCTGAGCTTACACACGAGGCTTGGCATGACGGTGTTTATTATACTGGCGATGTGGCATGGCGCGATGAAGACGGTTATTACTGGTTTGTTGGCCGTGCTGATGATGTAATCAAGAGTTCCGGTTACCGTATAGGCCCGTTTGAAGTGGAAAGCGCGTTGATGACACACCCTGCTGTAGTTGAATGTGCCATTACAGGAGTTCCTGACGAAATCCGCGGACAGGTGGTCAAGGCTACAATTATCCTTGCAAAGGATTATAAGGATAAGGCAGGCGATGCGTTGATAAAGGAACTTCAGGATCACGTGAAGCGTGTTACCGCTCCATACAAATATCCTCGTGTGATAGAGTTTGTGGATGAACTCCCAAAGACTATCAGTGGAAAGATCCGTCGTGTGGAAATTCGTCAGAAAGATAATCAGTAACTGTAGATTAAAGTCCTGAATATAAATCTGAAACTTTTCTCGGAATACAATATTATTTTATGAAAAAACAGCCGGTTGGGATTTTTCCTGACCGGCTGTTTTTTGATTATGTAAAATAATAATTGTCTATTTGTAGGCTTCGCGTACGGACAGAAAGAAATATATCCCTGCCGCAATCATAGCCAAACCAAGTATTGCATAGAATATTCTGGATTTGTTTCTCCCAAGAGTTCTCACTATGAACTGTGAGTTCTGTGCTGTGAAGAACCATTCCCAGTTAAAGACTGATGCCATGAGAGACAAAATCCCTACCAGTACAAAAACCGATTGTATTATGTAGTGTGCAATCATCGTTATTCAGTTTCGAAACGTACGGTACGTGTTCCGTCTTCTGTCTCTTCTATATATACGTTTACGGTGTTACCCGGAAGCACGTCCTCTATCAGTTCAGGCCATTCTATGAAGCAGAGTGCGCCACTATAGAAATAATCTTCATATCCCATGTCGTAAACTTCTTCCAGCTTCTTGATTCTGTAGAAATCGAAGTGATAAATCAGTTCGCCTGCAGTTTCAGAACGGTATTCGTTTACGATAGCAAAAGTAGGTGAGTTTATAACATCTGTCACTCCAAGTTCTTCACACACAGCCTTGATGAATGTGGTTTTTCCTGCACCCATCTTGCCGTAGAAAGCAAAGACTGTATTGTCGCCCATTTCAGCGATGAATTGTTTCGCTGCTTCATGGATCTGTTCCAGTGAATTAATCTTTATTTCCATAATTATATGAGTTTGTTGAATCCTTTAATACTTAACTTCATTAACTTTTCCTTCTTATAATCTTCGCTATGGCATAAATCACTATAGAAGTAAATATGATTGATGCTCCTGAGGGTACTTGAAGCTGATATGACAGTATCAGACCACCCAGACAGCTTATGTAGCCTATCAGTATTGACAGCCAGATAATCTTCTTGAAACTGTATGTAAATAGATTTGCTGTCATTTGTGGCAGTGTAAGCAATGAGATGACAAGAACTATACCTATCATTCTTAGACAAGCCACTATGGTCAGTGCAATGAACATCATCAGCGTATATTCGAACAGTGTCACCGGCAGACGCTGTGAGCGTGCAAACTCCCTGTCGAATGCTATTGATACTATAGGTCTCAGGAATATTGCAAAGAATACGGCGAGTGCGAGACTTATTATGCCAAGCAGTATGATATCACCGGGAGTAATGGTCAGAATATTTCCAAAGAGGAATGAAGAAAGCTCAGGCGTAAATCCCGGAGCGAGAAAACTGAAGATAATTCCCACTGCCATACCGAAAGTCCAGAACACGGCAATGGCGGAGTCTTCCCGCATGTCGCTTCTCTTGCTTAGCCATTCCACTCCAAATGCCGACAACACAGAGAATATGGCAGCTGTAAGAAGCGGCGAAATACCTGTATATAGCCCTATTCCTATTCCTCCGAATGAAGCATGGGTTATGCCTCCGCTGATGAAGACCAGGCGTCTTGTCACGATGTATGTACCTATTATTCCACAGGCAATACTTGCAAAAAGACTTCCCAGCAGTGCATTCTGGAAAAATGTATATTGGAACAGTTCTATGAAATCGGTCATAATTAGTTTTTTTGTTCTTAACTAAATCAATGTATTCTTCTTTCTCCCACAATCAGGAACAGTTCGTCCTTAAGTTCGTCCGGCAGTTCAATGCCGCGCAATTGCAGGCTTCGGCACCATCCTGCCACCTCTACTTCCTGAGTGGAGTAAAGAATGTCTCTGAATTCTTCTATCTCTTCCTCGGTGTAGCTATCTGATGTACGTCCCTTGAAACGGTCCAGCTCTTCATCGTCGTAGTATTCTATTTTCTTGCTTACGGCTGCCAGAAGACTATCCTTCTCGCATGTCTCGTGCTGACCGCAGCATTCGCTGTCCACCTCAACCACTTGCGGCTCTTCGGTTATTTCTCCTTTTTCAATTTTCTTCTGGATGTTGCGGTTATAGAAGTATCCGGCAATAAGTCCGAACAGCGCAACACCGATGAGTGCTAAAACGAGTATCCACATGTCTTTATTCCTCCATTATGTTGAAACCTGCCTTGGTCAAATCATTCCAGAAACCGGGATATGATTTTGATACCACTTGCGGATTGTTTATTCTGATGTTCTTCAGCTTCAGTGCTGCTGGTGCAAATGCCATTGCCATTCTGTGGTCTTCGTATGTGTCTATGGCTGGGTTTGCGTCACTTTCGCATCTTTCTCCGTCCCACGACAATACCGAACTGTCGCTTTCCGATATTACGTATCCCAGTTTCTTCATCTCGTTTATAAGTGCAGCCATACGGTCTGTCTCCTTTATCTTTAGACTTTGCAGACCACTGAAACGGAACGGTATTCCCATCATGCAACAGGTCACTACGAACGTCTGTGCCAGGTCTGGCTGGTTTACGAAATCGTATTCCATTTTGTCTGTTACTTTTCCGCTTTTGGTCAGAACTACATTCTTGTCTCCATATTCGGTTGTTACACCCAGTTGCTCAAACAGTTCTGCCACTTTTGAGTCGCCCTGAAAACTCTTTTCGAAAAGTCCTGGAAGTTCCACACGAGCGTTGTCCGACAGGGCTGTCATCTCATACCAGTAAGAAGCAGCGCTCCAGTCACTTTCCACATAGTATGGAGTAGGTTTGTAAGTATCGTTGCTTATGCATATAGTGTGTTCGTCTGCCCATACGGCATCAGCTCCGAACTCTTTCATTATCTGGATTGTAAGATTGATATATGGTTTTGAAACAATATTGCCTGTCAGGTTTAGAGTAAGTCCGTTTTTAAGAGTAGGACCTATCATCATAAGAGCGGATATGTATTGTGAACTGATGTCTCCCGGCAGTGAGATAGAATTCCCATTAAGTTCTTTTCCTCTGATTTTCAGTGGAGGGAAACCTTCTTTTTCGGTATATTCAATGTCTGCTCCTAAGCTTCGCAAGGCATCCACCAGAATTTTTATAGGGCGTTGTCTCATCCTTTCAGTCCCCGTAATGATATGTTCGCCTTCTGTAACCGAAAGATATGCAGTGAGAAATCTCATGGCTGTACCTGCCGCCATGATGTCTATAGTGTCGGTCATTTCACTAAGTGCGCGCACCATCACGAAAGTGTCGTCGCATTCGGACAAGTTCTCTATTTTCCCGTCATGTTTTGACAGTGCTTTTATAATAAGAGCCCTGTTGCATATACTCTTTGACGACGGTAAAAGTATGTTTGTATTTATATTTTCAGGTGCTGAAACTTTTATTCTACCCATATTGCAATCTTTCAGTGTTCGTTTAGATTGCAAAGATAATGTATTTATTTGTTTTTTTGATGGAAAGCAGTTTCATATAATATTTTTATCTTTGTAACAGATTAACTTAAATACTAAAATCTGGTATAATTATGATAGAACCGGTATATTCTGCATCTCCCGACAGATATGACGGGAAGATGAAGTATCGCAGATGCGGTAAAAGTGGAATTCTTCTCCCTGAAATTTCATTGGGATTGTGGCATAACTTCGGCGATGTTGATACATTGTCAAACAGTAGGAAAAAGTTGCATTTTGCCTTCGATAATGGTATAACCCATATAGATTTGGCCAATAATTACGGACCTTCGTACGGTTCAGCGGAAGAGACCTTCGGGCATATAATGAAGACATCATTCGCTCCGTATCGTGACGAACTCTTTATTTCTACCAAAGCCGGACATGATATGTGGCCCGGACCATACGGAGAGTGGGGCTCAAGGAAATATCTTTTTGCCAGCCTTAACCAGAGTCTTAAAAGAATGAACCTCGAATATGTCGATATTTTCTATTCCCACAGGTATGACCCTGAAACTCCGTTGGAAGAAACATTGCAGGCGCTCGTGGATATAGTAAGAATGGGCAAGGCATTATATGTCGGTATATCGAAATATCCTGCCGACAAGGCCAGGTTCGCATACGAATATCTGAAATCCGAAAAAGTACCGTGTCTGTTGTATCAGGGCAGATATAATATTATTAACCGTGAGCCTGAGGAAGAAGGTGTTCTGGATGAAGCTTATAATACAGGTGTTGGCTTTATAGCTTTCTCTCCACTTGCCCAAGGCTTGCTGACAGACAGATATCTGAATGGAATACCCGAAGATTCAAGAGTCGCACGTGGTGGATACTTGAAGAAAGAAGCGCTCACCCCTGAGATGTTGGCGAAGATAGCTGAGTTGAACCGTATAGCTTTGGAACGTGGACAGACTCTTGCCGAAATGTCATTGGCATGGTTGCTGAAGGATAATAAGGTGACATCCGTAATAGTAGGCGCAAGCTCTGTGGAGCAGTTATCCGATAATATCAAGGCTTTGAACAACACATCGTTCGATGAGACTGAACTCAAGCGTATTGATGAAATTATAAAAGGTTGATTTTAACAGACTATATATGGAGGTAGTATAGTACCAATGTGTGCTATACTACTTTTTTATTGTATATTGGGGAAAGAGATGCGGAAACGGGTCAGTCCGTCGGAATATGTACGCAGCGAGAAAGTACATCCGTGCTTGGTCAGTACTTCACGGATGAATATCAGACCGATACCCTGGCCGTTCGGTTTTGTGGAGAAGAAAGGGCTGAAAAGTTTGGCTTCAACTTCCCGGCTGATACCCTTACCTGTATCTGCTATTTCTAGCGTTACTGGTGAATCCGTAGTACGGATGTATATGTCGCCACACTCGCCGATACTTTCAGCGGCATTCTTTATTATATTGACCAGTACCTGTTCAAACAGTACAGTATCTATTTTTACAACAGGATTTTCCGGACAAAGCTCGTTGTGGAGAGTTATTTTACGGTCGCGACAGATAGTTTCCATAAACATCCGGCAGGCGGAAACTCTGTCGTTCAGCCTTACCTGTTCAAGATTTGGCTCCGGTATCTTTACTACATTTGCAAAATTGGTTATGAAGCTGCTCATGCCATAACAGCGTTCCACACATACTTTCATAACTTCCTGTACGTCTTCCGTATCTTCCATCTCTTTCAGTGCCTCGCTTGCTGTTTCCAGAGTAGATGTGATTCCGGCCGTGGTATTGTTTACCTCGTGGGCTATCATGCGGATAACCTTCTCGTATGCCTTCTTTTCGGCTTTAACCACTTCGGCAGTCAGACTTTCTATCAGAACAAAGGGGTGTGCAAACCCTCTGTCAACAAACGAAAGCCGTGAGCAGCGGTAAATCATCGAGTCGCTCAGGCGGATAGTGTCGGTCGTATCTTTGGGCAACCGGTCTATCTCTTCAGCCAGCGGACATTCCAGATTCTTGAACTCTTTTCCTATCAGTTCGTTTGTCGTTGTGTATCCCAGAAATCGTAGTGCGGCAGCATTAAGCATGGAAATCTTTCCGTCGAAATCGAGTATGATAACTCCCATTGGGGAAACATTGATGAGCAAATCAAGGAAGTAATTCTGTTCGCGGAGTCTTAAACGTTCGTTTTTCAACTGGTCCATCATTCTGTTGAACATATCTACTATACGGTCTGCTTCAGCCTGTCTTACAGGAGCGAGACGGCTGCTGAAATCCTGCTCGCGAAGCAAATCCATTCCGTTGGCTATACTGTCCAGAGGTTTTACCACTTTGCGGTAGAAATAAACCAGAACAATAAGGCTGAGCGTTATGACTGCCTCGCCTACATAGTGGAGTGTTCCCTTTTCTTTTAAAGTGAAGAAGAACAGGATACCCCATGCGAACATCAGTAATATAGCCAGCAGAAAGAACAGGTTTTTCAGTTTCATCCTTATTGGGTTTAGTCGTTGAACGAAATGCCGTATTTTTCCAGACGGCGGTATAGAGCCGCGCGGCTGATACCTAATGAGAGGGCAACTTGAGAAAGATTATTGCCGTGTGCTTCAAGTGCCTGCATGATGGTACGTTTCTCCAGTTCCTCCAAGGTCAGACCTTGCAGGTTTTCAGTTACGGATGTAGTAGAAGTCGGATGATACTGTGCCTTGAAGTCATCTGCTGTAAGCTGCTGTTTGCCGCATACCAGTAATGTACGTTCTACCAGATTTTTCAGCTCACGTATGTTTCCGGGGTAGGGCAGGCGGCTCAGGTAATCCAGAGCATCGTCAGTCAATTCAACTGGAGAAAGTCCATCGGCTTTGCAACGACTGTCGGCAAAATGACGTGCAAGTAATGGTATGTCTTCCCTTCGTTCGCGCAATGCCGGAAGATGTACCGTTATCAGATTTATACGATAGAAAAGATCTTCGCGGAATGTGTGTTCACGTACCATCTGCTCCAGATTAGCATTTGTGGCGCACACCACTCTCACATCTACCTTTCGCGGACGGCTTTCGCCAAGAGGTTCGAATGTCTGCTCCTGCAGGACACGTAGCAACTTGACTTGACATGACAGATCCAGCTCACCTATTTCATCGAGGAAGATTGTTCCTTTGTCCGCCAGTTCAAAACGTCCTTTACGGTCCGTCACGGCATCGGTGAATGCCCCTTTCTTATGTCCGAACATCTCACTTTCGAAAAGAGTCTGTGAGATACCTCCAAGATTGACTTTTACAAACGGCTTGTTCCTGCGCGGACTGTTCATATGTACGGCCTCAGCAATAAGTTCCTTGCCTGTTCCGCTTTCGCCTGTTACCAGTACCGAAGCACCTGTACGTGCCACTCTTTTTACTGTAGTAAGAACATCAAGCAATGCCTTGCTCTTGCCTATGATATGGCTGCGGTCGAATCCGTCATCGTCAGTTAAAACCGTATCTGCAGACTTGTCTTTTGATGTAAGTTCCAGAGCTGTTTCTATGCGTTGCATAAGGGTAGCGTTATTCCATGGCTTTGTGATAAAGTCGAAAGCTCCTGCCTGCATACCCTGTACTGCCAACGGGATACTTCCCCACGCTGTCATCAATATTACAGGAACATCAGGGCAGAACAGTTTGACCTGCCTGAGCAGTATCAGTCCTTCTTCGCCATTGGTGGAAAGACTGAAATTCATATCCATCAAAATAAGTTGTGGTGTAACGGAACGGACTGTTTCTATAGCCTCTTTAGGACAGGAAACAGCCAGAACATCGTACTTTGCCCGCTTCAGCATGAAACTGAGCGAGGAACGTATTGCACTATCATCATCAATTATCAGTATCATAACTCTGCAAAAGTAAATATAATTCCTTTAATCTGTGGTTTTATCTTCTGACAATCTTTTCAAAGTCTGCATCAATTCCGGTGTTCGTCGCGAAATCCCAAAGTGTCAGACTGCGCAACTGATAATAATAATACCAGTAATAAAACAGTTCGTTGATATGCTTGCGGCGTGCCTCATCCTTCTGGCTTTGCGAGTCGTTCAGGTCGAGTGTGGAAATCTTTCCTATCATGAAAGTCTCTACATTGGTGTGATAGCGTTTTCTTGCTATCTGATCAGCCTCATCTGCCAGATGAAGCTGTGTCTGCTGGTTGTTGAACTGCTCAACCAGTATAAAGATATTCTGATTGAAATTCATGGACTCCTGACGCAGTTTGCTTTCTGTCACTTCGCGGTTACTCTGTGCCACTTTTACCTGTCCGCGACGCTTTCCCCAGTCCAGTATTGGAATCTTGAATCCTACTTCCACAACCTGATTGTCTTTCAACCGGCGGTAGGCACTGTCGAAATTGTTGTTTGTACCAGTGAAACCTACCTGGGCGAAGAGAGTAATTTCCCGCATATTTCCTTTTGCCTTTGCCACCTCATAATCAGCCTCAAGTTGTCGGCGACGTATATTGTGGGCGAAAGAGTTATTGGCAAGAGCTTTCTGGAGTACATCATCATAATCTAACCGTACGTCCGGTACAGAATCGGGAACTATTGGTTCGAGTTCTTCGTCTTCACTTAAGGCGAGGAAAGAACGTAGAGTAAACATACAGCTCTTCAACGAGCTTTCATTTGAAGTCAGAGTAGAACGGGCATCCAGCACATTCAGCTCCAGTTGCAGCAGATCATTCTCGCTGATCTGTCCCATACGGCGTTTAGCTTTTGCCACTTCGTGAAGCTTTTCGGCATTGGCAAGGTTCTGACGTGCTATCATTACATTTTCCTTTGCCAGCAGCAGATTGAAGAAATGATTTATGGTTGTCATTGTCACTTCCTCGGTTGCGCTTAGAAAAGCTGCTTTGGCTTCGGCATAGCGTACCGGTTCTATACGGCGGTTCCATTTGATGTTATTTACTCCGAAAATAGGCTGGCTCAAAGTCAGTGCGAGAGGGACGGACATAAAACGATTTTCAGCAGTTCCGTCCATCTGACGCAGGAAATCGAGTGAAGTGTTCAATGACAGTTTACCTCCCGTAAACCAGATGTTCTGGTCGATGGAAAGCTGTCCGTTCATCTGCATATAGTTGTTTCTGACAAATGTGTATGAGCCGTCATCCTGCTGATAAGAATTGTAATTCTTATTGTATGAAGGCAGATTTGCAGAAAAGTTTATTTCAGGCAGCAGGTCTGCACGGAACGTACGATACTCCCAGTAGGCTGTCTTCAGCTCGTTCAAAGCTACGGCTGCATCCACACTCTGTACGCGTGCCAGTGTGATAGCCTCGTCCAGTGATATGGTGCGCCGCTGCACCGGAGAGTCTGTTTCTCCGGTTGCAGACACCAAATTAATGTTAAGAGAGATTAGAGAGTAAATTAATATAATGCTTCGTTTCATAATTCAAAATAGAATTTTCAATAATGTTTATTCATCGTGCAATGCTTCTGCAGGCTGTATCTTCATGGCCCGGAGGGCTGGATACCAGATACCCATAACAATCATCAGTACCATGAGTAGAAATGCTCCTGCAAAACACTCCACGAAACGGAGCGTCGAAACATCGACTAGTGTATGTACTGTAAGGTCAGCCAATTGAATGTTGCAAGCAATTACCAGCGCAGGTATCACTGCTAATATCAAAAGAATGAGTCCTTCCAATAGAAAATATTGCATTACCCTCAGGCGACTGCTTCCCAATGCCATACGTAGAGCAATCTCACACCGACGCTTGCGGGTACGGTACCAGAAGGTAGCACAAACACACAGGAAAACATTGAACAGGAAGAAGGCGGCTACAGCATAAACTGTATTGAGGTAGTTTACAGTTCCTCTCTGTATATCGTAAGCCTCTTTCATATCATCATACGAACTGATATTATCCAAATAGAAGATTCCACGGTCGAACACCGGCTGCATATCGCGGCGGAAACGTTCGGCAAAACCTGCCACCTGGTCTGGTAAAACTCGTATTGCTACATGCTGCCAGAACAAAGCCTTGTCAGCAGGCAGGTATATGAAAGGCTCGTATCGGTCATAGTCACCCAGCTTGTGACGGGGTAGAATAGCGGCTACACGGTAATTTGTCACTTGACGCTTAGTGTTCGTACTATAGGGATTGAAGCAAGTCTTGCCTACTGCATCGCTAGCATGAGGCAATAGGAAAAGAGAATCTACTAAGTCCACACTCATCAGCACGGGAACGGGATTCTCGGTTGATGACCAGTGTTCCTTATTCAAATGTCCGGTCAAAGGTTCCAGGCGGAACACCTTGAAATAGGAAGATGTCACGTATCTGATGTAACAATTTACAACATGCGTAGAATCGGTATGCGGTGCATAGCCTTCGAACATCACCTCATTCGTATAAGGGACACTTCCGTAATAGGCACAAACCTCTTCCACTCCGGGATAATCTTTTATCAGGTTGTACAGATAAGTGAAATCTTCTCCTGCCCGCAGGTTGTCGGCATCGTTAATAAATTCCAACGGTTTGGTACCCATTGTCAGGTCGAATACACACGAGGTATCATATCCTTTGGGTTTCCAGGCTGCCCCTTCGTAATTGTACACTAAATCGATACCATACCACAACAATACGGTTACGATACATAATTCACTCCAAAGCCAGGCATTGACGCGCCGCTGGTTCCATATCTGATTGAAAATTTGTTTCCACATAGTTTATTCTCCTCCAGTTAATGTATATGAAATACTTCTGTGTACGGCTATCCATGCTGGTAACAGTACTGACAAGGCGTTAAACACCAGACAAATCGCAAGTACTGTCAGGAACAACGAAGGACGCAACAACAAATCGCTACTCAACACGATACCTTCCAGTTCCACACCACCTGTACCAAACAACCAAGCACCACATGCCAATACCAAAACACACGACAATGCATAACCCAACATGCCTCCTATCAAAGTGGTAGTCAGGCTCTCGAAAAACAATCGTCCGATAATGTTGGCATTAGAAGCCCCATACGCCTTACGGATGGCTATCTCGCCTAACCGGCTCTGCATTTGGGCATGAACCAGTCCTGATATACCTATGGCTGGTACTACCAGTAGAATCACTAGTAACAACACATAAACCAATCCAGAATTGATACTTCCATCGCGGAAAAAGGTGTACTCCGTATGCGTATATAGATGCGGATCCTGGAGAATATATTCCAGACCCTGCTTGTTTAGCAGTTCCATCCGACGGTTCACTTCAGCACGTATCTCATTTGGTGAAGTATTTGACGACAAGTGGAGAACAGTATAATGAAATCCTATCAGACCAGCTGTACTGGTACAAGGATCAACGTTTTCTTCATAGGTCAACGTAAAAGGTTCCCATATATCAGCGTATGCCGTTTGGAAAATTGAACTGACATTACGTACCACACCTGTTACACGGACTTCCTGAAAGTCCAGTAAGAATTGTTTGCCTACCGCCTCAACGCTTCCTCCAAACAACTCCCTCGCCAGTTTTTCAGTGATAACAACGAAACGGCGTACCACTCCATCATTTTGGTTGCGAACAAGTCTCCATTCGTTATCAGCCTTTTCGAAAGCAGATTGTCCGGCATCGTACTCAGCCTGAGTAAACGGACGTCCAGCCAGGAAATCATAACTGAAAAATTCAAACCAATTGGCTGCTACTGGGCGTAGCAATACAGAGTGACGGTCGGATGAGGCCGGCAGAGCACATACAGACTTCCTTAAACCTCCGTGCCATGTCAGGTCATCTACTCCCGGCAGGTCGTCAAAAAAAGCATGGAAGGATGTCGGTCCCAATCCCCGGTATCCCCACATATTTGTACCGTCGGGACGCATACACTGAGTGCCATAGTTGTAAAGTACCTGACTACGACGTGTCTCCGGTGCTATATCTGCCGTACGGAAATCATAAACCATCACCACCACCATCACAAAGGCCATGGTAACCGCCGTTCCTACTACACACACCGCCGTATAGAAACGGTGCTGATTCAGTTGGTTGAAAAGTATCTGTAAATTATGTATCCAAGCATATTTCATAGTTTAAATCGTTTATGAATCAAACAAAAAACTGTTTTATTCGTCTCTCAAAGCTTCAGTCGGGGCAATATTACTTATCCTATGTGCTGGAATATAGATACCTGTCAGTACTACCAGAAGCAGGATGAGATAGATGATGAATGACACTATAAGGAAGTGCTGTCCGAAATTGTCAATCCAACAAGGTTGTGTTATGGCATTGATATAGCTGCTTACCTCATGTAGCCCTTCACTGAGACCATATTGCATATATATTATGCAGCCTATAAGTGTAGCTATGGTTGTCAGTACCGCACCTTCACCAAGCAGTAGCAGTCGGATGTTGTGTGGAGTAGCTCCATACGACAGCATTACACCGACTTCTTCGCGTCGTGTACGTGTCTGTAGCCAGAAGGTACCTATGACGCCGAGACAAAGATTTATAAGGAAGAACATAGCTACACTCAGATTTCGGCGATATAGTGAAGTACTGCTGTAAAATTCGCTATCCGCAATAAGGTCGTCATACGACTGAAGGTCGCGTGCATAAAGATTGCCCGCCCGCATCTCACGAAGCATCCATGGCTTGAAATCATTAAGGAAGCGTTCCATGCTGACTCCTTCTTTTATACGGACCACAATATGCATATCTTCCAGATTATCAAGAATGTCGGGATGACTTTCTGGAATGAATACAGTCGGCAAAGGACGAAGATCATTGGCATATTTGAAAGGTTTTACAGTACCCACAACAGACATATAGATGGTATCTTTTCCCTCTGCCTCCCAACAGCGCTGCCTGTTATAGGTATTGGTGTGAAACATGCCTTCCAAAGCATCCTCTGTCAGTATTATATCGGACTCGTTATAAGTATAGTCGGAAAGTTGGCTTACATTCATACTGCCTTCTCCACGCTTGAAACCGTATGTCTCAAAGAAATTGGTATGTGGCCAGAAGTAAATATTCATGATGCTGAAATCTGTAGAATCGCCTTCTGCTGTCAGGCTGGAACTGCTGCTGCCCACAGAGCATGGATATACGAAAGAAACCATAGGAGTGGCATTCTTTACATCCGGATGTTGCCGTGTACGTTCAACAATATTCATGTATGCTTGCATCAGAGAAGCTGAATCCGTGCTTTGGGCATCATAGCCGGGTGCTTGTGGCTGAAGCATGGCTACCGATACCATGCATAGTCGGTCTGCATCATAGCCAAGTGGACGTTGACGGTCGTATGTAACTACAATCACTGGGTCGAATATAATCCACGAAAGTACAGCTACCAATATCAGTTCAGCCATAAGCCAACCGTTATTGCGGCGGCGTGACCATAAGTTTTTAAGTATAAGTTTAAGCATAATATTATCTTTTTTCATAAAGAGAATATACAATAGGTTTACGGAGCGACATCCATGCCGGAAGTAATGCTGATAGAAGATTCAGCAAAAGGCAGAGCAGAAAGGCAATGCCAAACACCGTAGGCGCGAAAAGCATTTCGCCGGACACATAAAGGTTAGCACCTTCAGGAGTGGCCGTCGGCCAGTCGCTGAGTAGAGTGAAAATCCATTCACGTCCCAAATAGACGGTTGTCCATGCCACAATCAGCCCTATAATGCCGCCTGCTACGGTAAGAAAGAGATTTTCCCACATAACCTGCGACAGAAGTGCGCTTCTGTTGGCTCCGAATGACTTGCGGACACCCATCTCCGGCAGGCGGTTTTCCATACGGCTGGCAATGAGTCCGCTCAGGTTCAGGGCAGGTACCAGCAGGAGTACCAATACCACTACAATAATATATCCTGCCGTTTTCCAGAAACTGAAGCTGACATCTGATGGACGTTCCTGAAAAACACTTGCGAAGTGTGAAGTTGGTTGCTCCCACAATTCTATACTCCAGAAATCCTTATATTCCAGATTTACACGTCTTGTCAGTTCCTTTATTTCGGCACGAAGGGTGTCAGCCTGTGCGTTATCCCTAACAAGGAAAGTAATGTTATATTGTCCGCAATATGGAAACATTTCTGTGAGTGGTTCCTTATAATTCGGAATAACCGAATAGGGCAGATAGACCTGTGCATATGATTCATTTGTAAGGTAACTTGCTCCACGGACTACTCCACATACACGATAGTCAATATAGTCAAGTGTGAACGAACGTCCCACCACTTCATCTGTGCTTCCGAAAAGTCGTCGGGCTAGATCATCCGATATGACAGCTGTACGTATGCCGCTTTCCAAATCAGAATCAGTGAATGGGTTGCCATCTACAAAACGTAATGGGTAGATACGGAAGAAAGCAGGGTCCACCAGCTTTAATGCCGGGCGAAAATCTCCGCTGCGGTCAGCTGGCTGGATATATCCGGCTCCAGACATTCCGCTTCCCAAATGGGCTGAAACCGCTACAACGTTTTTTAGAGGATATATCCATTCCTGTAAGGCGCGATAACTTAGGCCTGCATTCAAGTTGGATTTCTCTTTTTCCGAATGAAACATGGCATTAGTCAAATATAAAGTGTTGCTCCGGTTTTCTTCGGGATACACCGGTGCCAGCTTTACATAGTAAATCACAGCCATGATAACCGTCATTGCAATTGCAAGGCCTGTTCCTGTAATGTAAAGAGTACTGAAGAGGCGGTCCTGCCTCATCAATTCAATGGCTTGTTTAAAGTATGTTTTTATCATATAGAAATCTTTAAATCTTTTTATCCTATCTGACGTCCGTCGAAGAAACGTATAGTTCTTGAAGTCTGTTTTGCCTGTTCTTCGTTGTGTGTAACCATCACTATCGTGCGTCCGTCTTCCTTATTGAGCTGATGCAGCAGTTCCATTACTTCAGCACCCATTTTTGAATCCAGATTACCAGTCGGTTCGTCGGCAAGTATGATTTCCGGATTTCCGATAATTGCGCGTGCTATCGCAACACGCTGGCACTGACCGCCGGATAGTTGTGAAGGCATGTGTCGCATACGGTGGCTCAGTCCTACCTTCTTCAGAACCTCTTCTGCCAGTTGTCTGCGTTCTTTTGCCGATACGTTTCTGTACAGAAGTGGAAGTTCCACATTGTCAATCACATTCAATGAATTGATAAGATGGAACGACTGGAACACAAATCCCAGGTTCTTATTACGGAAAGCAGCCAGTTCCTTGTCTTTCATCCCTTCTACTACTGTTCCTGCTATTTTAATAGTTCCGCTTGTAGGAGCATCCAGCAGTCCCATAATGTTCAGCAATGTTGATTTTCCACAACCGGAAGGTCCCATAATACTTAGAAACTCACCTTTTTCCACATTCAGGTTTACATTTTCCAAAGCCTGTGTCTCTATTTCGTTAGTACGGTAAATCTTGTTGATCCCTGTCAGTTCAATCATGTTCATAGTCTGTTATAATTTAATTGTTAGTTATATGTTTTTTTATTATAAATCTTTATTCGTTTCTCAAAGCATCGGCCGGCAAAGTGCGTGCAGCCCGTACAACCGGAATATATGTCCCTATCAGCGCTATTATCAGCAATATCAGATAACTGATTATCAGAACTATTGAGAAGTGGAAGCCGAAGCGGTTCTGCCAGTATTCAGGATTCGGTACGAAATAACGGTTCATTTCCACTGCATATAGTCCGTTGGTTTGTGCATGATAAAGCAAGAAAGGAATGACCAGCACGAAAGCTGTTGTCAATAATAACCATGCTTCGATAAGGAATTGTCGCACAATACACCTTTGCGATGCTCCTATACTACGCATAACACCTATCTCTTCCCGACGGGCATTGCTACGAATCCAGAAGGTTCCCACCATACCCAAGAAGATGCAAAGCAGGGCGAAACCAGTCAAGGCATATTGCAGGCGGAGCTTGTTGGTTACGCCGCTTGCCATCGCATAGGCCTCACTCATGTCTGAAAATTTTTTCAGACTGTCAAAATAGAAATTGCCAATGGATAGTTGAGGCCCCACTTCCTGCTGGAAACGCTGTATGAAGGCTGATTCGTCTACATCTGGTTTCAGACGGATGATAAAATTATACCACCATGGCATATACTTGCTTCCATACATTTCGCTGTAAGTAGTGATAATGAGTGGGTAAGGTTGTTCGTAGTCGCGGTGTTTGAAATCGACGAATACTCCGGCTATCTCTAATGTCTCATCTTCCTGGTAGATTTTTTTTCCTATTACATCAATACTTTCAAAAAGGCGTTTTGCAAGCCTTTCCGAGATAAAAGCTTTGCCGTCTGTTTGTTCCGGCAACCGGAGGTTTTTACCGGTAAGTGCATCCTTTATTTCGTATGTTTGGAGCATGTCGCTTCCTTCTGTTGCCACAAAGCTGTATTTTTGAGCATGTACGAATCCTTCATTTTTGTGTAAAGAGGTGGTATCAGCAAAAACTTTTGTTCCGATCCACGAGTTGCTATTAGGAAAACTTTGATTACCGGAAATTGTCCAGTATTCCACTTCTGGCAGTTCACGCACTATGCGGGCGATACGATGGTAAGCCACCAGATTCATAGAGTCGGAAGCCATATCGGGATTGAAGTTCCCGTTCGTCGCGTCGTACATGCCGATGTTCATCACATAAAGTCCTTCGGGATTATAGCCACGGTCGATAGCACGGTTGGCGGTCAATACATAGATAGGATCGATAACTGTCCACAAGAAAAAACTGACAACCAGCAATTCCAAGAATATCCAGCCGTTCTGACGGCGCTGGTTCCATAGTTGGTGTAAAATAGTTCGTATCATGACATTTTATCTTTTCGAGTTCAACGATTCTGTGATGGTATGTCGCAACGCATACAAAGCAGGTACAAGCGCCGACACCACATTGAGCACAACGCACACGGCCAAGGCAATGCCGAATACCGCAGGATTGAACAACATTTCTACCGTGAACGAAGTGGAAAGGGAAGTATCGTAAATGTTCTTGTCGAATAGTGTCAGAATCCAGTCGCTGGCCGTCAATACAATCAAGTATGAGAATACCAGTCCAACCAGTCCTCCCAATAAGGTCAATAATAGATTCTCGCAAAGCACCTGCTCCAACAAACATCGACGGGTAGCTCCGTATGCCTTGCGGAGACCCAATTCTGAAATACGGCTATCCATTCGCGAAGAAATCATTCCACTCAAGTTCAATGCCGGAATGAAAAGTAAAGCCAGCAGGATATAAAGAAAATCTTTAGCCAGATCCATCGTGTCCGGAACCTTATCCAAATCCTGACGGAAGGTGCTGAGCCAATATATGTCCGGTTGTCCCATAAGGTCGTATTCATAGTCTTTGTCCTGCTGTGAATACCGGCGGAACACATCCTGTACCTCACTACGTACCTTTTCAATATTCGCCTTATCGTCAACCAACAGGTAAGCGTACACATTACCCAGCAATCCCATACGGTCCAACTCTTTTTGGATGTATTGTGCATTGAGCAATGGCAGCCAAAGATCGCCCACCGTTTCTGGTGTGGCATTGGATACGTCCTGTACCACGCCACACACACGGTAATCACGTCCATTGAAACTGAAATGACGTCCCGTTACTCCCTCGACCGTAGCAAACAGACGTCTGGCCAGTGATTCGCTAAGGACGGCTACCGGTGACTTGGCTTCAACATCTTCCTGTGTAAAAGGGTGGCCTTCGATGAAACGGAAAGAAAAGAGTTTCCAGAAGTCTTCGTTGGCAAAACGTGGAACTGCCTTGAAAGGCTTTACACCCGTAGCAGACACCTGATAGTTTTCCCAAGAATCAAACATACTACCGGCTACCAACTCCACATGGGGCAGGTCTGTAAGTATTTCATCAATCACATAATAAGCCATACCACCGTTGATAGTCCAGTTTTCGGGCTTGCCCTTCGGGTAGCGTTTTATCGGTTTGACAACGAGTGTCCTATTACGGTTGTATTCAGGATAGACAGGACCGAACTTTACGTAGAAGATAATAAAGAGAGTCATCACTAACGCAATGGACAGACCAGTACCCACCACGTATATACCGGTAAAAAGTTTGTGTTGTCTGACAAGTGTCCATGCTTGTCTGAAGTAATTCCTTATCATACTTATCGCTGTATTTATTTTCTTAGTTTCAACTTGTTCTTGTTTTTATACTGACTCATGTCGCTTATAACAACTCTGTCACCGGGCTGAAGTCCTGATACCACTTCCACATATTCGAAATTGGAATCTCCCAGACGGACCTTTCGTTTTACCAGCTCATCTGAACCGTCAAGTACAAAAAGCTGATAATCGCCGCGTCCGACGTAATAGCTTGAATTGGCAATGCGCAAAACATCTTCCTTTACGGCATTCATCACATACACATCTGTTTTCAGTCCTGAGCGGAGACGGCGGTTACTGTCGTCTTCCAGCTGAACGGTAAATGAAATGACTCCGTTCTTTGAAAGCGGTGTCACACTGCTCACCTGTCCCTCAAGTTTCTCACTGCCTATCTTTACTACGGCCTTTCCGCCGGCCGCAACACGGTCACCATAAGTGTCGGCTATCTCACCCTCAACCTTGAAATGGCTCAAATCGGAAATCACTGCTATACGCGAACCTTCGTTTACCTGAGCTCCAATCTGATTGTTGATATACGTCAGGATAGCCTTGCGTGGCGAGCGTATCTGTGCCTCGTCAAGCGTACGTTTTGTCTCGGCAAGTCCTTTAAGGAAAATCTCATACTCCAGTTGTTTTACCTTCAGGTCGGCGGCCTTGACCTTTCGTTCATTGGCGAGTTGCTGATGCAGCTGTTCCAGTTCCAGCTTTCCTGTTTCGAAATTCAGTTCTGCCTGATGAACCCTGTCCATAGTACCCGAACCCAGACTGTCGAGGTAACGCTCATTGCGTAGTTCCACTTTCATGCGGTTCAGTTTCATTTCAGCCACCTTTACTTTCATCTCAAGGTCACTCAGGTACGTACTGTTGTTCACTTTCAGCTGTTCCAGTTGGTAGCGTTTCATCTGTTCCTCATCCAGCAGCTTATTGTATTCTGTCTTGGCGCTCTGCAGATCCAGTTTAAGAATTGGTGTACCTATATTTACGCTGTCTCCACCTTTTTTATATACTTCCAATATACGTGTGTTGATAGGGGAGTTGATAATTTCCTCGAATGCGGGAACCACCTTTCCTGAAGCGCTGACGCTAACCTCTATAGTACCCTTGCTTACTTCCGAGAATACCAGGTCTTTTTCTTTCACACTGCTGCGCATCAGGGAAAAAAGTATTAGGATGAGGGCAATGCAGCCACCTCCTATACTTCCATATTTTAATATTCGTCTGTTACGTTCTTTTTTCAGAACTTCTTTTGGTATTTCTCTATCCATAATAATCTGTTTTGAATAAAATTGTTCGTTATGACGCTTTTTATTATGCAAGATGTGTGCCAAAATATTAATCCGTTGATTATCAGTGAAAGACGAAAAAATAAGGTGTCCGAAAACGGACACCTTGTACGGTTTTGTATTTAAATACTGTTTAAATGGTGTTTAAACGCTGATTAAACGCTATGCAAACAAATCTTCCAACGTTATTTCGCTTTGCACTATACCGGAGTGAGAGTTCTTACGGATTCCGTATGTCGTTACCATAGTAATATGTACAGCCTTGCGCGTATTTGTGGTCTCGATGAATGCGCTCTTTTTGTTGCGTAGGTTACGTTCGTACTCAGCATCGATAGAAAACTCTGACAGGGAGTATTTCATTTCGCATATATTCACTACCTGGTCATTGCGGTCTATCAACAAATCTATTTGTGCTCCTTCGCCATTTTCATCTGCTTCCTTTCGCCATGAGTAGATGTTGCTTAATACTCCGGAAATGCCTAATCCTGCCTTGATTTGCTGCGTATGAGCCATACACAGGCGTTCAAAAGCCAAACCACTCCATGCTCTATGCGTTGCAGAATCAATAGAAACCGACCAGAAGTGCTCGTCATTGTTTGTGTTTTGCCGGATAAATTTGAAATAAAAGAGCGTATAGTTGTCTGTCAATTGATAGATTGCCTCTTTTGTTTTTTTTCCATAACCATTGAATTTCCGTATAAATCCGCAGTATTCCAACTCGTCAAGCACTTTGCTCAATGCACCATTGCTTTGCTTGTCTGTTGCTGTTATAATTTCTTCGCGAGTCATACCTGCCTTTTTTCTGCCGAGAGCTGTTACTACATCTATATATTGTTCAGGCGATTTAAACAGAGAAGCATAGAGTTGGTTAAACTCATTTGTCAATTTCCCATTTCTGGAAAAGAACATTTTATCGATGTTTTGAGCAAGACTAAGTCCTTTTTCAAGCAAGTTCCAATAAAATGGTATGCCTCCCAATACCATATAGCACTCGGCAATTTGATACCGGCTCATTTCAATTCCCTTGTTTTGGACGAACATTTCGCACTCTTTCAGAGTAAATGGTTGAAGGGCAATACGTTGTGTCACACGATTATGAAGTCCTCCGTGGTCGTTAATCACCTTATTGATAATCCACGATGTGGCAGATCCGCATATAATCAAAACAATATCCTTGCGGGCTGAAGCCCATCCATTCCAGAAGTGTTCAAAAGCAGAAATGAAATTCGAACGGGGGGTGTCCATCCACGGAAGCTCATCAAGGAATACTATCTTTTTCTCGTCTGTTGAGTTCTTAAGAAAATGAGATAACAGACTGAATGCTTCCAGCCATGATTTCGGAGTAGGACAATCGTCGTAACCTGCATCGCGAAGTGAGATAGCAAAACTGAACAATTGGTCTTTGGTTTTGGCATTGGCCAAGCCTGTATGCTGGAATGTAAACTTATAGCCAAAAGTTTCACGAATAAGATATGTTTTGCCTACGCGTCTGCGACCATAGACTGCTATCAATTCCGAATACTCCGACTGTGCTGCCGAAAGTAATGTTTTCTGCTCTTCTTTTCGTCCAATTATCATAACTGTTGAATTTTACTTTAACAAATATAGTATAAAAAATCCATATAAATTGCCAAATCTCATATATTTTTGAAGATTTGGCAATTTATGATATGTTTTTGAATTGAGAAACTGCTTTACTGCTATAAAATGTTTGGTTTTTGCCGTCGAAAAAGTATTTTCTTCAGCTTATTTTCTATAAACAACAGTGTGGTTTATAAAAACAGAACTTGTGTTTATATAAACCACACTGTTGTTTATACAAACACAAGTTCTATTTACAGAATATGTAAGCCCGTTACGAACTTTCAGATATGTTGTCTGGAGTTTTGTTACCTCATCTTCTTTTTAAGCCAAAGATAATATCCCGTAAGTGGGAGAGTTGCACCTATCAGTGCTGCCAGGAAGTAAAGGACTTTGGTTACAGGACCGCCCCATGTTCCTACGTGCAGCGAATATATCAATCCTTTGAGGTTCTGCCGGACACTGTTATCCTCGAATTTTCTGATTTCGGTTATTTTGCCGGTTTGGGGATTGAACTTTATGTTGTCAGATTTCTGTCTGTATCCGTTTTTATTCAATGATACAGTGGCTTCATTTTTGCTCAGCTTGATATAGTTATATTCGGGATAGAGATTTTGTATCTCCTTCAAGGCAGCATCGTATGCTATGCTTGTTTCCTGTCGGCGTTCTGTCTTGCCGTTTTCTTTTTTCTCATCATGTCCATGTCCGTGAGCGTATCCGGCTTGTTGGCTCTGTGGTTGAGGCTCGGCTCCAAGAAGTGAGGACACGGCTTCCCTATACCATCCGAACGACCATGTAGGTCCGGTCAGTGCCATAATCAGTAGGAATATTGTGGCATAGAAACCGAGTGCTACGTGAGAGTCGTACATCAGTCGTCTTGTACCTTTGCCGCACGCCACTGTAAGTCTGTTTTTCAGAGCCTTACGGGTACGTGGAATCCATATCACCAGTCCGCTTATGAGGATTATTGTCATGGCTATTGTAGAAATACCCACTATAAGTCTACCGGTTGACATGCTGCCTTTACTTTTAGGAATATCAAGAAACCATCTGTGGAGTTTCCTCATAGTCTGAAAGAAAGGATATGATTTCGACCATCCTATGCTTTCTCCTGTGTAAGGATTGACGAACAGGACTTTCTTTCCTCCGTTGCTGAAGCTTATCTGATAAGTTTCTTTGGGAGAGTTAGGAATCCTTACTGATGAAATCTTCATTCCATCGTGCTTCTCCTGTAATATATTTATGACCTCAGAAGGACTGAGTCTTTCCTTGCCTTGCGGTATTTCCACCTGATACAGATTTTTGTTTAGGGCACGTGTGATATCCTGTTCGAATACAAGTGTGGCTCCGGTGAAACATATCACAGTGATTATCAGCCCTAATGGGATAGAAAGCCAGAGATGTATCTTGTGTAATGTTTTATTCATTCTTATTTTTTTGTAATAAAATATTATAGGAGATGGAAGCTCTCCTATAATGCTATCAATGTTATTCTGTTACATTAAGTCTTCCTACACCTGAAAGCTGAGTCGCCTCTACGGTAAGTCCTTTTGTCGCAACTCCTGTAGTAGGGTCTATCTTATAGATGGCAGGATATCCGGAAGTGGTAGTAACTGCTACATAAGCTTTTCCATTTTCTATGTATGGAGTGTTTCCGAATCCGCTTACGTCCGAAGGCATGCCTGTTACGTATGTAAGCTTCTTGTCTTCAGCCTTGAAAATAGCAAGCTGGTTTGCTGTATAACCTGTTTCTGAGAATGGACGGTCGTACATGAGCAAAAGGAAATAGTCGTCAGCTATAGGCCAGCAGCGCATGAATGATTTTCCGTCTGTTTTCTCTTCTATATTGCAGTAATAATCGTCAAAAGCTTCTGTTCCGGCAGGAATTCTCACAACTCCGGCAGGCAGTGTAGTCTGCTGGCGGCTGTCTTTCATCGTTTTGGCATAACTTGGTGAGAATACGTAAATATCACCGTTGCCTGCACTCCATACCATTTGGTAGTACTGCGATTTCATTCTTCCGGCTGCATAGCTTATCTTGTCTGTCGTTATGATTTTCTTTTCTGTGAGAGTCTCGTCAGAGAATATAGCTATGTGGCATTCGTTTGGGTACTGAGTCCACTGAAGTTCATCTTTGTCATACGCACTACTTCCGCTACCACCTGATTCAGTCTTTACCAAATCCTCATTGCCTGGCAGAACCCATTTCCCGTTTTCAAATTTGGTTCCGTACTGGCTCAATCCCATAGGTATGGCTGCCGAAAATATCTTGCCGTTATTTTCAAGAAGACCTGCTAAGGTAACATATTCTCCGTTTCCAAGGAAGTTTTCCGACAGATACTTTTCGTTTTGAGTATCGTTAGTTGTATAAACTTCTCCTGCGGCATCCAAATAAGAAATGAGGAATGATTTCGGTGTATAACCGTTTTCATCGTTCCATTCTGTAGGTCCGTCGCCGGTAGAAGTAGTCATGATATACTTTCCGTATGTGCCAAAAGTAGTAAAACGTCTTATGGCAAATTCTCCGTTTCTCTTTTTAATATTATTGTTTGCGTCAAGGATGAATGATGTTGTGACCCCCGCATTACCTTGGTTGTATGCCAGCCCGTAAAGATACTGGTTGTTATAGTATATCCACTGTGTAGCTCCGTCGTTAACAAGTCCGTTGTTTTTGGTTGAAACAGTTCCTTCGTCTAGCGATGAGGCTGTAAGAAGTACGTTAGTGGTATTTCCGGATGCTGTGACCGATGCAGCTATTACATATTGACCTTTTTGGTCTGTATTGTTGTTATTATTGTTGTTGTCAACTGTCTCCTCGCTGCATGAAGTTGCAGATACTGCTACGCCAAGTAATATGGCCATGTTTCTGATAAAATTTTTTTTACTCATTTTTTTGCTCATTTTAGATTGTATTCTTTTATTTACCAAAATATACTCTTACTTTTCCGTAGAATGCTCTTCCTGCTTTCTGTAAACTAAAATTGTCGTACAGTTTTTCGTCTGTCAGATTACGGCATTCGAAGGAAATGTTATATCTTCCTTTCTTCATGCTGTACGAAAGACTGATGTTGTGCGAAAACTGGTTTGGAACAATGTAGTCGCTGCTTGAGCCTATCACCTGCGAATAGTATGAAAAGCTGTGCAGATACTGGTTGTCGTATGTAAAGGTCAGCGTGTTGCCTTTCTCAAACAGGTTGTGCCAGTATAGGTTTATGTCCGAATCGGCAAACATATAAGGTATGTTTGGCATACGTTCCTTGTAAGCCAGATTAGGCTGGTTGGTACCTATTGCCTTTTCCTGATTGTCCCTTACATCCATTCGGGTGAAATTCCCTCCGATACTCAGCCAATTGCTGAATCCGTATCTTATTGAAGCATTTACTCCTTTGGTAAGAACCTTTCCATAGTTGATATATGTTGCAGCCATTTTGCCACCGCTGAGGTCGGCAATGTTTCTCTGTATATAATCCTTTGTATCACGATATACAAGTCCACCTTCCAGATAAACACTATGTTTGCCAAAAGTCTTGTTATAGCTTATATTCAGATTTATATTGTCACTGTTCTCAGGGCGAATACTTACATCACCCATTTCCAGGTCTTCATCACCGAACATTTCTTCTATGGTAGGCAGACGGTAGGCTTTTTCATACGAGAGTTTTACCTGCAATGAAGGTATTACGAAGAATGTACCAGCTGCTCCATAACCGGTTGAACTGACTTTTCTGTCTGTACGTACAAAGTCTGAATTATTAGCATCTGTGGCTTGCGGACCTGATACATACTGTAAATATTGTTTTGCAAAAGCTGAAAAGTTCCATCTTTCCGACATCATAAGTCTGTATGACAGTCCGCTGATGTTTTTCCTTGTACGTTTGTCTATAGGGTCGGTCTGTTCTTCTTTGGTTAGTAGAGAAGTGTTTTCGCGTCTGAATGCATTGAACACATTATTAAATGTAATGAAATGTGCCTTACCTATTCTGTAGTTCAGTGTTACTGTATTGTTCCAGTTATCATTGTCTGCACGCGAATATTGATACGACTGTTCTCCACGGGTATTCATCAGTTTCTTGTCGCCTAGCCAGTTGTATTCGTATGCTGCAGTGTCTACATTATAAGTAGTATTTCTGTTGTAGTTACCTGTTATCATCAGTTCAAGTCCTTTAATAATAAGGTCTCTTTTACTGTATTCCACTGAAGGCATAAGCGAATGTCCTTTTCTGTGCTTTTCGCCATAGACGATATTCTGACGTACACCTGTCTGTATGTCCTGATACATATTTGAATATGTAAATCCGAACATTAGTCGGTCTGCCCATTTCTTATCTACTACACCAATTTTCCCGATTACAGCTTCATTGTGGTAGGTGTCATTGAATCTTTTTACTCTGCCTGTTCCTGCGTTGATGTTTCCGGTTTCAAAGTCTTTTATAGGTCCGTCTATATAATAATTGTTGTCCGAATAATTCTGAAAAGCATTTATCTCGTAGGTAAATCCGTTTTTCAAAGTCTGTCCGAAATGAATGTTTGATTTATGAGTATTGAAAGAACCGTATGAATACGAAGCATCAAGGAACCAGTTCTGTCTCTTTTTGTTCGTGACAATGTTGATAACTCCTCCTATGGCGTCCGAGCCGAAGCCTACTGGAACTACACCTTTATATACTTCTATTCTCTCTGCAAAGTTTACCGGGATGTTATTCAGGCCGAACGAACTTCCAACGCCTTCCTGCGGAACGCCGTCAATGAAAACCTTCACGTGCTTTCCACTGAAACCGTCAAGCATTAGCTGCATGTCCGAACCTACACCTCCTGATTCTCTGAGTTTCATTCCAGGAGCTTTGGCTAGAGCATCACTCAGGCTTTTGGTACTGTTCTTCATCTCCTTTGTGTCAACAGCCACTGCATTGAATGCTGAACGTTTCAGACGACTCACTCCGTTTGATACTACAACTACTTCGTCCAGTTCTGTTACTGACGGTTTTAATGTTATTATGTGTCTGCTGTTGTGATGACCGACATTGATCTTTCTTTCGTAAGTCTCGAAACCTATGGCCGAAACTACAAGTGTGTATTCTCCAGCAGGAGCGTTAAGTCTGTATTCTCCTTTTTCATTAGTAGTACATCCGAAGTTGGTGTTCTTCAGATAGACGGTTGCAAAATCCACAGGACTCTTGTCTGTAGATTTTACTATACCGGATAAGATAATCTTCTGTACCTCCGCTTTGACTGTCATACATAATGTCATTGCGGCAAAAAGAAACACAAATTTAAAATACTGACTCCACAGCTTTTTGCTCATAAACTAATACCTTATAAATATATTTTCTAATCTTTTAATTCCGGATGCAAAGTTACTGCCATGAGCATTTTCCCACAATCGCAATTTTTAGGTATATTTCATGCTGTTTTTTGTATGTATTACTAATCATTTTTAGGTATTGCCCAAAATGGACAATAAACATATTGTTAAAACTTTCTAATAGAATGTTATTAATTCGTCTTGAGCGTGAACAATCTATTATTTTTGCTGTTGAAAATATTTATATATATCTATGAACGAAATTTTTATAATCATCTGGTTGATATTGCTTAATGGAGTTTTCGCAATGTCCGAGGTGGCGCTCATATCAGCCCGTAAATCACGTCTTTCCGCTGACGCTAAAAACGGAAACAAATCGGCCAAAACAGCCCTTAAACTTGCTAATGAACCGGACAGGTTTCTTTCAACAGTACAAATCGGTATTACTCTTATAGGAATCCTCACCGGTATTTATTCCGGAAACCAGATTGCGGTTGACCTTACAGAAGCTATGAAATCTTGGGGAATTTCTTCTACATACGCTTTTGGCTTGGCCCAGGGAATTATAGTTGTAGTCGTGACATATCTCACTATTATATTTGGCGAGCTTGTTCCTAAGCGTATAGGTATGAGTATGGCTGAAAAGGCTGCAAAGGTAATGGCTCAGCCGATGAACATACTTTCTGTAATAGCTCTTCCTTTCGTTTGGTTGCTAGCAAAAAGCACTGAGGTTATCTTCAATCTTCTTGGAGTAAAAGAGGAGGATAATAAGGTGACAGAAGAAGAAATCAAGTCTATTATTAAAGAGGGAGCCGAAGACGGTGAGGTGCAACCGGTTGAGCAGGATATCATGCAGAGGGTATTTCTTTTGGGCGATTTGAAGGTAAGCTCTATTATGACGCATAAGTCGGATATCGTATGGCTGGACACAGATATGACCGTAGATGATGTAAAAAGCATTGTGAATGACAATCTTTATGAATTCTATCCTATTGCTGATGGTGATTTGGATCATGTAAAAGGTGTTATTCATTTGAAAGATCTCGTTTTGCATCTGCATGAAAATGATTTTAATCTTGTTTCTTTGACACAGGAAGCGGTGTTCTTCCATGAAAACATGAATGTATATAAGGTGCTTGAGCAAATGAAGATGAAGAAGATAAGCCGGGCTCTTGTATGTGATGAATTTGGGGCATGTACTGGTATTATTACATTGAAAGATATTCTTGAAGGACTGGTAGGAAATGTAGATGAAGCCGATGATGAACCAGACATTATCAAGAGAGTAAATAACGACGGGTGGTTGGTTGACGGACAGTGTCCTATGTACGACTTCCTTAATTATTTCAACCGTCCTGAATTGTTTGAAAAATCAGATTTCCATACCCTTGGAGGACTTATATTACAACACCTGCAGCATGTACCTCAAAGTGGGGAGACTCTGCAATGGAATGGATTTAATTTCGAAGTAGTTGATATGGACGGGGCAAGAATTGATAAGGTTCTTGTTACTCAGGTCAAACATGATTAGAAAAGATTTTAACCGCTCTATTATGGGCGGTTTTTTGGGGGGGGATAATTAAGAATGAGTTGAAATGCAATAAAAGATGAAATGTTTTATGAACCGAATAGCATCCATTTTATAATGTTAGATTTGTATATGTATTTGTTCACAATGTTTTATGAAATGATAATTTATTTATGACGAGAATCCGTTCTTTTTTATTTGTTTTACTGCTTACAATATGTATTACAGATTTTCGATAGCTCTGAAAATGGATGTTCAGAATAAGTATTTTTTATAATTTATATTCTTGTATTGATTAAAAATCTTATAAATATTCACATTAACAATATTTATACTTTCAAATTGGTGCTTTCATATTTGTGTAATATTATTGCTTAATGTGTTCCTGTTATACTTATTGTGTGACATAATTAAATGAAAAATGCGTGTCTGTGTGTTTTTTTGTAAAGGATGAATATGTTTATGTAATAAGCAGGTTATATATTGTAATGAAATAACTTCATTAATTTATTTTATGCTATGCCATACTTTTGTAATTTTGCGCCCACAAAGAATTAAGGAATAGAATATAGGTGTAATAAAGTTAAAGGAATAGAAATGGAAACAAATTTGGAATGTTCTCTATTTTTTAACAATTGGGATATCGTGTTTCGTAACGTCAAAGCACGGGATTCTTTCTAAAAATTAATTTGCGTTGAGAGTTATTTATGAAAAAGTGTTTTCATAAGTACTTGTGTATCTTGTAGCTATTACCAGGTGAATGGCGTAATCGTGGTGCATCATGCTTTCGGTGGAAAAAATGATGCCTGTTTTTTCGTTTGCCTGTTTTGCATGAATATTCATTTAATTTTTAATTTAATATTTACTAGCGGAAGATGAAAAGATTTATTCTTTTGTTTTTCTCTTTTGCTTTATTCTCATTCCATTCGGTTTTTGCCCAAGGTTTTGTGGTGAAAGGTACCGTTACCGCCCACGAGGACGGTAGCCCGCTGATAGGAGTGACGGTATTGCAGAAGGGGACTACTAACGGTGTAGTTACCGACATGGACGGTAATTACAGCTTCGAGGTTAAAGGCGCGTCAGATGCGACCTTGGTATTCTCTTATATCGGTATGCAGTCGCAGAGCCATCAGGTCAATGCTTCCACCGGAGTTTTGAACGTTGTTTTGAAATCCGATGCGGAGATGATAGACGAGGTGGTGGTGGTAGCTTACGGCGTTCGTAAGAAAGGAACCATAGCGGGTGCCGTGTCAACGGTTTCGGCCGACAAGATGGCCGATGTGCCTGCCGCAAGTTTCGACCAGGCTTTGCAGGGGCAGACGCCGGGTTTGTCCGTAATCTCGAATTCGGGAGAGCCGAGCGAGCCGGCCGTTTTCCAGATTCGTGGTACAAACTCCATCAATTCAGGTACGGCGCCGCTCTTCATTCTTGACGGTGTACCTATTTCAAGTTCGGATTTCAATGCCATCAGCCCGGGTGATATAGAGTCTATTTCCGTGCTGAAGGACGCTTCTTCCACATCCATTTATGGAGCGCGTGCGGCAAATGGAGTGGTTGTAATCACCTCAAAGCGAGGACTTTCCATGGATAAGGCGAAAGTGACGTTGCGTGCGCAGTTCGGTTTCTCACAGCTTGCCAACACCGGCAAATGGAATTTGATGAACACGGAGGAGCGTATAGCTTATGAAAAGGAAGTGGGGCTCGATTCCGGACAGGATTATGACTTGCTCTCGCGTGTGGATGTCGATTGGCTTGACGCCGTGTTCAAGGACGCTGCCCCGCTACAGAGCTACGAACTGTCGGTCAACCGTGCCACGGACAGGCTTAACTATTACGTGTCTGGCGGTTTCTATGACCAGGACGGTATAGCCCAAGGCTCTACGTTCCGCCGTTATAACATACGCGCCAATGCCGAAGTGAAGGCTAGCAACTGGCTGAAGATGGGTACCAACACAATGGCGGCATACGAGGAAATACAGCAGGCGGAGTCAGGCTCATACGCCCTCTATACTCCTATTTCGGCATGCCGCTTCATGCTCCCGTATTGGAATCCATATAATGAGGACGGTTCCATAGCCTCGCAGAACGACGGTTCGTGGCAGGGCACGGGGCAGAACCCTATAGAGTGGATGGACATGAACCCTGTGGAATATACTAAATACAAGATGTTGTCCACCATTTACGCGGAGATTACGCCGATAGAAAACCTCACCATCAGGAGCCAGTTCGGAGCGGATTACACATATTCCAAGGGATTTATGAGGTCGTTCCCGAGCTATATCATCAACGATGGCATGGGTAGCGCGGGACGCAGTGCGTCGGACATGCTCAATCTTACGGAGACGACCACGGCCAACTATCGCTGGAACTATAATGAAGACCATTCGTTCAACTTCCTCCTCGGACAGGAAGCCGTGAACTACATGTCGGAAGGTTTCCAGGTCGTTACTGCCGGCCAGACGCACGACCTGCTCACGAACGTATCGTCCGGAACACGTGCCTCTTCATGGACGGACAGCACATCATCGTATTCATACCTCTCGTTCTTCTTTCGTGGGGAATACAATTATAAGGATTTGTATTACGCCGATTTCTCCGTGCGTACCGATGCTTCCTCGCGTTTCGGTAGCAAAAACCGTTGGGGTGCGTTCTGGTCTGTGGGTCTGATGTGGAATATGAAGAACGAGGCATTCCTTAAGGATGTAAGTTGGCTGACCGGTGCGCAGGTGACACTCAGCTCAGGTACTTCAGGTAACTCCGAGATACCGGACTATGACCATCTGGCACTCGTGGGCGGCGGTCCGAACTATGCCGACGAGGCGGGTATATACCCGATGCAGAGCGGCAACGAGGATTTGGGATGGGAAAAAACGTGGGCAAACAACCTCGGTTTCCGTCTTGCGTTCATTGACAGGATAAATGTGGATATCGACCTTTATAATAAGAAGACCACGGACATGCTTATGCTGGTGCCGCAGTCGTATGCCGTGACCGGCGAGGGCTACCGTTGGGAAAACATCGGAGCGATGGTGAACAGGGGAGTAGAGTTGAACGTGGCGGCAGACGTGCTCCGTGTGAAAGGCTTCACATGGAACGTGAGTGCTAACGTGTCGTATAATAAGAACAAGTTGGTGGAATTGTATAACGGGGTACAGGAGTACGTTAACTCCACTACCGGACTGAAATACCAGGTGGGACATCCGGTGGGCGAGTTCTTCATGAACAGGTACGCCGGAGTTAACCCGGCCAACGGTGATGCCCTCTGGTACACTAAGGATGGAGAGATAACCACCGAATACAACGAGAGCGACAAGGTGATGACGGGCAAGTCGTATGATGCTCCATGGGCCGGAGGTTTCGGTACCACGCTCTCGTGGAAAGGACTCTCGCTCTCGGCACAGTTCAGCTGGATGGCCGACAAGTGGGTAGTGAACAACGACCGCTATTTCGAGGAGAGCAACGGGCTTTATACCGCTTACAACCAGTCGAAACGTCTGCTTTACGACCGCTGGAAAAATCCGGGCGACATAACGGACATACCGCGCCACGGCGTTACGCCCCAGCTTGACGACCGTTTCCTCGAGAACGCGTCGTTCCTGCGCCTGAAGAACCTGACGCTTGCCTACAACCTGCCGCAGCTGTGGCTGAGGAAGACCAACTTCTTCACATCGGCAAAGATTTACGTGCAGGGGCAGAACCTGCTGACGTTCACCGGCTTCACGGGATTGGACCCGGAAGTGGCGGCCAATGTTTATCAGGCACAGTATCCGGCGTCACGACAGTTCACCATGGGTGTGGAACTATCATTCTAAGAATTTGAAAGAATATCATAAATATAATATATAGTAAAGAATAATATGTTTGGAAAAATCAGATATTACCTGCTTCCGGCGGTATTGGCGTTCTCTACGGTGTCATGCCTCGACAAATATCCGTCCGACGCCATGACGTTCGACGAGTCCATACAGACGGTGGACGACGTCAATCTGGCCGTGATTGGCATTTACGACGCTTTCAAAAGCTCGTACCTCTATTCCGGGGCGTTGACGCTCCTGCCGGACATACAGACAGACCTTGTGTATGGCATAAACAACAACACGAATGTTTACGGCGAGGTTTGGAGATGGAACGACATACTTTCCACCAATACGGACATAGAAGGCGTTTACGGTTCTCTTTATGATGTCGTAAACCGTTGCAACTTCCTGCTCGACAGGGTGGACGCGGTACGCGAAAGCACTACCGACGACGACCAGCTGGACAAGCTCGACCAGTGTTGCGGCGAGACGTATTTCGCGCGCGCCCTGGCTTATTCGGAGCTTATAAAGCTGTTCTGCAAGCCTTATGAGAAAGACCGGGACATGACGCAGGAACTGGGTGTAATCCTTACGGAACACTACGGTGGCGACGAGACTATGACTCGTTCCGACCTGAAGACTTCATATGAATTCGTGATAAACGACCTCGACCGCGCGGCGGAGCTTCTGAAGGTGGAGGACGATTACGAGGGCGGACTTTACGACCTGGAGTATTTTTGCGAATATACGGTCTATGCCCTCCGCGCACGCGTGGCTCTTTACATGCAGGACTGGGACGCGGCTATAGAATATTCGTCCAAGGTCATAGACAGCGGCTATTACGCTCTTTCCAGTTCTACGCTGATGGCCACCAGCTCGCAGAGCTATTACCAGTATATGTGGTCATACGATACCTCTACCGAGATAATATGGAAGGTGGCGTTCACCATCAATTCCTACGGGGGAGCCTTGGGCCAGGTCTTTGCCAACTACGACATGGTGTCGTTCCGTCCGGACTATGTGCCGGCTGCGTGGGTGCTCAATCTTTATGACGCGAGCGACTTGAGGTATGACGCTTTCTTCAGCAATATTACCACCGGCTACACCCACGGGCTTACATGGCCGCTGCTCATCAAGTATTTCGGCAACGAGCAGTTCATCTCGTATAACATATACCACGTCACGATGCCTAAGGTGTTCCGCCTCTCCGAGCAGTACCTGATACGTGCAGAGGCTTATGTGCAGAACGGCAGATACGGCGACGCTGGCGACGACATAGCATCAATACGCCGCGCGCGCTATTCCTCCTTCAGCGGAAGCGTTTCCATGAGCGAGGATGACGCCATGGACATTATAGAGGAGGAACGCGTGAAGGAACTCTACATGGAGGGTTTCCGCCTGAACGACCTGAAACGCTGGCACAAGGGCTTCGAGCGCGAGCCGCAGGAACAGTCGTTGTCCAACGGCAGCAGCCTGAAGGTGGAAGCCGACGACCCTCTCTTCGTATGGCCGATACCGCAGCACGAGCTAGATTCGCCGGGTTCCGAAGTGCAACCGAATGAAAGTAACAAATAAGAAATAAAACATATGGTAATGAAGAATTTATTTATTGGATGTATGGCGGCCGTTGCCGCCGTGGCAGGGCTGTCGGGATGCGACGAGAAGAGGGTGTCCTACAGCGGACCCGATTATCTTATGTTTTCCGATACCATTTACAACTATCCCGTGCAGGAAAGCGGCGAGACGTTCAAAGTTCCGGTGTCAGCCACCGTGAAGTCAGACCGTGACCGTACTTTCGCCGTTGAGGTGATAGACAGCAAGAGCAACGCCGTGGAAGGAAAGCATTACCGCCTGCTTAACAATAATGTCACCATCAAGGCGGGCGAGATGGCCGGATACGTGGAGGTGAAGGGTATATACGAGAATATCGGGATTTCGGACTCGCTCGGCTTCGCGCTGCGCCTTATAGTGCCCGACGAATACAAGTGGGATTTGTACGGGACGGATGCCAACGTGGTATTGCAGAAGGTATGTCCTTTCGACATAAACGCCTTTTCGGGATATTGCTTGGTCACATCGCTGTATTTTCTTGACTATTCAAGTACCGTTAACAACACTCAGGGGCTGACGAGCCGCCTCATAAAGACGGAGGTGTCGCCCGACGAGGAAAACACAGTGATACTCCACGGGCCTTATTATGAGGGATACGACGTGAAGCTGAAGTTCAAGACGGACGACGTGGCCGAACCATATATAGAGATGGACGACACTCAGTGCGGCACCACAGGCGAGGCTTTCAATACCGTCTATGGCGACGGCAAACTGATGATGACCCAGCCTTCGGGATATGTGTCTTACTACAGTTCCTGCGAGAACTTCGTCATGCAGTACGTCTCCGTACAGGTGTTCAACAAGGATGGTAGCCTTTACGGAACCGTAGGTACTTACGCTACCATCTACGAGTGGATAAGCGACGGCGAGGCGGAGGACTTGATGGAAGATGGATATTGATGTATGTACTTTTCTTTTTGTCGGATGTACTTTTTCTTTCGTTGGATGTACTTTTCTTTTTGTCTTGACACAAAAAGAAAAGATACCAAAAGAAAAAAGTCAAGCGCTGACGCTCCGGGGCTACTCCGGACGGATTTCAGCTTGAGTGGCCGGAAGAGGCTTCGGAGTAGCCCGACGGGCGCAGACGGTGTACTTTCTTTTTGGTATCTTTTTCTTTCGGACAAGCGAAAGAAAAAGTACATAAAATTAAACATTAAAAAAACATATACATTTTATTATATTATTGTATGACTTAAAAAAAGGAATTATGAAAAACTTAAAGAAAATGTCAGTAAAGTTTTACCTTATGCTCGCGCTGTCCGCTGTTGCGGTATTAGCAGGCTGTAAGGACGATGAAGAAGTTGTTACACCGCAGTTCCCGGATTTGAAGGAACAGACGGTTACTCTTACTGAGACTACGGACGAAAATGGAAATAATGTATTTTCTGCAAGCCTCGATATAACATTTAGCGCGAACCTCGACTGGACCCTGAAGAGCGATGCCGCATGGTGCAGGTTCGTAAACGGAGAGATCAAAGAAACGACAGCTTCGGGAAAGGCCGGCGACCAGACTCTGAAAGTAGAGATTTCCGATGCAAGCTGGAACTATACTTCAGCAGACGTTGCGCAGATTACACTTTCTATGGCATCGCAGGAGCAGGTTATTTATAAGATAACCCGCGGAATGAGGGAATATCAGAACCTTGTGGTTACGAATGAGGCAGGAGACATATCTTACAGTTCTTCAACTCCGTTGGAAATAAAAGGCAATAATGCAAATGTTGTAACTACTTCGTTGAGAGCTTCCGCCGAAGCCGGCATGGAGATAGGTCTTCAATATCCGGAATGGTTGACGATGAGTATTAATCAGGAAACTGGAGCCTATGACTTTACTTTCAATACTGAAAGTGAAAACGACATCAGATATCCGATAGAAAACACAGGTGATGTAATATCTTTTTATACCTCTGACGCTGAAACAGCGGAAACAGACAAAGTAAGAAGAATAGACATTCCGGTTTCTTATGAAGGTTTCGACAAGAGGGCTTTGGTTATCCAATCGGCTCACAATGGATTGTCTGTAGATGCTGATGGAACAATCAATACTGAGGAAGGTCAGAAACAGTCGGTTTCTTCGACTATTACTGCGAACTCTAATGATTTTGTAATTTTGAAAGGATTGGTTGAGAAGTACGAACTTCCTGATATTTCAGATGGAGAGGGTGGAATGATTGACCAAAGTTTTGCTTATAGATATGATTTTGAACAAGAACTGAACTGGGTGGAAGTAACGCAGCCTACAACTGATGGTGTTGTGACTTTGTCAGTAAAAGCAAATGATTCCGAAGAAGAAAGGGAGGCGATAGTTGTGCTTCTGCCAAAGGCTTTGGTCGATGAATATGGAACAAACTATAATGACTATTTGTTGATTCGTGAAGGAGATGTTGACAGTGAGGGTAATCCTCTTACGGCTGGAGATTTGAAGTCAGAATTCAGTACATTCGTAATGGCTTCTATTACTCAAGCTAAGAAAAATGTGGCTCAAGAAGAAATCAGTTTTATTTCGAGAGCGATAGATGGTGGTGGAACGTTGATGTCTTATAGTGATGTAGGATTATCAAATATTGAGTCTGTAAAAATTGAAAGCTCTGAACTTGAAAGTATAAAATCAGAATATGCAGATTTAGCCGATGTATCAAATGTTTGGAAAATTGTTATACCAAAAGATATTTATGAAATGGGGTTAGTTAGCGGCATGCCAATCATTATTGAGGCTGTTGGCAGAGGAGATGGACAGACCATGTCCAATTTGTCAACCGATAGTGGTATAACATGCTCTGAAGATAAGCGTCAAGGTTCATTATGGATACAATCCGAAATGTCTAATGTTGATATATATGGCTTGTCTATATCCGGTACTCTTACTGACCATTATGATATAGTAGTCAAGAATTCTGACGGTACTATCGCTTCATTCTGTAGATTGGAATTAGGAAACTAATAAAACAACAATTAAATGACAACATACAATAAAATAATAAAACTGTTTCTTGCACCTATCATTGCCGTACTTTTCTGTACGGCAGTGACAGGCTGTAAGGACGACGAAGGACTGCAGGGCAGCGAGTACGGCTATGTGCAGTTCAAGCTTTACAAGGCAGCCTCGTACCAGCCGGCGGAGGAAACACCGGCTTCGCGTGCTGCTTCAGAAATGCTGAGTGACATACAGAAAGTGGAGGTCGAGCTTAATTACAACGGTACTTCCATCACACAGACACTTGTGCTGAACTCTTACAACTCGGAAAATGCGGAGTACGGCATGCGTAGCGACAAACTGCAATTGATGGCAGGAACATACACCATGGTGGGCTACAGACTGCTCGACAAGGTGGACGAGGTGGTAAGCAGCTACAATGCGTCGGGCGATATAGAGGTACGTCCGGGAGAGCTTACCGTGCACGACCTTACCGCCGAAGTGCAGGAGAGGGGACAGGTACAGTTCAAACTGATGAAGTCGTGGGTGAGCGACTCACGAGCTTCGACACCGTCGGAAGAGACATACCTGTTCAGCGACATAGACATGGTGGACATTACACTGAGGAATACTTTTACACAGGCTACGGTGGAACTTGAAAAGATTCCTGTGAGACAAGAACTGAACTATAGCGACTCGGAACAGGGCGACGTGCCTTCCGAGACTGGCGACAAGTATTATTCAAGCGAGATTGCCTATACGGACTCACTTGTATGGGTTCCCGCGGGCGAATACCAGGTGGTGGAATACTCCACTTACAGGAAGTCGGGAGCGGTAACTTACAATCTCGAAATAGGCACGGGAGTAGAGGGAACAGCGTTCACCGTGGAAGACAACCAAGTGACCAAGGACGCCGAAGTACCCGTATTGCTCTCTGAGACTTCGGAAAAGATAAAAGACTACATGGCTCTTTATGAGATATGGAAGGCCTTGAACGGTCCGGAATGGAACTATGTGGGAGAGGCTTATCCGGCGGGAGCCAACTGGAACTTCAACAAGGAGAAAGATATGTGGGGCGTACAGCCGGGCGTACAGCTGGACGACAATGGCCGAGTGACGGCTCTCACAATAGCCGGATTCGGAGCGAAAGGAGTAGTGCCTGATGCGATAGGCCAGCTCACGGAACTGAGGATATTGGCTTTCGGAGCGCACGACGAGAAGCTGGGAGGCAACATCACAGCCTCGCTGAGAGCCGACATGAGCGAAGCTGACAAAAAGAAAGTGCGCGAGAATTACGCCAACCTATTCCTGAAGAAAGACTCGCGCGAGGACTTGTCGGAAATGCTGCAGTGGGTTATAAACAGAGACCCGAAGCAGAAAGCCATAAAGAAAAGTACCCGCATAAGCCCGAAAGACGTGCAGATAGGTGCGGTCACGAACGAGATTACGGAAATATCCAAGGCGGTGATGAGACTAACAAAACTGCAGAACCTGTTTATCGCGAACTCTACCATAACGGCGGATAAAGTATTTACAGATTGGGTTCCAAATCCGGTTGAAGGCGTTCCTACAAGGGATTACGAGGAAGAATGGAAGGATGAATCATGGGATTGGGGAAACTTCAAAGACCTTACCGACATGGAGCTTTACAACTGTAAGAACTTTACCGAGATACCGGAATTTGTGCTTCATCTTCCGGAACTGCAGGTGCTGAACCTTGCGTGCAACCGCGGAATGAAAATGAAGGAGCAGTGGATAAGGCTCGTTACCGGCAGTACAAGCGGGGACGGTTCAGAAGATCCCACTACGGTAGCCTCAAAGATACAGATGCTTTATCTCGGCTATAACGATTTCGGGGATGAAGACAACGAAGACAACAATTTCCCGCCGCTTAAAGTGTTGAGCCATATGAAGAACCTCCACATGCTCGACTGCACCAGCAGCGGGGTAAAAGGCAAGGTGGAAGGTTTCGGTTCAGATATAGTTTTGTCACAGCTTCTGCTTAGCGACAACGAGATAACCGAGATAGGAGACAAGTTCTGCAGCTTCTCGAATGATGTAGAGACATTGAACTTCGCCAATAACAAGATAGAGCGGATACCGAACATATTCGATGCCTCATCGCTTTACGTGATGGGCGGTGTGGACTTCTCCGGCAACCAGATAACAGGCGTGGCAGATCCGGACAATTTCAAAGGTATAAACGCCAGCTCCGTCAATCTGTCCAACAACAAGCTGGTGAAATTCCCTAAGGAACTGTTCCAGGCTGAATCGCCGATAACTACACTTAACCTGGCTGGCAACGGCATCGAGAAGATAGAAGAAGGTGACATAGTGAACAACAGGGCAGGAGGCAGGAACAAGAATGCCAACCTTATTTCTACCATCGACCTCCGTTTCAACAAGCTTAGTTCGCTGCCCGACGACTTCAGGGCTACGGGTATTCCTTACCTGAGAGGGTTCGACGTAAGCTACAACTGTTTCAGCAAGGTTCCGGAACAGCCTTTGAACTGTAGCGAGCTTGAAGCCATAGGAGTGCGCCACCAGCGCGACGCGGAAGGAAGGAGAATCCTGCGCGAATGGCCTGTCGGCATCACGGAATGCCCCAGCCTGCTACAGCTCCAGATAGGCTCCAACGATATCCGCAAGGTGGACGAGGAGATGACACCACAGCTGTGGATAGTGGAAGTCAAGGACAACCCGAGCATAACGCTGGACGTTACGAGCGTATGTTCCTACATCAGCGCCGGTCTGTGGATGCTTATCTATGACAAGACACAGGATATACGCGGATGCGATGCTTTGGACATTGAAAACTGAAAATGAAAACAAACTAACAAACGTAGAAAAATGAAATATATAAGTAAGATAACGTTGGGCCTGGGACTGTTTGCCTCTCTGCTGGCATCGTGCAAGGACGATGAAGTGGCGGACTCGAACATGGGAATATCCCTCGACAAGGAAACCATAGCCATAGGCCCTGACGGCGGAACAGAGAGCATTGTTGTCACCGCAGGCAGGAACTGGGTATCCAGTGCCTCCAGACCGTGGGTAGCCGTGTCGCCGGCCAACGGTTTCGGCTCCGTGGAAGGCTCGCTTGCCATCGACTCCACCCTTGAGGTGACAGCGCGCACGGCGCAGGTACGTTACCGCCAGGAAGACAACCAGGAGGTGATACTCACCATAAACCAGTTCGGATACGGAAAACAGATTATACCTTCGGAGAGCGAAATCCGGATAGAGAGTTCAGGCACGTATGACGAGCGTCATTTCGACCTGACAGTTTCCACAAACGTTGAGTTCAAGGTGGACGAAAACATCACCTACGAATGGGACGGCGAACCGACTTCGGAAGACGGATTGACGGACAGCGACCTCACCGGATGGATTACGGCGCCGCAAAACACTGAAGTGGACCTCGACAGGAAGGACCGCCCGAGAACGGTGAACATCCGTTTCCGCTGGGACATGAATACGGCACCTTACAGCCGCATAGCGAAGATCAGGCTTGTCCCTACCGACGAAAGTGTGGTGCTTGTTGACCAGGATGGAAACCCTACGGGCGACGTGGTGGTGACAGTGGTGCAGGAAGCTGCCGTAAGGATTACCGATGACCGCCGGGGAGACTCTCTTGCCGTGGTAATGATAAACGAGAAACTACAGTCGCTCTTCACTTACAATTTCTCCGACAAGATGGAGAACTGGGAAAATGTTACCCTGTGGGAGGAAGGCGATGAAGGCATGCCTGATGGTGCGCTCGGACGTATCCGTTCGCTGTCGTTCATGCAGTTCAACCTGAACAAGGAAGAGACTTTCCCGAAAGAGATAAAATATCTCAAGTATTTGGAAGAATTGTCCGTAACAAGTAATACCAACCGCCAGACCAAGGATATGGAATTTGGCGAGGAAGTTTGCGAACTGGAACACCTCAAGAGGCTCGCCATTGTGTCGTACGGGCTTTATAAGCTACCCGAGAACTTTGGTAAACTTGCCGGGACGCTTGAATACCTCGACCTTGGAAGCAACAATTTCCGGAAATTGTCCGATATAACCGAGGTTGTTGACAAAGATACTTTCAAAAAACTGAAGGGCCTTGAACTTTCTACTTGCCGCAAAAACGATACCACTTCAGAACTGGCGGGAATTGACTGGGCGACCGAGAAACTGGGTCTTCATATTGATTTGGGAACGCAGGACTCTCCGGGCGAAGGACGACAGGAATTTATAGAGCTCCTCAAGTGGGAAAAACTCGAGTATCTCGGACTCTCTTACATGTTCATAGAAGGCGAGTTGCCTACAGACGAGGAGTTGATGGAACCGGACGCAAACTTCGGTAGCTATCTGTCTAGTGACTTCTTTGAAGGCGACGCATATAAGTACGAGAAAATTTCAAAGGATACGTGCGGCTGGCTTCTTACCGACAGGGAGGTGGAACTTCTTGGTGAAAAAGTGAAAGGCACCGACATAGCAAGGGTGCTCCCGAGAATGCATAATTTCAGCATAAATCTGAACTTCATTACCGGAGAGTTGCCTAACTGGCTGCTTTTCCACCCGTTCTTAATGGAATGGGATCCGGAGTCGCTTGTCATGAACCAGTGGGAACAGGGAAAAGACAGCGATGGCAAGTCGGTAGGTTTCAGCAACAGGAATGACGTGGTGAATACCAGGTACGTATATTATTACGGCGACGGCAAAACAGAGTCCGGCTATCCTGAGGATATAAGCGTAGCCTATCCGGGCTATTATAACAAGTTCGTGGGTGGAGGAAAGGATTGGAAACCCGGAAGCACGGATGCCGGCGAAACTACTTCTAAACAATAACTATATTTACGGATAAAAATGATGAATAATAAAATATTATATTCTGCGATATTCGCGCTGTCGCTTGCGGCGTGTACGGACGATACCCTTACACCTGCCATAGATGCCCCCGAGGCGGAAACGGAAGTAACCATTCCCGCCGGGGCAAAATCCGGCGAACTACTTATCAAGTTCAAGCCGGAGATGACAGAAATCCTTGACAAGACACTCTCCGCCGTTTCCAGAAGCGGAGGGGCGGCAAGCCGCTCGGGAATACCTTCTACCGACGAAGTGCTGGAAATCCTTGGAGGATACCGTTTCGAGAGGGTTTTCCCGGTGGACGAAGCCACTGAGGAACGTACCCGCGCGGTGGGACTTCACCTGTGGTATGTGGTGAAATTCGATGAAAACGCTAGTCTTCAGGAGGCTGCCAACAGTCTTGCAAGACTGGGAGAGGTCTCAGCCGTACAGGCCAACCACGAGATAAAGCGTGCATACCGCACCGACATGAAGAGGACATACGTCAGCGCGGCCGCGCTGGAAAGCCGTACCTCGGCTCTTTCCGCTTCCAACGGTTTCTTTAACGACCCCGGATACAAATACCAATGGCATTATAACAACGTTGGCAATTATCCGTTCGATGACCTGAACTTAGATGAAACAGGTGTCGCTTCGCATTCCAAGGCCGGCTCCGACATCAATTGCGAGGAGGCGTGGCAGCTTTGCACCGGCGATCCGTCAATCATCGTGGCCGTTCTGGACGAGGGCGTGATGAATACTCATCCGGATTTGGAAGGTAATATATGGAAAAATGAAGACGAGACATACCTTTCCGGCGATGATAATGACGGCAACGGATATAAGGGTGACTTTTACGGATACAACTTCGTGAAGAACTCGCCATTGGTGTCATGGTCTGACGAGTCAGACACAGGCCACGGCACTCACGTGGCCGGTACTATAGCAGCCATGAACAACAATGAAGGAGTATGCGGTATCGCCGGCGGCGACGGCACCCAGAATTCCGGTGTGAAGATAATGTCGTGTCAGGTGTTCGACGGTGAGAACGGCGTGACCCTCGACGGAGAGGCAAAAGCCATAAAATATGCCGCCGACAACGGTGCGGTCATTCTCCAGTGCAGCTGGGGGTATAACTCTGCCTATGCCAATATGGCGATGGGCTTCACACCCGGACCTGAGACGGAGGAAGAATGGGCCGCCACTTATCCACTCGAAAAGGACGCGTTGGATTATTTCATTAACAATGCCGGCTCGCCGAACGGTGTAGTGGAAGGCGGAATAGTGGTGTTCGCGGCAGGTAATGAATATGCCGCAAAACCGGCATTCCCCGGCGCATATTCAAAATGTATAACCGTAGCCGCGGTCGATGCAAGTTATACTCCGGCGAGCTACTCCAATTACGGTGTTGAGACAGACGTGTGCGCCCCTGGCGGCGACGGCGAGTATTATGACCTTTTAGGCCAATCAGCTCCGGAATATGTGGACGTGAACATTGATGCCGATAAGAACAACTACATTTCGCAAGGCTCCATATTGTCAACCTTGATACGCAATGGTCAGCCTGTTTACGGATACATGGACGGTACCTCTATGGCATGCCCTCACGTGTCCGGAGTCGTGGCGTTAGGTCTGTCATATGCCGTTAAGGAACGTCGCCACTTCAAGGCTGAGGAATTCATCGAACTTGTTAAGTCTTCAGTAAAAGACATATACGATGAATATTATACAGGCAAGAAGACATACTACTACGGACATTCCAATTTTTCCGCGCCTCTTACTGAGATGGTTCTTTCCGAATATGTAGGGAAGATGGGTACCGGCCTTATCGATGCCGGACTGCTTCTTAAGAATGTGGCCGGTGCCGGAACAGACATGAAAGTGCCTAACGTATATGTAGCCGTTGGTGGTACCAGTTCAATAAACCTTGCCGGCTACTTCAAGGCCGGTGAGACGAAAACTTACATTTGCAGTGTGGCAGACTCTTCAGTGGTTACGGTGACAGTAGATGGCAGCGTGATGAAAGTAACCGGTGTGAAAGCCGGCTCTACAAACCTTACCGTCACTACTTCTGCAGGAGAAGAGCAGACTGTGGTTGTTACGGTTCGAAACTCCGCTAACGATAACGGTTGGATGTAATTATTTTAATGATGGATAATATCGGAATAAAATCAATACTTCTATTCACGGGCCTGGCATTGTCATGCGACTTGATGTCACAGGTCAAAGCCGGGTTTCCCGATGAAGATGTAGAGGCGATAGTCAATCCTCCTTTGGAAGAGAACGCTGCCCATATTTTGAAATTCGACAGTATCGTGTGTCATCTCGGTACCCTTACTGAGGACGATTCCCCAAAGACGGTGCGTTTCTCTTTCACCAATGTAAGTGACAAACCTGTACTGATAGATAGAGTCCGGACGACGTGCGGATGCGTGTCTGCCGGTGTGGAAGCCCGAAGGATACCGTCAGGCGAAAAAGGTTCGGTGACGCTGAAGTACGTGCCTAAGAACCATCCCGGAACCATAGATACGAACGCTTTTGTCTATGTGGAGGGAATGGGAAAAAGCCCTGTGGCCAGATTGACACTATTGGGAAACGTTTTGCCCGGAAAGGACGTTTGGGCAAGATTCAGGTACTCCATGGGTAAGCTCAGGCTCAAGACAAAGTCGGTGAGTATCGATGAGGTAGCCCCCGGCAAAAAGCCTGAAGTGAGAATATTGTGCGGCAACAGTGGCTCGACTCCGTTAAGGCTTTCCGCCGTGATAGTACCGTCGTTCGTTTCATTCAGGACTGAGCCGGAAGTGATAGACCCCGGATGCGAGGCCGACATTGTGATAGGAATAGATGCTGACGTATTTTTAACTGCCGGAAATGGGAACAAGTCTTTCCGGCTGATAGTGGAAGGAGTTGGCGGAAAACCGTCCGACAGGACTATCACTGTGAACGTTGCAATGGACAAGTGATTTGGTTTTATTCTGTATTTTTGCAAAATAAAAAACAATGTATATGAAAAATTTATTTAAGACAATATTTTTATTCTCTCTAATGTTTTGTCTCGCCTCATGCGAAGACGACTTTCATTCCGGCTCCGGCTCCCACTCCGGAGGCTCAGGAATGGATGTCACTCCGGCCAACATAAACGGTACATGGCAGCTTTCCGAATGGAACGGTGCTCCGTTGGCGGAGGGGACATACTGTTATGTGGTTTTCAGCCGCCGGGAACGTACTTTCGAAATTTACCAGAAGTTCGACAGTATGTACGCCCGCTACATCACTGGAACCTATAGTATAGAGGACGATCCATACAAGGGTTATGTCATTAGCGGCGTGTACGACTATGACAACGGTGACTGGAACAATGACTATGTGGTGACAGACCTGCTAGAGAGTGGCTCCATGGTGTGGACTGCAGTGGGAGACGAGACTGACGTGTGCAAATATGTGCGTGTAGATGCCGTTCCTGATGAGATAGAAGAAGAGGCTCGGAAAGAGCAGGGCGATTGATTGCTGTTTTGTTTCTCTTCGAGGAAACGCTCGTTTCCTCGAAGAGAAATTGTCGTTTCCTACTGAGGAAATTCTAGTTTCCTCCCACCGGAAACTGTGTCTCTCCGGAAAAGCGCATGTATGATGCGGTCTGCCTTAGGCACCGGCGCGATACATGTGGTTACGGGTCTTATATCGAACTCACGTTTTGAGCCTGTTTAAATTTTGCTCATGTTTATTTTGAGAATTGTTTTCGAGAATATTTTTCTGATTTTACGAGGATGATAGCGGGCTATCTGACGAATAAAATCGGGAAAACAGGCAGGAAACAAACTCAAAAGAAAATGATATAACATTAATTTATTGGAAAATTTAAACAGACTCTAATTATTGGGAAATTTGTGTAATATGCTTGTTAGGATTAAAAATATTGATTAACAAAGAGATATCATATTTCATATAATTTTTCTGAAAAAAAAGTTTGTCAAAAGTATTGCGGGAATGGAAAATGTTTGTACCTTTGCATCCGCTTTCGAGAGGGAAAGACGTTGAGTTGACACGGTGAAGGTGTAATAATGGGTATTTGAAAAAAAACTTCCGAAAAATTTGCATCTTAAAAAGAAAGTCCGTAACTTTGCAAATGCTTTCTCTTCTAAAAAAGTGAAGCGATAAGAAAAGAGTTCTTTGAAAGATTTTAAATAAACAAACAGAATGTAGTACAAGCGTCACATTATATATATGATGTGATGAAAAGTAAGAATAAACCGTCAATTGAATATAAAACGGTATCCTGAACAGAGACAAAAC
>NZ_JACJLE010000002.1 GCF_016901995.1 Bacteroides caecigallinarum | reverse complement strand
CTGTTTTGTTCATCTCCAGTTTATGGTTCTCCAGTTTGGAGATGGTAAGTATCTTGTTAGTGAGAGCAAACAAGTGGTCTGTTTCGCTTTCCGCTATGTTCATGTATTTATTCTTTATCTCCGGTTTGCCTTCCAGTCTTCCGCTTTTCAACATATCCTGCACCATCATAATTGTGCTGAGAGGTGTTTTCATATCATGTACCATGGCGTATGAGAAGTCCTCACGGATTTGGGATATTTTGTTTAATTTGAAGATATATTTAATCTGATAGACAGTGCAGACTATTGTTAGAATAGTCATTATGATTGTTGTTATGAATATAATCCACATCTTATTAAATATATTCCAATATGGATTTATCAGAACTAGCTGCATGCCAATGGATTTATCTAATTTTATGGGAATAACCTCAGTCTTGATGATTCCTAGCTTGGGAATTGTTATCTTTTTACTTGTTTGTATAGTTTTGCAGGAATCAATGACGCAGACTATGAATTCAGAGTTGATATTTTTTTTACTTAGTTGCAGAAGATGGAGATTAACCCTAAAATTGTTATTATATGAATGTATTTCTGTTTAGACATTTTTTTATTTGCAAAGTTAATAACATTATGCAGATATATAACCAAGCTTTTGCAGAAAACATTTTAACCTAAAGATAACGTATTGATAACATAAACTTTTGTTCTTTACGCATACATTTGCAACATAAGAAATAACAAATGAAGTATAACTTAAAAAAATGAACACAATGAAAAAGACACTATTATTCGCGTTGCTGTTCTGCATCACGCTTGGTGCTAAGGCGCAACTGTTATGGAAAATATCAGGTAACGGACTTGACAGACCATCTTACGTTATAGGAACGCATCACCTTTCACCGCTCAGCATTAAGGACAGTATAGCCAGTCTGCAACAGGTTATTGACCAGACAGAACAGGTGTATGGTGAACTCGTGATGGAGGATGCCACAAATCCTGAATCTGTTATGAAGATGCAGCAAGCTATGGTACTGCCGGCTGATACTACACTGAAAAGTCTTTACACAAAGGCACAATATGATACCATAGCATCAGTGGTAAAGACTTATTTAGGAGTAGATCTTGCCTTGTTCGACAAGCTGAAACCTGCGGCTGTAACTACCCAACTGGCATTGGCTTTGGCTATGAAATCGCTGAAAGGATTTAATCCGCAAGAACAGCTTGATACTTGGTTCCAGACTCAGGCACGACAGGCTGGAAAGAAGGTAGGAAGTCTGGAAACCATTGATGAGCAAGTAAATGTTCTTTACAATTCGCAAACTCTGGCACGTCAGGCACTTCTGCTGCACTGCGCCGCTACGCATATTGAGCAGGGTATTGACCAGACATTACGTATGACCAGTGCTTACATGAAACAGGATTTGGATGGACTGCTTTCTATCATTGAAGAAAAGATGAACAATTCCTGCGACAGTACTCCTGAAGAGCAGGAAGCGCTGATATACGGACGTAACGCAAACTGGGCCCGTCAGTTACCGGACATTATGAAACAGTCCTCAACCTTGTTCGTGGTAGGTGCCGGACATTTGCCTGGTCCAAAAGGTTTGCTGAAGTTGCTTCAGAACCAGGGATATAGGGTAGAGGCTATGAAATAGACCATGAATTATAATATATGAATCTGATCATACATTATATAACTGTATTTCTATTGGAATTTATAGTGCCGTTTAGGCGTGCGCACGTTCGAGTTTAAATGTGCGCCCATTCGATCTTAAACGTGCGCACGTTTTACCTGAAATGTGCGCACGTTTTTTTCGGAACACGAGGAAGGAAAAATCCGTACAATAACGGTCAGTAAAGTTTACCAAATAGAATCCTTCAGATTTTTCTATTAAAAGTTTAATGATGTAATCCCTGATATTCTGTACGGCTGTTTGCAGAATGTCAGGGATTTTTTATTCTTCATAATAGTTTATTTATCGCATTAGATTAAAAATATATCGTTTTTCGATAAATTTTTCTTATTTTTCTTTTGTTATTCAAAATTAGTATATATATTTGCATATCGAAAAACGATAAATATTTATTGAAAACAAGTAAGAGACGATTAAAATAATAACAACGAATAAACATTGAGATTATGAAAACAGTACGTATTTTAGGATTTGTGGTAATAGCGATAATCGTATTTTTCGCTTCTACTGACGTGCTCAGAAAGTTTGGTGAAACAGATGATTCTATTCCTCGTACATATGTTGGGATGAATCCGGTATTGGTTTCTGTAGTACAAGATAAAACTTTGATTCAGGATAGTCTGTACAATTATGCAGAGAGCAGGAAAGTGCCATATAAGCTGGATACTATATCTACGTATGTTACTTTTGATAGTTTTTATACTGATTACTTTATAATACTGACAGTCCCTTTTCTGTTATTTTTCTTATATGGCTTTGTATCTCTTGTAGGTCTTCTGCTGGATATTTGCCGTAATAAAGTGCTTACCAAAAAGAATGTACGCCGTATGCGTATGTTTGTTTATTCTTTTGTATTGTTTTCAGCAATAAATGAATTAGGGGAATATATAGAGTATTCTCAGGTTGTGAACGAAATAACTTTACCGGCAGGTTATACGATTGACGCTTTCGGACTGAAATATCCTTGGATATTGTTTATGTTGTTGGTATTGTTTGTCGAAATATTTGCCAAAGCAGAGAAAATAAAGGAAGAAAATGATTTGACCATTTAAAAATAGATAAAGATTATGAAAATCAAAGTTTCTCAGAAAAAACAATTGACTATGTTTTGTAGTCTTACGGTTGCATATTCAAGCATGCTTGTCGGAATACTGCGTTTCGGTCTTGAAATTGCTGATGTAATTTTTATGGATACAGTATTCAATTATGAGACTTGTACAAGATTGGTAATATATACATGTATAATCCTGTCGGCAATATCCATAGTACGTTTCCTTAAAAATGTAGATAAAGGATTTGTTTTCGATAAAAAGAATATATATCCTTTGCGATTCTTTGCGTGGACTGTTACCTTGACAGGGATAATCCTGACAGTGATAAACTCAATCAATGACTCCGATAGTCAGACATATATGTTTTTCCTATTAATAGGAATCTTTATAAACATACTCTCAGAAGTGTTCAATCTGGGAGTGAAAATGAAAGAAGAACAGGAACTTACTATTTGAATCATAAAATAATTAAAGGGAATAACAATGAAGACGATATGGAAAATACTCAAACAGCGCTATAAAGATATGGGTAATCTTCTGTTTGCTGTTCTGGTTGGAATGATAAGTGTAATGATGTATTTTGGTCCTACTATTGTAAGACTTTTGCTGGCTGGCACTTCTGAACGGATGCTGGGCGGAGTGTATGCATGTAATTTATTGGTCATTCTTGTGTTTTGCTTTTGTATAATCAGGATTGACTGCCGAAAACTGATTAGTAATAAGACTGCTGGTATTCTGGAGAATATTGGCTCTTTTACGGTTCTTTTTATGTTGATTCGTAACTCTTTTGCAAAGAGAGCAGGTGATTTGGGGGATGAATTTTTATATTCATTGGATTGGTTCACTATTATGTTATTTGGAATTATGATGGCATTTATAGGAAAGATAGTGCGCCGTGCGGTAAAAATTAAGGAAGAAAATGATTTGACCATTTAATAGGAATAGAATTATGAGCGAGATTAAGCCTGATAAAAAACTTGTAAAATATTGCGAGGTTATTTCTGTGATAACAATAATAGCCGCAGCTATGTACGGATTTCCTAATATACTGGATCTTTGTTATGAAATGGGAAAGGATGATAGCGACACATTTATATGGTACGCCTTGGTAGTAGGTATAGAGAGTTACGCCATAATGTTTGTAGGAGTTCTGTCGTATGTGATGGTTCGTAATGTGAAGCAGGGAAATATCTTCAGCCGTGTGAACAAGCGTATCCTGAATGCCATAGGTGTTTCAACTACTTTGTCCGGAATACTTATAAATATGATAATTCGTTTAAGTCCTCTTGAAATGCCGACTGAGGTTTGTGTGTTATTTATAATCTTGGGGATGATGTTTGTATTGACTGCCTGTATTTTCGAGATAGGAATACGAATGAAAGAAGAACAGGATTTGACAATTTGATAGATTAAAAAACTGACATATATGCCTATAATAGTGAACTTGGACGTAATGATGGCGAAACGCAAGATTTCGCTTGGTGAACTGGCCGAACGCATAGACCTTACTCCGGCAAACCTTTCTATACTTAAAACGGGAAAGGCTAAAGCTATACGTTTCTCTACTTTGGAGGCTATCTGTAAGGAACTGGACTGCCAGCCGGGAGATATTCTGGAATACAGGGATGAATGATGTCTTAACGTAAAGATAACATAGCGATAACATAAACTAATTTTCTTTGCGCATACCTTTGCGGCATAAGAACAACTAATCAATATAAAAGTTATGAGAAGAATTATTAAACTGGCTTTTGTAGCCATTGCAGGATTTGCCTGCTTGCCGGTAGCTGTCAGGGCACAGCAGATGCCTCCGGTACCTGTGGATAAGGAAGTGAGAATAGGTAAACTGGATAACGGACTTACATACTATATCCGTCATAATGAATATCCTAAGAACCAGGTGGACTTCTATATCGCCCAGAAGGTGGGTAGTATCCTTGAAGAGGACAACCAGCGCGGATTGGCGCATTTCCTTGAACACATGTGTTTCAACGGAACTAAGAATTTTCCGGGAAACTCAATGATAAAATGGCTGGAGTCTGTAGGTGTGAAGTTCGGTTATAACCTGAATGCCTATACCAGCATTGATGAAACCGTATATCGTATCTCCAGTGTGCCAACTGAACGTATCGGGGTGCAGGATTCATGTCTGATGATTCTGTCCGACTGGGCTGACGGTCTTTTGCTGGAAGGTAAGGAGATAGACGAGGAACGTTCTGTTATACATGAGGAATGGAGAAGCCAGCTGCCTCCAAATATGAGAATTCTGGAGAAACTGCTTCCGGTGATATATCCTGACAGCAGATACGGACACCGTCTTCCTATAGGAACCATGGAAGTGGTGGACAATTTCCCTCATCAGGCTTTGCGCGACTATTATGAAAAGTGGTATCGTCCTGACCTGCAGGGTATAGTAGTGGTGGGGGACATTGATGTGGACCGCATAGAAGGCAAGATTAAGGAACTGTTCTCAAAGATTGAGAAACCTGTAAATCCGGCAGAAAGGGTTTACTACCCTGTGGCAGACAATGAAAAGCCTATTGTCGCTTTCGGCTCGGATAAGGAGCAGGATAAATATGTGGCTCAGATTATGTTCAAGTATGATGCCCTGCCTGATTCATTGAAGGGTACGATGGCTGATGTTACAACTTCTTATCTGCTCGATATGGCCCAGATGATGCTTCAGATACGACTGAACGAACTGGGACAGAAGGCGGATGCTCCGTTTGCCGTAGCTTCTGCATTTTACGGTGAGTTTATTATGGCAAAGACTAAACAGGCTTTCCAAATGGCTATGGTTCCTAAGGGTAACAGCTTCAACGAAGGACTGAAGGCTGTCTATCGTGAGGCTCTCCGTGCCAAGAGGGGAGGATTTACTGCCACTGAATATGCGCGTTGCCGTACAGAATATCTTTCTCAGCTTGAAAAGGCATACAATAACCGCAACCAGCAGGAAAACAAGACTCTTGCAGAATCGTATGTACGTAACTTTATCGACAAGAAGCCTATACCTGGTATAGAGACAGAATATCAGATGATGAGCATGATTGTAAACCAGATACCAGTGGAAGCTGTAAATCAGGTGTTCTCGCAGATTGTTTCGGATAAAAATCTGGTTGTTCTCGGTATGATGCCTGCACGCGAAGGGGAGTCATGTCCTAAGGATGATGATATACTTGCATTGCTTTCTCAGGTGGAAGCAGAAAACATTGCTCCTTACGTTGACAATGTAAAGGATGAACCACTGGTAAGCGAATTGCCTGCAGCCGGAAAGGTGGTGAAGGAAAACATGCTTTCTGATTTCGGTGCCAAGGAATGGATTCTTTCAAACGGTGCCAAAGTGATATTGAAGAAAACTGACTTCAAGGCTGACGAAATCAATATGATGGCTGTAGCAAAGGGCGGTACTTCGGTTTATGGCAATGACAAGGCTGCGGACCTGATGTTTATGCCTGCCGTATTGGAACAGCACGGTCTGGGTAATTTTACCAATTCTGATCTTACCAAGCTGATGGCCGGCAAGCAGGTATCCCTGAAAGTTGCTTTTGAGGATTATGTACGTAGTCTTTACGGAAATACCACTCCGAAGGATCTGAAGACTTATATGGAGATGATATACATGACTTTCACAGGACTGACAGTAACAGAGGATGAATTTGCTGCAATGCAGAATCTGTATAAGGGATTGATTCAGAATCAGGAGCAGAACCCTAGTTTTGTTTTCCAGAAGAAGGTTCAGGAATTCCTTTATACTTCGCCTAACAAGCAGGTGTTCGGTGTAAGTGATATTGAGAAGGCAAACCGTGATAATATCCTTTCTATCATACATGAGCAGCTTGCCAATGCAGCGGACTTTACATTTGTATTCAGCGGAAATTTTGATGAAACTGAATTAAAGACACTTGTTGAACAGTATATCGCTTCACTGCCCTCTGTGAAAGGAAAGAAACAGGAATTGAAATATAACAGTGCGGTAGAAATCAAGTCCGGTAGCGAAGAAAAGGATTTCACAATGAAGATGGAAGTGCCTCAGGGTAGTGCTGCTGTCATCATCAGCGGAAAGATGCCTTACTCGTTCAAGAACAGACTGATGGCTTCAATGTCGGCACAGATAATCTCTACACGTCTATTGAATGAGGTTCGCGAAAAGGAAGGTGCAGTATATAGCATATATACTCAGGGCTCTCAGGACAGACTGTCAGAAGTGTCAGTCACATATCAGACTATATTCCAGGTTAAGCCTGAAAAGAAAGACCGTGCGCTTGAAATAATCCGCAGCGAGTTTGAAAAGCTGGCAAAGGAAACTCCGGCAGAAGAACTTGACAAGGTGAAGGAATTTATGGTTAAGCAGTATGCCGAGAACGAACATACCAACAGTTATTGGTGTTCTATGATGGCAGGCAACGAACTTAAACCGGCCGAAGTATTTGCTCAGGCAGAAAAGGCAATCTTGTCTGTCACTCCAAAAGAACTTTCGGAATATGTCGGCAAAGTTATGAAACAGAACAACTACAGGGTGTTGGTTATGATGCCTGAAAATAAGTGATAATTTAGCCTGGTTCTATTGTGGCAATATTGCACAATATGAACCAGGCTTTTTTTATGTGTACTTATTTATCAGTAGCTTATCTTTATGCCTGCAAATATAGAACGTGGCATTCCAGGGCCATAGATATACCCTGAGTCTCTGTTTGCACCTTTGTCGAAGTCTTTCTGATAGGCATTGAATATATTCTGTACCCCTGCATTTAGCTGAAGAGTTGTACTCTTATACAGACTGAAGTCATAAGAGACTTTTAATCCTATATCCATAAAGCTTCTTGTCTTTTCTGTTCTGTTTTCTTCGATATATCCTTTGTGATGTTCCACCAGCATACTTCCTGTATATGTACCTGATAACGCTACATTAAACTGTTTCACCGGAGCGTATGTCATTGTAAAGTATCCGTATGTGTTTGGTGTACGGAACATTCTTTTTTCTTCTGCTACATCTTCACCCCATGATCTTGCTTCCTTATATTCAGCTTTTTGGAGTGTTAATCCTGCTTGCAATTGCCAGATATTGCGCCATGCAAGTTTGCCCTCCAGTGTTCCTCCATAAACAACAGAACCTTTTTCGTTTCCGCGTTCCATGATAAGGATACCGTTTTCAATACCGATTTCTGTCAGTGCAAATACATCTGAGATGTTTGTGTAGAATCCTTCTATTAGGAGATTTCCCTGCCAGTCGCCCCAGTTGTGATACATATCGGCAGAGATGCTTGTGCTTTGTGATTTTTCTTCTTTCAAATCTTCTGCCAGACGAATCATCGAAACTGTACCTCCCACATTCTCTATATGAAGGTCTTCATCGAATGCCTGTGGAGCACGGAAACCGAATGAATAGCTTGCACGCAGATTGATATTCTCAGTAGGGTTGAAACGAAGGTTTGCTCGTGGGCTGAATATAGGTTTGCTCAGCATGCTGTGTTTGTCCAGACGCCCACCGATAAGGAAACTCCATATTTCGTTTTTCCATTCGTTCTGTGCAAAAGCACTCATAATTCTTACTTTCTGTGCTACGTATCTGTTATAACCCCACTGGTTGTCTTTCAGATTGTCGTAATTATATTCTGTACCGGCTGTAAGGTCGGCAGGCATGAACAGACATTTGTCCCAGTGATAGTTGTATTGCGTTCCTGCTATCCATGTGAGGTCGGTAGTCCCTCCATACGCCTTGAGTGCAGCCTCACTGCCTTGCCCGCCACCATAGTAGCTGTCGCGGTTAATATGCTGGGCTGATGTATAGATGCTCACGCGATGTTTCTCGTTTGGTGAGAAGTAATCGAATTTCAATCCTCCGGTGTTTATGCTGTGAGTGAGCTGTTCGGCTATGTTTGCTTCGTGGGCAGGCCTGTCGAGCATGTCACCTCCGCGTCTGAATTCCTGCAGATGATGATATTCCATTGTAAGTTTGGAGTAAGTACTTGTCTTGATATACGAACGCATACCTACAGTCTGATTCTTGAGTTTAGGAAGTTCTGTGAAACCGTCGCCGTCGTTATCATAACCGTTTCTTTCTCTGTTTTGTCCGAAAACAGCGATTCCCATTTTCTGATCTTCTGTGACCAGTGAAGCATTCATTGTTGTATTATTTTCGAATACGCTGCCATCACCGATACCGGTAATAGTGTGTGATATCTGTGCCGAGTTTCTTATCGGTTCTTTTGTTATGATGTTTATGGTGCCTGCAATGGCTGACGAGCCGAACAGAGCAGAACCGCCACCACGCATTACTTCCACCTGGTCTATCATATTTGCTGGAATCTGTTCAAGACCGTAAACTCCGGAAAGGGCGCTGAAGATAGGACGGGAGTCAATAAGGATTTGTGTATAAGGACCATCCAGGCCGTTTATCCTGACTTGCTGGTATCCGCAGTTCTGGCAGTTGTTTTCCACTCTCACACCAGGCTGGAAGTTCAAACCCTGAGCCAGACATGAAGAGTTTGTATTCTCAAATGTCTTCATAGAAACTACATTTACCAGTGTAGGTGCCATACGGCGGGTAGTTTCGTTTCTGTTTGCAGACACCACAACACCTTCCAATGAAATGAGGTCTTCCTCTATTTCGAAATTCATTTCGATGGTTTTACCTTTCTTGAAGTTTATTTCTTTGCGTACAGTTTTGTAGCCTACTGATGAAACCTCCACTGTGAATGTCCCTTCAGGAAGGTTTTTCAGAAAGTAATGACCGGTTTCATCGGTGGTTGTACCGATAGTAGTACCTTTCAGGCTTATTGTAATAAAAGGAAGATGCTCGTGTGAATGTTTGTCTGTCACGTGCCCAATCATGTTAGCGTCCGATTCATTAAGTTTGTATGCATATAGCTGGTAGGGGAGCAATGTTAGTATTGTTCCCAATATAATGGTATATATTGTTTTCATTTGATTTTGCGTTTTAATTTTTAGACATGATATATGTGTACACTTTCATAACGAAAGCATACAGTATAAATAAAGAATTGATTATATCAGTCTAATGTCGGAGGGGCACGCAGAGAGACAACTCCGTATGTAGCACAGTGAGGCTTGTTGCAGACAGCAGGTGTTATCAGAACAGCAAGTAGCGTGAGCCACAATACCGGAGTCAACGGCTGTGGAATATCACCGTATGTATAAAATGAAGATAGGAAAAAGATTGTTTCGGCCTGTTGTGCCGTATGAGTATGTTCACTTTTGTATGGATGGGAATGTACAATGATAACTCCGTTTACTACATGGGTATGTGTAAACAGTGTTATTCCCCCGAAATAGAATATAAATAATATCGGAAGGAAAAAGCGCATGAACTTTAAATGCCTTTTTTCCTTAAGCATGTATAGCCTTTGTGTATGTACTAGTCCCTATGTGTTTGCAAAGATACAATAACTCAGGGTTATTGTCAAATGTCTGTTAATGGTGTTGATGTAGATTTAATGGAATTGTAACGATAAATACCTATTAATGATTAAAAAGTAGGAAGTTCGGTGTGTATTTATACCTACTTTTAGGTATTGTCATCCTTTTGCTATCGCGATAATTTTGCGATTGAAAATTAAAGGCATTTTATGAGACCTAATTTGTTGTTAATATTAATATTCTTAATTACTCCTATAACCGGATTTTCATATAATATCTCAGGGAAAATACTTGATGTAAAATCTAAAAAGCCAATAGAGTTTGCTACTGTATGGGTTGAGGGTACGGGTATTGGTACCGTGACAGATGTAAATGGAAGTTTTCTGGTAAATAGTCTTTCTGAGGGTAATTATGAAATTATCATTAGATGTTTGGGCTACACAGAGAAAAAGGAGAAAATATATCTCATGAAGAATGCTGATGTAGTATTTTATCTTTCTGAAACATCTTTGGCTTTGGACGAGGTGACTGTTACGGCTGAGAGAAAAGCAAATGATGCAGCCACGACTTATACCCTGAACAGGACAGCATTAGACCATTTACAGAGTGTAAGTGTAACGGATGCCTTAAGCCTGTTACCAGGTGAACAGACAAACAAATATAAAACCTTGACATCATCAGAACAGGTTGTTACTTTGAGAGGTGAAACTACGGAGATGGGTAATCCTGATTTTGGAACTGTAGTTGAGATGGATGGAGTAAGACTTTCCGGTAATGCTACTGCTCAATCTACAGGTGGAACTGATTTAAGGAATGTGGGTAATAATAACGTAGAAAGAATAGACGTTATTACAGGTGTTCCTTCTGTGGAATATGGTGACTTGACAAATGGTGTTGTCAGAATAATAACACGAAAAGGTAAAAGTCCTCTTTTTGCAAACATATCAGTACGTCCCAACACGCAGTCATATTCATTGAGTAAGGGTATCGACCTGGGAGGAAAAAGAGGGATAGTCAATCTGTCATATGAGCGTGTACGTTCTGTCTCTGATATTGCATCTCCATATACTTCATATATGAGGAATGCCTTTGGCTTCAAGTATTCCAATGCAGTAAATTATTCGTCAGGACGGAATCTTTCCATGGATTTCAGCCTGAATGGTAATGTGGGAGGACTGAATTCAGAATCAGATCCGGATGCTTTCAAGGAGACTTATACCAAGGAAAAAGATAATGCCTTGTGGAGCAGCGTCGCTTTCAATTATATGATAAACTCTAATTGGCTTTCAAATCTGAGATGGGGAATGACTTTCTCTTATTCTGATAAGATGTCGGAAGTGAAGACAAACCAATCTGCATCATCGGCCATGCCTGCTTTGCATACCACAGAAGAAGGGTATTTCGTAGCTTCCAGATATGAAGACAATCCTTCGTCGCCAATAATTCTGTTGCCTACCGGATACTGGTATGTCACTACATATAATGACAACCGTCCGATAAATTATTCTGCTTATGTTAAAGCCAAGTGGACACATAAGATTGGAAATATAACGAGTAATTTACTTTTGGGCTCCGATATTAAGTCAGACGGAAATCTGGGAAGAGGAGAATATTATACAGATATGTCCGTTGCACCGACCTGGAGAGAATACAGATACGATAATCTGCCGTATATAAATAACTGGGCCTCATATATAGAAGAGGATTTGAATGTAGCATTCAAAAATTCCAGTCTGAATCTGAAAGCTGGTTTGAGAAATGACATGACTGTAATATCCGGTTCTGATTATGGAACAGTTTCAAGTCTGTCCCCAAGAATCAGTGCGAAATATTCGTTTGGTAATTCTGATAAAGGATTCTTCAGAGGAGCAACTGTCAGAATGGGATGGGGGAAAGCTGTAAAACTTCCTTCATTTGAGATACTTTATCCTAGGGAAACATACGTTGACAGACTGGCTTTTGCTCCAGGAACAATGGCTGACGGAACTACATATTATGCATACCACACTCATCCGGTTACTCCTATATATAACTCATCACTGAAGTGGCAATATAGCATAATGCGTGAAGTGGGTGCAGACGTTAATTTTAAATGGGTAAGAATGTCATTATCCTTTTATTATAACAGTATGATGAGTCCATATACCAGCACGAGGTTTTATTCACCTTTTGATTATAAACTTACTGACCAGAGTGCTTTGGAGTCTTGTCTGATTCCTTCTTCAGACAGAATTTACAGTATTGACCGTAATACCGGTATCGTTACCGTATCCGATAAAACAGGAACTTTTCCTTCGCAGGAACTGGATTACAAAGTTGTAAATGATTTTCAGTCGGCAAGCATGAGTATAAATGGTTCTTCGTCTTCGAGAATGGGACTGGAGTGGGTATTGGATTTTGATAAGATCAGATCAATAAACACTTCAGTACGAATAGATGGAAAGTATTACAGATATAGAGGTATTGATGAAGTTATTGTGCCATCCAGGGTTAACCTGACAAGTTCAGACGGGCAACCATATAAATATATAGGATATTATGTTGGCGGAACAGGTAATTATAATGGTTTCGAAAGTAAACGCTTAAATACAAATCTGACTTTTATCACTCATATACCTAAACTGAGAATGATCTTCTCATTGCGTTTTGAAGGAACATTTATGAATACACGTCAGAATTTGAGTGAGTACAGTGGAGGAACAAGAAGTTATGTAATTGACGGCAGAGGTGATTATTTGCCGTCCGCTACGGATAAAGATATTTATGATGGAGAAAATTATGTAGTGACTTATCCATTGTATTATGTATCCCGCGATGATATGGATACCAAAGTTCCATTTATGGATAAGCTGTTGTGGGCATACGATAATGATAAGGACTTATATAATGAGTTGACTAAACTTGCTGTAAAGAGCAGTTATGGATATATCTTCAAGAAACAGAGTTATTCACCTTATTTCTCAGCCAATCTCAATGTGTCAAAAGAAATAGGCAAGTATCTTACTGTCTCTTTTTTCGCAAATAACTTCTTCTACAATATGCAGAAGATAAAAAATGAACAGACAGGAAACGAAACATCATTGTTTGATTCAAGCCTGATTACTCCTTTTAATTACGGAATTTCATTTAAACTAAAATTATAACTGTTATGAGAAAATTTTTTTTCGCTTTAAGCATTTTGATGCTTAGCTTATTCGTTTATTCATGTACGGAGAAAGATAATCCGCAATATGAATTAAGTAAAGTAAAAATTCAGTTGGTATATCCCGAGGGCTATAACACATCAGAAGGTGTGGAAGTATCGTTGAAGAATACTTCTACCGGAGCTGTGTTTACTGAAAAGAGCAGTGCGGAAGGTGCTGCTCTGTTTGAAGTGCCTAAGGGTATATATGAGGCTTCTGCTTCGGAACAAAGAGTGGTCGATGCGGAGGTTTATCTTTTTAATGGAGTAAACAGCAACGTAAATGCCAGTGCAGAAAATGTAGAAGCTGTAATAAATCTGGATTTGTCAAAAGGCGGTTCGGTGGTTATTAAAGAACTATACGTAGGCGGATGTCCAAAAGACGACGGTTCTGGGTATTTTGCAAGAGACCAGTATGTGATACTCTATAACAATTCGTCTGCAACTTTAGATATAAGTGATTTTGCTCTTGCAATGGTAAATCCTTATAATTCGCAGAGTACAAATAATGACTATGTTGATGGAGAGTTGTTTTATGCATCGCAAGGATGGATACCTGCCGGAAATGGTTTGTGGTATTTTGAAAACAACGTAAAACTGGAGCCTGGAAAACAGATTGTTATAGCAATTTGTGGAGCTGTTGATAATACAAAGACATATTCGCAGTCAATAAACTATGCTAACAGTGAGTATTATTGCTGTTATGATATAGAGGATTATAATCAGACTTCTTACTATCCAACTCCTTCTGAATTAATCCCTACAGAACACTATCTGAAAGTTTATAGTTACGGATTGGGTAAGGCGTGGCCTTTAAGCAATTCCAGTCCGGCATTCTATATAGTACGTCCTCAGGGAACAACTCTAAAGGATTTTGTTGACAATCCTGAAAATGAAAACATGTACGGTTCTAATCAGGTCCGTAGAAAAGTTCCTGTAGAGTGGGTTGTAGATGGTATAGAAGTGTTTGCAAAAGGACAGTCTAACAATCAGAAAAGACTTCTGCCTACAATTGATGCAGGTTATGTGGAAATGACTGCCAAGATGGGCTATACTCTTTACAGAAATGTAGATAAGGAAGCTACTGAGGCTATCAAGGAAAATGAAGGTAAACTTGTATATAATTATTCACTAGGAGTAGAAGGTTCTACCGACCCAAGTGGAATTGATGCTGAGGCTTCAATAAAGAATGGTGCAAGAATAATCTATAAGGATACAAATAATTCTACGGTAGATTTCCATCTGAGAAGTAAAGCTTCATTAAGGAATTGATTATGTATTTAAGGAATACCAGAAACCTTAGAATGGCAATGGCAACGGGAATAATTCTTCTCGTTGCTATACCTGTTCGTGCAGATAATAATCATGCTGTTGCTGATATGGATTATGATGAGACTATTTTGAAATTTTATGCATCACAGAGTGAGAATGTTTCTTTCCTAACGGAAATGAAATGTTCAAACTTATCTTATCTTGAGATGAATGGTCATATCCGTAAAGGTGATATGGTTAATTGTTATCAGTCTGACGATAGCAGGGATTTTGAAATCAGAACAGAGTCGTATTATCGTTTCAATGAACGTCTGATATTGTCTGGCGCAATATCATATGGTATGGATAAAGGAAACAACATGTCAGGTTCTGTATTCATTAATCCTGAATATACTCCTTTCGATATTGTAGAGGTGGACAGATCCAATGCTGGAGTCAAACGCAGAGAATGGTATTCATTGAGCGGAAAAGCAGGGTACTCGCTGAACCCAAGAATCTCGTTGGGAGCTTCATTGGAATATGCCGTTGAGAACTATGCCAAGTTCAAGGATTTGAGGCATCAGAATTCTATGATGGATTTGAATCTGTCTTTTGGAGGCAAGTATAAAATTACCGATAACGTAACTTTAGGTTCTGCCTATGTTTATAGAAGAAACATTCAGAGGGTATCATTTAATATTTATGGTAATACGGACAGGCAATATACTTCGCTGATAAGTTTCGGTAGCTTTTATGGGCGTAGCGAATTATTTGGCGAGAGTGGATATACCTCTAATGCTCTTCCTTTGTTTACGCAGACTAATGGTGGTGCTTTGCAACTATTATGGGAAACAACCGGTATGAAGTGGTTTAATGAATTTGGTTATTATAAGGATAATGGACAGTTCGGAACAGGTTCCTCTACTTCAATTACTTACAGTAATCATAATTCTGCATTACTGGAGTACAATTCGAAACTTATAATAGAAAAGTCTCGTATATCTCATGTGTTGGAACTGAATGTATTCAGCAAATCGCTCGAGAATAATGAGAACTCATATAAGGAAAGCACTGATGCAAATGGAGTATCACAAATAGTCTATTATGGTAGCAATAAAGTAGGCGAGAAGGAATGGAAAGTGGTTGATATCACATATTCAATTCTTTCAGGAAAAGGAATACGGCGTTCCGAGTGGTCGGCAGGTATAGATGCTGGATATTATTCACGTCTTGTAAAAGCTTCGCAGTATCCGTTCTACAGAAAGCAGGATATCAATACGGTCCATGCTGGTTTGTTTGCGAGAAAGAACTGGTTTAAGAAGAAAAATATTTACACCATGTTGATAAAAGGCGGATATTCAACAGGATGGGGAAACATGAACGAAGACGGAACATACACTGTTGTTTCAGAAAACCAGAAAGTTCCTGTCTCCCTTGATAATCTGCTTGTTCAGGAATATGATTATAACATAGCAAGTCAGGTGAAATCATGCGTCTCTTTGGGATATGAAAGAGGAATTTCGGAAAAACTGTCACTGTATTCGAGTGTAGATTTTTCGTTTCTGACAGCCTTGAATACCAATATGAAAGGCAAGAAACACTTTGTATGCGGCCTTTCGGCTGGAGTTAAATTCTAATGTTTAAAAATAATATATATGGAGAAGATTATAGAATGCGATAAAATAACGCATTATTATGGAGACAGACTGATTTATGCCGACCTTAGTTTTGACGTAGAAAAAGGTAAGGTGTTAGGTCTGTTAGGTAAGAATGGAACGGGGAAGACAACCATTATAAACATTCTGAATGGATACTTGAAACCCCGCTCCGGTGTATGCCGTCTGTTTGGTGAGGATATGAATAACATAAGTCCAGCCACGAAATCAAGGGTAGGGTTGTTGCTTGAAGGACATGTACAGCATACATATTTCAATGTGCAGCAGATAGAGAAATTTTATTCGGCATTTTTCCCAAAGTGGAAGAAGGAAGCATATTATGAACTTCTTAAAAAACTGCAGGTCCTTCCCACACAGAAAATCTCTACTATGTCGTGCGGACAGCGCTCACAGGTAGCCTTGGGACTTTTGTTTGCACAGGATCCTGATTTGCTGATTCTGGATGACTTTTCTATGGGACTTGATCCGGGTTATCGTCGTCTCTTTGTAGAATATTTAAAGGAATATGCTTCGGCAGAAAACAAGACTGTGTTCCTGACTTCGCATATCATTCAGGATATGGAAATGCTCATAGATGACTGTATGATTATGGATTATGGCCGTCTGCTTCTTCACCGACCGGTCAAGGAGATAATGAACAACTTCAGGCGATACAGATTTGTCACACCGGGACAGGATTTCAGGCTATCGACCGACAATGACTTCTGGAATCCGTCAGTGCTTGGTGATAAATGGGAAGTTTATTCTTTCCTGAATAAAGAAGAGGTACTGGCAAAGCTCTCTGTAATGGGAGTAAAGGAGATTACAGAGGAGCATCTCTCACTTGAGGATGCATTTATTGGTCTGACAGGAAAATATTGATAATAATAAAGTGATAAAATATGAATTTGTTTAAGGCTCTATCGTATAAAGAATGGATGAAGACAAGAAAGTTTATTCTAGTGGTTTTTGTCCTGCTGGCTGCTGTAGCAGTATATTCTTATATTGACATTACGTACGCCATAAGAATAGAAGAGGCGGTAAATATTTGGTATGGATTTATTTTTCAGGGAGTATCGGTATCAAATCTTATGATGTATCTGATACCATTGTCGGGTATTTCGATGGCTATAGTACAGTTTGTTCCTGAAATGATGAACAAGAGATTCAAACTGACATTACATCTTCCTGCCAGCGAAACAAGACTGGTGTCTGCAATGCTGCTGTATGGTTATGGAGTGTTATTTGCATTGTATTTAGCTTGCATTGTATTCATGTCTGTTATTATAGGTATGGTTATGCCTTCTGAAGTAGTGCATATGATGGTATCGCAGTTTCTGCCTTGGATTACTGCCGGACTTGCCGGATATGGATTTACGTCATGGATATGTGTAGAACCAAGCTGGAAGCAGAGAATATTCAACATGCTGATTTCAGTAGGACTGTTGTCTGTACTGTTTGTTTCTGTTTATCCTGAGACCTATTCCTACTTTGGATGGGGCATGATTCTCGTGCTTGTTTCGTCGTTTGTTTTTCCTTTCTATTCGTGTGTCAGATTTAAACAGGGAATTCAGTGATATGATTTAATCGTTAACAATAAAAACAGTTTTTTGATATGAGATTTAAGAATATTATATATGTGGCAATCCTTGTTCTGACTACAGTAATAACTTCGTGGTCAATACCGGCTCTGGTAAAGAAAATAGTGTATGAGTCAAATGGATATCCTCTGATGTACTACAGTTCACGTTTGAAAGAACTTTGTATAATAGATTTTCGTGAGATGAATGATGCTTTCCGCGATGTGAAAGGAAATGTATATCCACGCTCGCAATACGATTCTCTCTTGCCGCTGATGAACTACAGGCAGCTGGCTATGAATGGAAACTTGCCTGACTCACTTGAAGGTTATGCAATGGATGTAAAAGTTCTTCGTTCGAAACAGGTGGTTTATCGTTTCAGACCGTCGGATGTATATTCTCCTCAACCAAAGATGGGAGTATTGCTTGAGGCTATGCCGAAAAGGGGAAGTCTGTCATTGCCGGGTGATTATTTCAGAATGAACGATAATGAAATGGTTTTCGTAAATGCTGAAACGAACTCTGTAAATGACGCAAAAAGTAAGATGTTTACTGATGAGCTTCTGAAAAAAGGATTCGAATTCCCGGCAAAGGCTTTTTGGGGTAATCCTACTGTGCGTAAAGCTTATGAGGAAGGTTATTTCTGCCTGGACAATAAAGGCGAGTTATTTCACGTAAAAATGGTTAACGGACGTCCTTTTGTGAAGAACACAGGAGTTAGCAAGCAGGTAGATGTAAAATGGTTTGTCATGCGCGAGGTAAGCGATAAAAGATTTTATGGTTACCTTTTCGGAAAGAATGGAGAGTTGGGAATAGTTGAAAGCAATGAAGACGGTGGTTACAGATTTGTCAAGATGGATGTACGCCCTGTTGATATTACAAAGGATGACATAACAATTATGGGTAATTTACTTTACTGGACGGTAAGAATATATAACTCTGAGTCGATGGACTGCTATGGACTTAAAACATCTACTTTGGAGTCATTGACAACTTATCATCAGGAGAAAGAAATTGGAACTTGGGACAGAGTCGCAGATATTGTTTTCCCTGTAATTTTATCGCCATCTTCGCCGGATAATGGCTATATTAATTGTTATGTTCTTCATTTCTCGGCATCGGCATGGATACTGTCAGTTATATTGGCACTGTTGGTTTTTGTGTTTATGAGAAAAAGATTAGCTTTGCAAAAGAATCTTATAGTATCTGCAGTAGTTGCTCTGACGGGTATTACTGGTGTTATTGCATTTATATTATTGCCTAAAAACAGATTTGAGTAAACCTTAAAAAAATAATTATAAACTTAATCATAACTTTTTAAAATGAAAAAACTTTACTTTTTTATTGCAGCTTTAGCTGTAAGTGTGGCGTTTACATCATGTGGAAACAGCAAAAAGCAGTCGGATGAATCTTCTACCACAGAGCTGGCTGCCCAGAAGATAGACGTTTCAAAAGCTTTGTATGTAGAGGAAATCCTGAAGAATGCAGAACAGGAAGTAGGCAAGGAAATTACCCTTAAAGGTTTCGTGACTCATACGTGCAAGCATTCTGGACGCAGATGTTTTGTTATGGGTAATGACCAGAAAACATCTATCCGTGTAGAGGCAAGAGGAAACATCGGTGGCTTCAATCGTGAACTTATCGGTTCAGAGCTTGTTATCAAGGGAATTCTGAAAGAAAACAAACTTACGAAGGAATATATTGACCAGGCAGAAGAAGAACTGAAGGAAAAGCAGGGAAAAGAAGGCAATGGTGAAACTTGCGATGCTGAATTGAGCAATATAGAAAATATGCGTAAGTGGATGAAGGAAAACAACAAAGACTATTATTCAATATATTTCGTAGAAGGAACTGACTATGAAGTTGTTGAATAAAAGCCTTTCATATTGGTTGAGGGTTATCCATCGTGACCTGGGATTTCTGATGGTGGGACTGTGTCTGGTTTATGGAGTGTCAGGGTTCCTTCTTAACCACATGGACGGAAAAGACCCAGCTTTCAAAACCACAGAAACAAAGGTGGAGCTGAAGAAGGGGATGGATGCAGATGAGATAACTGCTGAATGGAACGCAGATTCTGAACTGCCACATCTCAAGAAGGTTCTTAAAATTGACGATGAACACTTCAGAATTATGTTGGAAGGGGGAGTTGGAATATACAACTCTCTAACCGGTGTTACTGAATACGAAACTCATGAAAAACGTCCTGTGATATACTGGTTTAACAGGCTTCATTATAACCGCATAAACGGATGGAGTTTTATGGGTGATTTCTTTGCTTTCTCACTCGTTTTCTTTGCCATTTCCGGACTATTTATGATTAAAGGAAAGAATGGTATTGCGGGAAGAGGTAAATGGTATTTGCTGATTGGAATATTGATTCCGATAATATATATGATTCTTTCATAACTCTTTTTGACTGTCTCAAACTTTATATTGGGGCAGTCTTTTTTTGATATAAAAGCTAAAAAGCTCAAATAATACTGAAAGGTAATATTTCGATTTGTAATCATTACAAAATAAAAATTATATTTGCAAGCGAACCAATATAATTTAAGTTATGAAGAAAATCAGTCTTTTATCTCTGTTCTTATTTGGCATAATGTCATATAATTCTACATTTGCCCAGGAAAGAGTTATCACCCGCGGAGTAGAGGTATCCACAAACGGTTATATGCCGGAAGTAGGAGTGATGGCTCCGGACTTTTCTGCAACAGACAAGGGTATGAACGAGGTTTCCCTTTCATCGTTCAAAGGGAAGAAGGTGGTGTTGAATATTTTTCCGAGTCTGGATACACCGACATGTGCCCTTTCTGTAAGACATTTTAATGCTGATGCGGCTTCTCTTGAAAATACCGTGGTGCTTTGCGTTTCGAAGGATTTGCCTTTTGCTCAATCAAGATTTTGCTCTACGGAAGGATTGGACAGGGTAATACCGCTATCGGTTTTCCGTAGTGAGGATTTTGAAAAGAATTATGGTTTGGTTATAACTGAAGGTCCTATGAGAGGGTTGACTACAAGAGCTGTAATAGTTATTGATGAAACAGGAAAGATTATTTACCGCCAGCTTGTGAAGAATGTTTCGGAGGAACCTGATTATCAGAAAGCTCTCGAACGGTTGAAATAAAATTTTTTATATCTGACAGAAAAAATCCTCTTATCATGGCAAATAGTTCTGATAAGAGGATTCTTTACTTTTCTATTTATCTTGAAAAATAGAATTAATATACCTTGTTGAGGATTTCTTTTGCAACTGTACCGGTTACCAGTCCGTCCTCACCAAAATGTACGTCTCTTTCATTGAAACGACGTTCTATTTCGTCTATCACTTCTCTGCCAATATTGTTTTCTGAGAGAGATGTTGTGAGACCAAGAGAATTGAAGAATTCACGAGTCTTGCGTATAGTTTCGTTTATACGGAAATCGTGTGTTCCTGAACTTACTCCGAACACTCTTGCGCCTACCTGCATGATTTTCTCACTCTTCTGCTGGCGGAGTACGTCCATTGTACCAGGAAGGATTATCGCGAGTGTATGTCCGTGAGTGAGTCCTGTGAGAGCTGTCACTTCATGACCAATCATGTGTGTAGCCCAGTCCTGTGAAACTCCCAAAGCAATAAATCCGTTAAGAGCCATTGTAGCACACATCATGAAGTCTGCCATATTCTGGTAGTCCTGCTTGTTTTCCTTGATTTTCGGAGCAATCTCGACCAGTGTCTGAAGGATGCTTTCAGCCCAGCGGTCCATTAATCTTGATTCTCCGGCTTTAGTGAGATACTGTTCCATAACGTGTACGAATGTATCTGCAATACCGCATGCTATCTGATAGTCTGGCAATGAGAAAGTTACTTCAGGATCAAGGATTGAAAACTTGGGGAAGTTTGAGAAGAAAGCATACTTTTCTTTAGTTTCCTTGCATGAAATAACGGCACCGTCGTTCATTTCCGAACCTGTGGCAGGTATAGTAAGAACTGTTCCCAGAGGAACTGTCGTGTCGGCTTTTCCTTTTTTTACCAAGTCCCATGCGTCGCCATCATAAAGCAGACCTGCTGAGATGAGTTTTGTTCCGTCGATTACAGAGCCGCCACCAACAGCCAGAAGGAAATCTACTTTTTCTGCTTTTCCCAGTGCGATAGCCTCGCGCAGTGTTTCTATGGCCGGGTTTGGTTCTATACCCCAGAATTCAACTGTGTTATGATTTTTCAGGGCTTCCTTTACCTGCTCATATACTCCGTTTCTCTTTACGCTGCCACCTCCGAAAGTGATCATTATTTTCTTGTCGGCAGGTATTTCTTTACTTAACTGGGCAATCATACCTTTGCCCATAATCAGTTTTGTAGGATTCTGAAAGCAAAAATTGTTCAACATATTATTCTGTATTTATGGTTTTAAAACTTTATGCAAATGTACATATTTATACTGAGAGTTCAAACTTTATATTTTTAACATATATGTGTGCGTTTTTGTTTATCTTTTAATGAGATAGGCTGCACCTCGGAATTAAAAGTTGAAAACACTGTTTTCACTTTGTACTTCATTCGGTTTGCACTATCTTTGTACCCTCGAAAACTATATTGATCATGAATAGAATAAAAACTTTGATTGTGCTTGCTGCCTTGTTGCTGAATACTTTCGCTTTCAGTGCTCAGACAGCATCTCCTAAACGTGAGTTTCGCGGGGCATGGATACAGTGTGTAAACGGACAGTTCCAGGGCATGCCTGTAGAGACAATGAAACAGACTCTTTTGAAACAGCTGGATAATTTGCAGGGAGCAGGTATTAATGCCATAATCTTTCAGGTTAGGGCAGAGGCTGATGCATTATATAAATCGTCGTATGAACCTTGGAGCCGTTTCCTTACAGGTGTTCAGGGACTACAGCCATCTCCGACATGGGATCCGCTGCAGTTTATGATTGATGAATGCCACAAGCGTGGTATGGAATTGCACGCATGGATTAATCCTTATCGTGCCTGTACTAAGGGAACAACCAGATTGTCTCCTCTGCATCCTTACAACAAACATCCGGAACTGTTTGTGAAGTATGCTGGACAGCTTTATTTCGATCCAGGATTTCCAGACAACAGAAAGTATATATGCAAGATTGTGCGCGACATCGTAAACCGATATGACGTAGATGCCATTCATATGGATGATTATTTCTATCCTTATCCTAATCCGGGAGAGAATTTTCCTGATGATGTAAGCTTTGCTGCTTACGGTCGTGGATTTACAGACAGAAACGAGTGGAGAAGAGATAATGTAAATGTTCTTATCAAGGAACTTCATGAGACAATTCGTGAGTGCAAACCGTGGGTAAAGTTCGGTATTTCTCCTTTCGGAATATATCGTAACAAGAGAACATCGCCGGAAGGTAGCGAAACTCGCGGACTGCAGAATTACGATGATCTGTATGCCGATGTCCTGTTGTGGGTGAACAAAGGTTGGATAGACTATAACATTCCGCAGGTATATTGGGAGATAGGCCATCCAGCTGCCGATTATGAAACTTTGGTTAAGTGGTGGGCTGAGAAATCAAGTGCACGCCCTCTGTATATAGGCCAGGATGTGTATAGAACAGTGAAGAAACCGGATTTGAAGAAGCCTTCAGTACATCAGATGGAAGCTAAATATAATTTGCAGCGTTCATTGCCAGCCATACAGGGTAGTTGTCAGTGGTATGCAGCTGCTGTGATGGATAATCCTGGTAATTATAGAGCTATATTGGCAAAGAATTATCACAAGTATCCAGCTTTGCAGCCATTGTATCCGTTTATCGACGACAAAGCTCCTGGAAAGGTCAAGAAGTTAAAAGATGTATGGACAGAATATGGATATATTCTTTTCTGGACCGCTCCTAAAGCAAAGCATGTTATGGATGAGGCTGTTCAGTATGTAGTATATAGATTTGAGAATAAGGAAAAGGTAAATCTTGAAGATGCATCGAAGATTGTTGCCATAACGAGGGATACTTTCTATAAATTGCCTTATGAGAACGGAAAGACCAAGTACCGATATGTGGTAACAGCTCTTGACAGACTGAATAATGAATCAAAACCAGAATCAGAGAAGGTAAAATTGTAATTTAATTTTTTTGAATATAATCGTAGCGGCTCAAGTTCTTTATCGGATTTGAGCCGCTATAATTATATTATGAGGGGTTATCTAAATACTATTTAAAGCCTGTTCCAAATCATTTTTCAAATCATCAATGTGTTCCAGACCTATGGATAGTCTGATAGTTCCCTGATGTATGTTCTGTTCCATAAGTTCGCTATCAGTTAACTGCGAATGTGTTGTGCTTGCAGGATGTATCACCAGCGATTTGGCGTCTGCTACGTTGGCAAGCAACGAGAATATTTTCAGACTGTCGATAAACTTGTGTGCTTCTTCCTTGCCTCCTTTAATTTCGAAAGTGAAGATTGAGCCTCCACCTTTGGAAAAGTACTTATTATAAAGCTCATGATTTGGATGGGAGGTGAGCGAAGGGTGATTCACTTTCTTTACTTTTGGATGTGAAGCAAGGTAGGAAACTATTTTAAGTGCGTTCTCTACGTGGCGTTCAACTCTCAATGACAGAGTTTCAAGGCCTTGCAGAAGCATAAAGGCATTGAACGGGCTTATAGCTGCTCCTGTATCTCTGAGCAGTGTGGTTCTTATTCTTGTCACAAAAGCAGTGCTAGGATTGATATCGGTAAATATTATTCCGTGATATGATGCGTCAGGCTCTGTCAGTTGCGGAAATTTCCCGGAAGCTTTCCAGTCAAATTTTCCTGAATCTACAATAACTCCGCCAAGAGAAGTTCCGTGTCCGCCGATGAATTTTGTGGCAGAATGTACCACTATATCTGCGCCATATTCTATTGGGCGGATAAGATATGGTGTTCCGAACGTATTGTCTATTATCAGAGGTATGTTATGCTTGTGGGCTATGTCGGCAACTGCCTGTATATCTATTATATTTGAATTAGGATTGCCTAGTGTTTCAATGAATACGGCTTTTGTATTTTCCTGTATGGCGTGTTCGAAATTCTCAATGTTGTCCGGATCTACAAAGCTAGTACTGATGCCGTATGTAGGAAGAGTGTGTGCCAGGAGGTTGTAGCTTCCTCCATAAATAGTTTTTGCAGCTACAATGTGGTCGCCCTGTTTTGCGATATTCAGGAATGAATATGTAATTGCCGCCGCTCCTGACGCTACTGCAAGAGCAGTCTTTCCACCTTCCAGGGCCGCTATTCTTTGTTCGAAAATACCCTGTGTGGGATTTCCCAGTCGTCCGTATATTTCTCCGCTTTCCTGAAGTCCGAACAAAGCTTCGGCGTGAGCAGAATTGTTGAATACGTATGATGTTGTCTGATATATAGGTACAGCTCTTGCGCCTGTTGCCTTGTCTGCATTTTCCTGTCCAACGTGTAGCTGTAATGTCTCGAAATGTAGTTTCTGTGTATCTGTCATAATCTCTATAGCTTTATTGTTACATCTGCAAAGTTATGTTTTGTGGTGATGTTATCCAATATTTGTGTGAAATATAGAAAATATCACTATTATGTATATGCTTTATGTGATTTTATTCTTATTTTAGTATCGAAAATCGAATAAAACAGAATATTTGCCCTATGAACAGTGTAGAGAAATTAGATAAGGTGGATTTGCAGATACTTCGTATCTTGCAGGAGAATGCCAGATTGACAACAAAAGAGCTTGCAGCTAAAGTGAGCCTGTCGTCAACTCCGGTTTTTGAACGTCTGAAACGTCTTGAATCAGGTGGGTATATCAAGAAATATATTGCTGTGCTTGATGCAGAGAAACTTAATCAGGGTTTTATGGTTTTCTGTAAGGTAAAGATGCAGCACTTAAACTATGACATTGCACGTAACTTTTCGGAAGTTATTGCCGGGATACCGGAAGTGACAGAGTGTTATAATATTTCAGGCAGTTTTGATTATCTTCTCAAGATACATGCACCGGATATGAAGTATTACCAGGGATTTATACTGAATGTACTTGGCAGGATAGATACCCTTGCATCATTGGAGAGCGTATTTGTGATGGATGTGATAAAGCACGATTATGGAATACATATATAAAAAATAAGGCTGAACCCTGTTGAGGATTCAGCCTTAAAAATTTTATAGCAGTAGGCAAAAATTATTTCTTACCTTCCAACTGTTCTTTCAATGCAGCAAGAGCATCGATGTCACCAAGAGTTGTAGAAGCAGCCTGGTTCTGGATCATTGGAGCTTCTTCTTTCTTAGATGATTTCTTTGCAGCTTTCTTTTCTGCCTTTTCTTCAGCCTTAGCAGCGTCTTCGAATACACGGCTGTGTGACAAGATGATACGCTTAGCTTCCTTGTTGAATTCGATAACCTTGAATGGAAGTTTTTCGTCAAGCTGAGCCTGAGAACCGTCTTCTTTTACAAGGTGTTTTGGAGTAGCGAAGCCTTCAACACCGTAAGGCAATGAAACTACTGCACCTTTATCCAAAAGTTCGATGATTGTACCTTCGTGGATAGAACCTACAGTAAATACTGTTTCAAATACATCCCATGGGTTTTCTTCCAACTGCTTGTGACCAAGGCTCAAGCGGCGGTTTTCTTTGTCGATTTCCAATACCTGAACTTCGATTTCAGCACCAATCTGAGTGAATTCTGATGGGTGTTTGATTTTCTTAGTCCAAGAAAGGTCAGAGATGTGGATCAATCCGTCAACACCTTCTTCGATTTCTACGAATACACCGAAGTTAGTGAAGTTACGTACTTTTGCGATGTGCTTAGTACCTACAGCATATTTTTCTTCGATGTTTTCCCATGGATCAGCTTTCAACTGCTTGATACCAAGTGACATCTTACGTTCTTCGCGGTCAAGAGTCAAGATAACAGCTTCTACTTCGTCACCAACTTTCATGAAGTCCTGAGCTGAACGCAAGTGCTGTGACCAAGACATTTCAGAAACGTGGATCAAACCTTCTACGCCTGGAGCGATTTCGATGAATGCTCCGTAGTCAGCCATAACAACTACTTTACCCTTAACGTGATCACCAACTTTCAAGTTTGGATCAAGAGCATCCCATGGATGTGGAGTAAGCTGTTTCAAACCAAGAGCGATACGTTTCTTGTCATCATCGAAGTCAAGGATAACAACGTTCAACTTCTGATCCAAAGAAACAACTTCGCGTGGATCGCTTACGCGGCCCCAAGACAAGTCTGTGATGTGGATCAAACCATCTACGCCACCCAAGTCGATGAATACACCGTAAGATGTGATATTTTTAACAGTACCTTCAAGTACCTGACCTTTTTCAAGTTTACCGATGATTTCTTTCTTCTGCTGTTCGAGTTCAGCTTCGATAAGAGCTTTGTGAGATACAACTACGTTCTTGAATTCCTGGTTGATCTTAACAACTTTGAATTCCATAGTCTTACCTACGAATACGTCATAGTCGCGGATAGGCTTAACGTCAATCTGAGAACCTGGCAAGAATGCTTCGATTCCGAATACGTCAACGATCATACCACCCTTAGTGCGGCACTTAACGTAACCCTTAATGATTTCTTCGTTTTCAAGAGCAGCGTTAACACGATCCCAAGAACGAGTAGCACGTGCTTTCTTGTGAGACAAGATCAACTGACCTTTTTTGTCTTCCTGATTTTCGATATATACTTCTACAGTATCACCTACTTTCAGGTCTGGATTGTAACGGAATTCACTCAATGGAATGATACCGTCTGATTTGTAGCCAATGTTAACTACAACTTCGCGTTTGTTCATTGCGATTACAGTACCATCAACAACCTCACGGTCATTTACTTTGTTAAGAGTACTGTCGTAAGCCTTTTCAAGTTCTTCTTTGCTTACATTTGTTAGTGTGTCACCACTTTCATACGCATCCCAGTTGAAATCTTCAATAGGAGCAATGTTCTTTAAGTTTTCCATTAAAATAAAAAATTGTTTTTAAATAATTAATTGTGTTAGACTTTATGTTGTTTATCTAAATCGGGCGCAAAGATATTAACTTATATCCATATATGCAACTTTTTGTCCGCTTTTATGCTGAAAAATAGAAGATTATATAAAATAAGAGGAGACATGTGTAAGCATGCCTCCTGCAATATTATATAAATAAGTTTCAGTCCTCAAGAGAATAATCTATGGTAGTTACCACTCTTACTTTCTTTATGTACGGTGTATTGGCGTCGCGGTCTGTGATACTGAACTGTCCCTGGTTGGCTTTTCTGATTTTGCCAAGTTCGCTGTCAGAATCTTCCGCGAATTTTTCTGCAGCCTGTCGTGCATTTTTTGTAGCTTCCTCAATCATTTGCGGCTTGATTTTGTTCAGACCTGTATATTCGTACTGTACGTTGTATCTGTAGTCACCCGATGTGATTGCCACACCTTGTTTCAGGAGTCCACCCTGACTGCTGATGAGTTTTCTTATCAGATCTACCTTGTCTGATGTGACTGTGATAACAGATGTGACGTTATATCTGTACGTACTTTCCTGATTGCTGTAGCGTTCAGCCTTCATATCTATTATTTCAGGTGCATTAACACTGATTTCTTTCTCTTCTATACCCTTGCTGATAAGGAATTGTGTAATGGTCTTGTTCGATTTGTTAATCTGGTCGTACAGTCCACTCAAATCATTTCCCAGACTTTTGTAAACCAATGGCCATGTAACCTTGTCGGCAGGTACTTCCATTTCTGCAAGTCCTTTGACGTTTACGCTGCGATCCTTGTCGGCGAAACTACTGATTCCGCGTTCGATGAACACTCCAAGTAAAAGCAATCCTATTGCTATTACAATGGCTTCAAATCTTAAATTCTTCATAACTTTATTGATTTATTGGTTATTGTGAAATTCTTTCAGTCCCCATATAGGTTCTTTTATAAATTTACCTGTTTTCAGGTTAAGCCGTTTGGCTGTTTCTTTTATTTCTTCCTGAAAATACCAGGAAACGGAACCTGTAAACGAAATCTCCAGACTCGTGTCGTATTTCATTACATTTCTTTCGAAGAAATCAGTAAAACATTCATATAGGAAATTTTTTACCTGTGCTTCGTGTCTTATATTATATATATAAGGTGTTAAGGATGCCAGGAAACGATTTGCCTGTGGCTCTCTGTAAACTTTCCGCAATATGTCTTCTACCGTTAAACCGCAATTGATCAAAAAGTCATTTTTAATATTTTCCGGTAGTTGTCCTTTAAGGCAGTCGGCAATAAATCTTTTTCCAAGGTATGCGCCGCTTCCTTCATCTCCCAGTATATATCCCAACGGGGAAACATTCTTTATTATGTCTTTCCCGTCATACATGCATGAATTTGAGCCGGTACCAAGAATACAAGCTATTCCCGGCTTTTTCCCGCATAATGCCCTTGCAGCGCCCATCAGGTCTGTATATGCATGGACTTTGGTTCCGGTGAAAAAATCCTGTAAAATATTTATGATTTTTTCAGCTGGTTCAGGCAGGCATCCTGCACCGTAAAAATATATTTCTGAGATTTTGGCTTTGTCTATACTGTCGTTTTTTTCTATTTGTGGCAATAAATCAGTTTCTATTATTCTGCGAATGTAGTCCTCGTCCTGATGAAAAGGGTTTATACCTTCGGTCTTGAGTATCTCTGATTTATTTGCATCGCTGATTAGCCAATCCGTTTTTGTTGCTCCACTGTCTGCTATTAGTATCATGTCTTTATTCGTTTATTACAAATGTAATTCTTTATTAATGAATAACCAATAGAGACTTGCTTTTTGTGTAAAAAATATGATATGCTAGTCTGTTTCATAATCTTCAGGCAATTCCGGAAGATAAATCTTGTCTGTAAGTTCTATCCATGCCTTTCTGATGTCTTCCCAGTGATAGAAAGGAAAACAGTCTGTTTTTATTCCTGTCAGATGTACCTCCCGTTCGTTAAGCAGTGGCTTGACCAGGATATCCTTGCTGTCCTTCTTGCGGAAGAATATGAGTTGCAGGTTTCCGCACATCGGAATCATACGGTATGTCTGGTAATATTGAGGAATAGAGTCCCAGTCGGCTGTAGAATGGTTGAACCCGTCAATATTCATCAGAGCCACCAATGGGGCAAGGTTCGTGTCATGACCGAAACGGAGAGTTGCGCAAGGTTTTTTTGATACAAGAGCTGTGTCGGCAGCCTCAACTATGTTTCTCAGCAGATTGCGTGCCAGATTAGGCATCTTGCCACCGCTCAGAGGTGATGGTCCCTGTTCGTAATACCATTCGAAGTTGTTCAGTTGCCACAAGTCGAAAAGCTCTTTTCCGTTGAAAAGGAATGAAAGGTCTGGCATATTGTCCGAACTCTGGCTTATACCATGATATTCGAAAAGGTCGCATTCCAGCTTTCCCGGATTCTTGACTTTTGAAATATATTCCGGTTTAAAAAGCACTTTCATGATACGTTCCGGATGAACGAAACGCTTTTCTGCTTCTGCAAATACCGAATCAGCATTGTGCTGGCAGCTGTCGGAATATATCGGATTCTTGTATTTTATGAAATACACATCATGCTGGCTTGCATCTGTTGTGATATTCAGTTTCGGGTTCAGGCCTTTCAATTCTACACAGGCTGCTGCCATCGAAAGGAATGCACGTGTCTTATATGTAGAGCGGGCATCAATATGTGCTCCGTCTGTAAATATTTCAGGATAATTTTCAAACATTCTTTTTGCAAGTCCCTGATGTTGTCGTGCTCCTTTCGGAGTAAGCTCTCCGTAGCGGTTTTCGGCTATTTCAGCAAGCTGTCTCAGGATTTCCAGTGTCTTTTTTCCGTCATCGGTCAGTCCGTTGTTTTTCTCTGCTTCCTCCATTATTGTCAGAGCCGGTTCGTACTTGTCTTTCCCTGTCAGATAGCGTGAACCATGTCTGGCATATGTACTTATATAGCATGGCACATATCCTTCCGGAGCCGGTGTCAATGGGGTAGTTGGTGCCTCGTATGCCAAATACTTCCCCGTTGCCAATTTGGGATTTTCTCTGATTTCCAGTTCTGCACGTGTCTGTGCATCGATACTCTGCATTCCCACAGCTGCAATGCAGATGCAAAACAAACTTTTTACCTTATTCATATAAATGTCAATCTTATTACGGCGCAAAATTAGCATATAGATATGTATCGGTGTATGCAGTAGGCTATATGATATAATCAGACAAAGTAAAATGTAACAGGTATGTAATGTTTCTGTAACAGTTTCTGCTGGTTAAGTAAAAAAAGAAAGAGACCCGCACTCAGTAGTACAGGTCTCTTTACACTATAAATTATATGAGATCAATATCCGAAAATATCTTTCTGTGACAATTTTGTAATCTTACCGTATTTTTCCAGTGATTTCATGTCAAGGTCTTTTTCGTTACCAAGAACACAATAAGTATATTTGCGGTCTTTAACCCATTTCTGCTGGAAGTCTTTCACATCTTTCAGAGTCATTGTCTGTGCCTGTTCGAACAAAGCTTTTCTAGGATCTCCCTCGATACCTTTGTCCTGAAGGTCAAGATACTCCCACAAGATATTCATACCTGTGATTCTGTCAGTACGCAAGCGGCTGATAGTTCCTTCCTGAGCCAGCTTGAATGCTTTTTCAGATTCAGGCATATTGTTGATTATCTCATCGAAAGCCTTCATGGCGTCTATCATCTTGTCGTTCTGGGTAGCGATGAACGAACGGAAAATGTATGGATATTCCTTTTTAGAAGGAGAAGCGATGAAAGCGTATGATGAATATGCAAGACTTCTTGCTTCACGCATTTCCTGGAATACTATTGAGTTCATGCCACCGCTGAAGTATTCGTTGTACATGCTCAAAGTAGGCTGGATTGCAGCATCATATTGTTTTTCGAAGTTTGAAATACCTGTGAAATAGATTTGTTTTGCATCGTATTCGGCAAAATAAACCTTGTTTTCAGTAGTAGGCTGATACTTGTAGTCGTATGCAGGTGCAGGTACATCCTGAAGCTGGGCAGGTACGTTATGATACTGGTCGATTAAAGAAGTAAGTTCTTTTTCATCGGCAGGACCATAGTACATGATGCGATGCTTGTAGCAGTTGAACTTATGTATGCGATCTACAAGTTCTTGAGGATTCATCTCTGTAAGTTCTTTTTCAGACAGGATGTTCTTCGAAGGTGAGTGTTCGCCCCACATTGCGTAAGAAAGCAGTTGTGAGAAGTTTGCAGACTGGTTGAGTTTGGCATCCGCACGTTTCTTCAATATGTCAGCCGCATAGTTCTTGTAAGCGTTTTCGTCAACCTGTGCATCAGCAAGAATCTCTTCGAACAGCTGCATTGCCTGAGGCATATTTTCCTGAAGACCTGAAAGCACTACGTATGTACGGTCCAGTCCCGGATGTACGCTGAACGAGCATGCCAGACGATAGAATTCCTTGTTGATTTCAGCAAGCGATTTCTTGGATGTTCCGAGGTATTCCATGTATGAGAATGCTGTACCCAGAGCCTTATCGTTCTGGCTGCCCATATCGAATACATAAATCATCTGGAACAGATCGTTCATGTCGTTTTTCTTGTAAAGCACTTCGATATCTGATTTTGCAGTGAATTTCTGCATGTCTTTTTCGAAGTCGAGGAATACAGGTTCGATAGGAGTAACCTTGCTTGCCTGGATTTCTTTCAGGAATGAACTTACGCTGTCACGATTCATAACGATAGGAGTGATAGACGGTTTGTCCATCTTCTTTTCGTTAGGATCTTTACCCATGCGTTTGTAAACCAAAGCATAGTTGTCGGCAAAATATTTGTTTGCAAAGTCAACAACCTGCTGTTTGTTCACCTTGCTCATCTTATCGATGAAGTTTACTACATCACTCCACTGGTCGCCGTCGACGAAAGCTGAAACGAACATGTCGGCTCTGCTTTCGTTGCTCTCAAGTTGTTTCATGTAGTAAAGCTTATAGTTGTTGATTGTAGCCTGAAGCAGTTCTTCGTCGAACTCACCTTTACGCAGTTTCTCAACTTCAGCCAGCATGAGGTCTTTGACTTCGTCCAAAGTCTGTCCCTGTTTCGGCTGACCGCTTATCATATAAGTATAGTAGTCCGACAAACCGAGTGAGCCTGCGAAGCATCCCAAAACTTTCTGCTGCTGGTTCAGGTTAACGTCAAGCAGACCTGCCTGTCCGTTGTAAAGAATAGAGCTGATGAGTGCAGAGATGACATCATCGTCAACTGTAGTAGGCATTCTCCATGCCAATGCTACGCTTTCTGCATCAAGTCCCATAACTTCCTTCACAACAGGTTCCTTGATAGGCGATTCCTTAGGCTGAGGACGTTCAGGCAAGTTTGGATTAGGTTTCATCTCACCGAAATACTTGTTGATTATTTCGATAGTTTCGTCAGGATTCATATCACCTGACATACAGATGGCCATATTGTTAGGCACATACCATGTATTGAAATAATTCTTGATATTTGTGATAGAAGGATTCTTCAGATGTTCCTGCGAACCGAGTACAGTCTGAGTTCCGTATGGATAGTCAGGATAAAGAGCGCTCAGCAAATTTTCATATACCTTTCTGAAGTCTTTAGTAAGCGACATGTTCTTTTCTTCGTAAACAGTTTCCAGCTCAGTGTGGAATCCTCTGATTGTAGCATTCTGGAATCTGTCTGCCTGAATCTTGGCCCAGTTGTCAATTTCGTTAGACGGTATGTCTTCCACATACACTGTCTGGTCGTAGCTGGTGTAAGCATTTGTACCGTTTGCACCGATAGCTGCCATCAGCTTGTCGTACTCGTTAGGAATAGCTATTTTTGAAGCTTCGTATGACACACTGTCTATCTGGTGATAGATAGCTTTTCTTTCAGCCTCGTCAGTAGTTTTTCTGTAAACTTCGAACAGGCGTTCTATTTCGTCCAGCATAGGTTTTTCCTTGCTGAAGTCTGTAGTACCGAACTTCTGTGTTCCCTTGAACATAAGGTGTTCAAAATAGTGTGCAAGACCTGTAGTCTCTGCAGGGTCATTCTTTCCACCCACTCTTACGGCGATGTAAGTCTGGATACGTGGAGTTTCCTTGTTTACTGTCAGGTAAACCTTCAATCCGTTGTCAAGTGTGTAGATGCGTGTCTGCATCGGGTCGTTAGGTACGGTTTCGTACTTAAACTTCGAACCGTTTCCGCATGCTGTCATCAATGCCAGCAGTACGGCTGCTCCGATAAATTTCTTTGATTTGTTCATACTTCTGTTATTTGTAATATAATGCGAAGATACACAATGTTTTTCTAAAAATATGTCATATAACAGTTCTTTTTATCTTTATGTATATATATTTTTGCTTATACAATGAAAAACGGCATAAAAAAAGTGTAAACTACAATAAAATGTAATTTACACTTATGCTAAATCAGTCTTTTCGTATGTAATTAATGACATCCGCAGCAACCGCCACTGCAGTCATCATCGTGGTCACCGCATCCGCCGCCACATCCGCTGCATCCGCCACCGCATCCGCTCATAGAGTTCACGATGTCCTGAACTTCCTTGTTTGTAGCTTCACGCATTTCCAATACAGAACCTTCGAATATCAGATCCTTGCCTGCGTGAGGGTGGTTAAGGTCGATAGTTACAGTGCTGTCAGTGATTTCACCAACGTTTGCATAGAACTGGTTTCCTTCGCCGTCGTTCAGCATGATGATGTTTCCTTCGAACACGTTGTCTTCGTCAAACTTGCCGTCAGGACCGCAGAATGCAGATTTAGGAAGAGTCTTTATTCCTTCAGGATCAACTTCGCCGTATGCTTCTGCACAAGGGATAGTAAAGTTGAAGTTGTCTCCCTTAGCAAGTGCTGTTATTTCTTTTTCAAATCTTTCAAGTGTATATCCTATACCTGTGATGAACTGGAAAGGATGTTCTGCAGGAGCTTCTTCTATCAATTCTTTTTCGCCGTCTATCATAGCATAAAGTTTGTATGCTACGGTGATGTACTTATTTTCCATAATCTAAAATGTATGTTTTAAAAATCCGGACACAAAGGTAGTAAAAAAGCTTTTAATTTTAGGCAGATATGTACTTTGGTTTTTCAGATATTCATATTTTTGTAAAAAAACTTATTTTCTGATGCAACATTTCACCGGGAAGTTCCGTCTTTCACATAGAATGCGCATCAAAGATTATGTATAACATTAAAAAAAATGAGTCAGTCATGAAAAAATATTTCTTTATAGCTATGTTGTTTTCAACCCAGATGCTATGTGCGGTAAATGTAAATTCTATTATCAACGAGTTTAAGGATGCCGATAGGGCAGAGTATGTAAGTGTTCCGTGGATATTGATGAAAATGGGACACATGTTTATGGATGAAGAAGACAAGGATGATATCTCCGCACGTATTAACAGCGTCAGAGTTCTCGACCTGGAAGAATGCAGTGAACGTGTGAAAGCCAGATTTACAAAAAGAGTAGCTTCGCTGAATGGACACGGATATGAGACAATGGTCAGAGCCAAGGATCAGGATGGAAGCGTGCAGATACTTGTCAAGGAAAAGAAAGATATAATTAAGGAACTTCTTATAGTATGTGGAGGAAAAGACGATTGTGCTCTGATACTGCTCAAAGGAAATATAAGACAGGAGGATATAGACAAACTAGTGCAACAGGAAACAGATAAACGCAATGGACGCAAATGAATTTAAGTCACTCTTCATTCCGTACCATGCAAAACTCTACAGGACAGCTTATTCCATACTCAGGAATGTTCAGGATGCCGAAGATATTGTTCAGGATGCTTATCTGAAATTATGGAACAGACGCGATGAGCTTGATGCGGCGGTTTGCCGTGAAGCATATTGTGTTACTCTGGTGAAGAACCTGTGTATGGATTTCATAAGAAGTAGTCATAGTAATTATGAGGACGTGATAGATGAAGAACGGGTTGGCTTGGCAGACGATGATATTGGTGAAAGGCTGGAACAGAAAGAAGAAAATGTCAGGTTAAGAAAGATGATAGGCGGACTGCCAGACATACAGAAAAAAGTAATGTGGCTAAGGGATGTAAACGAATGTTCGTTTGATGAAATAGGAAAAGCTACGGGGTTGAACCAGGTGAACATACGTGCCACACTCTCGAAAGCCAGAAAAAAGATAAGGGAACAGTTTATTAATTTAAAGGACAAGATATGAAGGAAGATACAATCAGACATTTGCTTGAAAAATATTATAACGGCGAAACCGATGTCAACGAAGAAAAAATTCTGGAAGATTATTTCATGCATGATGAAGTATCAGCCGAATTCTCTGTTGACAAAGAGGTGTTCTGTCGTCTGGCAGAGATGAAAGAAAATGATGAACCCACAGTTCCTGAAGGAATGGAGAAACGTATTTCCGACAATATAGATATGTGGGAAAAACAAAGCAAGGCAGATAAGCCACGATATTATACTCTATATAAATATGTGTCGGGAATAGCAGCAGCTGTAGTGATACTGATAGGTATAAGTGTATTTATGCCAAAGAGTCAGGAGGACACTACGATGATGAAAGATACATTCGACAATCCTCAGGAAGCATACATGGCAACCGAAAATGCCCTACAGCTTTTTGCCGAAGCTTTTAATAAAGGCGACGCCCAAATAGAGAAAGCAAGAAATGTGACGAAAAATGTAAAAGAAAAAATTGACAATATTAAAAACTTTAGAAGATGAAAACAAGATTATTTATTATAGTAAGTATTATGCTGGCAGCATTGTCTGTTAACGCACAGAATCGTTTTGAGAAAATAGCTGAAATGGAAGGGGTGACATCCGTTTATGTATCCCCGAAAATGTTCAGCATGATGAATGGTTCAAATACCGGTGATATAAATATAGATAAAGTGGCAAAGAAACTTACCGGATTGCAAATTCTCTCGTCCGAAAATCAGGAAGCATCAGATCTGTTGCGTAAAGAAACGGCATTTATCAATACCAAAAACGGATATGAAGAATTATTGCGTGTAAAGGACAGCGGAGAACGAGTGTTCATTTATACGAAAGAGAATAAGGACGCAAACGAATATGTTCTGCTGGTTGATGAAGGCAAGGAATTTACGGTAATAATTCTTGAAGGAAAACTCACAGTGGATGAAGTTCGCGGTATTGTAAATCAGTAGTACGGAAATTACCGTTGATACGTTTTAAAAAAATGAACTGTCATTTAAGAGCGAATGACAGTTCATTTTTTATATGTGTTTTTATCACATATTCCTGTAAATATCTTTTATCAGTTTGCACGCCGTTTCAAGGCTTATTGTACCAGTATTCAACATAATATTATAATGATGAGGCTCTCCCCATTTACGACCGGTATAATATTCATAATGATGGATGCGGTTGCGATTGATACGGCGTATTTCCTGCTCTGCATTTTCACGTTTTATACCGTATTCGCTGACACAGCGCGAAACAGCATTTTCAATATCAGAATAGCAAAACACTTTCAATACCTTCGGATAGTCCTGCAGGATGAAATCAGCGCATCGTCCAACGATTATACACGGCTCTTTCTCTGCCAGTTCCTGAATAATCTTGCTTTCTGCCACAAACAGAACATCGTCCGATGAAAGGCTACCTTCCAGCGGTTGTTCGCTGTTTTTCGACATGATACATTTAAGCCAGAATGATGGAATGGACTGCTCGTTCTTTGCAATGAAGTTTTCATCCATACCGCTACGTTTGGCGGCCATACCGATAAACTCTTTGTCATACAGTTTTATTCCAAGCTCTTTAGAAAGCATTTCGCCAAGCAGATGTCCGCCGCTACCATATTCACGGGCAATTGTAATGATGATATTTTTGTTCTCTTTTGCGTCTGTGAATTTTTCATCAGTAGCAGGAGTAATCCATTTATCGAGAAACTTGTAGTACGGACTGACGAAATGAACAATAGGACCTACTATCAGAGCTGCAATTACAGTGCCTTCGCGTACACCATATATGCCGGACATGAATATAAGCGACAGGAGGCAGGCAATAGCTACCAGTGTGACATCAAATCCAAGTTTAATGTATCCGAACTCGCCACGGAAACGGCGTGTAATAACCTTTACGAAGTATTCTCCAGCCATCATTGCCGCATTGGCCTTTACTTCGAGTGCGATACCCACAGCCAATATCACGCAACCTATCAGCAGAGCTATAATCATGCTTGGATATGTTGCCGGATTGAGCCAGAACAATATATAGTGCATACATATATCTATGAATATTCCGAAACAGAAAGATATCGGGATCTGCAGCAGGAACATGCGCAGGTCTTCTTTCAGGTCCTGACGTGTAATCATGAAAGGTTCGAGAACGACGAACAGTATGTTCAGCATGATAGTCCATTCGCCAATGGTGAAAGGAGTGAACATACTAAGAATGTAAGTTACGCTGGTAATGGGGGATGTACCCAAGGCTGCTCTGGTGATAAATGCTATTCCCAGTGCGTTGACAAACAGTGCCACACAGAACAGGAGATAGCGTCTTAGAAGAAATTTATTCATATTGTATTTGTCATTTGTAAAACAGCTGCAAAGTTCAGCCTAAAATCTATAATGACAGATATAAAAGAACAACTTATTTTGGTTTAAAACGAAACAAAAGGTATCTTTGTAATAAAAAACAGGTTATGGATATCTCTGTATATGAAGTAATGAAATCAATTGGGATGACGGCAGGAAATACGTGTTGTTGTGATTTATACGGTAATCCTGGTGATTATAGCGGAATTATATTTGAAAAGGGATTTTTCTTTCTTCTAGTCATAAACGGAACAGCAAAGCTATCCGATATTTATGGCAATTATGACCTTCACCGTGGAAAACTTGTTGTTCTGACACCGAGTACGACAAGCTCAATCGAAGACTTCGATGCAGATTTTTCGCTGAAAATCGTATATATCGTACCTTCGTATTTTGACAGTCTTCCTGACGGCCAGCCGCTGTATAATCAGGTGGCAAGGTATCTCGGCAATTACAGGCTTCCCGTGTTTGATATTGAAAGTGGGAGGTTCTCTTATCTGAAACAAACCATGTCGCTTTTTGGTGACCGGCTTAATGCTATGAATGTATATCACGATGGAATAATACGAAACCTTTGTAATTTCTTCCTTTTACAGATAGCAGATGTCTTGTGCGTGGAAAACAACGATACTACTGTGTATGTGAAGCGTGAAAACGAGATATTCCGTAACTTCAAGAAGCTGCTTGTAGAGAATTATCGCAAACATCATTCAATAGGTTTTTATGCCGACAGTCTGAACATCACGACCACCTATCTGTCGCGGGTGGTCAAAAGTGTCACAGGAAGTACTGTCTGCTTTCATATATCGAAGATGCTCTGCTCTGACGCACGCCGTATGCTTGAGTGTACTGATATGGACATTAAGGAAATTTCGGATGCACTTGGCTTTTCCGATCAGTCCGTATTTGGAAAGTTTTTTATGCGTAAGACAGGAGTATCACCTCTGAAATTTCGTATGAAGAACGATTTGCAGAGGCGGGATAAATAATGGCTTGTTATTCGCTTAATGAGATTGTAACCGTTACATCGCCGTTTCCAAGAATTCTAATCAGCTCATCGCCTGAAGTATTGTCTATTTTCCCAAGTGGAGTCAGCGAGTATGTATTCTGAGCGTAATAAATCACGAAATACTGCCCCAGGTAGAGAATCAGATCACCCGGTTGTGTGGTGAGTCTTTCGTTACATTGCGGTAGGGTAGTTCCTATAGGGCCGACTTTCTCCATTCCGGCATAGTCATTCATGTTTATGGTCAGAGGCCCTTCTTTGAGTAGATTTACTAAAGCTCTTGTAGATACGTTGTCTTTTAGTGTGGCTGTGAGCGTCGTACCATTAACTGAGAATTTAATTGTTGAGTTACTCATATTTTCTTCATTGTTATTCTGGTTATCGTTGTTTGTATTTTCTTCGTCTTGGTCGTTGTTCCCATTTGAAATTTCAGTTTCTGAATTATTGCCGGATAGTATTTCCGGTTCCGGACTGCACGCCATTGCAAACATGGAGTAGATGAAAATAAAAAACAGTAATCTTGCTTTTCCCATAATCATAGTCTTTATCTTTTGTACTGATACAAAGGTATTGACTTTACCATTAAGACTTTATATACAGATTACTGATGATTGTACCAGAATTACGGTTTCTTTTTTATTTGCTTGCATATAATCATTTAGTATCTTTGTAACATCATGGAAATACGTAAGATAGAAACAAATAAGAAAGAATATTTAGAATTGCTGTTGTTGGCAGATGAACAGGAGTCAATGATCGACCGTTATTTGGAGCGTGGTGATATGTTTGTTATGTTTAACATGAGTAAGGAACCTATTTCCTCCGCAGTCGTGACAAATGAAGGTGACAATGTGTGTGAACTTAAAAGTTTAGCTGTTTCTCCACAATATCAACGAAAAGGTTACGGAAAGAAAATGGTGGATTTCTTATGTAAACGTTATGCAGACAAATTCAAATATATGATAGTCGGTACAGGAGAGAGCATAAACACTATCTCTTTTTATAAAAACTGCGGTTTCACATTTTCTCATATTGTTCCTGATTTCTTTACTGCCAATTATGATCATCCGATTGTAGAAAACGGGATAACATTAAAGGATATGGTATATTTCAGAAAAGAATTGTCTGTATAAAAGTCTGATATTGATGAACAGGGAAATTCTTTTCTAATTAATATTGCATAGAAGTTCATAAAACTTTCTTCATCTTGTAGTTCGTCAGTTTCAAACGATTTGCCTGTTGTTTTTGCTCACATTCCACAACATATCCTTTGTGTTCAAAGAATAGACGTGCAGTTTTGCTTACATCTGATGTAATCTCTTTTACTTCATATTGTCTTGCTATCTTTTCAACTTCATAAAGAAGCTGAGTCGCTATACCTTTACCCTGCCAGTCTGGATGTACAAACATGGAATGCATATAACCTCTCTTGTTCATTGAAGAATATCCAATCAGGTTGTCCTGTTTGTCGAACGCTCCTATAAATTGATTATTAAATAGGATTTCCTTCCAGTGTTCCATGTCGTTACCGCATGAAGCCCAGTCTTCCACTTCTTCCTTTGTATAGTCTTTAATATTGACGTTTAATACTGTGGAACGAAATAGGTTCTGCATATCATAGAGGTCTTTTTCTTCAAGTGGACGAATATTATAGTTTATTTGTTTATTCATGGTTTTACTTTTTATTATAATCATCTTTGGTGAGTAATGTAAAATGTTCGGTACGTTCGTCACCTAAAGGAGAAATCTTTCCTTCTTCAGTATGGTGATATTTGAAGCCGCATTTATCCATAACTCTGCGTGATTTTAAATTTCCGTCATAATATCCGCACCATACTCTTTTTGTATCAAGTTCATCAAAACAACGTTTCAGAAGACGGTTTACAGCTTCCGGTATTAGTCCTTGTCCCCAGTAAGGAACACCAATCCAATAACCTATTTCCGCATCACCTTCCTGAATATCCGCACTATGTACACCGTTACCGAACATGATTCCTACACAGCCTATTGGTTCGTTTGTTTCTTTCAATACTACAGCGTATGTTTCAGGAGCAGATAAAATTTCTCGTATTACATCTTTACTGTTTTCAACTGATGTATGTGGTGGCCATCCTGCAATAGGTCCAATAGCAGGATCTTTGGCATATTTATAAAGTGCTTCAGCATCTGCTTCAATCCACGGACGGAGAATAAGTCTTTGAGTTTCCATGAAATGTTTTGTCATATATTTATTATTTTTTGTAAGATTGTTAATCATCTTATTCAGATTGGTCTCATTCTCTTCATCTGATAATGTAGGATCTTTCATGAAACGGGTGCAAGGTAATTCCGGACAGTCTCCACAGTTTTCACGTTTTTGTTCCTTACAGCATTTCCATATTGGACAAACTTCATAATCTGTGTATTGAAGCCAAAATACTTTGCCTTTTATTTTGCGGCATCCCTTGCAGTCTTTTGGGAAAGATGGACACTCTACACATTTTGCACCGCATGGGGAAGGATGGAAATATTCATCTTTCCAGTACCACCATTTACATTTATCGGTATCCGGTTTTTCCGTATTGATGTAATATTCTAATGCACGGTACAGGTAAAGCTGGCAGCGGTCTATAGTGTAACCAAGTAAACAGCACTCTTCCAGGTATAAATCGTCTGCTTTTTTACCTTTTAATGATTCGGTGGTGGTGTAGCCCATGGCTTTAAGACCCTGTTCTGTTTTTGGTCCTACATTAGGAATCTTACGGAAAGGATGAACATTATTTCTTGAACTTTTCTTTTTTACTTTTTTCTCTTTTGGCAATGGTAATACCTTTTCCAATGTACTTATCACATCAACCAAAGGATGTTTGTGCTCTACGTCCAGAATATAGTGCTCCTTTGCACCGTTGTATGGGATGCCGGCTTCACTGTCTTGCATTAAGTTGGCAATCGAAGGGTGCTTCTTAACGTAAGCTATATTGTCACATACAAGTATTATAGGCTTTTCGTTGAGGTAAATCATATAATCGCCAAACATCTTGCGATAGCGTACTGTTCCAATTCCTTTTATTTGGGAACATATAAACTCTATGAAGTCAATGTTGCTTGCCATGTATCTATATCCTTTATTTTATTATTGTTTGTTGTAAAGACTCAATAAATTCATCCCTGCCTTTGCAGCTGAATACATATTTCTTACTGTTCGTACGGATGAGTACTAATTCGTTCAGATTAGTTGCATACATAGTATAGCTGCCTAACTTAGGATTTTTGAATTTTCCTAGATATCCGAATAGGCCACCGCTGCCGAATATTCGAATAGAAAAAGCTGTTTCTGAGTTTGGTATGGCTTTTATTGCTATAATATCCTTTATAGGTATATTAATAGCGCCAAACAGTCTGTGTAAAATTATTTTATCGTTTCCAATAGTTAACCGTATCGGCATATAGCCTAATCCACCTATAATGGTAGCTATAAAAACAACTATGAGCGTGTATTTGAGCCAAAGCATTGATGACGGAAAATCATCTGTCCAGATAAAATATGTTGATGCAACCAGAATAATAACTGTTATGGCTGTTATGACCGTAACGCCCATACTCCATGTACATGGGAAAGAAATTCTGTCGTTTTTCATAATGATATGTATTGGAAATATTATTGTTTATAATCTAATGAACCAAAACAAATATAACTAAAACAGTTGTAATTATTATAATCAGTAATAGATTTTTTATGAAATAAAGAATTTATCCGTGATATTCGGTTATTATTTCACTAGCCCATTCAATCAATATGTGGCTTCGTTTGGTAAAGTCGTTTTCTTGAAAATCTGCAGATGCTATATTCAGTATAGTACGGTCTTTATCTGTGACATGTTCTGACAGGAGTTTCATTGAACTGATGTAAGAGCCTGTATCAAGAAAATGTTTCATGCGTACGGTGAAACGTGCAGCTTTATAGAGTCCGACTAAGGTGTTTATATCTTTTGCATGAAGAAAATTATGGGAACAGGCATGATACAGGTTACAGGCTCCGGTCAAAACGGAGCGGCGTATGTCGTCATCGCTAGATATTTTTTGCAGATAATCTAATGTACCGATTATGGGTTTCGTATCAAGAACCAGTTGAAGGAGATCTGATTTTTCCCAGTTAATCAGTTCTCTTTCTCCGGATACGAATCCGCATATCATGTCATGTTCATCGAAAGAGTCAAGCATTGACTGATAATTCTGTAAGTCCTTAAAATTTACTTCGTCAAGAATTATTACCACATCTATGTCGCTGTCGGCTGTCTGTTCGCCTCGTCCGTAACTGCCTTGCAGTCCGAAAAACTTAATTCTGTTGCCGAATAGTGAGATAAGTCTCTCTTGAAAAACTTTCAGCCAGGATGTTATGTCGAAGTTGTTTTCATTCATATCGTTTGTTTATTCTTGATATTATTGTCGGTGCAAGCATTGTTGTTAGGACTACCAATATCCATAAATTTCCGGATAGCGGATTATACGCTGCTATGAGTTCTTTCATAGGTACACCTGTTCCTATTCCGGATGTGAATTCAAATATAACGGTGAGCAGCGTCCATATTATGCCGGCTATGAAACTTTCTTTTCTATTAAGTGTGACTAGTCGTGGAAGGAGCAGCCATGTGATAAACAGTATCATGATACTAAGCAGGATACCGCTAGCGGCTGTAGCCAGTGCGGTATCCAGATATTTGGTTAATACATATTCCCTGAATCCACCATTTAGTATTGCTGTGGGTATGAAGCATAGCCATACGAGAAGGGACTTGAGGTATTTCATATATATTTTGTTTTTATGTAACATATTAGCACTAAATTATTCTAAATGTTTACATTATTGTATTTTATCAGCCGAATATCTCTCGTAACTCTTTATTGCTTAGTTTGCCTATCCAGCTTTCGCCGCTCGAAACTGTCATGTCAGCCAGATGCTTTTTCTGTTGTATCATGTCATTGATACATTCCTCGAATGTGTCTTTGGTGATAAAGCGGTGAACCATGACATTGCTCTTTTGGCCTATACGGTAGGCACGGTCGGTAGCCTGTGCTTCAACAGCAGGGTTCCACCAAAGGTCATAATGGATTACATGGGTTGCGGCTGTCAGGTTTAGTCCTGTACCTGCGGCTTTTAGCGAAAGTATGAAAATCTTGTCTGTGCGGTTGTTCTGGAAGCGGTCAATCATTGTCTGACGTTCTTTAATACTGCATCCACCATGATAGAACAGTGGTTTTTCACCTGTCCTTGCAGTTATGAATTCCACTAACATATCACCCATCTCTCGATATTGCGTAAAGACAAGCACCTTTTCGCCGCCATCGACAATCCCTTCTATTCTGTCGAGCAGCATTTCTGTCTTGCCTGACAATTCAGACCTCCGGTCACCGTTTTTAAGGAATTGTGCCGGATGATTGCATATTTGTTTAAGCGCCATAATCATCTGGAGGATGAGTCCTTGTCGTTTGAACAAAGATTCGTTGTCTGTTGTAGGTATTCCCTCTATTTCGTTCATGGCAGCTTCCAGAGTCTTTTCATACAGAGCAGCCTGTTCCGGTTTGAGCGAAGCATATACATCAAGTTCTATCTTGTCAGGCAGGTCGGAAATGATATTCTTGTCTGTCTTCATTCTCCGCATCATGAACGGAGCTGTTACTTTTCTGAAGCGCTCGGCACAATCGCCGTCATTCCAAAGCTGGATAGGGTTCGCATAGTTTTCCTTGAAGGCTTTAAGCGTATCCAGATAGCCTTTGTTGGCATAATCCATTATGCTCCAGAATTCTGTAAGCCTGTTTTCTACCGGAGTACCACTCAGAGCTATGTGAGTTGTGGCAGGAATTGACTTCACAGCCTTACTCTGTGCCGTATCGTTGTTCTTTATGTTTTGTGCTTCGTCAATGAACATTATAGTCCATTGTCTTTTTTTAAGTTTGGCATTGTCCGAGCGCAGAACACCGTATGTAGTTAACAGAATATCTGATTTAAAGCTCTTCAGATCTCTGCCAGTACCGTGATAGACGAATGTTGACAACGACGGAGCGAATCGGCTTATTTCCATTTGCCAGTTCGTGAGCAGCCCCGTAGGTACAACTATGATGACTTTGCCTTCCTTCAATGCTCCCTCTTCTTTCAGTTTCAGAATAAGAGTTATAGCCTGCAGAGTCTTGCCCAATCCCATGTCGTCGGCAAGAACCGAACCGAATCCTATGCGCATATTGCGGTACATCCACGAGAATCCGCGTTCCTGGTATGGACGCAGTTGTGCGTTAAGTTTCCGTGGAAGGGCAATGTTCTCCTGTTCGGTCAATTCCTTGATCAGTTGTCGCACATCGTCTGTAAGGCGTATAGGTGCAGAGTTGTATTCCTCTGTAAGGGCTGCCTGCAGCAACTGCGCCGGAGTGAGTTTATCCATCTTGTGGAAAGCGTCATGAAGCTTTTCCAGAGTTTCTGCATCGGTATAGATATATTTCTGCTTGAATTTTATCAGTCCTCCGGCATTCTTCTGCAGTTTCATGAACTCTTCCATCGACACTATCTCATTGCCAAGTGCCACTTCCCAGTCGAAGGTGAACAAATCGGCAAGGCTCAGGAAGCCTTTCTCACTTCCGGATTTCTTTTTCAGCAACAATGATGCTTTCGGACGTATGAGTTGCTGAAGCGATTTAGGCATGAAAACCTTGAAATCAAGAATCCTTACAGCAGGTATTATTTCGAGTATTACGGGCAGGAATGTCTTTTCGGTGTAGTGTAAAGCTTGTTTTGCTCCATTAGCAATATATCCGTTGAGGTCTTTCATCATTCCTGCCAGCAGGGTGAAGCTTCTCAGAATGGTGAAGCGTTCGTGCTCATATTCGGGTTGTGAGAGTATATCGGACAGTGCAGTGACTTCCTTTTCCGGTTTGCGTGTGTTTTCCACGCCAACGGTAATGTCGAAACCGCCATCGGTACTTTCTTCTACATAGAGAACAGGTCGGTAGTCTGATTCGATGAGCGAGTATGATGCTATCCATGATTTTATTCCGCCCGGCGTTTCTTTTTCTCCTACACCGCTGAAGGGAAGGTGTCTCTCCTTGAAGAATAATTCTTCTACAGGCAATTTCAGGCTGTCGGCCGTAAGTCTATTTATGAGTTTTCCGAGAAAGAACGACACAATCCACTCTCCCTTGTTGTAAATAAATTTTCCTGTTTTACGTTCCACCGGTCTGAATTCCAGCAGTTTGTCGGGAATAATATCTTCAAGCATATCCATTAGTTGTCTTACCTGGCTGTCGATATAAGCCGGAATCCACCTGATGGCGTACTCTTTACTTGAAAGCTGAAGTATCTGTGGTGCTACAGCTCCTTTCGACAGCAGATGCAGTGAACATATCAGAGCCTGGTTCAGAGCTATGACCGAAGGATGATAGTCGGGCAGAAAGTCAGGGTTTATATTTAGCAGAGCCAGAGGCAATGAACCGTCGTCAAAAAAGTCCGTTATCGGTTCCTGTCCCTCATAGCTGATGTTCATTACTTTCCATTTCAGATTGCTGTCAAACTGTAATGAAAATTCTCTATCGGCTTTAATCTCCTTGCCTGATATGATGTCCGTTTGAGGGAAAAGCCCCGAAGCGTCAAGCCTCCTTGAGAAGAATCGTTGTACATTCTTCTTTGCTCGCATTATTTCAGTCGAGTATTTTTCTTTGAAATCCCCTGTAGTGGAGAAAGGAGGGTTTTCTGCCAGGAGCATGAGCAAGGCTTCCGACTTGTCAGTCAGTTTTGAGAAGTCTATTCTTTTGAACACAGGTTCCCCATGGCTCACTTCCCTAGAGCCTTTTGTTCTTACCACCTCCTTTATGTTTTGTACTGATATATCATTGCTGGTCTCTTCGATAAATATTCCGCGTTTCTTAAGCTCTTCCATAATATCTACATTGTGCATACTGAACACAATGAATGGATTATTGTCAATCTCGCGGCTGAACATGTAGATTACGGCAGCAAGGTGTTTGCATGGCACGGCCCAGTCCGGACAGTTGCATTGCATTTTCAGGTCGGTCCATTTTTCAGGGAAAATCTTGAGTCCGCAGCTTCTGGCTATTGACATGATTTCCGGGGCCATCTCCCTGTTCATCAACCGTGATATAATGCCCGGATACTTGATTAGTTCATTCATCAGCGCGTCAATCTGTTCCGGGAAGAAAGGAGGAATGATGATATTGACCTTATATGGTGTTATCCTGCTTCCTGACACTTTTGCAGTGATGATATTGTCTTTCAGTTTTATGTCTATAACGTTTCCTTTGCGTGCGTATGTAGCTCCGCGAGGAATACGGTTATCATAGTCTATATGAGTAAGCGAGCGGAGCCATTCGCTGCCCCACCATGTTTTTCCGAATTGTTCTGCCATGTTACTATATCTTATCTGAGTACTGTTTAAATAGTATTTAAATAGTATTTAAATGGTATTTAAACGCTGTTTTGGATTATACTTCTTAGCTTTTATGGTAAGTGTATGCAATTTATTTTTGTCTGTGGCATACAGTTCCTGTAGCCTGATAAGTAGGCATAACCAGAACTTCTGCTATCTGTACATGAGCAGGGGCTGATGCTGCGTAATAAACCACATCGGCTATGTCGTCACCTGTAAGTGGTTTCAGCCCATCGTAAACGGCATCTGCCTTGTTTTTGTCTCCACGGAAACGGATAACGGAGAAGTTGGTCTCAACCATTCCCGGCTTGATGTTGGTTACTCTCAGAGGAGTGTCAACAAGGTCTATACGTAGTCCGTCCGACAGTGCTTTTACCGCAGCCTTTGTTGCGCAGTAAACGCTGCCGCCTGCGTATGCCGCATCGCCTGCAATGGAACCTATATTAATAATATGTCCGCATCCGCGTTCCACCATACCCGGAACAATCATGCGTGTCATTGCCAGTAGTCCTTTGATGTTGGTGTCTATCACTACGTCCCATTCGTCCAATGAACCTTCGTGTTCTTTATCAATGCCCAAAACCAGACCGGCATTGTTTATCAGAACATCTATATTCTTCCATTCTCCTTGCAGAGAGTCTATGGCATTACGCATTTCTTCACGGTTTCTAACATCGAATGGAAGAGTTGCGACTTCTGTTCCTGTCTTTTCAAGTTCCTGTTTCACACTTTCAAGCTTTTCAGTATTTCGTCCGTTCAGTATAAGCTTGCTTCCCATTGCCGCGAATTTTCTTGCGCAGCCTTCACCTATGCCGCTTGTGGCACCGGTGATTAAGATTGTTTTTCCTTTCATTATTATATTATGTTTGAATTGTTGTCTTTTAGAATCTCTCATCATTCGGCCTCTCATTCACAAACTCCCGGGGCTTCTCCATTTTCAGTTTCGCGCCACAGTATTTGCAGTATAAGGCCTCGAAATCGTGCCCGTCGCGGTTGCAGAGTGGGCATTTCCGCTTTTCCAGTTTTTTATGCTCGCTCACCATTGTGGCTGAAACTATACCTGTAGGCACTGCTATTATGGTATAACCAATCAGCATTATCACTGCGGAGATGAACCTGCCAATGGCTGTGACAGGAGTGATGTCGCCATAGCCCACGGTGGTCATTGTAACTATAGCCCAGTATATACTGTTGGGAATATTGTTGAAGCCGGAGCCCGGTACGTCGCCCTCTATCATGTACATCACTGTTCCCATCGACGTGACGAGTATCAGCACGAAGAAAAAAAATATCAGTATCTTGGGCGCGCTTATCCACAGCGAACGAAGCAGCAGGTTGCCCTCGTTTATAAAGGTGAAGAGTTTGAAGATGCGGAATATTCGTATCAGTCGGAAAGCCCGTATCACGAGAAGGTAGTGCGAACCTGTAACAAAGAAACTCATATACACAGGCAGTGTAGCCAGTAGGTCAACTATACCGAAGAAACTGAAGATATATTTTTGAGGCTTTTTCAGGCAGTATATTCTTGCCAGATATTCAAAAGTGAAAAACAGCGTGAGCAGATATTCCAATATTCTTAGAACTAAATAGGCAGAGTGGGGGAATATGTGCATACTTTCTACTATGACAAGCAGTACGCTAAGGGTGATGCTGCTTATGAGGATTATGTCGAACAGCTTTCCTTTTTTTGTGTCCGATTCAAACACAATAGAATATATCTTTTCTTTCAGTTCATCGCTATGAAGGAAATCATGCCAACGCTGATGTATTCTTGAAATGAATTTCATGCTTATGTTTATATTTTTAGTAAGGAACAAAGTTAATAATAAATCATAATGTTTTTGTGATAATATATCAGAAATATAATGTTTTGATATTATTACCATAACGCGTTGCACGAACGTGTTACGCTATCTATGCCAGGACGGCGATATTTTAATCTCATCCTTTAATACTTAAAAATCAGCGACTTAAATTAACAAGAGTTAGCATAAAGAATTGGTCAAGTTCCTGATTTTCAGTAACTTTATATTATCTACACATAAGTTAAACATGGAAATATCAGGAGCGCTCAACCAATATATGAATATCTGCAGGGATGCCTTTAATGGATATACCGCAAAATTAAACAAAAGTACGAAATATGTAGTGGTCATACCAAGAAAAATAAACTTCACACAGCCTGCACGCTACGGGAAACGTTACGAGTTTTTTAACTGTCTGGTGCAAGACCAAACAAGAGGATAAATGCTAAACTTGTCAAAGAACTCATTGATATAGTTGCTTATAGGGCAGCGTAAAAATATTTACAAATAATAATTTTATAACTAAATATTGTATAATCTGACAATAAGTTTTCTAAGAAAAATTAGTTTTATTCTCAGAAATTACATAGCTTTGTATTTATAATCTTCATAATAGTGAAGATTAACGCTTGAAAATATATGTAACTATCATTATAATGATATATAAATGCGGTTTATATGGTAGATTTCTATGAATACTCCACGCCTGAGCTTGTAAAGTTATTAGGTAACAGATTTAAAGAATATAGGATTCGTTGCAAACTTACTCAGAAAGATGTTTCTGAGCAATCCGGTATTGGACTTACAACCATCCATAAATTCGAGAATGGTACATCGGGCAATATTTCGTTGTCAACATTTATTGTGTTGTTGAAAGTGGTCGGGCAGATTAACACCATAGACAATCTTCTTCCGGAGTTGCCAGAATCTCCTTACCTGATGCGTAGGGATGATAAAAAGGTACAGCGTGTCAGACATTCTAAATAGCATAAATTATGGTACTGTCGTTAAAAGTAATCCTTTGGGGTGAGGAAATTGGTAGATTGGCATGGGATGCCAGACGTAGGTTATCCAAATAAGAATTTTTTCATTCGTTATGGGTGTGTACGGTACTTGGCGTCTGTCTCCTTCATACGATGTAACTACTTATTGAATCAATAGGCATAGCAAACCTGTCATCGGATAAGCTCAAGGATATGGTTGAAAAGTATTTTATTCATTAAATTAGTAACTATCATTTCAGTAACAATTCTTATCTTGAACTATGAACACCTTTAAATCTATTGATGAGCTTTTGCGTGTACTTGAAAGAGAGAAACTTCTGCTGAAACAGATGTTTCAGAAAAGAGCTTCAACTTCCTTGAAATATGATTATGCACTCGAACTCACTGAATATAAAGAAGAAAGAATTAAATATCTTATTGACTACGGAATAATAAGAGATAGCGGGAATTTCCTTGAAATGGAGGATGTATATCTTAAATTCTTCGAGGATGTTTTACAGGTCAATGAGAATATAAATGTTTCGTTTGTAAATGATTATTTGGGACGTCTGAATGAAAATATCGATTATTATCTTAAAGAAGATAATGAGCAGCGGAAATATAATTATCACAAAGAGGTAAGACGGTGTCTGAAAAATATTGCAATGATAACAGTGCGTAATGTAATAGACTTGAAACGCAACATTGACAATACTTATAAGAATGAACCAAACTATCGTGTAAAGCTCTCAAAATTGAATAATCTTGATGAAAAACGCAGGAACATAGCACTCCTCATCAATAGGAGTGAAGATATAATAGACAACGCTCAGCCTGTTTTTTTCAGAGTTGCCATGGACACTCAAATGCGTATAGTGGTGAATGACGTGAAACTTCAGCTTAATGATTCTTATCATAATCTCATTGAGATCGAGAAGCAGATTATTCATTACCTGAATCTTATAGCTTATCAGAACAGGATATTCGAGAAAGTCCGCCGTTTGAAATACCTCCGTGACCAGTTCCTTTTAGACGAAAAAACTGATATACGTCAGGTCGTCAGTATGAGAAATCCTGTATGGATTGAGCCTCAGACCAATTACAGGATAAAACTTTCGGTAGATAATCTGCGTACTTCTGCGGTGGCGTTGGAGATAATAAGAAAAATCATATCAAAAAGGAAGAACCTGGCTAAAGGTCCGAAGAATATAGCCGATGCTATACCTCAGGAATATATGAAAACAGAAGGTGAAGTTCTTGACCAGATAAACTTACAGGAAATTTATAATGCTTTCTCGGCATCAAGCAGTCATCTGTTTAAGTTTGTAATGAATTACAATTATCATAAAGAGCTTAGCACTGTCGAGAGAATCTTGTTTTTCTGCCAGATAGCATCGCAGTATGCCGATGGACTTAATTTCACCGACAAGTATGAAACAAGTCATGACGTGGAATATCCTCTGATATATTCCAAATGACTCCAAACAATTACCGATAGTTCCCAATAATTTCATAATCATAATCAGAATAATCATGAAATATACCGAAGAAATATTCAATATATTGAGTAAGGGCGGATTTATTTCTGCAAACAGCGTTTCTCCTGCTATAAAGCGGTATTATGATGCCATAGAAGAGGATTTGACCGATTATTACGAATATTATAAAGGCATTGGTTTTTATCTCGAAGGTGGTGACGGATATTATATGTTCACCCGACAGGAGGCGAAAGTTGATCTTGAGCGAAAACTTGAAGCAGTTATGAAGTGGATTGACTACCTAAGTTTCCTTAAAACGTATGATGCTACATTCGGTCCCGGGTTTAAGTTCCGACCGGCAGACATAGAAGTTCAGATAAGTTGCCAGATTGAGCTGAAGGATAAGGCTTCCAAACTGTTTCAGGATAAGAAGAAATATAATGAGGTTGTGGAGAAACTTGTTTCGGAACTTGAAAAGGCAGGAATGATAGAGCTCGAGAACGAACATGATAACACTTATAAAGTATTAATGGCATTTCACTATATGGAGGATTTGGTGGACTGCATAACAATATCGGAGGAAATGAACGATGAGATATCTCAATAAGGTAATATTTCTGAACAGCGCACATGTACCGTATGGCGAAGTCAATTTGGATGGCAATGTGCATTTTATTGGTACCCAGGGAGTAGGTAAAAGTACTCTTTTGCGTGCTGTCCTGTTTTTCTATAATGCAGACAAACTCAGATTGGGCATACCGAAAGAAAAGAAGAATTTTGATTCTTTCTATCTTCCTTTTGCCAACTCGTATATAGTTTATGAAGTAATGCGCGAAAACGGTGCCTATACCGTAGTTGTAACGAAGTCGATGGGTAGGGCTGCCTTCCGCTTTATTGATGCACCATACAGTAAGGAGTGGTTTGTTGACGGCAAAAATGAGGTTTCTGCCGACTGGAGTGTGATTCGTACAAGAGTGTCGGAATCCGGTGCAAGCGTGTCGTCGCTGGTTACAGGCTATGATATGTTTCGTGATATAATATTCGGCAACAACAGAAAACCGGATTTGCTTCAGTTCCGTAAGTATGCCATTGTAGAGAGCTCGCGATACCAGAATATACCGCGTACAATTCAGAATGTATTCCTTAACTCGAAGCTTGATGCCGATTTTATAAAGGATACCATCATACAGTCAATGGATGATAATGAGTTTGTTGTCGACCTGAGTTATTATCGGAACCAGATAGAGACTTTCGAGCAGGAATATTCCGACGTAATGCTGTGGATAAAACAGGATAGGAATGGAGTGGTACCTGTCAGGAAACAGGCTGATACGGTAATAAAGAATTACAGAATGCTTCTGTATGCTGAAAAGCGGATTAAAGACGATAGACAGCACCTCAATTATTCTGAAAGGGTGTCACGCTTGAGGCTCCCTGAGCTGGAGGAACAGCTTCTGCAAATTAAAGAGGAAGCCGAACGGTTTACACGTTTGCTTGGAGAAGAAAAAGATAAGTTTGACAGAGAGCGCGACAAGCTTGTAAAGTTAAGCGGTATTATAGAGTCTGACCTTAAGAAGATAAGGGAAAAACGAAAATATTATGAACAGGAACATATTGACGAGGTTATATCAAGAGTAAATAGGGAACCTGCACTGAAATATGAACTGGAGTCTCTAAATAAGGTGTATAATGAACTCACGAGTACGTATCGGGATGTAATAAGCAAATACTCTTTGATGGAACAGAGCATTGATGCCGATCTTGCAAGATTTGAGAATGAAATCAACAAAAGGGTATTAAGCCTTGAAAACGAACTTGGTAAAAGGATTGCGGAATTGACAAAGAAAAGCAATACTCAGGCTGAAGAAATACGCTCTGTTTATGAAGAGAAACTTAAAACACTTGCCGACAGCAAGGAACAGCTGCTGGAAGAAATATCCAACCTGAAACAACAGAAAACAAGGGTTGAGTGTACTGTTCATTTCAAGGATGAGATAAGTGACTGTGAGGAACGGTTGAGAAACATATCTTCCGAAGAAAAGGATACCGCCGTGAAAGCTGACCGTCTGAAACTGGAGTGCGACCGCCTAAGACAGAAGTCAGAAGCGGAAACTATGATAGTTGAAAAAGAGTATGATACGAAAATAGATGAGGCTCTACGCTGCAGGAAACAGTTGGACGCAGAAATAGAATCATTGAATGTCCTGATAAACAGCAGCAAAGGCTCTTTTTGCGAATGGCTCGACAAGAACAGGCCAGGATGGCAGGAAAATATAGGTAAGATTGCAGATGAACAACTTATACTCTACAATCAGAATCTTTCTCCTGAACTCTCAACCGATGGAAGTAATTCTTTTTATGGTGTAAAAATTAATTTGGCTGAAGTGCAGCGTGAATTACGCTCGCCGGAACAGCTTAAAGCTGAGTTTAAGGCCAAATCTTCCGAAAGAGATGAATATACTAGAAAAATAAGCCTTCTGAATGAAGAAAAAACGAAGCGTACTGAAGAGATAAAGAATAAGTACAGAAAGCAGATTTCAGCAATATCGGGCGAAAGGCAGGTTCTTGAAATTCTGTTACAGCAATATCCTCTTCAGATTAAGAATATTAAGGCGGAACAGGCTTCGTGGGAACGCAAAGAATTGGAGTGGAAAAGAAACAGGCTGGATGAGATAGAAACACTTCTTGGAGGCAAGGAAAAGGAAAGGCAAAAATGTTGCAATAATGAAGATCTTTTGAAACAGGAGAGAGAAAAGCGGATTATTCAGATTAATGAAGAGCTGAGAAAGGCGGAAAAGAAAGAACGCAGTGCTGTTGAAGCAGAGATACAGACAGTACAAAATGAACTGTCCGACCGGTGTACAGATGCGGATAACAGAAAAAAAGAACTTCACAAGTTGCAGAACGAGGAGTTGAACGGTAAAGGAGCTGACACATCGGTTATAAATTCCTATAAAGCAAAAATTGATGCTTTCAAGTCTGAATTGGATTATATATCGCAAAAACAGTCGTTGGTGTGGAATTATGAGAAAGACAAGAGAGAACTGTTTGACCGTGAGCCGGAATTGCGCGACACCAAGAAGAACAATGAGATGCATCTGGACGAGCTTGAAGAAAAATACGCGTTGCGGAAAAACAAACTCACCGCTCAGTATGAAACTGTAAAAAACAGTATAAACGAAAAGTCGGCCGAACGTGATGCCATTAAGAACGATCTTTGCGCTCTTGAGAATTTCCGCAAAGATGAAGGCTTCTGTCCTCCGGAGTCGTACACTCATGAAGAACTACCTACCAATAAACCTTGTGGTAAGATAGTGGAAGAGTTGAAAAGTCAGATTGTTTCTTTTGGCAAGGATACTGAGAATTTCAAAAAATCGGTAAATCTGTTTAACAGTAACTTTACTGCAAGAAATACTTTCAGTTTTCCTCAGTCATTGTCGTGTGATTCAGATTACATGGATTTCGCATCCAATTTATGCGAGTTTGTGGAAAACAATAAAATCACAGAATATCAGAACCGCATAAGTGAAAGGTACGTAAACATAATAAGACGCATATCAAAGGAAACAGGAGAACTTACCCAAAGCGAAAGTCTTATTAATAAGACTATTAAAGATATTAATGACGATTTCATCAAGCGTAATTTTGCAGGAGTTATCCGCAGTATCGAACTCAGAGCTTTGCAGAGTAACGACAAACTTATGCAGCTTCTTATAGAAATAAAGAATTTCAATGATGGGAACACCTTCAACATGGGTGAAATGGACCTGTTCTCACAGGATTCGCGCGAGAACGTTAATCTCAAGGCTGTAAAATATCTTAATTCATTCAGTAAACTGCTCAAGGATGAGCCTTCCAGGAATAGTCTTGTCGTTTCTGATACCTTTAATCTGGAGTTCCGTATTATCGAAAATGATAATGACACAGGCTGGGTTGAAAAAATAGCGAATGTTGGTTCCGACGGCACAGACATACTGGTTAAAGCAATGGTAAACATCATGCTTATCAATGTCTTCAAGGAAAAAGTCTCAAGGAAATTCGGAGATTTCAAGGTGCATTGTATGATGGATGAAATCGGTAAGCTGCATCCCAATAATGTGAAAGGCATACTTGAATTTGCCAATTGCCGCAACATATTACTTATCAACAGTTCGCCTACCACCTATAATGTTGAGGATTATAAATATACTTATCTGTTAAGTAAAGACGCGAAAAGCAATACAAGGGTAGTGCCATTGCTTACACGAAAATAAGAATACCTTGTAATAATATGGAAATAAATAAAAAGAGATTTACAATATCTGTCGCGAAAAAATTACTTTATATGCTTGAAGGAAAAACTCTTCCTTCAAGCTCGCTTCCTCGATGGATAGTTGATGAGTTAAGGATAGAGGGGCTTATTACCGGAATAGCCAGTGGCAGCAGAGTTTCCTATCGCCTTACAGATCCTGTGGCATTCGGTAGATATGTTTCAGATAATTATACATCCGGCACTTCTCTTGAAAGATGGATTGAAATCTTTTCCGGCGAGAACAAAGACTTGCAGCGCAGTATGCTTGTACAGGAAACAGGCGATTCCAAGACTTTTAAGCTTCGAACTTTCAGAGGTTTTCTTGTGAACTGTTACGAACCTGTTCATGCAAGAATAGGGAATAGTGATTTTGTTATATCCCCTCCGGAAGGAAGTGCTGTTTTCATACAAAACCCGGATGAATTTTATATACCGTCAGACGTTACAGTGGTGGGAATGGAAAATGGTGAGAACTTCCGTCATATACGGAGTCAGAAAAATCTGTTTGGAGATAATAAAATTTTGTTTGTTTCCAGATACCCCCAGTCGGCAGATTTAAGGGAATGGCTTATTAAAATTCCTAATAGATATATACATTTTGGAGATTTTGATCTGGCAGGTATATGTATATATCAGTCAGAGTTTTATAAATTTTTGGGCGACAGAGCGAGTTTCCTTATTCCCGAAGATATAGAAGAAAGGTTGAAATCCGGGAATAAGGGACTGTATGACGCTCAATATCTTAGATATAAAAATCTGAAGATTATAGATTCACGTTTGAACGGGTTGGTTGAAATGATTCATCATTATGGTAGGGTGTATGAACAGGAAGGATACATTGAAAAATGTACATATTAAATTAACCGTTAAAATCATAAAGTCCCTTCTTCCATCCCTCAAAAGGACACTTATCTTTTATTTCGTTATACAACTTGCAATTAAAAGAGAATAACTTATCAGCTTCATCCAAGACTTTTTTATCACCAATAAAATCTAAAAGATTAAAGTCCGGTTCTGTATCTATCGTGAATGATATAGCACCAATATTGTCTTCATCCGGGAACGAAATAAAGGTATAAGGAGTTTCTCCGGTAAAAAGATTACATACGGTCGGGCAATGTTTTTCTAACATCTGAAGCAGGCGTCCTGGATTTTCATGATTATTCAGACGATTAAAGAAAGTTCCCCAGCAACATGTAAGACTAAGTTGGTTGATTCCGATTGGAACCAGGCATACAACACCATATAATCCCTTGTTTACTTTTAGAATCAATTCTATATGATTCTGACGAACTGCATAAGTATAAGAATACCCTTTCAAAAAGGTTGCACCAGCTTTTTTATCAACGAAATTACGCATATTGAAATTCTACTATATTAACATTTACTTTGCCTGTTGTAAGTAATAATCAAAAATGTACCAGATAATAATTTAAGAATTAAGTATCAGTGTGACAAAGGTATATAAAAAACTTCATTTTTATGTGCTGGTGTAATAATAAAAAGAAGATTTTTTATTTTTCTTAATCAAAGAAACCGTAACACGTTCGTGTTCCGCGCGCGTCACGTTCGTGTTACGCTTGTTACACGTTCGTGTTCCACGCGTTACACGTACGTGCAACGCTTTCTGAGACAGCCTGTTTTGACAAATTATTATGCTTTTATTACCTTTTTCAGGCGCTTGTCATGTTTCCCGAAGTCAAATGTTATGTAATAATATGTAGCAAAAAAGCCCTTTTCTCTGATAAATGATATTTTTCTTCAAAAAAAACTATCATTTTATTTGTTTATATCAAAAAAGCCTTTACCTTTGCAATCGTAATAACAAAAATAACAGAAAAAGTATGAAAGCAACTAACATTATCATTAACCTGGCAGTCCTGCATATTATTCGCGTCGTGGTCCTGGAACCAAGAGGTGAGGAAGGTTCATGTATGTAGTTGCATATATATGATATTGATGAAAGCCTTTCTCACATGTGTATGAGAAAGGCTTTTTGATTAAATAAGGAGAGATAAAAATGAAAAATGAGTTACGCAGTTCGATGAGTACACAAGGTCGACGTATGGCCGGTGCAAGAGCATTATGGGTGGCAAATGGAATGAAAAAGGAAATGATGGGCAAACCTATCATTGCTATTGTGAATTCATTTACACAGTTCGTTCCTGGACACACACATTTGCATGAGATAGGTCAGCAGGTGAAAGAGGAAATAGAGAAGTTAGGATGTTTTGCCGCTGAGTTCAACACTATCGCGATAGACGACGGTATAGCAATGGGACATGACGGAATGCTCTATTCGCTGCCATCAAGAGATATCATTGCCGACAGTGTGGAATATATGGTGAACGCTCATAAGGCTGATGCTATGGTCTGCATTTCAAACTGCGACAAGATCACTCCGGGTATGCTTATGGCTTCCATGCGACTGAATATTCCTACGGTGTTTGTGTCAGGCGGTCCGATGGAAGCAGGAGAGTGGGGCGGTCAGCATCTTGACTTGATAGATGCGATGATTAAGTCGGCCGACCCGACAGTGAGCGACGAGGATGTAGATCAGATAGAAAGACATGCATGTCCGGGATGCGGATGCTGCTCGGGTATGTTTACTGCAAACTCAATGAACTGTCTGAACGAGGCTATCGGTCTGGCTCTTCCGGGCAACGGAACTATAGTCGCAACTCACGAAAACCGTAAGCAGTTGTTCAAGGATGCTGCGGCTCTCATCGTAAAAAATGCTTATAAATATTATCAGGACGGCGACGAAAGCGTATTGCCGAGAAGCATTGCTACACGTCAGGCTTTCCTTAATGCAATGACACTTGATATCGCCATGGGCGGTTCTACAAATACCGTTCTTCACCTGCTGGCAATAGCACATGAAGCGGAAGTGGATTTCACAATGGACGATATCGACATGTTGTCACGCCGTGTGCCTTGTCTTTGCAAGGTTGCTCCTAACACTCAGAAATATCATATCCAGGATGTGAACAGAGCCGGAGGTATCATGAATATTCTGGCGCAGCTGAACAAGGGCGGTTTGCTCGATACATCAGTTTCACGTGTTGACGGTATGACACTGGCTGAGGCTATTGCAAAATATGATATCTCTGTAGAAAGTGTTGATGCTGAAGCAAAAAGAATATATACAAGCGCTCCGGGTGGAAAGTTTTCTATCAAACTTGGCTCGCAGGGCAATTATTATAAGGAACTCGATACAGACCGTGCCACAGGATGTATCCGCGATTTGGAACATGCCTATAGCAAGGACGGCGGACTGGCAGTGCTGAAAGGTAATATCGCACAGGACGGCTGTGTAGTGAAGACTGCCGGTGTGGACGAAAGTATCTGGAAGTTCTCGGGACCTGCAAAGGTGTTCGATTCTCAGGAATCGGCTTGCGAAGGTATCCTTGGCGGAAAGGTTGTAAGCGGCGATGTGGTAGTAATCACTCACGAGGGACCTAAGGGTGGTCCTGGAATGCAGGAGATGCTTTATCCTACATCGTATATCAAATCTAAACATCTCGGTAAGGAATGTGCACTGATTACCGACGGACGTTTCAGTGGCGGTACATCGGGATTGAGTATCGGACATATATCTCCTGAAGCGGCTGCCGGAGGAAATATCGGCAAGATTGTGGATGGTGATATTATCGAAATAGATATACCGAACCGCAGTATCAATGTGAAACTTTCGGATGAAGAACTTGCCGCACGTCCGATGACTCCTGTCACTCGCGACCGCAAGGTGTCTAAGGCACTCAAGGCTTACGCAAGCATGGTAAGTTCGGCTGATAAAGGTGGAGTAAGAATTGTTGACTAAAAAGCATATACATATGAAAGAGAAAATATCAGGTGGTGAAGCATTGATGCGCTCGCTGGAGCATCAGGGAGTAAAGACTATCTTCGGTTATCCCGGAGGAGCGATAATGCCTGTATTCGATGCTTTATATGATCATAGAGATAAACTTAACCATATATTGGTACGTCACGAACAGGGTGCTGCACATGCCGCACAGGGATTTGCCAGAGTTTCCGGTGAAGTGGGTGTATGTCTGGTGACAAGTGGCCCGGGAGCGACAAATACCATAACAGGTGTAGCTGATGCAATGATAGACAGTACACCTATAGTGGTGATAGCAGGACAGGTAGGAGCAGGTCTTCTCGGCACTGACGCCTTTCAGGAGGTTGACCTAGTTGGTATCACACAGCCTATTTCAAAATGGAGCTATCAGATACGTCGTGCAGAAGATGTGGCTTGGGCTGTGGCAAGAGCTTTCTATATTGCCCGTTCAGGACGTCCGGGACCTGTGGTACTCGACTTTGCGAAGAATGCCCAGATAGAAATGACGGATTACGAACCGGTGGATGTTGATTTCATTCGCAGCTATGATCCTGATCCGGAAACAGATCCTAAGGCTTTGGCTGAGGCTGTAAGACTTATCAATGAGTCTCAAAAACCTTTGGTTCTCGTAGGGCAGGGCGTTGAATTAGGTAATGCTCAGGAAGAGTTGCTTAAGTTTGTAGAAAAAGCTGATATTCCTTGTGGATGTACATTGTTGGGACTTTCGGCGATGCCTTCTGCTCATCCGTTGAACAAGGGAATGCTGGGAATGCACGGAAATCTCGGTCCAAATGTAAAAACCAACGAATGTGATGTGCTTATTGCAGTCGGTATGCGTTTCGACGACCGTGTGACAGGAAAACTTGAAACATACGCCAAACAGGCAAAGGTGATACACCTTGATGTTGATCCTTCGGAGATAGGCAAGAACGTACCTGTACATGTTCCGGTGCTTGGTGACTGCAAACGTACTTTAGGTCTGCTTACAGAACTTATCCAGCCTAATAAACATACTGCATGGATTGAGAGTTTCAGCCAGTACGAGCAACAGGAATTCGACAAGGTAATAAAACGCGAGATTTATCCTGAAAATGGTCCGATAAATATGGGTGAGGTAGTAAACGCTGTCAGTGAGGCTACAAATCATGAAGCGATATTGGTGACAGACGTTGGTCAGAATCAGATGATGGCATGCCGATACTTCAAGTTTACTAAGAGTAGGAGCGTGGTTACTTCAGGCGGTATGGGAACAATGGGATACTGTATCCCGGCAGCCATAGGAGCTACATTCGGTCGTCCGGACCGTACTGTTTGTGCGATAATGGGCGACGGTGGTCTTCAGATGACAATGCAGGAACTCGGTACAATCATGGAACAGAAGGCTCCGGTCAAGATGATTCTGATGAACAACAATTATCTGGGAAATGTACGTCAGTGGCAGGCAATGTTCTTCAACAGAAGATATTCGTTCACTCCGATGATGAATCCTGACTATATGCAGATAGCATCGGCGTATGGTATTCCTTCAAGAAGAGTTATTGAGCGTGAAGAGCTTAAAGACGGAATAGAGGAGATGCTTGCAACAGACGGTCCGTTCCTTCTTGAAGTATGCGTAGTGGAAGAAGGTAATGTATTGCCGATGACTCCTCCGGGAAGCTCGGTTAACTATATGATGATGGATTTGGATTGCTAACGAGTAGGAGGATTAAAAATGGAAAATAAGACATTATATACTATCATAGTTCATTCGGAAAACATAGCCGGTTTGCTTAATCAGGTGACTGCCGTTTTTACACGCCGACAGATTAACATCGAAAGCCTTAACGTGTCGGCTTCCTCTATTGCAGGAGTACACAAATATACAATCACTTGCTGGACAACTGCAGATATTGTGGAGAAGGTTGTACGCCAGATAGAGAAGAAAATGGATGTTATTCAGGCACACTATTTTACAGATAAGGAAATCTTTCAGCGCGAGGTGGCTATGTATAAGGTATCTACACCGGAGTTTCAGAACAATCCTGAGGCATCGAAGGTAGTCAGAAGATTTAATGCACATATTGTTGAAGTAAATCCGGTGTTCTCTATAATAGAGATGGTTGGTATGAGCGATGAGATAACATTCCTGTACGAGGATTTGAAAAGGCTTAATTGCGTTCTTCAGTTTGTACGTTCTGGAAGAATTGCTGTATCTACCAGTTGTTTTGAACGTGTGAACGAGTATCTTGCTCACCGTGAGGAAAGATATAAAAAAGGACTTTAAAACATTTCTTGTTATGGGAGAAGAAAATAAAGTTGGCACATATAACTTTGTCGCAGAACCATTTCATGTTGACTTTACAGGAAAGTTGACGATGGGAGTTTTGGGTAATCATCTGCTTAACTGTGCCGGTTTTCATGCCACAGAACGTGGCTTTGGCATTGCCGAACTGAATGAAAGCCATTTTACGTGGGTGCTATCCCGTCTGGCTATAGAGATGGAAGAATTCCCAATGCAGTATGAGAAATTCAGTGTACAGACATGGGTGGAGAATGTTTACCGCCTGTTTACCGACCGAAACTTCTCTATTCTCGACAAGGATGGAAAACCTATCGGTCATGCGCGTTCAATATGGGCGATGATAGATCTTAAAACACGTAAGCCGGCCGATTTGCTTACACTGCACGGTGGCAGTATCGTTGACTATATATGCCAGAAGGAATGTCCAATCGAGAAGCCTGGAAGAATAAAGGTTACTTCGGTAGAGCCTGTAGGTGAATATGTGGCAAAATATAGCGATATAGACTGCAACGGACATGTGAACAGTATAAAATACATAGAGCATATACTTGATTTGTTCCATATTGATACTTTCCGTGAGAAGATGATACACCGGTTTGAAATGGCGTATGTGGCGGAAAGCTATTATGGCGACAAGCTGACTTTCTATCGTGAACAGATTTCGGACAATGAATTCGATATCGAAGTGAAGAAGAACGATAGTGAGGTAGTAGTAAGAAGCAAAGTGATATTTAAGAATTAAAAATTAATAATTAAGAATGAGTTGATGGTTGTTAGTTATTGGTAACTGACCGGAAGGAAACCTGGTCAACTTGTCAACTCGTAACTAACCTATAAACTTACAAACTTAAGAACTTATAAACTTATAAACTTAAAAACTTATAAAAAACATGGCACAATTAAATTTTGGCGGTGTGATGGAAAATGTAATCACCCGCGATGAATTTCCATTGGAAAAAGCACGTGAAATCTTGAAAGACGAAACAATTGCAGTTATAGGATATGGAGTACAGGGACCAGGTCAGTCATTGAACCTTCGCGACAACGGATTCAATGTCATCGTAGGTCAGCGTCCGGGCAAAACATACGAAAAAGCTATCGCTGACGGATGGGTACCTGGAGAAACATTGTTCGGTATCGAAGAGGCATGTCAGAAAGCTACTATCGTAATGTGTCTTTTGTCTGATGCTGCTGTAATGTCTGTATGGCCTAAAATCAAACAATATCTTACTCCTGGTAAGGCTTTGTATTTCTCACATGGTTTCGCTATTACTTGGAACGACCGTACAGGTGTGGTTCCTCCTGCTGACATCGATGTTATCATGGTTGCTCCTAAGGGATCAGGTACTTCATTGCGTACAATGTTCCTCGAAGGCCGCGGCTTGAACTCATCATACGCTATTTATCAGGATGTAACAGGCAAGGCATTCGACAGAACTATCGCTCTTGGTATCGGTATCGGTTCAGGATATTTGTTCGAAACTACATTCCAGCGTGAAGCTACTTCTGACCTTACAGGTGAACGTGGTTCATTGATGGGTGCTATTCAGGGATTGCTTCTTGCACAGTACGAAGTATTGCGTGAAAACGGACATACTCCTTCTGAAGCATTCAACGAAACTGTAGAAGAGCTTACTCAGTCATTGATGCCATTGTTCGCTAAGAACGGTATGGACTGGATGTACGCTAACTGTTCTACAACTGCACAGCGTGGTGCTCTTGACTGGATGGGCCCGTTCCACGATGCTATCAAACCTGTAGTTCAGAAATTGTATCAGAGTGTTAAGAGCGGTAACGAAGCTCAGATTTCTATCGACTCTAATTCTAAGCCTGACTATCGTGAAAAACTTGAAGCAGAATTGAAAGCTTTGCGTGAAAGCGAAATGTGGCAGACAGCAGTTACAGTACGTAAACTTCGTCCTGAAAACAACTAATAAATAATAAGAGTATTTTTATTTCCTCTTCATGGCATTTCCCTTGTCGTGAAGAGGATTTTTTTGTAAGAAATAGATTTTATCATAGTAGGTATGTATAACATTTCGTGCTTTTGATTAATTTTGTTGGTGGTGATTTGAATTTAGTATTAACATAAAAATATACAGATATGAATAACGAATTTCTGGAGATTATAAAGACTCGTCGCAGTTGCCGTCAATATAAGGCAGAACAGATTACTGACGAAGAATTGAAAGCGGTATTGGAAGCCGGTACATACGCGCCTACATCACGAGGAATGCAGTCGCCATACATTGTTGCTGTACAGAATGACGAGATACGTAAAAAACTGGCAGAAATGAATGCCCATGTGATGGGAGTCACATCAAATCCGTATTATGATGCACCTACATACGTTCTTGTGTTTACACCTGCTGATGCAAACAACCCTATACAAGATGGAAGCTGCGTATTGGAAAATATGATGCTTGCTGCCCATGCTATAGGACTTGCAAGCTGCTGGATACATAGGGAAAGAGAAATGTTTTCTACCGATGAAGGAAAGAAACTGATGGAAAGTTTCGGATTGCCTGAAGGACTTGTCGGAATTGGTGCTCTTGCCTTAGGCTACCCGGCAAAAGCGGCAGATGCCCCGAAACCTCGTAAGGTGGATTACTATAGGGTGATAAAATGATATTTTGAAAATAAAAAAACAGAAACCATGACAGTTCTTTTGATTAATTTGCTGTCATGGTTTTTCATAATTGTAATATTATATTTTTTAGTTGAAAAAACAATAAAGCTGAATTTCAGTTATTCAGAAATCTATACTCGTTTGGAGAAACACCAATTATCTTCTTAAATATCAGACTGAAATACTGTATATTGACGTAACCTAGCTGGCGGGCGACGTTGGCTGATGTATTTATTGGTCTCTCAAGCATCTTTCTTTTTACATTCGAAATATTCACATAGAGTCTTACCCGTCTCAAATTTCAGAAGATCGTTGAAATAAAACTCTGATAGACCAAGTCTTGCGGCACAGTATTCTGATGTTGGTAATATGGAGTTGTATAGCATGCCTGAATCTATATATTCGTCAATCAGTCTGGTCAATTCTTCAAGAATTATCTTGTCGTTTTAATCTGATTAGTAGTCGGTCTTGTCTCTACAGTTTGTCTCGGCGAAAAACAGACTATTGTTCTTTCTTCGTTGTCGTATTTTTGTTGTCCATACTTGATGTCGTAAGCTTTTCCCATTTTTAGATATCACTCGAGTAGATAATGTAATAGTGGTAATAATATCAGTAATTCATATACACGGTGTGATTGGCGATAAGTCTAATTTTGCAATAAAGAAATTCAAAGAAAGAAATGCATGAAGGCTCGAAATAATAAAATAGGTGAGATGCTTGCACTGATACGAGATGGGAGGCCTATGACTCTGTCGCAACAATTATATCTGACAGTGCAGCTTAGTATTCCGGCAGTCATAGCACAACTCTCTTCCATAATCATGCAGTATATCGATGCATCAATGGTGGGACATCTTGGAGCTGAGGCTTCTGCTTCAATCGGATTGGTATCAACTACCACTTGGCTATTCTGGGGACTGTGTGTTGCATCAGCTACTGGATTTTCGGTACAGGTGGCACATAAGATAGGTGCGGGTGATATTCAAGGAGCGCGTGCCGTGTTGCGTCAGTCATTGGTCTCTACATTAATGTTCAGTGTGATTCTTGCTCTGATAGGTTCTGCCGTCAGCGGTATTCTGCCCGCTTGGTTAGGAGGGGACATTTCTATACGTCATGACGCTTCACTTTATTTTTTTGTATTCTCACTTTTCTTGCCTGCCCTGCAGATGAATTTCCTTGCAGGTGGTATGTTGCGGTGTAGCGGTAATATGTTAGTGCCAAGCATTGCCGGTGTGGCCATGTGTGTGCTGGATGTGGTCTTTAATTTCTTGCTGATATTTCCTTCACGCCAATGTGAACTGGCTGATGTGACTTTCATCGTGCCTGGTGCTGGACTGGGTGTGAAAGGTGCTGCATTAGGTACTGCTGCCGCTGAGACTGTGATTGCTATCATTCTGCTGTGGTATCTTTGGACTCGTTCGAATGAACTTAAACTTACCGGAGAAAGATATGATTTCCGTCTCAGTGCGTCAACTATAAGAAAAGCTCTTCGTATAGGTTGTCCTATGGGGTTGGAACATATAGTCATTTGCGGAGCTCAAATCATGACAACGGTTATAGTCGCCCCGCTTGGTGTTTTTGCTATTGCGGCAAATTCGTTTGCTGTCACTGCGGAAAGTCTTTGTTATATGCCCGGTTATGGAATTGCCGATGCTGCTACCACACTGGTAGGCCAGAGTGTCGGTGCCGGTCGCAAAAGACTCACTCGCAGCTTTGCGCGTATCACCGTATTGATGGGAATGATTGTCATGGGATTAATGGGGATACTTATGTATCTGTTTGCGCCTCAAATTATAGGCTTGATGACACCGGTTCATGAAATCAGAGAACTTGGTGTGATGGCACTACGTATTGAGGCATTTGCCGAGCCTATGTTTGCGGCTTCGATAGTTGCTTACGGCGTTTTTGTGGGTGCGGCTGATACACTTGTCCCTTGTCTGATGAATTTCTTCAGTATCTGGGCTATTCGTCTGTCATTGGCTGCCTTACTCGCTCCATCGTTAGGATTGAAGGGTGTATGGATAGCCATGTGTGTGGAACTTTGTTTTCGTGGCTTCATATTCCTCGTTCGTCTGAAACGGGAGCGATGGATGAACAGTATGAAATGATGTCAGTAATTTTGGTAATTTCCTCCGTAATTCATCTACATGAGAGCAAAAGCGGAAGGCTTAATTTTGCAGTATGAAATAAGGTAAGCGAAAACTGAAGAAAGGAATTTTGTGATTATTAATAAATGACCGCTAATATATTACAAGTATGGAACTGATTAAGAATACTGAATTTGGAGGAGAACGACCATTGTTCGAATCTCACGACCTCCGTCTTGAAAATGTAATTATCAGGACTGGCGAATCTGCCATTAAAGAATGTAGCAATATAGAGGCTTTCAAATGCCGTTTCGAAGGAAACTATCCTTTCTGGCATGTACACGGTTTCAAAATAGACAAGTGCTATTTTGATGTGGGTGGACGTTCTGCCCTATGGTATTCAGACCACCTGAAGATGACAGACACAGTGGTAGACGCTCCTAAAATGTTCCGCGAGATGAGCGAAATAGACATTGAGAATGTAACGATGAACGACGCGGATGAAGTGTTCTGGCGCTGCAACGGAATACGTGTAAAAAATCTTGTTCTACATGGAGGTACTTATCCGTTCATGTTCAGCAACAATATATATGTGGACGGATTGGAAAGCGACAGCAAGTATGTTTTCCAGTATGTGAAGAATGTAGAAATCCATAATGCCAAAATTACTACAAAGGATGCTTTCTGGGAGGTAGAGAATGTAACGATTTATGATTCGGAGCTTAATGGTGAGTATTTGGGATGGCATTCAAGAAACCTACGTCTTGTGAACTGTCATATTACTGGTGAGCAACCTCTTTGTTACGCTCATGACCTTGTGTTGGAGAACTGTACTTTCGGACCGGACTGCGACCGTGCATTTGAGTATAGTACGCTGCATGCCGATATCCGTGGTGCCATAACCAATATCAAGAATCCGATGTCGGGATGTATTGTTGCGGATGAATATGGTTCCATCACAATAGATGAGAATATCAAGGCTCCGGCAGATTGTGAAATCAGACTTAGAGATGAACGTACTTGCTTTACTGACTAAATATGGACATGATGTACGATTTTGATAAAATAATTCCTCGTAGGGGAACCAATTCCTATAAATGGGACAGTATGCCTGAGGATAGGGATGTGCTTCCGCTTTGGGTGGCAGATATGGATTTCCGTACTGCACCTGCGATAATTGATGCCCTCGCCAGAAGAGTGGAACATGGGATATATGGATATGTACACGTTCCTGATAAATATTACAAGTCCGTAATAGATTGGTTTGACAGGAGACATAATTGGCTGATTGACAGAGAATGGTTTATCTATACTTCCGGAGTGGTTCCCGCAATATCTGCCGTTATAAAGGCTCTGGCTGAACCAGGAGATGGAGTGATAGTGCAAACACCTGTCTATAACTGTTTCTTTTCATCTATAAGGAATAATGGATGCCGGATTATCACAAATCCGCTTAAATATGAGAACAGGACTTATCGCATAGATTATGAGGATCTGGAACGCAAGGCTGCAGCTCCAGACACTAAGCTCATGTTGCTCTGCAATCCGCATAACCCTGCCGGTAGGGTCTGGACACGCGAAGAATTGTGTCGGATAGGGGAGATTTGTATAAAAAATCATGTAACAGTCATTTCCGATGAAATCCATTGTGAACTGGTTTTCCCAGGGCACGTTTACACTCCGTTTGCGTCAATCAGCGAAAAACATTTACAGAATTCTGTAACATGTATTTCACCTAGCAAATCATTCAATATGGCAGGATTGCAGATAGCCAATATTATCGCTGCCGATGATAGAGTATGTCAGCAAATAGATAAGGCCATAAACATAAATGAGGTGTGTGATGTCAATCCATTCGGAATTGAAGCTACCATAGCAGCATATAACCAAGGAGAGGAGTGGCTGATTCAACTTCTGGATTATCTTAAAACAAACTACGATTTTTTGTGCGATTTCTTTACCGAAAACTTGCCTCAATTCACGGTAACTGAATTAGAGGGAACATATCTGGTGTGGACAGACTGCAGTATATTACACATGTCATCAGACGAGCTTCAGGCATTACTACTGGAAGAGACAGGATTGTGGCTTAACAGCGGTACAATGTATGGAGAAGAAGGAGAAGGTTTTATGCGCTGGAATATAGCATGTCCGCGTGCTGTATTGGAGGATGCCATGACGAGGTTCCTGAAGTTTGTATCTACACGATGTGATTGAATACAGATGAGGTAAATAATCCTTAATATAATCAGGGCTTTTTCAACATTATGCGGATATTAATATAGATAAAAATAAACTTATAGGGAAAATAAAAAGCCATGGCAGAATCAGTAATTGATATCAGCCATGGCTTTATTTCTTTATTCTATGTTTTTTGTCATTATAGAGTCTGTAGTCACAAATACAGAGTCATTAGTAGTACTCCTTGAGTAACCTAAATCAGCCAAGTCATCTCTGAATCCTTTGTATGTACCTTCTCTTTGAGTATAAGCCTTGAATTCTACACTTCCGCTACTGAATTTTACAGTTCCTATCTCTTCTTTACCGTTCATTATCACATCAGACGGTATATTTTTGAATGTTCCTGTCCAACTGTAACTTTTGATGTTTCCTTCTCTGTTATCATCAAATATACATTTAAATTTAAAATGATCGGATGCCTGTTGTATGGTTATTTCCGTATTTGAATTGTCTGTAAGATTTGTATATACTCCTACGACATTGTCTTCAGTAACTTCTTCTGTGCTACAACTTATAAAACCTGAAATCATAGCCACACATAAGATTAAAAAATAAGCTTTTTTTCTGATTAATTCAATTAATGGATTTGTTTTCATAAGATTGGTATTTTACTGTTATCATGATACAAAATTAAGTAATATATATGAACAAAAAAAGAGACTGCCGGGGAAAATTGCAGTCTCTTGTTCTTTAGGGACAAACTCTTTTGTCTCTCTGACTTACTCACTTTCACAAGCTTGAAGTCAGGATATATAAATCTATTACTATGAAAAACATGCGAATATAACCATATTCCGTGATATATGCATTATAAAAGCTCGGAAAACTGCCTTAAATTAACAGTAATTATATCAAAATGTTATTTCTTACACAAATCTTTATAATCACAGTACTGACATTTTTCTTCAATTTCTGTTTGAGAAAAACTTGTTTCAGGATTGAAAATTTCCTCTAAAAGAATGTTAAGATCTTCACGGAATTCATCTTCATGGATGCTGAAATCATCTACGTCCTCTCTTTTTTTGGCCTCTCCCATCTGTACTACCGGTGAGTAGCTTTCCGATGCCGCCTTGTGTATATAGAGCAGGGAAGGGGCAACCTTCAACGGATTGTTTTTCTCTCTCAGTTTCTTGCAGACAATTGATGCGTACATAAATGTCTGGAATATGTAGTTAGATCTTTTCTTGTCTTGGATGAACAGTGACTTTACGTCAGGTGGACACTGTGCATCACCACCAGTTTTGTAGTCCACTATTCGCAAAGTATTGTCTTTAGTATCCATACGGTCTATTATACCACCAATTCTGGATTTGATTACGCCTTTCGGAGTTTTAATTTCAATCTCTTCATCTACGAATTTCTCTGAAGCAGTAAATGTGAAAGGAGCATATCTCAGGTCATTTCTTAACAGCTGTTTTATGTATCTCAGAATTACTGCAGAATTTATGAGCTGCAATCCGTTGTACTCGGGACATTCTGTCAGAGGTATATTGAAGAACAGTTCCTTGAAACCATTGTCAACATATTCCTGGAGTTTTACATCGTTTTGCAAAAGCTTTTCAAGAGAGTTGCAATCTATCACTTTTCCGTGCGCTGTGAGATCTTTGTAGATATGTTCGGCTGCATAGTGGAATATGCTTCCGAATTTTGCAGAATCTATATCCGCACTTACTTCATCGGGCGCTGTCAATAAAGCTACATATTTGTAATAAAATTTCAGGTTACAGTCTATGTATGTGTTGAGTGCAGAAGGTGATAGAAGAGCCTTTTTATTTGCTCTGATATCAAAATTGCTCTGCATGCGTTTCATTATTTCCGGAGTCTTCTTTATCTCAATTTTCTCAGTACCCTGTGGCGATTGTGCGGCTTCCAGTCTTTCACGTTTGATGTCGAATCCCCATTCAATTAGGAACTGAAGCATGAAGCGTGACATCTCTCCTCGGTTTATTCCGTCGCTTGATGTGTTGAAAAGAAGGGTTACCTTTTCGGCTCTTTGCAGCAGTCTGTAGAAGTAATATGCAAAAACGGCTATCTTATGGTCTATAGTAGTCATGCCGAATGCCTTTCTGATATTGTATGGGATGAACGAGGCATCGCTTCCGCTTTTAGGCAGTTGTCCTTCGTTCACCGAAAGCATTACTACGTTTCTGAAGTCAAGATTTCGTGTTTCAAGTACTCCCATAACCTGCATACCGATTGCCGGCTCGCCGTGGAACGGAATGTTGGCTGACTGTATGACGCGTGAGAGCAGGCGCTTGAATGTACTTTGGTTCACATCAAGGTCGCCTTCTTCTATAAGAGAGTTGAAACGGTTTACCATGGTATATGCTTTGAACAACGCTTCGCGATACAGTTGGTCAAGAGCTGTATCCATAGTAGCTGATTTCTTCTGATATACGGCTGCTACCTGTTTCAGTACTGTAGAAATCATCTGACAGATAGCATGGTTACTGTTGCAAGGCGTGAATATGGTTTCTGTAGTTTCGTCCTTTTTCAGTTCCGAAGGAAGGGGGTAGAAGCGATTGTCGTGGATAAGAGATTTCTCCAGCTTCTCTGCTTCCTCGCTCAGGAGTTGTGTGTATGGATGTTTAAGCACACTCAAAACTTCGGCAAACAGGAACCTGCCGTTTGACGGATTGTAACCTGAAGTGTGAAGTTCAATAAGCGAGTTGATAAAGCTGCACGCAGGAGTCTGCGACAATGGAAATCCCATTGTTATATTGATATGACGTATATTTTCTGGCAGAGAATGCAGTACAGGTTGTAGTAAAGATTCGTTACATAATACTACGGCTGTCTCCTTTTCTTCTTCCGTAAGGTTTGTTCTTATCCATTGCGGAAGATACCTTGCCTGACCATTTTCGGTAGGCGATTCAATATATGTAATATCTTTCTGGGAGTTCAGATTGTTGAATACAGATGGTGGAAGTTCCGATGGAAAATCCCTTAGGTTGCGCTTTATGAATTCACCTGCCTCGTGAGGGTGCTTGTTGAGATAGAAAATGTCGTAATCCCAATAGAACATAGCCTTTCCAACCTTATCAAGTTTCTTGAACAGAGTATGTTCCACCTTATTCAGCACGTTGAATCCCACGAAGACATATCTATCGTAAGGGAGTTTGTCAATATCCATAGATTCTGTTACTTCTCTGTACATCATACCCTCGTAAGCTATGCCCTGTTCGCGAAGTACGGCTCTGAATTCGGTATATATTTCTCCTAGTACGTCCCATATGTTGATAAATCGTTGTTTCAATTCTGTAACCTTGTCGATGGAGAAATTCTTGAAGAACTGGCTCAATGCTTCTTTCTGTCCTTCTTCCAGGAACTCGTACCCATTGTCGTTAAGTTCGTTCAGATCCTTGATATTGCGGAACATGGCTTCAGTGTCCACCATATTCTTGTCCGTATCGTCAAAGTCGCTTATAAGAAGTTCACCCCAGAAGTAGAAGTCGTCTAGCGATTCCTTGCTGCCGGTTATGTTTACAAACACCTTATAGAGTTCGCATACAAGTTTTACGGGGTCACCAATCTGAAGATCTGATACCTTGCGGAACAGTTCGCCTATACTTATGTATGCGGGCGACCATATAGGTCTGTCAGTTTCCGATGCCAGATATTCATTGAAGAACAGTCCTGCTCTCTTGTTTGGGAAAACAATGGCTGTACGGGCAAAATCACCGTTTGTTTTCGTATATAAATCGTGAGCTACAAGCTTTAGAAAAGTTTCCATTTCTTTTTAAATAAATCGTTACACATTCTCAAGTTCTCCGGAATAGACATACCATATATATCCTTTTATGTCAGTATATCCCATTTCCGATAGCAGGGACATATACTCTCTGACTTGTGTGGAGTATTCCGGCTTTTTCTTTCCGAACTTGAAATCTACCACAACTACATCTTTTCCCTTCATCATAACGCGGTCCGGTCGTCTGGTCTGCATCTTTCCCTGTTCATCATTATAGATTATGGAACATTCGTTATACAATGTCCATTCTCCACTATACCAGTCCTTCACTTCATCAAGGTTTAATGCTTTTTCTGCTATCTCATATATCTCTTGGGCTTTCTCTGCCGATTCTATTACACCTTCAAACAGAAGTCTTTCTATGGCGGCAGTCAAATCTTCCTTCGTATCGATAGATGCAAAAAGAGTATGTAGCAGCTGTCCCTGTCTGATATATTGCGAACGAAGATTTTCTTCTTCATCCTCATCGCCTCTGATGAAATCGGCAGAACGGTTGGACTGCTTGAAGTCAATCTCCGTTTCAAGTGATTCAATCTTTACGTTTACAGCCTCAGGTATGGCTACAAGTCTGTTTGTGGAATCTGATTTTTTCTTTTCGCCGCTAATACAGATTTCTCCGTATTCATATACGATAGGTTCGTCGTTTTCTTCCTTATTCTCTTCGTCTTCCTCATCAAGTTCAGGTATGTTGCATGTCATTTTTATTTCTTTCATGCAGTCTATTGATTCTCTCAGCAATTTTGATACGGTATCTTTCTGCTCGTCCTTGCACCACACTATCAGGTTCTTGCATGCACGTGTGAATGCTACATACAGCAGGTTCAGATTATCTACCCACAGTTGCAGACGTTCTTCTCTGTAGCTGTCGCTGAAATATGATTCTGCCATGGCAGATGAATAATTCACAGGAGTAAGGTCAAGTTCGCAGAACGGTTCCTTGTCGGCATCCGCTTCGTTTATCCGGCACCACAACATGTGGTTATATGTCTCATTCTCCATCTTCCAGTCGCAGAATGGTAGTAACACTGTGTGATATTCCAGACCTTTCGATTTGTGGATTGAAAGGATTCTGATACCTAATATTTCGCCCGACGGGATAGTCTTTGCATAAAGAGTTTCACTCCAGTATGTCAGGAATGAGGTCAGTTCCGAAGAGTTGTTCTGCATATATTCAGTCACCGCATCATAGAAGGCACAGAGATAGGCATCCTGCTCTTCTATCATATCCATACGGAAAATCACGAACAGTTTCTCAAGAAGCTCATACAACGGCATAAGACTCATTTCAGGCAGCATAAGACGGAACTCGGCAGGAAGATAATCCTCAACGCTATTCAGAAGTACAGTGTTGTAATCCACGTCCTTTTTGAGGATTTCCTTCTGATAAGCTACAGCCAGTCTTGCACAGGCTATTCTGTCCGTAGGTTCGGATATATACCTCAGTCCGTCGATGAGCATACACACCGCAAGCGAAGCGTCAAGCCGGAAAGCCTCGTCCGAAACGACGCGGTATGGAGTATTCTTGTCGAAGTAATCGGCTATGGCAGGTATGCTTTTGTTCTTTCTTACCAGGATGGCAATGTCATTCACTCTGACACCTTTCTTGACTAGTGAGTCAACCTCCTCTGCCAGCAGTTCCATAGTGGTATCAGTGTATGGATGTTCCTCGCTGTTTTTCAGGAATGATAGTTTGATATATCCTTCCTTCGTATTCTTTGATGTTTTCTGGCGGACATCGCTGTACGCGTCAAGCAGTTGTGTACAGTCTTCGCCCTCATCAGCCTTGTATCTTTCGTTCAGAACCTTACAGGCAGATGTAAATATATCATTGTTGAATGCTATTATATTGGCTTCACTTCGCCAGTTTGTATCCAGAGTTTTCGAGTTCAGGCGGAAACTTCTGTCCTTGTCCAGTCCGGCAAGAATCTTCCAGTCGCCGTTTCTCCAGCGGTAGATACTTTGCTTTATGTCGCCCACTATCATACTGCCTTCCTTCTGTGCGAGACTTTCTTCAAGCAGAAGATGGAAGTTTTCCCATTGCATACGCGATGTGTCCTGAAACTCGTCTATCATCACGGTGTCTATTGTAGTACCTATTTTCTCATATACGAAAGAGGCGTCACCTTCTCTGATGATACTGTGGAGCAGCGCGTTGGTATCCGAAAGCAGAAAACGGTTATGACTAAGGTTCTGTTCCCTTACCTCGCTGTCTATACGCATGAGCAATTGCAGATTGTTGAGATATCGGAGCGACATGTCGCACGAGTTCAGCACCTTGTTGCTTGACATTCTTGTGTTCTCCGCGTCATTAAGTACCTGTATCAGCACTTGGTTTGCAAGTGAGATAATGGTATCCTTGTGTGGCGAAGTCTTGGTAGTCCAGTTTTCCGCACCTTCCAGACATTTTTCTACCGTGGAATTTCGTACGTCATTACTCAGTTTCCCGGATGCAATCTTGTTGAAATAGCTTCCTATGCCTCTGGCGCCGTTTTTCAAGTCGGTAGGGTTAAGCCTGTTGGCATTCAGAATTTCCTGAAAGTGTTCATTGAATCCCTTCATTGTGTCAAGTATGGATTCGCGTTTCTCCTGGAGTTTCTTTCTGTATTGTGGGATAAACTTAGTGTCCTTCAGCTTCTCACGTAATGCCACGCCTTTTTCTATATATGCCTCGTCAAAGATATTGCGACCGAAACCTTTAATTTCGGAAGATACATTCCATCTTTTGTCGTCGGCTATTCTTTCTTCTATATATTCAAGCAGCCAGTAGAGGGTAGGCGACATGCGGTCCAGTTTCTCAATCATACTATCTACGGCATCACTCAACACATCGCCGTTATTCAGTTCGATTGTCATATTGGCACCCAGCTCAAGCTCGCGTGCAAGATTCCTCATTACCGACTGGAAGAATGAGTCGATAGTCTCTATTCTGAAACGGCTGTAGTCGTGGATGATATTCTTCAGTGCAGTGTCAGCAGCTTTCCTTATTTCGTCAACGCTTTTATTTGAGGTCTTCATTATCTCTTTCAGATAGCCGTCCGAGGATTTCAGCGAAGTAGCGATACCGTATAGCTGACTGAGGATTCTTTCCTTCATCTCTGTAGTAGCCTTGTTGGTGAAAGTAACTGCCAGAATACGTCTGTATGAGTAGGGGTCTTCTATCAGTTGCCTGATATATTGCACAGCCAGGGTGAAGGTCTTTCCCGAGCCTGCCGAAGCCTTATATACTAATAGTCTTGGGTCCTGTTCCATATAGAATGGTTATTGTTGTAAAATTTTTTCAGCTATTTCCATATATCTTATTATGTCCGTAGTGAGTTCTTTGACATACTCTCTCGAACGTTTATGTCCGAGGCGAACCACTATGGCATTCTTCGAAGGTATGGCTATGATATATTGTCCCAGCATACCTCTGAAGTACGGACATTTCTCTCCTTTGTAGTCCATAATCCATGTCTGGTAGCCATAATATGAAAGCGGGTCTTTGCCCCACTGGTCTTTCAGATATGATGCCGGTGTCATGGCCTCTTCAATATATTCCTTGCTGACAAGTTGCCTTCCGTTCCAGTTTCCTTTGTTCAGCATCAGACGTCCGAATCTTGCAGCATCCCTTGCTGTAGTGTGGAAGCAGCAGAATGATTTTTCATCACCGTTCTTCTTGTCGAGTAGCCAGAAAGCATCCTGTCCTGCCATCATCGGTTGCCATAGCTTCTTCTCTGCATATTGACTGATGGTTTCGCCAGTTGCCGCTTCAAGAACAAATGACAGCAGTTGTGTCTCACCGCTTCTGTAGGAATACTGAACTCCCGGAGTATCTACTATATCAAGGCCCATGATTAGTTCGTAGAGGTCGTTGCCGTAATATCCATGCGTGGTTACAGAGAAAAGTGAAGCGTAGGCTTCGTCCCAGTCCATTCCGGCGCTCATTGTAAGCAGGTTTCTGATTGTGATGTCCTTTTGCCTTCCACGGTTATATTCAGGGATATATTTCACTACCTTATCGTCCACACTGCCTATTTTACCCTCGTCTATGGCTATTCCAACAAGTAGTCCCACTATGCTTTTAGTGGCAGAAAACAGGTTTGAAGTCAGAGTGTCGTTCCATCCTCCGCGATAAGTCTCGTACAGAATACTGTCATTTTTTATTACCAAGAAAGACACCGTTTTCATATCGTCAATGTACGCTGAATCCTTCTTTGAAAGTTGGAAAGAATTGTAATCCTCCGAGACAGCCCATTCCCAACAGGAATCGGGCGCATGAACAGTGGCATGTTCGAAAATACCTAGGTCGTCAATAGTGGGAAACCAGTGGATCAGTGCCTTTTTGGCATAGAAAGGCAGGCACAGATACGCTATAATTATGGCAATAGGTATCGCTATGAGAATTTTTTTCCCTGTTTTCATAATTTTTTTTGTTTATGATCGAACAAAAGCTATAGTTCCTCTGTTATATATTTTGAAAGTTATACAAAAGCTTAATATTCTTGTTTGGTTTTATGTTGGAGTTATGTTTTTAATTCCTCATTGATTAAAAGTCCGTCAGTGTTTGTGAAAATGCTGACGGATTTTCTTTTTATGGTTTTATTCTTGTGAAAGAATATTCATATACTCCTCATACGAAATGTATCTGCCACCCATCGATTTCAGGTGCGGAGTCTCGAACTGACAGTCTATCATCAGTCCGCCTCTCTCTTCAAGGAACCATGCCAGATGTATAAGAGCAAGTTTTGAAGCACTTGGAACAAGCGAGAACATACTCTCACCGAAAAAGCATTTCCCCAATGCTACACCATAAAGTCCGCCTACGAGCCTGTCATCCTCCCATACCTCCACACTGGCGGCAAACTGCTGTTCATGCAGTCTGATGTACGCTTCCGTCATTTCCGGGCCTAGCCAAGCGCCTTCTTCATCCTCACGCAGCTTTCCGCAATTGCGTATAACATCCTCAAAAGCTTCGTTAATGCTTATTCTGTACTTGTCTTTGTTTATCAGTGTACGCATGGAGTGCGATACATGTATCTCCGAAGGGAAGATTACGAATCTCTGCATCGGACACCACCATTCTATGACCTGTCTCTTGAAGGCATACCACGGAAAGATACCGTAAGAGTATGCCAGCAGCAGTCTGTCAATTGACAAATCACCGCCTATGGCAAGCAGCCCGTCCGGCTCTCCCAAATGAGGATCCGGAAAGGCAAGTCTTTTACTCAACTTGAATACCATGCCTTATCACTTTTTCAGGGTTATGGCAGGAATATTATTCTCTATGCCGACAAGAGCATGGCCACCGTTCTTCAGCTTGCCGAAAAGCATTTCCTTGACGAACAGTGGTTTCAGGTGATGGCCTATCACTCTGTCCATTTCTCGTGCACCGTATTCCTTGGTTATACTCTTCTTCAGCAACCATTCCTTGGCATCAGTACCTATTTCCATAGTCACCTTGTTAGCTTCAAGTTTCGCGCTGAATTCTCTCAGTTTCTTTTCGAGGATAAGTTGAGCCATGTTACTGTCCATATCGTTGAACACCACAGTGGCTGAGAGTCTGTTCAGGAACTCAGGCTTGAATGTCTTCTTAACCTGTTTCAGCATGGAATCTCCTGCAGTGGCCTGTCCCTTGAATCCAATCGAAGCTTGATGTGCATACTGTGCTCCTGCATTCGATGTCATAATCAGAATCAGATGTCGGCAGTCCGACTTGCGTCCCTTGTTGTCGGTAAGCACGGCATAGTCCATCACCTGCAACAGTATGTTGAATATGTCCGGATGAGCTTTTTCTATTTCGTCAAGCAGCAGAACACAGTTTGGAGTCTTGCGTATGGCATCTGTCAGAAGTCCGCCTTCTTCATAGCCCACATATCCGGCAGGCGAGCCGATAAGTTTCGCCACAGTATGTTTCTCCGAATATTCACTCATATCGAAACGTACCAGACCTATACCAAGTTCGGCAGCAAGGACTTTTGCAATTTCTGTCTTACCCACGCCTGTAGGACCCACAAACAGCAGACTTGCTATAGGCTTGTTGTCATCGTTCAGTCCGGCTTTCGACATCATAACAGCTTCCGTCACTTGAGTGATAGCCTGATCCTGTCCGTAGATAAGCGCTTTCATCTTGGCTGGCAGATGCTCAAGCTCTGTATTATCTTCCTTGGCAGTGATGGATTCTATCTTACACATTCTTGCAAGGATGTCCGAAATGAGTTCTTTTGTAACGATATTTTTATCTTTCCCGTCATTGTGTATTTCTCTGTATGCACCTGCTTCGTCTATCAGGTCGATAGCCTTATCGGGTAGGAACTTATCTTTGATGTATTTGTCACTCATGCTTACGGCATACTCAATCACTCCCTTACGATACTTCACGTTGTGGAAAGTTTCGTATCCCTTTATAAGTCCCTTTATAATCTTGACTGTATCATCAATGCTTGGTTCGAGAATATCTATTTGTTGGAAACGTCTTACCATTCCCTTGCTTCCTGCAAAGTATTTGTTGTACTCCTCGTAAGTGGTTGAACCAATGAATTTTATATTCCCCCCTTCAAGGTATGGTTTAAGCATATTCGATGCGTCCAACGATCCGTCACTGGTTCTTCCGGCACCGATAAGATTGTGGATTTCGTCAATGTAGATGATGGCTTTGCCCTCTTTCTCAGCTCCCAACATAATACCTTTCAGTCGCTTTTCAAACTCACCACGGTACTGTGTTCCGGCTATGATACCGCCAAGGTCAAGTTCATAGATGCGGTAACCTTTCAGTTTCTCCGGCACATTGCCTTTCTCTATCCTTTCTGCAAGACCATATATGAGAGAAGTCTTTCCCACACCCGATTCGCCTATATGCAAAGGATTGTTCTTCTCCTTTCGGCACAGAACGCGGATAGTCTTTTCAAGTTCTTCTTCTCTTCCTATAAGAGGGTTGTGGCTTTCCAGATTGTCGTTTATGCAAGTTACGAAGTTCTTCCATGTCTCGTTCTTCTCATAGCCGTGTTCATGATCAAGAATATCATCGTAGTCATAGCTGTATTCATCAATGAGCATGCTTGTAAATTCGGCAATATCATCTTTCAAGGTATTTTTCAGGATATATGCTGCCCAGGAGTCTGTCAGTTCAAGCATGCCCTGTACCAAGTGTGGAACATCTATCTCGTTGGCTCCTGAGAAGGTGACAATCATATGTGCCTTTATGAAAATCTCTGCCATCTGAGTAGAGTTTTCCGGTTCGTATTGCGTACCTTCTGGCAGAACCTCGAATTTTGTGTTGAGAACTTCCTTTACATTTTTCTCCAGCTTGTTTATGTTGCAAGCCATGTCCTCAAGTGCATATACGAATTCATCCTGTTGTATTAGAGCATACAACAGGTGCTCGGGAGTTACAAATTCATGTCTCCTGAACTTGGCTTCCGTATGTGCGACTTCCAATGCTTTATTTACGTGTTTAGTATATTTCAAGTCCATATTTTCTGTTGTGAATGTTAGGCCTGCTTGTCCTCAGGCAGTACTGTAAGTTTTAGTGGAAATCCTTCTTCACGTGCCATGTCCGTAGCTTTTCTCACCTTAGACAGCGCAATGTCGTAGCTGTAAATGCCCACAACTGCAGAACCGCTTTTGTGAACACTCATCATCAGAACCTCAGCTTCATTTTCCGATTTGAAGAATACTGTAGTCAGAATCTTTACCACGAAATCCATGGTTGTGAAGTCATCGTTATAGATAACTACTTTATAACGTCTCGGCTCTTTCAGGCTGACACGTCCTTTTTCCTTTATGTTTGTCTGTTGTTTTCCCATAATGAGAACAAAAATAATGAAAAAATATGTATTACTCAAGTTTGCAAACTTCAAAAATGATGTTTCTGTGTATGGGGTATGAAATGTTTTTCACGGTAAATAATTCTTGTAAACGGTTTGAGATATTCTGTAAATATAGATTATATTTATATAGATACAACTTATGTTTTTATAAATACAAGTTATATTTATAAAAATCGAGTTTGTATTTATAGAAAATAATTTGACGGAATATTTTTTGTCAGCGTAATTATGGGATGTTCAAAAGGTGTTGGCATCCTGTTTGGTAGAAAGCCAATAAGTTTTAAGAACATTTCATATAAAATACTATGATTAATTGAATAGGTTATATCTGCATTCACTTGGTTAACATAAGATTAAGCTTATCGCCAATTCTGTTATAACTTTCATTGAGTAGGTCTATAAAGTTTGTATATTTAAGAGGATACTTTCCTGCGTATTCCTGATAGAATTTGGATATGGCTTTCATAAGTTCGTCATATCCGATTTCTTTCGCGATGTAGTCTAATACCAAGGGACCTTTTCTGTAAACAATCGTATTGTTGTTATTTTCTACAATATTTACAATTGCCTCGTCTTGTGGAGTCCCTTTGATTTTATTATACTCCGATCTGCACTTTTCAATTTGTGTCATATATGATTCAGAACCATAGAATTGACGGATAAACATTAATGTCATAAACTCATTTAATGACTCCTTGATGAAATAAGCACCAGGCTCACCATCGTTAATAAGGAGAGTCCATTCACCTAACCATCTGTGTCCGATTTCATGTACCAGCGGGTAAATGTCAGGATATGTAGAGAATTTTTCCTGTGAAGCGGAGATGAATCCGATGTTGTATCTGTTGCTGAATCCTTTTCCATTGTGGAACAGATAGGTTGGTAATGCCATTACGTTTCTTTCTTTTGAGATATAATCTTCACCATAAATTCTGCTGAAAAAATCAATGCTTGCTTTTGTCAGCTGAAGCAGTTCTTTGTAACGCTTATCACTGCATTCCATATCCTTTATCTGATAAATGAAGATTTCATTAGGAATAAGTTCCCTGGTCTGTTTATAAGCATCGTTCTGGATGAAAGCCAATGTTAGTGATTGGGATAATATGTTTTGCAGTTTGCCGTTATATTCTTTGGAATGATCAGATTTTAGGGGATAGGAGCATATTAGTGAAATAGAATCAGGTGTTTCAACATTCATAGTAACATCCATATATGTGTTCGGAACATACGGATAGTAGTATTCTCCGAAACTAGTTTCCCAAAGTTCAGCGTTTCCTTCTCCATATATGAAAAATGCTGACAAGTTAGTGTAACTATAATCCATCTTAACTTGTACTGTCTGTGCTTCTTTTTTACAGAAAACAATATTCTTTGATTTCAGATTATATTCATATTCAATCTCTTTGTTGTCAATTCTCAGATTATCTATTGAGAATTCCTGTCCACCACCAAAATTCATTGTAACACTGTCTGCATCCTGGAAATTTAATGAGAAAGAGCATGTTATATGTAGATTACAAGCTTCCTGGTTTATTTTGTTGATATGAAGTTTGTAATCTGTTATCTCATTTGCCATTGATACATGACTAGTTGTTAAAATTATAGTTGTGATGAAAATAATTATTCTTATTCCAAGTATTTTATTTTTCATATTGTGTCAGGCAGCCTATTCCTTTTTGTGGATAATGTTGTTGTTATAAATGCTAAAAGCAAAGTTAGAAAAAGAAATATATAAAACAATTTTTTCAAATGGAATAAAAGGTTGATTGTGGCCCTGGGATTTGTAGAATGGTGAATTTTCTGAAACTAATAGACAGAATTTCTACTTATAATATGTACATTTGAGGGCTTTTTACAAAAATCCTTTATATAAACCCCATTTTATAATTATCATCCAATAATGTATAATAGAAGAATTATAATATGCACCTTGATCTGTATTGTTTTTTCAACATCTGCTTTCAGTCAGACAACAGGAAAAGTGGTAGATACAAACAAACAGCCGGTAGAAGGTGCTACCATCGTCATGCAGCTGCCGGATTCAACCTATTTAGGTGCAGCCATATCTGCAGCCGACGGTACATTCGTGCTTGAACCCGAACCAGAGAATTATCAGCTCATAGTCCAGCATCTGCTTTATCAGACCAGGCAGATTAAGGGACAGGCGCGTGATGCCGGTATTATTACTTTGGAAGCAAAAGACTATAATCTGGAAGAAGTGGTTGTCGAGGGAGAACGTCCGTTCGTTACCGTGGAACAGGGAAAGTTGAATTACGATATTTCGGCAATCTCAGAAAAGCATATCGTAAACAATGCTTACGAGGCTATATGTAAGTTACCTGGTGTACAGGACAGGAACGGTAAACTCTCACTGGTGGGAGCAAAGGATGTAACGGTTATCCTGAATGGAAAAGCAAGTACGCTGACACAGGAGCAGCTGATTGAGATGCTGAAGAATACTTCCGCTTCGCAGGTGCAGGCAGCCGAAGTGATGTATAATACACCTCCCGAATATCATGTGCGCGGGGCTGCCATCAATATTGTAACGGCCAAGGCAGACGACAATACTATCCAGAGTGAACTGTCGGCTAGCTACAGCAACCAGTATTTCAGCAGTTACAGCGGCAATGTAAACTTCCTGATGACGAAGGGCAAGTCATCGCTGAATGTATCTTATAATCCTGGCTATTCGCACATGATGACTGTGATGGATTTCGCATCACAGCATACCTATGACGGAAAAGTATATGACATCACGCAGACACAGAAAATCAATACAAAGGGCTGGAAGCATAACATCTATGCTGAATACGGTTATCAGATAAACGAGGATAACGAGTTGAACGTAGGTTACAACGGTGCCCTTTCCGATAATGGTAAAGGTACGATTGATGTAAACGGAAACTTCCAGAACAGTCACAATGACAAGTTGCAGGACAGCCGTCTGCACAATGTCTTTGCCCGCTATTCTTCGGGATTCGGACTTGATTTTGGTGTGGATTATACGGACTACACCATGAATGACAAGAATCGTCTTGAAAGTGAACTGACAGACAATACACGTCAGCTGCTTGATTATACTTCGGACCAGAAAATCCGTAAGTTCTCTGTATATGCCGACCAGAGTCACGCTCTCGCCAATGACTGGACTTTGAAATACGGTGTCCGTTATGATTATACGGACAACAAGAACTTTCAGTTCTTCAATCAGACTGAAGGAAAGGATGATGTGGGCAATTCCTCTTCCCGCCTTTATGAGCAGATTACCAACTTTTATGGAGGTTTCGACAAGGAGTTTGAAAACGGACTGTCGCTTTCTCTCTCGGCAACCGGTGAGTATTACTCCATCGGTGACTATCATAAATGGGCGGTCTATCCGCAGGCCAGTCTGACCTATTCGCCGTCGGAGAAACATACGTTCATGCTGGGTGTATCGTCAGAAAAGGATTATCCAACTTATTGGGATATGCAGACCAGTACCACTTACATGAATGCCTACGAAGAGGTTCAGACCATCGAGGGACTTCGTCCTGCCAATGTCTATAGTGTAAATGCCAATTATCTTTTCTTGCAGCAGTATATGTTGTCACTGTTCTATGAGCGTACCAACGATTATTTCACGATGGATATGTATCAGGCGAAAGACCGTCTGGCACTCGTGTACCGCACGCAGAACTGGAACTATTACCAGTCCTTCGGTATGAGCGCCAATATTCCGTTCAATATCGGCGAGTGGCTGTCTTCTCAGGTAAACGCTACGGTGGTCAATGACCGTAATCGTTGCGACAACTTCTGGGATATTCCTTTTGACCGCAAGAAATGGGCCTGTATGCTTGCCATGCAGAATCATTTCTCGGTAGGTTCCAATGTGGGCTTTGATTTGGATGCGATGTACCGTTCAAGCATGATTTCCGGTATCAGCGATACAAAGTCGGTATTTACGGTCAATGTAGGGGCACAGTGGAACTTCCTGAAGGATAAGGCAACGCTGAGCCTGACATGTTCTGACCTGTTCGATACTATGCGAATGAAGGTGAGAAACCGCTATTCAGGGCAACACATCGACTTGAATATGGGACAATATAGCCGTACTGTTTCTGTAAAATTTGTTTACCGTTTTGGCGGCAGCATCAGTAAGGAAAAGAAGGAAGTGGATTCATCACGCTTTGGAAGATAATACGCTTATCCTTATGAATTCTAAAGTTTGATTAATGAAAAAAACGTTTTTAGATATAATAGGCAGTGTGTTTATATTGCCTGTTTACAGTCAGCACTATATTAAAGGAACAATCATAGATTCGGAAAATGCGATGATGCCGATGGTAAATGTCGCTTTTCTGAATCAGGCAGATAGCACACTTGTCACCGGTGCGGTATCTGACTCATGCGGAGTGTATAATACATCTGTCAATAAGGGTGAATATATCATCCGTTATTCTTATCTGGGCTATGAGACATTGTATGAGAATATACAGGTCAATACAGATATCACACTGCCGGTAGTTAAAATGGAACTGTCACAGAACGAGCTTGAAGGTGTGGAGGTAACAGCATATAGGAAACCCTTCAAGCTGGATAAGGAAGGAATTACAGCTGATATACCGAATACGATTCTTGCCAAACAAACCACACTGGATGATTTGCTTTGCAAGATACCCGGCATACAGAAACGTGGTGAAGACATTGAGGTGATAGGCAGAGGTCTTCCTACCTATTACATCAACGGCCGTGAAGTTACAGACCGTACAGAACTGGACAATCTGGCTATTGACCAGATTCAGTCTGTCAGGCTGGTGACGAATACGGGTGTGCGTTATCATTCGGAGCAGCGTGCGGTGATTGAAATCAAGACCAAACGCCTGGGCGAAGGACTCGCCTTTAATGTCAGTGGTAATCTGCTGCAGGGAAATCATCTCAGTCAGAATTACCGGATGAACGGAAGTTATAACTACAAGAACTGGGACTTCTTTCTCTCTTATAATTATGAACGTGGAAAGAAGGATTCGGATCTTGACATTTATCAGCAGACTCAAAGTGATACTATCTGGAATCTGACTAATTTGAATCAAAGGCAAATATTCAATGAAAGTCATTCCTATACTGGAGGAGTGTCTTATCATTTTTCTCCAGAATCGGAAATCGGTCTGAAATATGAAGGTAAATACAGCGAAGGTAATACGTTCTCAAACGATACGCTTTCCATGATACCGGACAAAGGAACTTCAACCTTTATCAGGAATCTCAGCGATGTGGCCGACAAGTCTGTCAGCAACCATCTGAATCTATATTATACAAACGACTGGAAGAATGGCTGGAAGATAAATGCATTCGGTGATTATCTACATAAGACAGACCGTAACCGTGGCAATATCCGTGAATGGGAAAGCGACGGTGTTGAAACATCTATGGACTATTACCGTAAGGCGGACTGGGATTTGTTTGCTGCCAAATTAAACTTGTCGTATGAAACTGAAAAAGCCGGAACTTTCAGCTTCGGTTATGACTTCAGCCATACAACCGGAACAGACTATATAGAATATGTCCGTGCATTGAGTAATGGTAGTACAAGTAATACGGAAATGAAGAACTCTCTCTATCTGTCGTATGATTACACATGGAATAACCTGTCAGTAGGAGCCGGCTTGCGTTACGAGCACATCCGAAGCAATTTGAAGGAAAACAGCAGCAACAAGAGCCAGAACCAGACATATCATAACTTCCTGCCGTCTGTTTCGTTAAGCTACAATACCGAGAGCCTGCAACAGTCTCTTTCATTTTCCGTTCATACGGAACGCCCGCCTTTTGGCGTCATGAACGACAATGCTGTTTATACAGACCGGTTTACCTATCAGAAAGGAAATCTTTATCTGAGACAGGCTTTGACTCATGACCTGAACTATATGCTGTTTTATAAGTTCCTGTTCCTTAACCTGAATTATACCAATACACAGAATCCGCTGATAACAGCGTTCTACAGTATGCCGGGTAATTCAGCGGTTACTGTCAGCTACATGGATAATTTTGACAGAATGCACAATCTGACGGGTATGGTTAACGTACAATATCCGGTGAAGTGGTGGCTGCCCTCACTTACACTTACCTGTCTGAAAACATTCTTCAGTTATCCCGGTCCTGATGGAAGCGTATTGAAATCCGGTCGCCCATTGATGATACTGAATTTCAATAACAGTTTCACACTTCCTGCCGGATTCCTGTTGTCCGCCGATTTTAATTACGGCACCAGAGGATATTATCAGCTCTACGAATCGAAGAGTTATTCATCCCTTAATTTGAGCCTGAAGAAATCATTCCTGAACGACAGGCTTCAACTTTCTCTTGATGGATATGATATTTTCAACAAGAACAAGGTACGAAGTGGAGCCCGTCTGAATGATATTATCATGAACAGCATCAGTAAGGAAGATACTCGGAAAATCGGTATTACTGTTACTTACAGATTCCGCACTGAACGTACAATGAATAACCGTAGTGCGGCTGAAAATGAAATGTCACGACTGAATATGGATAGTCAGTAATGGCAGGCTTATCAAGTTTATGGTTTAATGGATTTAATGAGTTTGATGAGGTAATGTACATTCATTTTTTTGTTTCATACGTCATAAAAAACGTGGGCAAGTTTTAAGTCAAATTTGCCCACGTTTTTTTATAGGCTTTGTGAGGCCTTTTATTAAGGATATAATTACATGTTGGAGTATTAAAAAACTCTAATTTCTTTTGAAAGTAAAATTAAATCCATATATTTGTGATATCAAAATAATATCACTTAATCTTATAATTATGGACACGAGAGAATTAGTTTACAAAGGTTTTAAGATGAATGGCTTTTTAGCCTTGTTTTTACATTTGGTAGTGCTTACAGGAGCTGCAGTTGCTTGCTTCCTTTCAGGATTTATAGCTTTGTATATAGTAGGTGCATTGTGTATTTTGGCATGGTTGATATTTTGGAGCGGATATATGCAGTTGGAACCTAATGAGGCCAGAGTGATGGTCTTCTTTGGAAAGTATAAAGGTACATTCAAAGAAACTGGATTCTTTTGGGTAAATCCTTTTATGGATAAGAAGAAACTTTCTTTACGTGCGAGAAACCTGGATGTGGAGCCTATAAAGGTGAATGACAAAATTGGTAATCCTGTATTGATAGGTCTTGTACTTGTTTGGAAGGTGAAGGATACTTACAAGGCTATGTTTGAAATTGATTCTCAGACAATAGCTAATACTTCGACAGCTAATGGTAAAGAGGTCACAGTTGGAAGTACGGTGGGCAGCCGCATGAACGCTTTTGAGAACTTTGTACGCATACAGAGTGATGCTGCTTTGCGTCAGGTGGCTGGACAGTATGCATATGATAATAATGAGTCGGAAGCTGATGAGTTGACTTTGCGTTCCGGTGGTGAAGAAATAAATGAACAGTTGGAGCAGAAACTGAATGAACGTCTGGCTATGGCGGGAATTGAAATTTTAGAGGCAAGGATAAACTATCTGGCATACGCTCCTGAAATCGCGGCTGTTATGTTGCGCCGCCAGCAGGCTTCTGCAATCATCAGTGCGAGGGAAAAAATCGTTGAAGGTGCGGTTTCGATGGTTAAAATGGCTCTTGACAAACTTTCAGATGAAGAAATTGTTGAACTTGACGAAGAACGTAAAGCTGCAATGGTAAGCAATCTGCTGGTTGTCCTTTGTGCTGATGAGGCTGCACAACCTGTGGTTAATACTGGTACATTGCATCATTGATAGATTTGTTTTTCTTTGAATTATATTTACAGTGCTATGTTTAGGATGAAGTTTTTTTGATAGGAGAAAGGGATATTATTGTTCTACAAGAGTATCCTCTTTCATACCGATGCTGTTGAGTATAGTAATGACTTTGGTTATTTCGGTTAATGGCTTTGTAAAATTTTTTATACAATCTGTAGAACCGGTTGAAGACGAGATATTGGTTTATGGATTATTACTCTCGCTTTTAGTCCTTTCTATATTGTATTATGCTTATAGATATTTCAAGCCGGTAAAAGAATTCAAATATATTGTCTTGAATAACTTTACAGACCGATTGTACATTAAGAATAGAGTGGTGTGTGCTTTATATCTCTTCGCTTTCTATACTTTAATGATAGTATTGATTCTTTGTGTTTCTTACTATTTTAAATGTGGAGTAACAGGACTTATGGATATGATATTGCGTCTGGTGGCAATTTCAATTCTATTTGGCGCATTTCTATCACTTAATGTATTCAATAATTACTATTCATATTATTCAGGTAAACTGGAATAAACAATATTATGGCCAAAAAAGAAAGTTCAATAAAGAGTTTTGTGCTTCGTGTGGATTCTGAAACTATGGAAGCCATTGAACAATGGGCTGCGGATGAATTCCGCAGCACCAACGGTCAGCTTCAGTGGATAATCAACGAGGCTTTGCGAAAAAGTGGCCGATTGAAGAAAACACGAAAAGAAAGGGTGACAGACGATGAAAAAGATTAGGATACGTTTCTTTAATATAAACCTTGGGCCATATTCTGTTCAGGGGCAGGATATAAATATCAAATATCATCCTTCCTTGATAGACCGGGTGTTTGAGGTGATTTCGGCACTTATGGTAATAGCGGGATGTGTATATTTTGTGGTAAATAGTGGATTTGAAAACAATAATATGCTGACAGGTTTCCTGGTAAATCTTATTGTTTGTCTGCTGGTATTTACATGTCCCTACACTCCGGTGGAATATATACGTTTCCCGGTGAGAATATCGCGGCAGAATATTGTAAAGCAATATATAATGGCGCTCCGGTTGATGAGGGTTGTAAATATTTTTATCAGCCTGATGCTTGTTTTCAATGCATTGTCCATTACTTTCCCTTGGGCAAATCCTGCTATAGGAATATCTGTAACGGCAATGTTGCTTTCAATAATGGTCTATTATATTTTTGCTATCAGGAACAAATAATTAAAACATAAGTGCTATATTTGAAGAAATTATAAATTCTACGACAATGATAACATTTCCAAATGCCAAAATAAATCTGGGCTTGAATATAGTCGAGAAACGCCCGGACGGATATCATAATCTTGAGACAGTGTTTTTCCCTATCAATCTTCAGGATGCCCTTGAAGTAAAACCTTTGGAAGAGGAGGGTAAGGACTATAAAATCAGTATGAAAGGTAATGTTCTTGACTGCAATCCGGATGATAACCTTGTGGCTAAGGCTTATAAACTTCTGAAGCAGAACTTCGATCTCGCTCCTGTAGATATTCATCTGTTCAAGCATATACCGAGTGGGGCAGGTCTTGGAGGCGGTTCTTCTGACTGTGCCTTTATGATTAAGATGCTCAATCAGAAGTTTGCTTTGGGGCTGAGTCTGGAGAAGATGGAAGAATATGCTGCAAAGCTTGGGGCTGACTGTGCTTTCTTTGTGCGCAATGAGCCTGTATTTGCAACTGGAATAGGTAATATCTTTGAACCTGTCAAACTTTCGTTGGCAGATTATTATATAGTATTGGTAAAGCCTGATATTTTCGTATCAACACGTGACGCTTTTTCGAAAATCAAGCCTCACAGGCCGGAACTTTCCCTTAAAGAGATTGTAAAGATGCCTGTGGAGAAGTGGAAAGACGTGATGGTAAACGATTTTGAGGACAGTGTTTTCGCACTGTATCCTGAGATTGCTGCCATTAAGGATAAGATGTACGATCTGGGTGCAGTATATGCTTCCATGTCCGGATCAGGCTCTTCTGTATATGGACTTTTCCGTCAGCCTATAGAAAATGTGGATGAGAAGTTTGCCGGATGTTTCTGTCGTCAGAGAGAAATGTTCTAAACTTTAATATGTAAAACTGAAATTCTACAATGAAAAGAACTCTTCTATTTGCGTTGCTTATGTCTGCTGCATCTGTGTCATACTCACAGGTGATAAACGGTACATGGAAAGGTTTGTTGACTGCGGCAAACCAGAAATTGGAAATCGTTTTTCATTTTCATAATGAAGAAGGAGGTAAGCAGTCGTGCAAGATGGATGTTCCGGCGCAAAGTGCTGTCGGTATTCCTGTAAATCTTCAGATTTTGACAGAAGATTCCGTCTCGTTGAGCGTGGCTGCTATAAACATGACTTATAATGGAAAGCTTATCGATGGGGCGATTAAAGGAAAATTCAATCAGTTCGGTATGTCCTTCCCGCTTGAACTTAGACCTGGAGATGTAAATATGCCGAACAGACCTCAGGAACCTACAGTGACGTATATCTATGGTACTGAGGAAGTTACTTTCAGTAATGTGAATGCTAATGCAAAATTGTCAGGAACGCTGACATATCCCGTAGGCTACAATCCGAATAAAAAAGTACCGGTGGTGTTAATGGTTACCGGAAGTGGCTCACAGAACCGCGATGAAGAGGTCTTTGGACATAAACCGTTTCTCGTGATAGCTGATTATCTGGCCAAATGCGGTATAGCGTCTTTGCGATACGATGACAGGGGAACAGGAAAGTCAGTTGGTGGCGATGTCACGAGTGCTACTTCCGAAGATTTTGCCGAGGATGCGGATTGCGGTTTGCAATGGCTTAGGAAAAGTGGAAAATTCGGAAAGATCGGTGTCCTTGGTCATAGTGAAGGCGGAATGATAGCTTTTATGCTTGCAGCAGATAAGAAACCGGATTTCATTGTAAGTATGGCTGGTCCGGGAATTAAAGGCGATACTCTGCTGGCCGAACAGCAGAATGCTTTATTGAAGTTAAAGGGAATACCGGCTAATGTCAGTGTAAATACTATAAGAAAGGAAATGTCTGTGCAGTCACAGAAACCATGGTTGCAGTTCTTTGTTGATTACAATCCTGAAAGTGATTTGAAGCTGATAACAATACCCGTAATGGCAATAAACGGTAGCAATGACGCACAGGTTATTTCGGAAAGTAATTTGGGTAATATCAGACGGCTTTTGAATGATAAGAACCCCAAGAACCTTATAAAGGAATATCCGGGACTTAATCACCTGTTTCAACATTGTAAACCTGAGACTGCGGTAGATTACTATAATATAGAAGAAACCTGCTCCGAAGAAGTTTTGAAGGATATTGCCAATTGGATTAATAATTTATAATTCACCATTTGTTTGAATCTGGAGGATAGATAGAAGTGATTCATTTTTTCAAACAGAATATTGAGGAAATTTCTCTACCCGAGAAATTTACATTCCCTTTTCATTATACACCTCATCCGCTGACACGAATAGCAGCGGATGAGGTTCGGTCTTATTTATCCACTCGACTTGACTGGCAGGATGAAATCGGCAAAGGCAAGATGTTTGGTGTACTGATAGTAAGGACATCAGATGGCGGTATCGGTTATCTGGCTGCCTTTTCCGGAAATCTGGCCGGTAGTAATATGCATGATTTCTTTGTTCCTCCTGTGTATGACCTTCTTAATCCTGACGGTTATTTCAGGAAAGAAGAATCGGAAATCTCGGCTTTGAACAGACGTATCAGCGATATATCCAAAAGTGATTCTTATCTCATGGCGAAAAAAGAACAAGAGGAGATAAAGATTCAAGCATCTTCTTCTTTAGCGTCTGCCAAGGAGAAACTGAAGAGGAGCAAAAAGGAGAGGGATGAAAAACGTGCTAATGGCAACCTTTCGCCTGAAGAACTTGATGCCCTGGTTCGTGAGAGCCAGTTTCAAAAGGCCGAATATAAGAGACTGGAGAATTCGTGGAAAGAAAGGCTGAATGAGGTAGAGCAGAAAGTGAAAGCTTTTGATACTGAGATATTACAGTTGAAACAAGAGAGAAAAACTCGTTCGGCTGCATTGCAGTTATGGCTTTTCAAGCAATTTGATATGTTTAATGCAAAGGGTGAGCGTAAAGACCTGTGTGAGATATTCAAAGATACTCCTCAAGGATTACCGCCGGCAGGAGCAGGGGAGTGCGCTTTGCCTAAACTTTTGCAGTATGCTTATCTGTATGGCCTGCAGCCGTTGGCTATGGGTGAATTCTGGTGCGGAATGTCGCCCAAGGATGAGATTCGTCACGACGGCTATTTTTATCCTTCATGCAAAGGTAAATGCGAACCTATACTGAAACATATGCTCGTAGGGCTTGATGTGGAGCCTAATCCATTGGCAGAGGATTTGTTTAAGGATACTCCGCTTAAGATTTTGTATGAGGATGAATGGATAGTAGCTGTTGAGAAGCCGTCGGGCATGCTTTCTGTTCCGGGAAAAAATGATCTGGACTCTGTACAGCAGAGATTAAGACTTATGTATCCTGATGCTACCGGTCCTTTGGTGGTTCATCGCCTTGATATGGCAACGTCAGGGATACTTCTCGCTGCCAAGGACAAGGATGTGCATGCCCGGTTGCAGTCTCAGTTCGAGACAAGGAGTATCTCAAAGGAATACATAGCCATATTGGATGGCGTTCCGTCGCAGGAATTTGGTATCATAGATTTGCCTATATGCCTGAATCCCCTTGACAGACCGCGACAGATGGTTGATTTTGAGAATGGCAAGCTGGCAATAACTGAATATAAGGTGGAATGTATAAAGGATGGACGGGCGAAAGTCGTCTTTAAGCCTCATACCGGTCGGACTCATCAGTTGCGTGTACATTCGGCTCATGTCTCAGGCCTCGGATGTCCTATATCGGGAGATGAACTTTATGGTAATCCCGATTCGGCTTCACGTTTGTGTCTTCATGCATCAAGACTCGTATTCAGACATCCGGTGTCGGATAAGGAGATAGAGATAGTTTCTCCGTGTCCGTTTACGTTGTAATAATTAAAATTGATAATATATGGATTTTTTAGATTTAGTAAAGAAACGTCAGAGTGACAGAAAGTATAAGAACACTCCGGTAGATAGAGAAAAGATTGTCAAATGCCTTGAAGCTGCAAGACTAGCTCCGTCGGCATGCAACAGTCAGCCATGGAAGTTTGTTGTGGTGGACGATCCGCAATTGCTTCCGGAGATGGCATCGGCTGCGGCAGGTATGGGAATGAACAAGTTTGCAGTGCAAAGTCCAGTAATTGTGGCTGTAGTGTTGGAGAAAATGAATTTTACGGCACGTATAGGTAGCGTAATTAAGGATAAGGAGTATTCTCTTCTTGACGTAGGTATTGCGGTAGAGAATTTCTGTCTTCAGGCTGCAGAACTTGGTCTGGGAACATGTATCCTTGGATGGTTCGATGAAAAGAAAGTGAAGAAGTTGCTAGGTATAGGTAGCAAGAGAGTTCCGCTTCTGATTACATTGGGTTATCCTGATGGTGAGACGAGAAATAAAATCAGAAAAGACATTAACACTATGAGCAGTTGGAACAAGTATGAATAAGCAGAAGAAAATAATATTGGCTCTGGTAGCTGTAGCCGTGGTACTTGTGGCTGTACTGACAGTAAACAATTATCGTTCTATAGAAACCGAAGAGCAGTCGCTTGATGAAGTGGAGGTGACTGACTCTGCCGAGGTGGAAGAAATTACTTACAAATATGGTATCCCGGTTGATAAATACAATGTGAAGTATGGTATAGTGAAGCCTAACCAGAATTTGTCTTTTATATTGTCTGATCATGGATTGAGTTCTCAGAATATTCATGATCTGAATCTTAAGACGGAAGGTGTATTCGATGTAAGGAAGATACGTAGCGGAAGGGCCTATGCAATGTTTACTTCGAAGGACAGCCTTGCCACTCCAAAGTTTTTTGTTTATGAGGAAGATCCGAAATCGTATGTAGTTTTCGACCTTAGGGGAGAATATAAGGTTACACGCGGTCAGAACCCTGTAGAGTGGAGAACTAAAGAGGCAAAGGGGAAAATCAATTCTTCATTGTGGGTAGCCATGCAGGATTGTAATACTTCGCCGCAGCTTGCTATAGTTCTCTCGCATATATTCGGATGGACTATCGACTTCTTCGGACTTCAGAAGGAAGATGAATTCCGTGTGATATACGAACAGGAATATGTCGATGGAAATGCGTTGCAGAACTTTCATGTGCTTGCGGCATCTTTCCGTGCTTCGGACAGTACATATTATGCTATTCCGTTCACTCAGGATGGTGAGGAACTTTATTATAATGAGAAAGGAAACAGTCTTGAAGGAGCATTTCTGAAAGCTCCGCTTGATTTCTACCGTATTTCGTCGCGTTTTACCAATAGCCGTTATCATCCGGTGCTGAAGCGTTATCGTGCGCATCATGGTGTGGACTATGCAGCTCCTACGGGAACTCCGGTGTATGCCATCGGTAACGGAAAGGTTATAGCAAAAGGTTATCAGGCCGGGGGAGGAGGTAATTACGTCAAGATTAAGCATAACAGTGTTTATGTCACTACATATATGCATCTGTCACGTTTTGCTAAAGGCTTGAAAGTCGGTTCTTCAGTCAAGCAGAAAGAAGTGATAGGCTATGTAGGTTCCACCGGACTTTCTACCGGACCGCATCTTGATTTCCGTGTATTCGAGAACGGAAAGCCTATAAATCCGCTCACAATCAAGTCGCAACCTAAGAAACCTGTAAGTCAGCAGAATATGGCTGCTTATACAGTTCTTCGCGACTCATTGATGAACAGACTTCAGGGAATGTAAGATATTTTTATTGAGCTGAAAATATAAAAGAGCCATATCAATCCTCTTATTGAAAAGAGATTATGATATGGCTCTTATTATTTATATTATAATCTGACTTTTAGAACATATAATCCCAAGCAGGAAGTGCCACAGGTTTCTGTTTTGCAGCCTTCAGAGATTTTTCGTCAAGATATTTCTTGTTTATCACGATGCGGAACAGATATTCATCGAACCATTCATCTGTGAAAGTCATGAATCCGTTATGACCTGCAGACGAACCCCAGCTGTTTTCAAACTGCCATTTCAGTGGTTTGTCGTTTTCGTCTGTGTCAACAGCTCTCAAAGACATGGCGTGGGCAGACCCGCTTTCTCTGGTAAGGATTCTTGCTTTCTTGTCCATGTCGAGCTTTATTCCGAAAAGTGAGGAATAATCGAACATTTCAGGATGACAAACACCGTCGGCAGAATTATACATAGCAACATCAACTGATGCATACATAGCTTCATTACCCTTGATAGAAGATATAGCCGCTTTTTTGATGACATCGTTAGGCAGGTTCAGATATATCCAGTTCACACCTTCGTATGTATTGCGGTAGTTTGCTATCTCATAAACCTTATAGTACTCGCGGGTAGGGTCGTTCATTATCATGACGTATGATTCCGGATTGTAGTTTTCCGGTTTGATCATGTTATAGAATTCCTTAGGAGTAGTTTTCAGTGTCTTGATTTCACCGGCTGTGGTTTCGTATCTCCATTCGAACTGGCTGGGAGGATTGCCGAGGCAGAGTGAAAGGATTCTGTAAATATCTTTTAATATAGCCTTCTTGGCTTCTGCTATCTCTTTCTTACCCTTCTTTCCGTTTACCAGATTACGGAGTTCGTATCCTCCTGTGCGCAGACGTTCGTTGAGCACGGAACGCATCTGTGTTGTGTTGTTTGAGTGTGCAGTTTCCGGCATGACAGTCTGAGGAACTACACCGTATTTTTCAGCTATATTATAGAACAGGTTCCAAACGCCACCGTCGCCTACAGGTGTTCTGAAATAAAACTCTACGTCACGTTCCAACATGTCATGATCAGCTGTAGCAATGGCATTTTCAAGGAAAAGATTACTCTTTTCGAACATATCCCAGAAATAGTTGTAGTTGTGTGAGAAGTCGAATTCCTTGATGTTGAACTGTTTCATTACCGACGGACGGAGTACGTTCATAGAAGTAAACATCCAGCATCTTCCAGACTGCTGCTGGTCTGTTATACCTTTCACATCAACTTTATATTTGAAGTAGTGGTCTGTTTCACCTTGAATATCTCTGTTCAGGGACAGTTTTCTCAGGTTGGCATCATTTGTGATTATGTTCTGAAGTGCTTTTGTAGATGCATCCATCACGAATGATGACTGTATATCCTTCAGATCTGACTCAGTGATTTGCTGTGCCCCTGCACTTAATGCAATAGCTCCTAGAGCTGCTGTGAATAATGTTTTTTTCATGTGTTTATGGTTATTTGTTTTTGTTTCTGTTGCAAAGATGGCATTTTTAGTTGGATGATGCAAGTTTTATCATAGTGCTGTATAAAAAAGAAACTGCATGGTGTCCTTTACTTGTTTTATGGACAGCCATGCAGTCTTGATTTCTTTCTTTTTGCTTTTTTTATTTGATTTCAAACTCTTCCTTCATGTCTATTTCTTCACCTTTTGGGTCATAGAATTTATATTCCAGCATTGCAAGGTTCTGATTAGGAATGACTTTGATACCAAATCCGTATTTCATTTGCCATTTACGCTTTAGTGAAACCATACCTTGGTTTACGTAAGCAGCAACGTACGGATGTATATGCAACGTGAATTTTTTCACTTTTAATTTGTTGACCAAATAGTCCAGTTTGCTTTCCAGAGAATCTGTGAAAAGTATCGAAGGTTTGATTTTACCTTTACCGAAACATACAGGACATTCTTCGTCGGTAGTCACGTCCATTGCAGGACGAACTCTTTGTCGGGTTATCTGCATAAGGCCGAATTTGCTTAACGGCAGGATGTTATGCTTTGCCCTGTCCTTCTGCATGTTCTGACACATGCGTTCGTATAGTTTCTGACGGTTCTCGGCAAGGTTCATATCAATGAAATCGACAACTATTATACCACCCATATCCCTCAGTCTGAGCTGGCGTGCCAGTTCGTCGGCAGCACCAAGATTCACATCTAAGGCATTGGCTTCCTGTCCGTTGGCAGATTTTGAGCGGTTGCCGCTGTTCACATCTACCACGTGAAGTGCTTCGGTATGTTCAATAATGAGGTAAGCTCCGCTTTTGTACGAAACAGTCTTACCGAATGATGATTTTATTTGCTTTGTGATGGCAAAGTTGTCGAAAATGGGAAGCTGACCGGTGTAGCGCTTTACAATGTTCCCGCGTTCGGGAGCTATCAGGGCTACATAGTCTTTTACTTCGTTGTAAACGGTTTCATCGTTTACATAAATATTTTCGTATGACGGATTGAACAGGTCGCGCAGCATAGCGACAGTGCGGCTTGTTTCCTCATATACCAGTGTGGGCAGCTTTGTAGCAGACTGCACCTTAGTTATTGTTTCTTCCCAATGTTTGAGCAATACTTTCAGTTCGGCATCCAGTTCTGCCACTCTTTTTCCTTCGGCTACTGTTCTTACTATGATTCCGAAGTTCTTTGGCTTGATGCTCTGAAGCAGTTGCTTCAATCGTGTCCTTTCTTCGCTCGATTTTATTTTCTGCGAAACAGAAACTTTGTCGTTGAACGGAATGAGTACCAGATATCTTCCTGCAAATGAAAGTTCGCATGTAAGGCGAGGACCTTTTGTAGAGATAGGTTCTTTTACTATCTGAACAATTACTTCCTGACCTTGCTGGAGGACATTTGATATTGAACCGTCTTTGTCAATATCCGGCAGAGAGTTTGCCTTTGATATAGGAAAAAGTTTCTTACGGTCACTGATTACTTGCTTTAGATACTTTTGATAAGAATGAAACTGTGGTCCCAAATCAAGATAGTGAAGGAATGCGTCTTTTTCGAAGCCGACATCCACGAAGCATGCATTAAGTCCGGGCATAAGTTTTTTTACTTTGCCCACATACATATTCCCGACAGAGAAGGAAAGGTTTCTTTCTTCTTTCTGAAACTCTACCAGATTCTTGTCTTCCAGCAGGGCTATAGAAATCTCTTTGGGCTGTACGTCAACAACTAATTCGCTTGTCACTTTTTCTTGGTTTAATGGAAATTGTTTAAATTCTTAATTAAGACAAAGAACAAACCCGAAAGACTGAAACAGTTCTTTGCAAGTTTGTTCTTTATTGAAGTCGGGACAGACTAACAATTATTTTTTGCTTTTATGTCTGTTCTTTCTTAGTCTTTTTTTACGCTTGTGAGTAGACATTTTATGTCTTTTTCTTTTCTTTCCGCTTGGCATAGCTTTAAAATTTTTATAGGGTTAATACTAAAATTAATTATTCCTTCACTGAAAGTGTAAAAGTCTTTGCTGGTTTGAATACCGGAATATTGTGTTCCGGGATGATTATTGTAGTGTTCTTTGATATATTACGAGCTGTTTTCTGTGCTCTCTTCTTAACTACGAAACTGCCGAAACCTCTTAGGTAAACATTTTCTTCGTTAGATAACGATTCTTTTACTGAACCCATGAACGCTTCCAAAGTAACCAGTACAGTGTTTTTGTCGATACCTGTCTTTTTTGCAATTTCGTTTACAATATCTGCTTTAGTCATTTCGCTAATAAATAATTATTGTGTTATACTTTATCTAAATTTTTGGTCTGCAAATATATAGCTTTTCTCGTTCTTTAAGAAATTTATTAGCGACATTTTTACAAAAAAAATGAGAAAAACAGTGATTTTTCCATCTTGGGATATGTTCTGATGTCATTTTTATGACTTACACTTTACATATTTATATAAGTATAATGTCTGTTCTATTGATGTGCAGTTTCAACATTCCTATGTTTGTTATTACTGTTTTGCCGGTATTTCATGATAGTTATCAGATAGCATGAATTTGTTATAATGCGAGTATCTTTAATTTAAATCATACAAAATAGTTGGTTTCTCGTTTTTTTTCTATATTTTTGATGCGAATTAAAATTTTTTTCGAATATGTCTTTAAATAAAGTACAATTAATAGGTAATGTGGGAAAAGATCCCGAAGTGAGATATCTGGACAGTGGAGTAGCAGTAGCTACTTTTACATTAGCGACTACAGACCGTGCCTATACATTAACTAATGGAACTCAAGTACCGGAACGTACAGAATGGCACAATATAGTATTGTGGCGTAACTTGGCAGAGATAGCAGAGAAGTACGTTCATAAAGGAGATAAGCTTTATATTGAAGGAAAAATCCGTTCCCGTTCATATGACGATCAGAATGGAGTAAAAAGATACGTAGTTGAGATTTTCGGTGATAATATGGAGATGCTTACACCTCGTTCTACTCAGCAGGGAGCTCAGCAGCCGGTATCTCAACCTCAACCAGCATCTTCTCCAGTACAACCTGTTCAGCAATCGCCTATACAGGATGAGGCATCTGATGATTTGCCTTTCTAAATAACTTATGTCTAACTAAAATTAAATTCTTTGGACCCGGATTCGTATTTATGCCGCTTGGCGGATTTATTTAGCGGTGTGACCGTTACTGCCCCTGATGCAGGGGCTATAGTTGCTCTTATTTTAGCAATTTTGTTATTATATGCTTCAGGTTTTGTCTCAGCATCCGAGATAGCTTTTTTCTCTTTGACACCTTCGGATTTGAGTGAGATAGATGAGGAGAAGCATAATTCAGATGCGCGTATCAAATCATTACTGGCCAATTCTGAAAGGCTTTTGGCGACGATTCTTATTTCGAATAATTTCGTCAATGTGATGATTATTATGCTGTGCAATTTTTTCTTTACGTCTGTTATCGATTTTGGTGATTCAAGGTTACTTGAATTTCTTGTAATTACGGTAATACTTACATTTCTATTGCTTCTCTTTGGGGAAATAATGCCTAAAATATATTCAGCGCAAAATGCTCTGGCCTTCAGTAGGCGTGCGGCTCCTGTGCTCAATGTGTTAAGCTATGTGTTCAAGCCTTTGTCTTCTGTGTTGGTTCGCTCAACAGTCTTTATAAATAAGATTGCATATAAGAAGCCTCAGGGACTATCAGTGGATGAACTCTCTCAGGCTCTTGAACTTACCGATAAAGATGAAATCTCGGAAGAAAGTAATATGTTGGAAGGTATCATACGCTTTGGCGAGGAAACAGCCAAAGAAGTTATGACTTCACGTCTCGATATGGTGGATCTTGATATTGATTCCACTTTCTCGGAGGTTCTTAAATGTGTGGTTGATAACGGTTATTCCCGTATCCCTGTTTATCAGGATAATAGAGATAACGTAAAGGGTATTCTTTATATCAAGGATCTTTTGCCTTATCTGGAAAAAGGTGATGAATTTAATTGGAGAAAACTGATACGTCCGGCATTTTTTGTTCCTGAGACAAAAATGATTGATGATTTGCTTCGTGATTTCCAGTCAAACAAGGTTCATATGGCCATTGTAGTTGATGAATTTGGAGGTACTTCCGGCATTGTGACTATGGAAGATATTATAGAGGAAATCGTTGGAGAAATCAATGATGAGTATGATGATGAGGAAAGGACTTATGTGAAAGTTTCGGACAATGTCTATATTTTCGAGGCTAAGACTCTTCTGTCTGATTTCTATAAGATAATGAAGACAGATCCTGAAGAGTTTGAAGAGGTTTCTGATGATGCTGAGACTTTGGCTGGTTTTATTCTGGCAGTTAAGGGTGAGTTCCCTTCGCTTAATGAGGAAATAGTGTTCGGGCGATATGTTTTTAAAATTCTGGAAATGGACGCCAGAAGAATCCTTAAAGTCAAGGTTACAGTCAATCCGGAACCTGAAAAAGAAGAAAATAACGATTGATATATTGATTTGATAATATGCCTATATTAAGGAAATGGGAATACAACGGAGCCATCTGTGGAATCTGGAAAGTTACAGAAACCACGGATGAGCTCCGTTCTTTGCTTACAGACAAATCTTTTACACCCGAATTTTTTAGTTATAAATCATATTCCCGCCAGCTTGAATTCTTGGCTGTAAGGGCTCTTATTAGAGAACTTACTGGGGCTGAGCAGCGTGTGTTGCACTATGAATCGGGTAAGCCGTATCTTGATGGTTGTAAAAGCAAAATATCTATATCGCATACCAAAGGGTATGTGGCTGTAGTTTTGCATCCGGAAAAGGAGACAGGCATAGATATAGAATATCGTTCGGACAGGGTGAAGAAGGTTGTTACAAGGTTTATCAGCCATAAGGAAATGTCTTTGATAGACAATAGGCTGCTTTTTATTACAGATGAAGATGAAAAGGCCTGTGCGATGGTGAATATGTATCTTTTATTCTGGTCTGCTAAAGAAACGATGTTTAAAATGTTAGACTCAAGTGGGGTGGACTTTCTGGAGCACTTACAGGTAAGGTCTATTATAATACCGGAATTATATACAAAATCAGATGGCTTTAGTTTTCCTGAAGCAGGCGTTTTTTATGGAGAATTGGAAACAGTTGCATTTAAAGATCCGGAAAATGATGTAGAGATGAATATAGAGCTTTATGTGTCACAGGATTTTGTATGTACGTATAGTGTTTCAGAGTAGTACAAAATAAAAAAGTTGGATTTAAAATCCAACTTTCAGTAGCCCGTGGGGGAATCGAACCCCCCTTTCAAGAATGAAAATCTTGCGTCCTAACCGATAGACGAACGGGCCATCCTTATGCTCCGGAGTATCCGGTAGCTTTGTTTTTTTTGTAGCCCGTGGGGGAATCGAACCCCCCTTTCAAGAATGAAAATCTTGCGTCCTAACCGATAGACGAACGGGCCATCCTTATTGCTCCGGAATATCCGGCAGCTTTGTTTTTTGTAGCCCGTGGGGGAATCGAACCCCCCTTTCAAGAATGAAAATCTTGCGTCCTAACCGATAGACGAACGGGCCATCCTTATGCTCCGGAATGTCCGGCAGCTTTGTTTTTTTTGTAGCCCGTGGGGGAATCGAACCCCCCTTTCAAGAATGAAAATCTTGCGTCCTAACCGATAGACGAACGGGCCATCCTATGTTCCGGAATATCCGGTTTTCTTATTGCCTCGGTGATGATTTCCGATTGCGGGTGCAAAGGTACGAATATTTTTTAAATATGCAAACTTTCCGGCGTAAAAACAGCTCAAAAAAAGATAAAGTCTGATATTATTTCATTTATAGAAATTGAAGATAACATCAGACTTTATTAATTAACATACTTATTTTAAGGATGTTGTATTAATTATTATATGTTTTGTGTTTATTCCTTATTTTTGTCCAAGATTTTTTACTTCTTCCAGATTTTTTTCTATTTCCTCTTCACTAAGCTCGTAGTTTGTAAGGTTGCCGGACAAGTATTGGTCGTATGCACTCATGTCAATAAGTCCATGTCCTGACAGATTGAACAGAATTACTTTCTCTTCGCCTGTTTCGATACATTTCTTTGCTTCATTGATTGTTGCTGCTATTGCGTGGCATGATTCCGGAGCAGGAATTATACCTTCGGCTTTTGCAAACATGATACCGGCATCGAATGTGTCAAGTTGTTTCACATCTACAGCTTCCATTAATCCGTCTTTCAGAAGTTGTGACACGATGACACCTGCACCATGATATCTCAAACCTCCTGCATGAATATTGGCAGGTGCGAAGTTATGTCCCAGAGTGTACATTGGCAGGAGAGGAGTGTATCCGGCTTCGTCTCCGAAATCGTATTCAAACTTACCTCTTGTCAGTTTAGGGCAGGATGCAGGTTCTGCTGCTATATATCTTGTCTTTTTGCCTTCCAGGATAGTGTGGCGCATAAATGGGAAACAGATACCGCCGAAATTTGAACCACCGCCAAAGCATCCGATAATTATGTCAGGATATTCTCCTGCCATTTCCATCTGTTTTTCGGCTTCCAGTCCGATTACAGTCTGATGCAGTGTAACGTGGCTTAATACCGACCCAAGAGTGTATTTACAGTTAGGAGTTGTTCTTGCCAGCTCTATAGCCTCTGAGATGGCAGTTCCCAATGATCCCTGATGATTTGGATATTTTGTAAGAATATCTTTTCCTGCACGTGTTGACATAGATGGCGAAGGAGTGACCTGTGCGCCGAATGTCTGCATTATGCTTCGTCTGTAAGGTTTCTGTTCGTAGCTGATTTTTACCTGATAAACCGCAGCTTCAAGTCCGAACACGCGGGCAGCATATGACAGGGCAGCTCCCCATTGTCCTGCTCCGGTTTCGGTAGTGATGTTTGTCACACCTTCCTTCTTGCAGTAATATGCCTGTGCCAGTGCCGAATTAAGTTTATGAGAACCAATCGGACTTACGCTTTCATTTTTGAAATATATGTGTGCCGGTGTTCCCAAAGCTTTTTCCAGACCGTATGCTCTTACAAGTGGGGTGCTTCTGTAGTATTTATACATTTCTCTAACCTCTTCCGGAATTTTTATCCATGCGTCAGTTTGGTTCAGCTCCTGATGGCACAGCTCTTTTGCAAAGATAGGGTAAAGATCTTCTGCCTTCAACGGTTCTTTTGTAGCAGGATTGAGTGGCGGCATAGGCTTGTTCTTCATGTCCGCCTGAATATTATACCAGTGTGTAGGTATCTCGTTTTCCTTTAGGAAAAATCTTTTCTGTTTCTCGCTCATGGCTATTTATTTTAAAGTTCTGCTCAAAAATAGACAAAAAAGTTTATTTAGCAAAGAAATACTCGATTATTTGATACTAAATATTAAAAATAGATAGAATAATGTAAGGAGAAATCTATTTAATAATTGCGTTTTGTGCTAATTGAGTGGTAAATTCAACTTTTTGTATGCTATTGGCTGTTTCACCATTTTTTTTCCGTAAGTTTGCATGTCTCTTTTTAAAGTTAAAAAGAATATGGATAATTGGGAACGTTTAATATTATATAGAAAGAAGCTTGTATTGCCCCGCATTTATCAGGTGGTTGACTGGTTTTCATGGCTAGCATGTTTTGCAGCTGTTTTATTCATAGCTTCTATAGTATATCGTTACGGTTTCACGGTTACGGAAAATGTACATTCCGTACTTCATGCTGTTTCAAACTCAGTTTGGATTGTTTTTCTGGTCAATACAGCATTAAGTCATCTGTTTTCAAACGAAGAAGGCAATAAGTTCACAGTGTGGACCTGGTTGCTTGATATAGGTCTTTATCTTACACTGTTGCCTGTTGTTTTTCATCTGCCTGAACCTGGTAATGCGGCATATTGGATATGGATATTCTTCAATAGCAGTTATTACAAGGGGGCTGTTCTTCTGCTTATGTCCTTTACGTTGCTGTCCGGTTTTTTTGTCCGGCTTTTGGGACGAAAAACAAATCCTTCACTTATTCTGGCGTCAAGCTTTTTTATAATAATAATTGTCGGAGCCGGACTTCTGATGCTTCCAAGGGCTACATATAATGGCATATCGTGGATAGATGCGTTGTTTATCTCCACCAGTGCAACGTGTGTAACCGGACTTGTATCTGTCGATGTACCTTCCACATTTACCATGGAAGGTCAGATTATAATAATGCTGCTTATTCAAATAGGTGGTTTGGGAGTGATGACTATAACCAGCTTCTTCGCCATGTTCTTTATGGGGAATACGTCGCTTTACAACCAGTTGGCTGTAGGTGATATGATAAGTACCAATTCATTGAACTCATTATTATCTACATTATTATATATATTGGGATTTACTCTTGCCATTGAGGGAATAGGTATGTTTCTGATATGGATTGACATACACGGAACCCTTGGAATGACGTTTTATGAGGAGCTTTATTTTGCAGCTTTTCATTCCATATCAGCATTCTGTAACGCCGGTTTTTCTACACTTCCTGGTGGAATGGGTAATGACATGGTGATGCATAATCACAATTTTCTTTATATCGTATTGTCATTGCTTATTGTATTTGGCGGTATAGGTTTCCCTATATTGGTGAATATGAAAGACACGATATTCTATTATTTCCGATATTGTTTTTCCCGACTGTTTTTCCGTCGTCGCAGGTTTATCAAGAAAATTCATTTGTACAATCTGAATACCAAGATTGTTTTGTTTATGACAGGAGCACTTTTGTTGCTGGGAACAATTGTCATTCTTCTTTTTGAATGGAATCATGCTTTTGCCGGTATGGATGCGGCAGACAAAGTGGTCCACGCCTTTTTCAATTCCGTATGTCCACGAACTGCGGGTTTTGCCAGTGTCGGACTTACCACACTTTCCACACAGACTCTTCTGCTTATGATTATTCTGATGATGATAGGTGGCGGAACACAGTCAACTGCCGGAGGTGTGAAGATAAATGTCTTTGCTGTGATTCTGATAAACCTTTTTGCCGTGCTTAGAGGGGTGGAGAGAACATATATTCTACATCGCGAGATTTCATCCGATTCGGTAAAACGTTCAAATGCGGCTTTGATTCTTTATCTTCTTATTGTTTTCTTTGCAATATTCCTGATGACTGTCATAGAACCGAATGCGTCTGTCATGGCATTAGTCTTTGAATGTGTATCTGCTTTGAGTACGGTAGGCTCCAGCCTTGATCTTACACCGACTTTGAGCAATGCCGGCAAACTTCTGATAATAGTCCTTATGTTTGTTGGTCGTGTAGGAGCTTTTACATTGGTAAGCGGACTTATAAGACAGGAGAAAAAGAAAAACTACAAATATCCAAGTGACAATATTATAATAAACTGATAAAACAATAAAATACATTCGATATGAAATATCTTATTATAGGATTAGGCAATTATGGTGGAGTGTTGGCAGAAGAGCTTACGGCTCTAGGTCATGAAGTTGTCGGCGTTGACTCAGAGGAACTTCAGGCGGAACGTTATAAAGACAAGGTTGCCACAACGTATGTCCTCGATGTTACAGATGAGATGGCACTGTCTGTTCTGCCTCTTAACAGTGTGGATATAGTCATTGTGGCCATAGGTGAGAACTTCGGAGCTTCCGTAAGGATTGTATCATTATTGAAGAAACATAATGTAAAGCATATATATGCACGTGCCGTAGATGAAGTGCATAAGGCTGTTCTTGACGCATTTTCATTGGATAGAATATTGACTCCGGAAAAAGATGCTGCAAGGCTTCTGGTACAGCTTATGGAGCTTAATGCCGAAGTTGAGCATTTCTCCGTTGATGAAAACAATTATGTGTTTAAATTTTCAATACCTTCCAAACTCATAGGATATAAAATCAATGAGTTAAGCATAGAGGAAGAATTCAAGATACGTATTATATCCGTGATTATGGGAAAACATACTTCAAATATTCTTGGAATATCAAAGGTTGAGAAAGTTTCAGAAGTATCTTATCCTGAGGATTACGAGTTGAAACAGGATGACGGTCTGGTTTGTTATGGTCAGTATGCCGATTTTATCAAGTTCTGGAAATCTGTAAAATAAAGACAGTATAGCTCTATAAAAACATGAGGGATTAGTATTGATGAAATGTTAGGACTAATCCCTCTGTCTATACCGGATGTTTATTTTATGTTTCTTCTGTTCAATGCCTGCTGATACTTTCTTGCGTTTATGTTATGCTCGCTGAGAGTAGAGGCAAAGTTGTGAGTACCGGAGAAGTCCTCTTTTGCACACATGTAAATGTAATTATGTTTTGAATAATTCAAAACACTGTTTATTCCCGCTACTGATGCAATTCTGATTGGTCCGGGAGGTAACCCGGCATATTTGTAGGTATTATAGGGGCTGTCAGTTTCCAGATGTTTGAACAGTATTCTTCTAAGTCCGAAGTCCTGTAGGCTGAATTTTACTGTAGGGTCGGCTTGGAGAAGCATCCCTCTTTTGAGCCTGTTTATGTAGAGTCCTGCCACAAGAGGCTTTTCTGCGTTGTTGGCAGTTTCTTCATCCACTATTGATGCCAGAGTGCATACTTCGGTAGTGGTCATATTCAGTGCTTCTGCCTTTGCCCTACGTTCTGCGCTCCAGAAATTCTTATTTTCCTTTACCATTCTTTTAATGAAGCTTTCAGCTGTCATATTCCAATAAACCTCATACGTATTAGGTATAAAAAGTGCGGGAATAGTAGCTTTGTCATATCCAAGTGTGGCTATGTAGCTGCTGTCATTCAGCAGTGCAGATATGCTGGCTGAATCAGCCATAATCTGTCTGGCTACTCTTGATGCCAGTTTGTTCATAGTTCTTACACTGGGGATTATCAGTTTCACAGGAGTCTGTCTTCCGGATTCAATCTTTCTGAAGGCTTCAAGAACGGACGATTGCGGGCTTATCCTGTATGCTCCTGTATGTATGTCCTCTCCATAACCTTTGATTTTTGCCAGAAACTTTATCCCTGACATACTTTTGGGGTTAAGATTTCTTTCAATTTTGACAAAAACAGAGTCGGAAGAGTCGTCTTCATCTATATAAATAAACGTAGGATTCTTAATGTTGAAAGGTTTGCTAAATAACAATAAGTATGTGCCGACTGCAGCAGACAGAATAATCGCTGCAATCACGGATATGGAGATAATTAATGCTTTCTTCTTCATATAAAAAACTGGTTAATGCTACAAAGATATGAAAATAAGTGTATTTTTGGCAATTATTTTTTTTGCTAATATCATATTTATAGTATCTTTGCTCCATACTCAAACTATAATCTTATAATTTATTTTATTTACAAACATGAAAAATACGCTATTGGCATTGGCTTTTATGGCAGGAATTCCTGCATTTGCACAGCAGAAAGCAAGTATCGAGATTTATCCTGAGAAAGGAAACCAGATTATCCCGAAAGAAATTTACGGACAGTTTGCAGAACATCTTGGAACATGTATTTATGGTGGTCTGTGGGTAGGCGAGAATTCCTCAATACCTAACGTTGACGGTTACAGAACAGATGTTCTTGAAGCATTGAAGAAACTGAAGGTCCCTGTATTGAGATGGCCGGGAGGTTGTTTTGCCGACGAATATCACTGGATGGACGGAATCGGACCTAAGGAGAACCGTCCGCGTATGGTGAACAACAACTGGGGAGGTACAGTGGAAGACAACAGCTTCGGTACTCATGAATTCCTCAATCTATGTGAGATGCTGGGTTGCGAACCTTATATCAGCGGTAACGTAGGAAGCGGAACTGTAGAGGAGATGGCAAAATGGGTGGAATACATGACAGCCGAACAGGGTAGCCCTATGGCGAAACTGCGTAAGGAAAACGGACGTGAAAAGCCATGGAAGGTTAAATATTTCGGAGTAGGGAACGAAAGCTGGGGATGCGGTGGAAGCATGCGTCCTGAGTATTATTCAGACCTTTATCGCCGTTATTCAACATATTGCAGAAACTATAACGGAAATGTTCTGTTCAAGATTGCCAGCGGTGCAAGCGACTATGATTACGATTGGACTGAAACATTGATGAAGAATATCGGTCACAGAATGGACGGTGTTTCTTTGCATTATTACACCGTTACAGGATGGGAAGGTAGCAAAGGTTCGGCTACGGAATTCACTGACGATGATTACTACTGGACAATGGGTAAGTGTCTTGAAATTGAAGACGTATTGAAACGCCACATCGCCATAATGGATAAATACGATCCTAAGAAACAGATTGCCCTGATGGTTGACGAATGGGGTACATGGTGGGATCAGGAACCTGGCTCTATTCCTGGACATCTTTATCAGCAGAACACTATGCGTGACGCATTTGTAGCTTCTCTTTCACTCGATGTATTCCATAAATATACAGACCGTGTGAAGATGACTAACATCGCTCAGATAGCAAACGTTCTTCAGTCAATGATTCTCACTAAAGAAGACAAGATGGTGCTAACTCCTACATATCACGTGTTCGAAATGTATAATGTTCATCAGGATGCCACATATCTTCCTTTGAACCTTGAATGTAATTACAAGGTAGTGAGAGACAACCGCGAAGTTCCGATGGTGAGTGCAACAGCTTCACGCAAGGATGGTGTGACACATATATCACTGTCGAACGTAAGCCTTGACGAGGAACAGGAAATAACCATTAAGCTTGACGGCGAAACACTCAAGTCAGTGTCAGGAAGAATATTGACATCTGAAAATATAGATGACTACAATACCTTCGAAAAGCCAAACGTAGTTTGCCCGAAAGAATTCAAGGGAGCAAAGATCTCGAAGAATGTCTTGAATGTGAAACTTCCTGCAAAATCTATCGTAACTTTGGAGTTGAAATAATATTTGAATAATACAAAAAAATAGAGCGGCGCTTTAAGAAAAGTACCGCTCTATTTTTATTATGTATCAATCAGTCGAAAAGACTTCTGAATTTCTTGAAGATTTTTTCCTTCAGACTTGTGTTAGGCTTGAAACTTTCGGATTCCTGCCATTTTTCGAGTGCCTGACGTTCTTCTTTTGTAAGAGTTTCAGGGATATATACACTTACGTTTACCAGCAAGTCACCTGTTCCGGTGCTGTAGCCGTAGCTGTTGATGTTAGGCAGACCTTTGCCTCTCAGACGGAGAACCTTACCAGGCTGTGTTCCCGGTTCAATCTTGATTTTAGCCTTGCCGTCTATTGTAGGGATTTCCACTGTACCACCAAGCGCTGCCTGAGGAACACTAAGAAGCAGATTATAAATAAGGTCGCTTTCGTCTCTTATCAGTTCAGGATGCTTTTCTTCTTCTATAAGAACAAGCAGGTCGCCTGCCACACCGTTGTGCTTTCCGGCATTACCCTTACCGTTGATGGTAACCTGCATACCTTCTGCCACTCCGGCAGGTATTTTTACTGTAACAACTTCTTCACCGTAAACTACGCCTTCGCCGTTACATTCCTTACACTTGTTCTTGATGATTTTTCCTTCACCGTTACACTGAGGACATACAGACTGAGTCTGCATCATTCCGAAGATACTCTGCTGAGTACGTGTCACGCTACCTGTTCCGTGACATGTAGGACAAGTCTCTGTTCCGCTGTTTCCTTCGGCACCTGTTCCGTGACAGTGTGAACAAGGAACATATTTCTTTACCTTGAATTTCTTTTCTGTTCCTTCAGCAATTTCCTTCAGCGTAAGTTTAGCCTTTACTCTAAGGTCTGCACCGCGGAATTTGCGTTGTCTTGGCTGGCCTCCGCCACCTCCGAAACCGCCGAATCCTCCGAAACCGCTGTGTCCGCCAAAGATGTCACCAAACATAGAGAATATATCATCCATAGACATACCCTGTCCGCCGAAACCTCCGTATCCGCCTCCTGCAGCACCGTCTACGCCTGCATGACCGAACTGGTCGTAGCGTGAACGCTTGTCAGGATTGCTCAATACTTCGTATGCTTCTGCGGCTTCCTTGAATTTCTCTTCAGCTTCCTTGTCTCCCGGATTCTTGTCAGGGTGATACTGGATTGCTTTCTTACGGTATGCTTTCTTTATTTCGTCTGCTGTGGCTGTCTTCTCCACGCCAAGCACTTCGTAGTAATCTCTTTTAGTAGCCATATTTGCGATGTGGTTTTATTGTATTATTGAGCAACTACCACTTTGGCGTGGCGTATAACTTTGTCATTCAGTTTGTAACCAGTCTGTACACAGTCCAAAATCTTGCCTTTCTGTGCTTCCTCCTGAGCAGGAACAAGAGCTATTGCCTCGTGGAAATCAGTATCGAATGCTTCTCCCACAGGATTCATCTTTTCAAGCCCTTCGTGACCAAGGTTTTTCAGGAACTTCTGATGTATCAGGTCAATACCTTCGTACATAGCCTTAACATCGTCTGCCTTCTGCATGTTCTGCAAAGCACGTTCCAAATCATCCAGGATAGGCAGGATAGCCGAGATAGCCTTTTCGCCACCGTTCTTGATAAGTTCGGCTTTTTCCTTCATTGTACGTTTGCGGTAATTGTCAAATTCAGCCGAAAGACGCAGATATTTGTCTTTATAGTCTTCAAGAGCCTGTTTTGTCTCTTCAAGTTCTTTTGCTGCTTTTTCCTCTTCTGAAAGTTCGGCTTCCTTCTCTTCGCCTGCATTTTCGGCAGAGTTTGTTTCTTCAGCCTGATTTTCAGTTTCCTGCTGCTGGTTTTCAGCTTCCTCGTTCTTCAATATTTCTTCTTCCGGATTTTGATTCTGATTTTTATTCATGTCTTTATGTTGTTATTTTATTATTAATCTGTGATTTAAGTGCCGGACTTGCATACGGCTGTTGGCTGTACTACAAAAACCGTGCCTGTAATGCTCTGTATGCATAAACAGCCGCAAAATTACTAAAAAACTGACATACTGACACAAAAAAACTTATAAAAAGCCGTGTTCTGGGAGTGATATGCCTTTCACTGCATTGTAAATTAGCTGGATATTTAGTACCTTTGCACGCAAATTTCAGAATAACAGTATAATTTAGGTATATACATACAAACAAACTTATAAAATGATTACAGTTTCTAATGTAGCCGTTCAATTCGGTAAGAGAGTATTGTACAACGATGTGAACATGAAGTTCACCAACGGTAATATTTACGGTGTGATAGGTGCCAACGGTGCAGGTAAGTCAACATTTCTTAAGGTAATTTCCGGTGAACTTGACCCTACTAAGGGAAGCGTTACGCTGGGACCGGGCGAACGTCTTTCAGTTCTTAGCCAGGACCACTTCAAGTTCGACGAACATACTGTACTTGATACAGTCCTTATGGGACACACTGTGCTTTGGGACATCATGAAGCAGCGCGAAGCACTGTACGCCAAAGAAGATTTTACCGATGAAGACGGAATTAAGGCTGCAGAACTTGAAGAAAAATTTGCAGAACTTGAAGGATGGAACGCAGAAAGCGATGCTGCTATTCTTCTTAGCGGACTTGGTATAAAGGAAGACAAGCACTATATGCTGATGGGTGACCTCAGCGGTAAGGAAAAGGTGCGTGTCATGCTTGCACAGGCATTGTTCGGTAATCCTGACAACCTGCTTCTGGACGAGCCTACCAACGACCTCGACATGGAAACTGTGACATGGCTGGAAGAATATCTTTCAAATTTCGAACATACAGTACTTGTAGTGAGCCACGACCGTCACTTCCTCGACTCTGTATGTACTCACACAGTGGATATCGACTTCGGTAAGGTTAACCTCTTTGCCGGTAACTACAGTTTCTGGTACGAATCAAGCCAGCTTGCACTCCGCCAGCAGCAGAACCAGAAGGCTAAGGCTGAAGAAAAACGTAAGGAACTTGAAGAATTTATCCGCCGTTTCTCTGCCAACGTGGCAAAATCAAAACAGACAACCAGCCGTAAGAAGATGCTTGAGAAACTTAATGTCGATGAAATCAAGCCTTCATCACGTAAATATCCAGGTATCATCTTTACTATGGACCGCGAGCCGGGTAATCAGATTCTTGAAGTTTCAGGACTTCGTGCCGAAACTGAAGATGGAATTGTTCTTTTCAACGATGTAAACTTCAATGTAGAAAAGGGTGACAAGATAGTATTCCTGAGCCGTGACCCACGTGCGATGACTGCTTTCTTCGAGATTATCAATGAACGTCGCAAACCACAGGCAGGACACTTCAACTGGGGTGTGACTATCACTACTGCATATCTGCCACTTGACAATACTGACTTCTTCAATTGCGATCTTAATCTTGTTGACTGGTTGAGCCAGTACGGACAGGGCAATGAAGTGGAGATGAAAGGCTTCCTCGGACGTATGCTGTTCTCAGGTGAAGAAGTGCTGAAGAAAGTGAACGTACTTTCGGGAGGAGAGAAGATGCGATGCATGATTGCACGTATGCAGTTGAGAAATGCCAACTGTCTTATCCTTGACACTCCTACAAACCACCTTGACCTGGAGTCTATTCAGGCATTCAACAACAATCTGAAGCAATACAAAGGTAACGTGCTGTTTGCATCACACGACCACGAATTCATTCAGACTGTTGCCAACCGTATCATCGAACTTACACCTAACGGTATCATCGACAAGATGATGGAGTACGATGAATACATCACATCAGACCATATCAAGGAAATGCGCGCACGTATGTACGGCGACAAATAATCATTCCATTGATTCAATACCAAACGACAGGGGGAGCAAATCTTTTGTTCCCCTTGTTTCGTATATGCAGGCAGTGCCGTACATCAGCATACGGATAGGGCGGTGGTGTCTTTGTTCGGCTTCCAGCATTACCTGTCGGCACGCTCCGCACGGAGTGACAGGCTGTTCTGTGAAACCTTCGCTGTTTGATGCGGCAATGGCCAGTGTTGTTACAGCTTTGTCAGGATATTCAGAACCGGCATGAAACAGGGTAGTGCGTTCGGCACATAGTCCGGAAGGGTAGGCGGCATTCTCCTGGTTTGAGCCGGTCACTATCGTGCCGTCATCAAGCATGGCTGCTGCTCCTACATTGAAATGTGAGTATGGGGCATAGCTTCTCTTTGTAGTTTCTTTTGCAGCCTCTATCAGTCGTTTGTCGGAGTCAGTAAGTTCTTCGAACTGGTATTTTCTTATTATGACTTGTTGTTTCAATTCTTTCATAGTTTGAAGTTTTTAGGTTTCTTTTAGGTGTTGTTTAGATGCTGCTTAAACACTACTTAATCAATGTCTGAACATTATCTAAATTGGCTGTAACAAGTCTATTCATCTCCCATTTCACCATTCACCTTATCATATTGAGCTTCCGTAAGGGTACTAATAGTCATTCTGGCCTCCTCAAGGCTTTTGGTGAGTTTATCTACAGTTGTCCTCAAGTCATTTATCTCCATGCTCTTTTCGTAGTTCTCTTCAAGCTGTAACATGACAAATTTTCTTAGTTCTGCAAGGGTCATGGTCTCGACGAAAGGGTGTATGTCTGGTTTCATTTGTTTCATATTGTTCGCACGTTTATTCGCAAAAATACACAAAAAAATAGTGAATGCAAGCTAATGAACTTATAATGTTTTTGCAAAGTCCTTTAGATTAATAATGGCAACTGATGGAAAAGATATATTTTTAAGTTCATTAAAATGATGATCCTCTGTCACGATGTATTCAGCATTGGCTGTAATCGCACAGTCTACGAACTTATTGTCATCCTGGTCTGATGTAATTAAATGAAAGCGGTAGTGTGGAGTTAGTCTTTTTACGTTTTCGCGAGTAAGAATCGTATAGATAATCGCTTCGGCTACATATCTGTTTATGTTGCGTGTCATGACTTCCAGATACTCTTCTAAGATTTCGTTGCTTATACATAGCGTATAATCCCATTTAAGAATGATTGCTACACTTTATGGCAGTCATTCTTCGCTGAAATAGCAATAATAAGTGAGTTAGTATCCAATACAATGTTTCTCATATTCATTTATATGGAGTACGTTCATGTAGTTGATGGAATTTATCGACTTTTTCCTCATTCAATTCTCCATTCTCCCACAAGCGGTCAATCTCCTTTTGCGCTTGCTTGGCGAAATAGTCAGAAATAGCCTTTTTAAGTTCAGCTAATGCTTCAGGACTGTCCACAAACGACATCATTTCAAGCACTTGCAATTGAGCCGGATTAAAAACTGTCACATTCATATATTTGGATTTATAATCTATATAATGCAAAAGTACAATTTATTTCTTTATTTCCTAATTTTCTTTTAAAAACTTCTCAAATGATGTAGCATCAATATCAGAGCTTCTTCATCTTAGCTATATGGCGTTTAATCGTTCTTATGCCTTTCCCTGATTGTAAAGCCAATTCTTCAGTTGTAATTTTAGGATAAGTGGCAACCTGTTCTTCAATCCAGGTATCTAAATCTTCGTCTTGAGTGCCACCATGGGTGCCATCTTGGGTGCCACCTTGAGGGACATTTGTATCCTCAACATAATTTATCTCTATATCAGGATGCTCCTCTATAATGACTTGTTGTTTCAGTTCTTTCATAGTGTGAAGTTTTTAGAAATCTGCAAATGAATTCTTGTACGCTCATTTTCCTGTTTTTTGAGTAAATTTCAAAACTTCCTTTTATATCTTTGAGCCGGATGATTAGGCATAGCATGTTCTCTTTCCAAAAGTCCTTTATTCACCATCACTGGAATAATTTCCCCTTTCAGATATTGTGTACTTCGCCTTATTTCAAGGGCTATTTCCTCTACTGATTTCCAAGTTTGGGTACTATTCTGTATTATTCCAAATAATTCTTTTTGGCTATATTTCTTTTTAATTGTTTTTTGAGTATTTGTCTTAAGATAATCATCATTGGAACTGTTAAGGTTTTCATCCGAACTATTAAGGTTTTCATCTGAGCTGTTAAGGTTTTCATCCGAACTATTAAGGTTTCCATCTGAACTATTAAGATTACTATCTTTATTCAAATGATATGTAGTTCCTCTTCCGATACCGTCAGAAACAAGATAACCTTCAGAACATAATTCTTTCAGCATTTGGAAATATAATAATTTACGTATTGCTGTCGGTTTATGAAATCATTTATAAGAGCTTGTATCATTAGCATCCAAACTTGTATCATTGGTATCCAAGCTTGTATCATTAGCTTTATTAAGATAAAGATACACAATAATATGGTATCAGGTTGAACATTTTATTGGGATTATGGCAAACACTCAGACAGCCTACATAAAGGTCATCAACAGGAATAAGCGTTTTCATTCTTCATAAAGAAATTACAAAACTCTCTGAGCTGTTCCTGCATACGCTCTTGTGGAATGAGGATACGTTTGTATTCAGCAATCATAGTAGGACTCATGCAGCGGTTCATGGCATATTCCACAACTACCCGGTCTGATTCAGGGCAAAGAATGATACCGATAGACGGATTTTCATTGGACCGTTTTACATCTCTGTCGAGAGCTTCCAGATAGAATTCCAACTGTCCCAAGTCTTTAGGATGGAATTTTGTCTTTTTAAGTTCTACTGCCACAAGAGCCTGCAAACCTCTATGGAAAAATAACAAATCAGCTTTGTAAGTCGATGCACCAACATTCAAACGGTATTCCTGATCCATAAAGATAAAGTCTTTTCCCAGTTCAAGAATAAACTGCTTCATGTGTTCTATCAGCCCGTTTCTTAATTTTGTCTCGCTGTGCTTTTTCGGAAGTCCGAGAAAATCCACAAACAGAGTATCTTTAAACATTATCGGAGCATCGGGATAAGCCTCCAACATACCTTTCGACATATTACTTTTATTCCCTAATAGTGTTGCGTATGTCTGGTTGGATATACAACGTTGCAGTTCCCTCTTTACCAAATGTTCTTTGTGAGCATAAAGGATATAAAACAGACGTTCTTCCTGACTACGACAGCGGCACAGTATCTCAACGTGATTAGTCAATGTGGTCAGATTCAACAGGCTCATAAATTGTCCAGTTTTTGGCTGGACAATTTCGTCATTGCTTGCCGTCAATTGTGCAGATTCTGTCTGCATTATGTCATTGATTCCTGTTAAGTCCCTTTCCGTCAATTGTGCAAATTCTGTCTGCACAATTCCATTAGAAAAGAATTGCTGTACGGTGTTTCTGAACGCTTCAGAAGAATATTCATCATAAAACATCACCATATTGTAAATGCTGCTACGACTGTATCCTTTCAAATCCGGACGGTGTGAACGAATGTACTCAGATAGCTGTGTAACGACCTTGCTTCCCCATTCTTCACTTTTCAACTTTCCGGATACATAAGAACCAACGTTCCATGCCGTGAGCAACATTTCTTCATTTACGGCCCTCGAAGCGCGGCTACGATGCTGAAGTATTATATCAACGACCTCACCAAACTGATGTTCCTGTGAATGTATAATGTTCTTGCTTTCCATAAACTTCTCCTTTCGTTTGTTCTTAATCCTTTATGCTGACTTCTTCCTTCTGAAATATGGTCTTCTTTATTATATCCATATAGTTATTGCCATATATTTTCTCAATTTACTTATGCATTCAAAGATAAGCATTTATTTGGAATGATGTTTTCAGGTTTTAGTTTTTTATATCCTCTGGAAATATAATATTTACATATTGCTGTCTGTTTACGAAATCATCTATTAGAGCTTGTATCATTAATATACAAGTTTGTATCATTAGCTTCATTAGGATAAAGATACAATTATACAGTATCAGGTTGAACATTTTAATGGAATTACGATAAACATTCTGACTGCCTACATAAAAGTCATTTACTAGTAGATTCTGCCAAAGTTTCTGCTGAAATGAAGGCGTATAAGAAGATTCCCGTCATTGCCGAGTTTATTGACAGTGACAGGAACGATATTCTTCGTGAGACTATTGAAAGCAATTACCGCAGAGTTAAGCAGGAGATTATTACTTTGGTTGAGTCTAAGACTGAACGGATTAATAATGATCCAGATTTGAGTAAACTATTATCGGTTTAAAGAAATATATATTATATGTTTTGGACAATTTTACAAAAAAAGTTATCTTTGTAATGTACTATTATTCGTTAGCACCAACATTTGAGTAGTCAAGGGACAAAAGAAAGGAGGTGTTAATATGAGAATAAGGTGTACATGTCCCTTGAAACCTGTTTCTGTAACTGACTATTATCGTAAGAGATATGGGCGTATTGAATATGTTCATTCTCATTGTCGTAGATGGCCGAGAAGATAAGGTTGTTAGGGTTATAAGGCTGCTATTTATTAGCAGCCTTATAAGTTTCTATGAATGAACGCATTTCATTAATAGAATTATAAAGTTCATCTGGGGTAAAATAAGTATTTAATTTATTTTCTGGATGATGAATCTGATGTCTAATAATTTCAGTTTTAATTAAATTTTCCTCCTTTATACCTTTAGTCGTTTCTTTCTTATATGGGTATAACTCCTTTCCGTTTTTAAATTCATTCTTCCATCCTTCGAACTCAATATAACCATATAATTCGTTATGATATTCAACAAGAACATCCCCAAATGCGGTAAATGCAATTTCATTTAATGATGGATAAGGTAATTGTGATTCACTTATTTTATTTACAACTTTACCGGATTCTATGTTTTTTACAATTCGTACTTCGTCAAATGCTAATTGCTTTAATATCAGAGAACTGTGAGTTGTTATTATTACTTGTATATCATCTTTTTGTGATAGTTTTTTTAAAGCGTCTATAAGAAGTTTCTGATGATGGGCATGTTGTGCTGTTTCAGGTTCTTCAATTGCATATATTATTCCTGGTGCTTTTGCTTTCTCTTGTTTGTTTTCGGCTTCTGCTCTAAAAAAATTAATAAGAATAAGTCTTTTAACTCCACTTCCTCTTTTATTTATTGGAATATCGTTTTCACCTGTTATAGATACGGATTTAAATACATCAGTCCATTTTAAATCATCTGCTGTTGGTAGAGCTGGATGCAAAGAACTAGCTAATGAAGGATTCATATCACTAATTTTCTTTACAGTTCTATCCGAAACATTTTGTAATTCTTCAATTACGGCATCATATATTTCCTGACATTTAGATCTTATTTTTGTAGATGACATTATTATTTTCACAGCCTCCTTTAGAGGATCTTGTACTTCTTTATCTTTATCGTCATTGCTTCTATCGGCCTGAAATAAGGTATAAATAGGCATATATTGTTTCAATTTATCCCAGATATTTTTTGCATCTTCTTTTGAAACCTCTATTTCTTTCATCCTTAAATCTAAAAAATCAGAATATAAATTACGTATTGCTTTACGCATTTCTGCATTCTTAGTTTTATCACAATCTAAATCTTCAGATAGTTCTTGCAACTCTTTTTGTTTTTTACTTAATAAATCGCAACATTCTTTATGATTGGGATGATAAGCATAAATATATACTTTTGGAGTTTTACTACCATTTGTATATTTTTTTATCACAGTTAAATTTCCTTCATAATTAAGAAGATATTCATCTGACAAGG
>NZ_JACJLE010000001.1 GCF_016901995.1 Bacteroides caecigallinarum | reverse complement strand
CACAAATAATTCAAAATTAGTGCAATAATAGTACATTTTTAAGAAATACTTACTTTTGGGGCTATATTTTTACTCTTAATATATATTTTGAGTATAACCATCATTAAAATATATTCAACCATGTTTATATAGTAGCAATCATTTACTTTATTTCGGGAATAAAATATTAGCATATTTGAAAAAACTTTATTAACTTGCGCTCAATTATGATAAAAATCAAATAAAGGGTTGGAGAGGAGAGGTTTTTTGTATAAAACTATATTGTTATATATTAAATATGTGTATCCTGTAGTATTTAATAAAAAAATATATCTTTGTGGCGTTATTTGTAAGATTGTTTGTATTATTTTGTACTAATCATGAATTATTTTATCAAATATTAGAAGTTAGTTTTTAATATATTTGCAGAAATAAACCTTGAAAATAAACTTAATGTAATTTTATTTTATGAAAACTGGATTCCAAGAATTTTTAAAATGGAAGAGGGCTTTCAGTGTATTGCTGTTAACCTTAGTTGCAGTCACCGGAGCGGTGGCGCAAAGTCTTGTCAGGGGTACGGTAATCGATGATACCGGATTGGAGGTCATCGGAGCGAGTATTCTGGTAAAAGGAACTAATCAAGGAACTATAACAGACATGGAGGGAAAGTTCTCATTAAGTGTGCCGGATGCAAATGCCGTGATAGTAGTTTCTTATATTGGTTATCAGACACTTGAAATCAAAGTGGATGTTACTAAACCAATGTCTATAGTGCTTAAAGAAGACGCGGAGGTTTTGGAGGAAGTGGTAGTTGTTGGTTACCAGGAAGTGAAGAAAAAAGACTTGACCGGATCGGTTGCCAAAGCTGATATGAATGATTTGCTCAATACTCCGGTGGGTTCTTTTGATCAGACTCTTGGAGGTCGTGTAGCCGGAGTTAACGTGACATCATCAGAGGGTACGCCTGGTGGAACTATGAACATCGTGATCCGTGGTAATAACTCACTGACGCAGGATAACTCACCGCTGTATGTAATAGATGGATTTCCTGTGGAAGATGCTGCAATGGCGAGCACCATTAATCCTTCGGATATTGAATCTCTTGATATATTGAAGGATGCTTCGGCAACGGCTATTTATGGTGCACGTGGAGCGAATGGTGTAGTTATAATTACAACTAAAAAGGGTACAATAGGAAAACCGCAGATTACATACGATGGAAGTGTGACTATGCATAACGCTTCACGTAAAATTCCGATGATGGATGCATACGAGTTTGTTAAATTACAGGCTGAAATGTATCCTACACAGGTGACATCCGAGAATGGAGGCTATCTGATGATGTATGAAGGAAAGCAATGGACGCTTGACGATTATAAGGATATAGAACAGTATAACTGGCAGGATGAAATTTTCCGTACTGCATTCCAGCATAATCATAGCCTTCGCCTCACCGGAGGTACAGAAGGTGTAAGATACAACGCTTCTACTTCTTATTATGATCAACAAGGTGTATTGTTGAATACTGGATTTGAGCGTTTTCAGATGAGAGCAAATACTGTAGTAAAGCGAGATAAACTGGATATCAGTCTTACTACTAACTATTCCAGAAGCATACAGACAGGCTCGACACCTTCAGAAAATTCATATAGTGGTATGAATAACTTATTCTACAGCGTTTGGGGATATCGACCTGTTACATTCCCTAACAAACCTCTTAGCTCATTGATGGATAATGTAATGGATGATGCCGTAGATAATAGTAATGACTACCGTTTCAACCCTATATTATCTTTGAAAAATGAATATAGGAAAAATTATATCAACAATCTGCAGCTAAATGGTTATGTGGCTTATGAGATAATGAAAGGACTTAAACTGAAGATTTCTGGCGGCTATACTTACGACTCGCGTAAGAATGACCAGTTTAATAATTCCAAGACTCGTTATGGTGGCCCGACATCAACAGATAAAGTAAATGCACAGGTGATACGTAATGAACGTCTTACGTGGTTGAATGAAAATACGTTGACATATCAGACCAATATTAAAAAGAAGCATTTTTTCAATGCTTTAGTTGGTGTTACTTTCCAGAATTCAGATTATGAGTATTATTCTTTCCGTACTACACATATTCCAAATGAATCATTGGGTATGGCAGGAATGTACGAGGGACAGGCTAATACAACTAATTCGTATAAGACTTCATGGTCAATGATGTCTTATTTGGGACGATTGAACTATAATTACAAGTCAAAATATTATGCTACCGCTTCATTCCGTGCCGACGGTTCTTCTAAATTCAGTAAAGGTAACAGATACGGTTATTTCCCTTCTGCTTCTTTGGCATGGAACTTTATGGAAGAGGATTTTATGAAACCTCTTGGAAAGGTGCTTGACTCTGGTAAGTTGCGTGCCAGTTGGGGATTGACCGGTAATAACCGTATTGGTGAATATGATTATTATGCATTGATGCAGGCTCTGAAATCGAAGCAAGGGGATTATATCTCAAACGGCAGTGTGCCGAGCGGTGTATATCCTATCAATGGTGATAATACCACTGTGGGAACGGTGCCTATAGCAATAGGTAACGACAATCTGAAATGGGAGACAACAGAACAGTGGAATGTGGGTATAGACTTGAGCTTCTTCAGAGAAAGAATCAACTTTACCGCAGATGTTTATCGTAAGATTACACGTGACTTGCTATTGGATGCTTCTGTTCCATTGTCTTCCGGTTTCTATTCTGCTACCAAAAATATCGGAAAGGTCAAGAATGATGGTTTGGAATTGAGCTTGAGTACTAAGAATATTACTACCAAGAATTTTACGTGGACTACTGATTTCAATATTGCGTTCAATAAGAATGAAGTATTGGAATTGGCGGAAAATCAGACAAGCCTGTTGACTGCAGCTACATTCGACCAGGATTATAATTCGCAGACAAGTTATATAGCAAAGGTTGGATTGCCTATGGGTATGATGTACGGATATGTATATGAGGGCACTTATAAATATGATGACTTCAACAAGTCCGGTGAAACTTATACTCTGAAGAACGGAGTACCTCATTTCTCTACAGAGAACAATACTCAACCGGGTATGCCTAAATATAAGGACTTGAATGGTGATGGAACTATTGACTCAAATGACCGTACTATAATAGGATGCGGACTTCCTATACATACCGGTGGTTTTACAAATAATTTTACATATAAAGGTTTTGACTTGAGCATATTCTTCCAATGGTCGTATGGCAATGATATTATGAATGCCAATCGTCTGTTCTTTGAAAGCTCGAATAATAAGTCGAGAGAGTTGAACCAATATGCAAGTTATGCTGACCGTTGGACTCCGGAAAATCCTGACAGTGATATTCCGGCTGCTACAACTTCAAGTTCGAACAGAGTGATCTCATCAAGAATAGTGGAGGATGGCTCGTTCCTAAGACTTAAGACTCTTACTTTGGGATATACATTCCCAAAAGCTATGATTGCCAAGGCTGGATTGAGTAATGTCCGCCTATATTTAGCTGGACAGAACTTGTGGACATTGACAAGTTATTCGGGCTACGATCCTGAAGTATCAGTACGTAACAGTGCCTTGACACCTGGATTGGACTTCTCATCATATCCGAGATCATATACAATCAGTTTCGGTGTGAATTTGGGATTCTAAAAATACAGTAAAACAGATAAAATAAAAGAAGTTTATGAAAATACTAAAATATACACTTTTTACATTGGCTCTTGGAAGTTTGTCCGTATCATGCAATTTTTTGGACAAAGAGCCGTATAAGGTGACTATAGATACTTATTTCAATACGGCAGATGAGGCAACATCTTTTGTTACCGGTATTTATGCCATATTAGGACAGTCGTCTTTCTATGGGGCTGACTATATGTATCTTAACGCAGGTGATGACCTTGCGCATTATGGAGGTTCGGGACGTGCTCCTGCCACTAGAGGGTTGGTATGTAATAATGCTACTGTGAGTGATGCTGCAGTGACTGGGTTTTGGTACACTCTGTATTCAGGAATAAATCGTGCGAATATTTTCCTTGAGAATATTGACAGAGTGGCAGATATAGATGCAAAACTGAAAGCTCAGTATATATCTGAGGTCAGATTTCTTAGGGCATTTTACTATTTTAATCTTGTTCAGTGTTGGGGTGATGTACCATTCAAAACAGAATCAACAAAAGATGTAATAGGGCTTGATATACCCCGTACAGATAAACAGGAAATTTATAATTTCATAGTGAAGGAGATGGCAGAAGTTTCTGACGATGAAACTGGCGGACTTCTTTCTGCAAAAGAACTTGGATATAAACCTGGTAGAATCTCTAAATCTGCGGCATGGGGAATGTTGGCTAGAATATATCTTTTCCGTGCCGGTGAGTTTCATCGTGATAATAGACCTGCAACAGAGGAAGAAAATAAGACTTATTATGAGGAAGCTTTGAAATATGCAAAACTGGTTGAAACTAAAGGAGGGCATGATCTGGCTCCGGATTATTGGGATTACTTTATAGATTTGTGTTCTGACAGATACAATACTAAGGCCAATGAAAGTATCTGGGAAGTGGAATTTTCTGGTAACAATACAACAGACGTGAAAGCTGAAGGTAGAATCGGTAACATTATAGGTCTTGCTGCTCCTGACATGTCTTCTAAATCGAATGTTGTTGGCTCTGCGGATCCGGGTTATTCATATGAATTTATTTTTGCAACTCCTAAGTTGTATAGATTGTATTGCACAAATGCTCCCAGTACACAAAACCTGATGTCTATGGAAGTTAAATTCACACAGGCAATATATGATAAGAAAGATGAAACTGACCCGATATGGCAGACATATCTGACTAAGATGAAGGATGCGCGATTCCTGTGGAATATTGCACCTTTCGCTTATATGGAAAGTGATGGAAAGAATACAGGAGTGACTGGACGAAAATTTTATGAACTTGGTTTCAGAGATGCTTTCCTTGCACATGACAATGGCAGGTCTTTCTCTTATGGAAATGTTAATTGGGAAAAGAATACTGATGAACCTAAGGATGGCGACTACGATTATAATGGCGTATTTACTAATAATATAGCACGTGCGTGCGCAAAATACCGCCGTGAATATGAGGCTGATAAAAAGGACAAAAACAATACTGCGATAAATTTCCCTATCTTGAGATATTCGGATGTATTGCTTATGATTGCAGAAGCTGAAAATGAATTAAATGGTCCTACAAATGCATACGCTTATCTTAATGAAGTAAGAGAACGTGCTGGAGCAGATAAGGTGGAAGAAGGAACATTGGATAAGAATGAATTCAGACAAATGGTCAAAGATGAAAGAGGGCGTGAATTGTGTTTCGAATATACTCGCCGTTTTGACCTAATCCGTTGGGGTGAATATGTTGAAAACATGAATGCTCTTTATAATTCTGCGCGTGCCGGAGGTGAGTGGAATCAAGGACCTACAAACGTATATACTTATTTCAATATTTCGGATACATATAATTATTATCCAATTCCTGATGCGGAGACTGCCGTAAACAAGGCTATCACTGATAATAATCCGGGATGGTAATTTGTTGATAAAGAATAAAACCTATATTAAATGAAAACATATAGCATATATACAATTCTACTTTCAGCATTGGTCATGACTTCATGCAACAAGGAAATGACTAAGGGACTGGAGGATGTTAGTGTAAGTGTTACACCTGGTGACAATGTTGCTGTGGACGGACTGATGGTTACTGTGAAAAAGGGTGAGCCTGTGGTGTTCAATATAAATGGAGATCCTGATTTCGTTACTTTTTACAGTGGAGAGACAGGTCATCAATATACATATAAAGACAGGTATGAGACTCAAGTGGAAGATATTTTATCATCGAAGCTGAAGTTTAATATCTATCAGGAAGGTGCATCGTATTCCGATGAAAGATATAACAATACAATTGATGTGTTCTATACATTTACAGACGCGGCTTTAGGTCAGGAAGGTTTCCCGGGATTGTCAAAAACTGATTTTAACGCGGATTCCACTTTGGTGGCTGATTTCTATAAGAATGGTAAATGGATTCCGGTGAGGGATCATACAGATTATGACAATCTTGCGCTTAACGTGGTTGAGGCATTGAAAGTAGAGCTAGATGTGAAGAATATGATTGGTAAGAATCTGGTGGTTGCTGTGGCGTATAATGCTGATGAACGTAAAAACCCTTCTACTGCCGGAGCTTCTGCAACAAACCAGCCTAAGTATTATTTTGACTCGATGTGTATAGAGAATGTATTGAGAAATAATTCTGTTACTACACAATATGCAGGTAATTTCATGTTTACCGCACTGAACTTCAATCACAATTATCTTTATGAGAAATCAATAAAGAATGAAGAAACAGATGAAAAGGGAAATGACTGGACTAGTGTTTCAACCTATTTACCAGAGAATTTGGCTTATGGAACGGTAACGGCTAATGTCCCTGGCTTGTGGAATATGTCTAGTGTGGCAAATGGCGGCTTCTTCATACAGGGTACAGGTAGTACCTATGAATGGAAAACAGCTTGGCTTGTGTCGGATCCAATCAATATCTTGGCATGTGATCCTGATAAAGGTGAAAACGTGAAGAATTTGTCGCAGGATTTACCGACATATACTTATACTTACAATAATGTTGGTACGTATAAGGCGACATTTGTATTTAATAATGTAAATTACAAACACGATGCGAATAAAATCATCAATGTAGTTATAAATGTAAAATGATAAAAATAGATATTATGAAAACCTTTAAATTTTTAATGCCTTTCATGCTGGCTGTTTTGGTCTTCGCCGGCTGTGATACTGACGATTTGAGAAACGACATTGATGAACTGAAGAATCGTGTCGAGAGCCTTGAAGCGCAAGTCGCTTCCATTAATGAAAACATGAATGCGCTAAGGGTACTTATTGACGGAAATAAAACAATCTCTTCATATACGTATGATGAAACTACAGGCGCATATACGCTGACTTTGAGTGACGGTAGTGTGATAACACTCACTCAGGGTGTGACAGGTACTGTAAATTATCCTACTATAGGTATAGATGAAAACGGAAATTGGACTGTAAATGGAGAATCTTTAGGTCAGCAGGCTGTTGGTCAGAACGGAGATACTCCGGAATTCAGAATTGAAGAAAGTACAAATTACTGGCAGGTAAAGTTTGGTGCAGGTGAATGGCAATACGTCCTTTCAAATGGTGAAAAGGTTCAGGCTACTACTGAAACGATAAATAATGAAGATAAGTTTTTTCAGAGCGTAGAGGTTAAAGGCGGTTATTTGGAAGTGGTTATGAAAGATGGTCAAACACTTACAATGCCTATTGTTGACGGACTGACATGCGAAATTATAACAGAAGGTGTAGCAGGATTCAGTGGCAATGTGCTTTCAGTTGCAGCAGGAGCTACTGTTAAACTTAATGTAAACCTAAGCGGAGACAATTTTATAGTCACTGCGCCTTATGGATGGATTGCCACTTTAGGCGAACCGGCTGATGGTAAAGCTGAACTGTCACTGACAGCTCCGGCTTCTGCTTCAACATTTACAAGAGCGACCGCTGACAATACAAAGGATGTTGTCGTTCAGGCAAATAAAGGAATCAATTGGGCTGTAGATAAGATTCAGGTTCAAATAGGTGAAAACGAAGGTGGAGGAGATGATGGTGAGGCTGTAAACTATTTAGAGAAGTATAATAGTGGTGAGACTATCACGATAGCTGGAGTAGAGATTAATAAAGAAAAATTTGGTGAGGCACAACATGTTACTGACGCAAATTTTGCATTTACTGCTGATCATGTGGTTTATTTTATTGATCCATCGGTTGAAGTAAATTATTCTTCAACAGTTAATTCCCCTAATCTTATATTGATAGGTACAAACTCATCTCAGAAAAGTAAGATAACACCAACTAGGCAGATGAAACTTTCAAATTCTGAAGCAAATGGTTTGTTCTTGGCATACAATCTGGTAATTAATACAGAAAATGTCATGAAGGATGATGGTAGTGAAAATACTTATTTATTGGCACAGAATGGAAATAATTCTTTCGGAAAAGTGATGTTTGATAATGTGAAGCTTATTTGTCTGGCAGGTCAGTCGTTAACCTATATTTCTCCTAATAATAGAAGTATTTCTGATTTCACTATTCAGAATTCATTGTTGGAATTTACTTCAGGTTCTCATAACCAATTTTTGATAGGTTTGGCTAAAGAAACGACAGCTACGTATCCAAGTATAAATCTCGTAAATAATGTATTCTATTCGAAAGATTCAAAAGCTCTATTGACAAAATTCAAATTGTTTAATGGTCAAAAAGCTACTATAGGCAATTTAAAGATGCATAATAACACATTTGTAAATTTAGCGACTGAAACTACTTTTTATGTTTATGCAGGAACTGTCAAGACCATAGATGTTACTAAGAATTTATATTATACAGATGTAGCCCTTTCTAATAATTGTGGTTTGATAAGAGCTACTACATTTCCTACGGGAACATTCTGTGATGATAATATAGTTTATAAAGTAAGTTCAGATTTTAATTGGCAAGTATTGTTTGGAGGAATGAATAAAAACGGTTTCGATGGAGCAAAAGAGAATACCATTATAGATGTAAATCCTTTCGATGGAGGACAATTTGATCTGGCGACCGGAACTTTCGTTCCAAATCCTACATATTCTGGTTATGGAGCAACAATAAAATAAAACACTTGAACCATGAAGAAGTTATTTATTTACATATTAAGTATATTTTCTGTCGTCGCATTTTATTCTTGCGACGACAGGGAAGACATCCGTAATGATATCAACGACCTGATATCACGTTTGGATAAATTGCAGCCGGAACTGGATAAACTGAATGCTTACGTAGCCAATTATCAGGATCTGTTGAATGGACAAATCCTAATTTTGGGTTACAGCGTGAATGAAGAAACCGGTGATTACGTTCTTGACCTGAGCAATGGAGAAAGAATGATAGTTTATAGTGGCAAGCCATCAGAGCCGCTTCCTGTAGTATCAATAGGTGAAGACGGATTCTGGTATTATACCATGAATGGTGAAGAAACCCAACCACTGGTTGATAGTGAAGGTAAGCAAGTAAGCTCTAAGCCTGAAAACGGAATGACTCCTGAGTTCAGAATCAATTCAGAAGGAATGTGGGAATATCGATTCGGTGATGGTGAATGGACTGGTGGTATTGGTATGGCAGATCCTTCTCTTGTAGATTTTAGCTATTCTTTGTTTGATGAGGTTGTCGTAAACGGTTCAGAAGCACTTACATTGAAGTGGAAGAATAACGGAGAGACAATGGAATGCAATATTCCTTTGTATGGAGGATTGTCGTTGACCATTGATTATAATTCTGAGAATGGGCCACAGGTCTTTTCATTGAACGAAAAGAAAATCTTTTCAGTAAAGCAGGAAGGCGTTGAAAACATCGCTATTGAGACTATCGGTTGGAAAATCAAGATTGATGAAAAAGAACTTGCTATACAAGCGCCTTCGGAAAACAAAAGGAATGAGGCATATACTGAAGATATTATTATAAAGATATTCTCAAAAGAAGGATATTGCAGATTAGTTACTATGAAGGTTAAACTCCTTACCACAGAAATGTTTAATGGAGCTGCTCAGGCATGGAATGATTTCGTAAATCAGGATCCTGATAATGTACTTCTTGACTTTTCATACGCAGGATATATGCATGGTGAGGTAGCACCACCGGATGTTAATATTGATTTTAATAATCCGCAAACAGATAATAACGGTAATAAATATTATACTGCCAATATATCAGGAGGTGCGCAGAACAGCGCAACTTATAAGGTCTATAATATAGTGGACTATGGAGCTAATGGTACTGATGACGTGTCTGATAGGGCAGCATTGATAAAAATCTTGAAAGAAGCTATGGGGGCTGAGGAAAAAGGTGAGGACGGTGATAAAACCTTGAGATATACTGTTCGCGGCAATAATGCAAATGCCATAATATATTTTCCTGAAGGTAAATACATTTTGCGAGGTGGTGATGAAAATGAGACTGTTACCACTCTCCGCTTGACAATGGGTAATTTGATATTCAAAGGAGCAGGTAGGGACAAGACAACTATTGAAATGGCTAAAGAAAATGATCCGGCTAATCCTGAGGAAATGTGGTCATCGCCCAATATGCTTGAGTTTAAGCATAATAGCGGACTGTCTGAACTGTGTGACGTGACTGGAAATGCAGAAAAAGGTACATTCTCTGTTGAAGTAAGTTCTACAGCTGGTATCAAAGCCGGAGATTGGGTTTGCTTGTCGCTGAAAAATAATTCTCCAGATTTGATTGCTGAAGAATTGGCACCACATTCCGTTACTGATCTGACGGCCGGTGCCGATTTGGATCTTAATAAGACAGGTGTTCAGGTCCTTGATTATCATCAGGTAAAATCAGTATCTTCGAATACTGTGACTTTTTATGAGCCTATAATGCGTAAGGTGGAAGCCAAGTGGAATTGGAAAATCCAGAAATATCCTCATTATGAGAATGTAGGAGTAGAAGACCTTAAATTCCTGGGCCATTCAAAGGAGGATTTCAAACATCATGGAAGTGCTTATGATGACGGAGGTTTCAAACCTGTACAAATGATAAGACTCACAAATTCATGGATGAGAAGAGTTGATTTTGAAAGTGTCAGTGAGGCTCACTCGTTTGTTAATAGTGCGAATTCTTCTGCTTACGATATTGAAATATCAGGTAATAGAGGACATTCCGCTATTCGCTCACAGGCTTCTTCTCGTATATTTATAGGAAAGGTTTACGACCACAGTAACGGAAGAATTGCCACAGATAGTGGTGGACAGAATCTTGGTGATTATAAGGAAGGAGTAGGTCAGTATCATGGATGCGGAGTTTCAAAACAAAGTATGGGTGCTGTGATATGGAATGTGAGATGGGGAGATGATTCATGCTTCGAATCGCATGCAACGCAGCCTCGTGCAACTCTGATTGATAATTGTACCGGTGGTTTTGTGCCTTGGCGTGAGGGCGGTGATGAAGTACAGCTCCCTAACCATCTGAATGATCTGACCATTTGGAACATGAACGCGACTGTAGTGTCGTATGATTCTGGTTGGAATGGAAAATGGGTATGGTGGTCTACTAATAAGTGGTGGAAGAACCTGCCTCCTATAATTGTCGGATGGAGTGGTCAGAGTATCACTTTCTATACAGAAGATACAAAACAAATAAAATATTGTGAAAGCTTAAACGCTCCTGTATCTCCTTTATCTTTGTATGAGGCACAGTTTTATAAAAGGAAAGGGTATGTCCCGGCTTGGCTTAATGCATTGAAATAATTAAACTAATAATCTATAGTCATGAAACTTAAAAGAAATATCATTTTTACTATCTTGTTGGGAGCCGGAATGACTGCTGCCTATTTGCCGGCTATGGCAATGGTGGATATGGAAAACGTGCAGTCCGCACAGCAGTCTATAGACGAGGGGAAGCTTAGAGAACTTCAGGACTTTAGAAAGAAGTATAAGCTATCCGATCCGAAAGCTTCTAACAATGAGTTGAAATCTGCACAGATGGCACTCAAGATGCTCATGCTGCAGCGTACGGGAGACTATACTGTAACAGGAGCAGATCTTTGGGGTGATAAGGTGACAAATCAGCATCTTAGAGACGTAGCCAAGAATGTCCGTATATTGTCGTATGGAGCATTGACATTGGGAAAATCAGGTAAGGCTGACTTGGATTTGTATCTTGATTTCCTCTTTACTCATAATTTTTTCATGAGGATGCCAAAGCTGGTGTATAGTAATTACAGCGATGTAAGAAAAATACCGACAGACCTGATGAGTGCACTTCCTGTTCTGGATGATGTGCGTAAGGCAAAAGTAATAGCAGCCGTACAGAAGTTGCTTGAAGTGGATATTATACGTAAGGGAGATAAGGCAATCCTTAACTGGATAAGTTCCGACTATATTTTCAATGTTGTACCGTACGTATTTAATCTGGCTATTGCCAATCCGGACGATCAGCAGGCGATACAGGATTTGCAGTTATTGTCGGGCTTCTTGAGAGTGTGTACCAGATATAATGTTGGTAACAAAGATATATTGAAACCTGATGGTACAGGATTCCATCATAATGCACATTATAATGGATATATGTACTCGTATAGAACATGGGTGGAGTATTTCTATCGTTTTAAAGGTACATCTCTGATGATTGATAAAAAATCTTATGAGAGACTGAAGAAAGCTATAGTTACAATTTATATGACTGCAGTATGTGCTGATGGTGACAAAGACAGAATCTACGCTACCAGTATGGCTGGACGTCATCCGTTCTATAGTACAGAAGTGCCTTTCACACAAAAACTGTTTGAACAGTTAATAGAGATTGGTGGTGAGGCCATGGGTACTGATTTGGATATGGATCTTGCTGCTTATTATAATTATTTCTTCAAAACTAATAAGTATAGTGTACCGGCAATAGATGCAAACGGTTTCTATCAGTATAACTACAGTTCTGCCGGAGTATATCGTCAGCCTGGATGGGTTGCGGTAATGAAGGCTCCTACAGCCAAACTTTGGGGCGCTGAGATATATAACAAGACTAACAGATTCGGACGATATCAGAGTCATGGTACATTGGAAGTACTGTATGAAGGAGGTCTTGAAAATAGCGGCTATCCGTCAAAGACTGAGAATAAGGCTGCCGGTTGGGATTGGAATATGATGCCGGGTAGTACTACTGTGCATTATACCGATTGGGCAGAGATGATGCCTTATAAGAACGATAAGGACAGATTTGACCAGAAGGCCAGAACTTCAGATTTTGCCGGGGCAGTTTCCAATAATGAATATGGATTATTTGCTTCTGCTTTCGATCAGGATGATAATTGGGGTAGCCAGAGATTCGTTCCTACAAATCTTACTTTCTGCAAGTCAGTATTGGCTATAGACGGAATGTTGTTTAGCATTGGTAATGGAATCTCTGCTAAGGGAGACTATTCAGATAAAATGATTACTGCTACAAACTTGTTCCAGACTATAACTTCTAAAAAGTTTAACCGTTTATCTGTAAATGGAAAGAACGTTGGTAGTGGCAATAAGCTTACAATTCCTTCTGCTGAGGCTTTGACTGTAATAAATCCTGTTTCTACCGGATATTTTGTTCCTGCAGGACATGACGAAATAACAATTGTATATGATAAGCAGGAAACTCCATCTTCTGAAGGACTTGCTGCAAAACCGGCTACTGAAGTAGCTGCAAAGGCTTACATAAATCATGGAGTAAAACCAGAAAAGAAGTCTTATTCTTTCGTTGTAGTTCCTGCTGCCGATGAAAATAAAATGAAGGAAGTGGCAGACAAGCAAACAAAAGGTGAGTTGTTCAGTATTGTTGAAATGCAGGATTCACTGCATATAATTAAATATGCTCCAAAGAATGTACTGGCTTATTCGTTCTTTACTCCTGCCAAGGGGTTGAATGCCGGTGAGGTTATTTCATCTGCTACTGAACTTTTGTTGATAGAGGAGAAACAATCAGACGGTAGTCTGGTACTTGCTATCTCAAATCCTAATTTACGCCCGAAGATGCTTAATAAGAAAGATTGGAGAGAAATGCCTACTCCTGCTTTCATCGAACTGAAAGGAACCTGGGAGGCTGAAGGTAACGTACAAGGTGTTTTCCTGAAAACTATGGAAAATGGTAATACAGAACTTTCATGCTTGTTGCGTAATGGCTTGCCTGTGCATGTGAAATTGAAAAAAATGTAGCAATAAAACGAAATTGAATATCGAATAAAAAAGTGCTTTAAAAACGCCTTGACATTTAAAAAACGTCAAGGCGTTTTTTTATGTATCAAACTTCATTTTTCGTCTTTCCCTTTTCTATAAGTTAGTGGACTTATATTATAGATATCCTTAAAACATTTTGAAAAATACCTTGGTGAACTGAAACCTATTTTTTCTGCAATTTCTGTGATGTTTAGCTCAGGATTATTCCGTAGAAGATAGGCTCCTTTCTTTAGACGTATGCTAATTATAAAGTCATTCGGCGTCTGTCCTGAAATAGCTTTTATTTTAGCAAATAAATTAGTTCTGGCCATGCCCATTTCTCTGGCAAAGGTGTTCATGTTAAAATCAGTATTGCTAATGTTTGCTTCAATAATAGATATTGCTTTGTCGAGTATCTCTTTATCTATTTTATTGCTGGCAAGCATTTGTACTGTCGTTTCCGGCTTATGGCTGAATTTTTCCTGAAGAAGAATACGTGAGTTGACAAGATTGTTACATCTTGATATCAGCAATTGGGTATTGAACGGCTTTGTGATATAGTCGTCGGCTCCAGTCCTAAGACCTTCTATGTATTGGTCTATCGCATTCTGTGCGGTTAATAGGACTACAGGTATATGACTTGTGGCAGGATTGGACTTGATTCTCTTGCATAGCTCTTTTCCATCCATTCCCGGCATCATTACGTCGGTTATTACAATGTCCGGCATAGTAGCTTCTATTTCAGATATCGCGCTTTCTGCTGTGGCAAATGAACGGATGTAATAGAACGGAGATAGAATCTCTTTCAGCATGGCACGTATTTGTTCATTGTCCTCAACTATGAACATTTGTGGTTTGCTTTGTAGTTTTGATGAAATTTCAGCTATCTCTGTTGTGCTTTCCGATTCATCTGATTGAATAATAGGGGTAGGAGAGTTAAATACAGGAGGAGAGTAATCGGTAGGTTGTGAGAAAATGATTTCACTTTTTGAAAAATGTGCCTTACCTAGTGGAAGGCTAATACTGAAAGTTGAGCCTTCTCCTTCCTTACTGTTTACTTTAATATTTCCATGGTGCATGTCTATAATAGTCTTCACAAAGGCCAGACCTATACCAGAACCTGTTGTTCCAGGTATTGAGCTGTTAGAATCTTCTACCTGATAAAAGATATCAAATATCTTGTCAATATCTTTAGCAGGTATTCCTTTACCGTTGTCTGATATTGATATTATAGCGTTTTTATTGTCTTTCTTTACTTCTATAGATATCTTGCCTCCATTGCCAGTACTTTTAATTGCGTTGAAAAGGAGGTTGTTTATAACTTTCTGAAAATGTTTGGGGTCGAACCATAGGTTCAGACTTTCATACTCTGTATTGAACTCAATGGTTATATTGTTCTTGGAAGCATAATCGCTGAACAGAATATAATTTTCTCTAATGAAATGTATGATGTCGTTATGGCATACCTGTAGTTTTAGATGTCCCATCTCATGCTTCCTGTAGTCGAGCAGTTCGGTGATTAGTTCACGCAGTTGCATGCAGTTGTGGTAAGCTATTGAAAGTTTGTTGTATGTTTGATTGGTAAATCTGTTGTTTTGTATAAGAGTTTCTATTTGTGATATTATAAGGGTAAGCGGTGTGCGGAATTCATGCGATATGTTAGTGAAGAGTTTAAGTTGTGCCTGATTTTCTTTTTTTATGTTTTCGGCATGCTTTTGTTCTAATTTCAATGATTCGGACAGGCGCAAACGAGTTATATAAATACTGATGATATACCATAATAACAATACAGCCGATAGTGTGTAGATTAGATATGCTATCGGTGTTTTATAGAATGGGGTCTTGATTTTTATATCAATTCTTATAGGCTTGCATACGGATGTATCTTCGTTCTGAGCTTTTATTATCAGTGTATATGAGCCAGGATTCAGGTTTGTATATGTTATTTCATTGGAATTTCTGACTTCGTTCCATTGTTCAGAAAATCCTTCAAGCTTATATATTATTTTATCTCTGTTTTCCGGTATATGATTGGTTACGGCAAAATCAATACTGAATATATTTTCTTTGTGCGACAATGTAATTTGTCTGGTATAATTAAGTGATTCTTTAAGAATACCAGTTTTATCTCCTACATTTATGTAGTTGCCGTTAACAACAAGGCCGGTGAGTATAATGCTGTAAGGCTTATGCTTAAGAAACAGGTCTTTCTCATAAAACGATACCATATTTCGTATTCCTCCTAAGAATACTTCACCATCTGAGGCTATATATAATGCGTTTTCATTGACAGCATCAATAGGAAAACCATTTTGGGAATTATAATTGTAGAATATCTTTTTTTCTTTGTCGAAGATTGAGAAACCGTCAGTCGTGATAAGCAATAAGTTTCCGGTTACCGGCGATTCACAGGCCTGGTATATGCAATCATTTGCCAGATTGTTATTTTGTTTGTCGAAATTCCTGAAGCTGTCAGTTTCGGGTATATACAAGTCAAGACCACAACCGGATGTACATATCCATATATTGTTCTTGCTGTCTGTTATTATGTTATTTATATTATTGCTGCTGATGCTTCCCTCCCGTGTTGTATCATTACGGTAATTCCTTACATTGGATGATGACATGTTATAGACATATACTCCTTCTCCTGTCGCCGCAATCCACAGATTATTGTTTTTATCCAGTGTAATATCGGCTACCATTCCTAAGGATTTCCCGTTAGGAAGATTGTGCAGTACATGCCTGCATTTGCCACTTTCCTTTTCCATAATACATATTCCGTTTTGAGTGGCTATGATCAGACTGTCTGAGGTGTAAGGCTCGATGTCTCTTATGATATTTGACGGGAGAGAGGTTTCGTTACCACTGTGATGCATATATAGGGTTATACGTCCGGTCTTGATGTCGTATTTGTTCAGTCCTCCGGTGTGAGTTCCTATCCAAAGTGTGTTTCTGGCTTCATCGTAATATAATGATTTGACATTATTGTGTGAAAGTGAATTTGATGGACCCGATATTCCTTTCGGCCATTTTATGGTTCTGCTAGTTCTGTCAAGAAGATTTACTCCACCGCCTTCGGTCGCAATCCAGATTTTACCGTCTTTGTTTTCTGTCATTCTTCCTACTACCGGACTGCTTAATCCTTTTCCTTCTTCTTTTGAGTAGTAGTATCTTCTGTAGATTGAGTATTCGGGGTTTACATAGTTGACTCCTCCAAAATATGTTCCTATCCAAATGGTACCTTGGGCGTCTTTTTCTATACACCATACGGATGAATCTGTTAGGTCATGGTCTGTTTTGCCAGAAGAATAGTGGATAAATTCACTGTTTGTCCTGTCATATTTGTCTATGCCGTTGGAAGTCCCAATCCAGATATTCCCTTGGTTGTCCTGACATATTGCTCTAACAAAGTCAGATGATATTGATCTTTTGATATCGCCGGTTTTATAGTTGTTTATTTCTCCATCCTTTTTTATGGTATAAAGCCCGTTCTCCCAGCTTCCAATCCATAAAGTCTTTTCTTGGTCAATATACATTTTGGTGATATTGCCGTGTTCTATTACGTGTTTTGTTGTAGAATTTTGCGTGTCGTATTTGAATACGCCATATGATGGTGTTCCAATCCACATGTTTCCTTCGTTGTCAACGATGAGGGAGTTTATAGTTTTAATCGAATTGTCTGGAAGTGTATAAAATGTTTCGAATGAACCATTGTCGTTATAGGTTAATATTGAATTACCTATTGTTATATAAAGTTTGTCTTTATAATAAATACAGCCTATTTTGTCTTCTTTTAATATTTTGAATCTTTGTGTCATGATATTTAGTTCACTGACACAGTCGGGGCTCAATATATAAACCTTTCCATCTTTGTTCCCCGTTACTTGTAATATAATATTTGAAGGCAGGCTGTTTGGATCGGACTTTTCTTTATTAATTGTGTGTATTTTTTGACCATCGTATATGTTTAGACCTACTCTTGTTCCAATCCAAAGGATTCCGAATTCATCTACATATATACTGTTCACTGAAAGTTGTGATAACCCTTCTTTTGTAGTGAGATGATTGAATGCTACAGATTGAGATGATGCTGTAACTGAATAGAACAATGACAGCAGAATAATGTATATATATGGAAGGTTTAAATAATTCATAGGCACTATGTTATATGGCAAATGTAACGATTTTTTTTGTTAGTCGGCATATAACTTTTTATATTCTTTTCTTGTATGGCTATATTATTTGTCATATATTTGTCCTGATATTAATTCTATAAATTATAAATTATCATGGAAAACGAAAATAAAAATAATCAGCTACAGATAGAACTGAAAGAAGATGTAGCAAAAGGTACTTATGCCAATCTGGCTATTATAACACATTCAACTTCAGAATTCATAATAGATTTTGTTTCTGTATTGCCTGGTTTGCCAAAAGCAGGAGTACAATCAAGAATAGTCATGACTCCTGAAAATGCCAAAAGACTCATGTATGCCCTTCAGGATAATATGATTAAATATGAACGCAACTTTGGTACGGTGAAAATGCCGGAAGAGCGTAATGCAAATAATGAAAATGGAGGAAAAACTTTTGTTCCGCCATTGAGTGATTTTAAAGGTGAAGCTTAAAAAAGAATAAAAAATGTTTAATTAGGTCCGATTTGCCGTTATTTATGCAAATCGGGCCTTTTTTATTATTAAAAGTGTTTGTGTATTAAAAACTTATTCGTACCTTTGCAACCCGAAATATGTAGTTTCGCTTTAGGATTGGAATTTGAATAAACAATAATATAAATTTAAAAATCAAACAAAATGCCTACTATTCAACAATTAGTAAGAAAAGGAAGAACGGTTTTGGTTGAGAAAAGTAAATCACCAGCGCTTGATTCATGTCCTCAGAGACGTGGTGTTTGCGTTCGTGTTTATACTACAACTCCGAAAAAACCTAACTCAGCAATGCGTAAAGTTGCTCGTGTGCGTCTGACAAACTCTAAGGAAGTTAACTCTTATATCCCAGGAGAAGGACACAACTTGCAGGAACACTCAATCGTATTGGTACGTGGTGGTCGTGTGAAAGACCTTCCAGGTGTACGTTATCACATCGTTCGCGGTACATTGGATACTGCAGGTGTAGCAGGTCGTACACAGAGACGTTCTAAATATGGTGCAAAACGTCCAAAACCAGGACAGGCTCCAGCGGCTAAAGGTAAAAAATAATATTAGCTGAGTACAATCCTTTTAAGTAAAGACTTTATTAATTTCGTTTTGGTTTGTTGGAAAAGCTTTAAGGTTGAGTAAATATCTCGGAGGAGATGTTGAAGCGAACAGAGGTGCAGCCCCAAACTAAACATAAATTGTCAAACAAAATGAGAAAAGCAAAACCAAAAAAACGTGTGATCCTTCCGGATCCAGTATTTAATGATCAGAAGGTTTCTAAATTCGTTAACCATCTGATGTATGATGGAAAGAAGAATACTTCTTATGAAATCTTTTATGGTGCTCTTAATGTAGTTGGCACTAAATTGCCTGCAGATGAAACTTCTGCTCTAGATGTATGGAAAAAGGCTCTTGATAATGTGACTCCACAGCTTGAAGTTAAATCACGCCGTATCGGTGGTGCAACTTTCCAGGTTCCTACTGAAATTCGTCCTGAACGTAAGGAGTCAATCTCAATGAAGAACTTGATATTGTTTGCTCGTAAACGTGGTGGAAAGTGTATGGCTGATAAATTGGCTGCTGAAATCCTTGATGCTTACAACGAGCAGGGTGGTGCATTCAAGCGTAAAGAAGATATGCATCGTATGGCTGAAGCTAACCGTGCATTTGCGCATTTCAGATTTTAATCAAGTAATAATTTAATAACTAGTAATTAAAATGGCTAAACAAGATTTGCACTTGACCCGTAATATCGGTATCATGGCTCACATCGATGCCGGTAAAACAACAACTTCTGAACGTATATTGTTCTACACAGGTCTGACACACAAAATCGGTGAGGTTCATGACGGTGCTGCAACAATGGACTGGATGGAGCAGGAACAGGAACGTGGTATTACAATTACTTCTGCAGCTACTACAACTCGTTGGAAATATGCAGGTAATACATACAAGATAAATCTTATTGACACTCCGGGACACGTTGACTTCACTGCTGAGGTTGAACGTTCATTGCGTGTTCTTGACGGTGCTGTTGCAGCTTATTGTGCTGTAGGTGGTGTTGAGCCACAGTCAGAAACAGTATGGCGTCAGGCTGATAAGTACAATGTACCACGTATCGGTTATGTTAACAAAATGGACCGTTCTGGTGCTGACTTCTTCGAAGTAGTTCGTCAGATGAAGGATGTATTGGGTGCTAATCCATGTCCGGTGGTTATTCCTATTGGTGCTGAAGAAAACTTTAAAGGTGTAGTTGACCTTATAAAGATGAAAGCTATCTTGTGGCACGATGAAACAATGGGCGCTGACTATGATATAGAAGAAATCCCAGCTAACCTTGTTGATGAAGCTCAGGAATGGAGAGATAAAATGCTCGAAAAAGTAGCTGAGTTCGACGAAGCGCTTATGGAGAAGTATTTTGATGATCCTTCTACTATCACAGAAGAAGAAATCTTACGTGCTCTCCGTGCCGGAACATTGAAAATGGATATCGTTCCTATGTTCTGCGGTTCTTCATTCAAGAATAAAGGTGTACAGACTCTTCTTGACTATGTTTGCGCTTTCTTGCCTTCTCCTCTAGATACTCCAAACATTGTTGGTACAAACCCAACTACTGGTGCTGAAGAAGATCGTAAACCAGATGAAGATGAAAAGACTTCTGCTTTGGCGTTTAAGATTGCAACTGACCCATACGTTGGTCGTTTGACTTTCTTCCGCGTTTACTCAGGTAAGATTGAAGCCGGTTCATATATCTTTAACTCTCGTTCAGGCAAGAAAGAACGTGTATCTCGTCTGTTCCAGATGCACTCAAACAAGCAGAACCCAGTTGAAGTAATCAGCGCTGGTGATATAGGTGCAGGTGTTGGTTTCAAAGATATCCGTACAGGTGATACTTTGTGCGACGAAACTGCTCCAATCGTTCTTGAGTCTATGGACTTCCCTGAACCAGTTATCGGTATCGCAGTAGAACCTAAGACTCAGAAAGACCTTGACAAACTTTCTAACGGTTTGGCTAAACTTGCTGAAGAAGACCCAACATTTACTGTAAGAACTGACGAACAGACAGGTCAGACAGTTATCTCTGGTATGGGTGAGCTTCACTTGGATATCATTATCGACCGTTTGAAACGTGAATTTAAGGTTGAATGTAACCAGGGTCGTCCTCAGGTTAACTACAAGGAAGCTATTACTAAGACTGTAGAGCTTCGTGAAGTTTATAAGAAACAGTCTGGTGGTCGTGGTAAGTTTGCTGATATCATCGTAACTATCGGCCCAGTTGACGAAGATTACAAAGAAGGTGGACTTCAGTTCATCGATGAGGTTAAAGGTGGTAACGTGCCTAAGGAATTCATCCCTTCAGTACAGAAAGGTTTCCAGACTGCAATGAAGAATGGTGTGTTGGCCGGCTTCCCTCTCGATTCATTGAAGGTTGTTTTGAAGGATGGTTCATTCCACCCGGTTGACTCAGACCAGTTGTCTTTCGAAATCTGTGCAATCCAGGCTTACAAGAATGCTTGTGCTAAGGCAGGTCCGGTTTTGATGGAGCCTATCATGAAGCTTGAAGTTGTAACTCCTGAAGAAAACATGGGTGATGTTATCGGTGACTTGAACAAACGTCGTGGTCAGGTTGAAGGTATGGAATCAAGCCGTTCAGGAGCACGTATTGTAAAAGCTATGGTACCACTGGCTGAAATGTTCGGTTATGTTACTGCTTTGCGTACAATCACTTCAGGTCGTGCTACATCATCAATGTCATACGATCACCATGCACAGGTATCAAGCTCAATCGCTAAGACTGTTCTTGAAGAAGTTAAAGGTCGCGTTGATCTAGTTTAATAAATAATATCTTGAAGCCTATGAGGGCTAGCGAATGACTCTTAGCCCTCATGCTTCATCTTATCAATAATAATTAATTAAAAATTTAACAATGAGTCAGAAAATCAGAATTAAACTGAAATCTTACGATCACAACTTGGTTGATAAGTCAGCTGAAAAGATTGTAAGAACTGTGAAGGCAACAGGTGCTATCGTAAGTGGTCCTATTCCATTGCCAACTCACAAAAGAATTTTTACTGTTAACCGTTCGACTTTCGTAAACAAGAAGTCACGTGAACAGTTTGAATTGTCTTCTTATAAGAGACTTATCGACATCTATAGCTCAACTGCTAAGACAGTAGATGCTTTGATGAAGTTAGAGTTACCAAGTGGAGTAGAAGTAGAAATTAAAGTTTAATCAATTAAAATTTAACTGAAATGCCAGGATTATTAGGAAAGAAAATCGGAATGACATCCGTATTCAGTGCTGATGGTAAGAATGTACCATGCACTGTTATCGAAGCTGGTCCTTGTGTAGTTACTCAGATTAAGAGTGTAGAAAAAGATGGTTATGCTGCAGTGCAGGTAGGTTTCCAGGACAAAAAGGAAAAACACACTACAAAACCATTGATGGGACACTTTAAGAAAGCTGGTGTAACTCCAAAGAGACACTTGGCCGAGTTCAAAGATTTCTCACAGGAATTGAATTTAGGAGACACTATTACTGTAGAATTGTTCAATGATTCAGCTTATGTTGACGTTATTGGTACTTCTAAGGGTAAAGGTTTCCAGGGTGTTGTAAAACGTCATGGTTTCGGTGGTGTTGGACAGACTACTCACGGTCAGCACAACCGTGCTCGTAAACCGGGTTCTATCGGTGCTTGTTCTTACCCAGCAAAAGTATTCAAAGGAATGCGCATGGGCGGACAAATGGGTGGTGATAGAGTGACTACTCACAACTTGCAGGTATTAAAAGTAATTCCTGAACATAACCTTCTTCTTATCAAAGGTTCAGTTCCAGGTTACAAAGGTTCAATCGTAATAATTGAGAAATAATGGAAGTTAACGTATTAAATATTAAAGGTGAAGATACTGGTAGAAAAGTAGCTCTTAACGACGCTATCTTCGGTATTACACCAAACGATCACGCTATCTATCTTGATGTTAAGCAGTACATGGCTAATCAGCGCCAGGGAACTCACAAATCAAAAGAAAGAAGCGAAATTAGCGGTTCTACTCGTAAATTGGGTCGTCAGAAAGGTGGTGGCGGTGCACGTCGCGGTGATATCAACTCTCCACTTTTGGTAGGTGGTGCTCGCGTGTTTGGTCCTAAACCACGTGATTATTGGTTTAAATTAAATAAGAAGGTTAAGGCTTTAGCACGTAAATCTGCTTTAGCTTATAAGGCTCAGAGTAACAACATCGTAGTAGTTGAAGATTTCAGTTTTGAAGCTCCAAAGACTAAAGAATTTATAAATGTTGTGAATAATCTGAAAGTGGCTGGCAAAAAGCTACTTATGGTTTTGCCGGAAGCAAATAAAAACGTATATTTGTCCGCTCGTAACTTAGAGCGTACAAACTTGGCAATTGCTTCTGCGTTAAATACTTACTCTGTATTGAATGCAGAAACTCTTGTTGTAACTGAGAGTGCATTGAAAGCTATCGAGGAAACCTTAGTTAAATAATTAAAGGAGGCTTAGTAAAATGGGAATTATTATTAAACCGTTAGTAACAGAAAAAATGACAGCTATAACTGAAAAGTTCAATCGTTTCGGTTTTATTGTGCGTCCTGATGCTAACAAATTAGAGATTAAGAGTGAAATCGAAGCTTTGTATAACGTAACAGTTCTTAATGTTAACACTATCCGTTATGCTGGTAAGAACAAGAGCCGTTATACTAAATCTGGCCTGATTAAAGGTCGTACTAATGCTTACAAAAAAGCAATAGTGACATTGAAAGAAGGCGATACTATTGATTTTTATAGCAATATTTAATAAATAAGATGGCAGTACGTAAATTTAAGCCCACAACACCGGGGCAGAGACACAAAATTATTGGTACTTTTGAAGAAATTACTGCATCGGTACCAGAAAAATCTCTTGTATGTGGAAAGCGTTCTACTGGTGGTCGTAACCACGTTGGTAAAATGACAATGCGCTATATCGGCGGTGGTCATAAGAGAAAATTCCGTTTCATCGACTTCAAGAGAAATAAAGACGGTGTTCCAGCAGTAGTTAAGACAATAGAGTATGATCCAAACCGTTCGGCTCGTATCGCTTTGTTGTTCTACGCTGATGGAGAAAAGAGATATATTATTGCTCCTAATGGATTGCAAGTTGGCAGCACTTTGATGTCTGGAGCGACTGCAGCGCCTGAGATTGGTAATGCACTTCCGCTTGAAAACATCCCTGTAGGTACAGTTATTCACAACATTGAATTACGTCCAGGACAAGGTGCGGCTTTAGTAAGATCGGCTGGTAATTTTGCTCAGTTGACTTCTCGTGAAGGAAAATATTGTGTAATCAAATTGCCTTCAGGTGAAGTAAGACAAATCTTGAGTGCTTGTAAAGCTACTATCGGTAGTGTAGGTAACTCAGACCACGCACTTGAATCTTCTGGTAAGGCAGGACGTTCTCGTTGGTTAGGTCGTCGTCCACACAACCGTGGTGTTGTAATGAACCCTGTTGATCACCCAATGGGTGGTGGTGAAGGACGTCAGTCTGGAGGTCACCCAAGATCACGTACAGGCTTGTATGCTAAGGGCTTGAAGACTAGAGCACCTAAGAAACAGTCTTCTAAGTATATAATTGAGAGAAGAAAGTAATAACTGATTAATTGAGTAAATTATGAGTCGTTCATTAAAAAAAGGTCCATATATTAATGTAAAACTGGAAAAGAAGGTGCTTGCTATGAATGAAAGCGGCAAGAAATCAGTTGTTAAGACTTGGGCCAGAGCTTCAATGATTTCGCCTGATTTTGTTGGGCATACTATTGCAGTTCATAACGGTAACAAATTTATTCCTGTTTATGTTACAGAAAACATGGTAGGTCACAAGTTGGGAGAATTTGCTCCTACTCGTACATTCCGTGGACACGCCGGTAACAAGAAAAAATAACAGGAAACTTGTTTGAAAAATAATAAAGTAAATAATAATGGGAGCAAGAAAAAAAATATCGGCTGAAAAAAGAAAAGAAGCCCTTAAAACCATGTATTTTGCCAAGTTGCAGAATGTTCCTACATCTCCAAGAAAAATGCGTCTCGTGGCTGACATGATCCGTGGAATGGAAGTGAATAGAGCACTTGGTGTACTGAAGTTTTCTTCTAAAGAAGCTTCTGCAAGAGTGGAAAAATTGTTACGCTCTGCTATTGCTAACTGGGAACAGAAAAACGAACGTAAGGCTGAAAGCGGTGAACTGTTTGTAACTAAGATTTATGTTGATGGTGGTGCAACTCTTAAACGTATGAGACCAGCTCCACAGGGTAGAGGATACAGAATCCGCAAACGCTCAAATCATGTGACTTTGTTCGTTGATTCTAAAAATACTAATGATAATCAAAATTAAGAGTAGATGGGACAGAAAGTTAATCCGATAAGCAACCGTTTAGGAATTATCAGAGGATGGGATTCAAATTGGTACGGTGGCAAAAATTATGGTGACGCTTTGCTCGAAGATAGCAAAATCCGTAAGTACTTGAATGCCAGACTTGCTAAAGCAAGCGTTTCAAGAATTGTAATTGAACGTACTCTGAAATTGGTGACAATCACTGTATGCACTGCTCGTCCAGGTATTATCATAGGTAAAGGTGGTCAGGAAGTTGATAAGTTGAAGGAAGAGTTGAAGAAGATCACTGACAAAGATATTCAGATTAATATCTTCGAAGTAAAAAGACCTGAGTTAGACGCTGTGATTGTTGCTAATAACATTGCACGTCAGGTTGAAGGAAAAATCGCTTACAGACGCGCTATCAAGACTGCAATTGCTAACACAATGCGTATGGGCGCTGAAGGTATAAAGATCCTTATCTCCGGACGTTTGAATGGTGCTGAAATGGCTCGTTCAGAAATGTACAAGGAAGGACGTACTCCACTTCATACATTCCGTGCTGATATCGACTATTGTCATGCTGAAGCATTGACAAAAGTAGGTCTTCTTGGTATTAAGGTATGGATATGCCGTGGCGAAGTTTATGGAAAACGTGAGTTAGCTCCTAACTTCACACAGACTAAGGAAACAGGCCGTAGCAACGGTGCAAACAATGGTGGAAAGAATTTCCGTAAGAAAAGAAACAACAATCGCTAACGAATTTGAATTTTAGGAATTATGTTACAACCGAAAAAGACAAAATTCAGAAGACAGCAGAAAGGTAGCGCTAAAGGTAATGCCCAGAGAGGTCATCAGTTGGCTTTTGGTACATTTGGTATCAAATCTTTGCAGACAAAATGGATCACTGGACGTCAGATTGAAGCAGCTCGTATTGCTGTAACAAGATATATGCAGCGTCAGGGACAGATTTGGATACGTATATTCCCTGATAAACCTATTACTCGTAAACCTGCCGATGTACGTATGGGTAAAGGTAAAGGTTCTCCAGAAGGATTTGTTGCTCCGGTAACTCCAGGACGTATCCTGATTGAAGTTGAAGGAGTTCCTTTTGATATTGCTAAAGAAGCTCTGCGCCTTGCAGCTCAGAAACTTCCAGTTACTACTAAGTTTATTGTTAGACGTGATTACGACGCAAGTCAAAATGCTTAATTGAGATATGAAGATAGCAGAAATAAGAGAAATAGCTACTAGCGAATTAGCTGAAAGAATACAGACTGAAGAAGCTAATTACAAACAGATGGTTTTGAATCATTCAATCTCTCCTTTGGCTAATCCTGCTCAGATTAAACAGTTGCGTAAAACTATCGCAAGAATGAAGACAGAATTGCGTCAGAGAGAACTTAACAAATAATAATGGTCCACATGGAAGTTAGAAATTTAAGAAAAGAAAGAACTGGTGTTGTTATTAGCAACAAGATGGATAAGACCATTACTGTTGCTGCTAAGTTTAAAGAGAAACACCCTATTTATGGTAAGTTCGTTAGCAAAACGAAGAAATACCATGCTCACGATGAGAAGAACGAATGTCTTCCAGGCGATACAGTTCGTATCATGGAAACTCGTCCATTGAGCAAAACTAAGAGATGGAGATTAGTTGAAATTATTGAAAGAGCTAAGTAATCATGATACAGACAGAATCAAGACTTACAGTGTGTGACAACAGTGGTGCTAAGGAAGCTCTTTGTATCCGTGTTTTAGGTGGTACAAAAAGACGTTATGCCTCTGTTGGGGATGTTATTGTAGTTTCAATAAAGAGTGTAATCCCTTCAAGTGATGTTAAAAAAGGTGCCGTATCAAAAGCCCTGATCGTACGTACTAAGAAAGAAATTCGTCGTGCTGACGGTTCTTATATTCGTTTTGATGATAATGCTTGCGTATTGCTTAACAACGCTGGCGAAATTAGAGGAAGTCGTATCTTTGGTCCGGTTGCGAGAGAATTGCGTAATGCAAACATGAAAGTAGTTTCTTTGGCACCTGAAGTACTTTAATTTTGTAAAAGATTTAAGTAATGAGTAAATTACATATTAAAAAAGGCGATACAGTTTACGTTAACTCTGGTGAAGATAAAGGTAAGACTGGACGTGTGTTGAAAGTTCTTGTTAAAGAAGGACGCGCTTTGGTAGAAGGTATCAATATGGTATCTAAGAGTACTAAGCCTAATGCTAAGAACCCTCAGGGAGGTATTGTGAAACAGGAAGCTCCTATTCACATCTCAAACCTTAACCCTGTTGATCCTAAAACAGGCAAACCAACACGAATTGGTAGAAGAGAAAGTTCTGACGGAAGAACATTTGTTCGTTATGCAAAAAAATCAGGAGAGGAGATCTAATAAATGAGTAATACTGCAAGCCTTAAGAAAGAATATGCTGAGCGTATAGCTCCAGCATTGAAGAATCAATTCCAGTATTCTTCAACAATGCAGATTCCGGTTCTCAAGAAGATTGTTATCAATCAAGGTTTGGGAATGGCTGTAGCTGACAAGAAGATCATTGATGTTGCAATAAACGAGTTGACTGCAATTACTGGTCAGAAAGCTGTTGCGACTGTATCTCGTAAGGATATCGCAAACTTTAAGTTACGTAAAAAAATGCCTATCGGTGTTATGGTAACTTTGCGTCGTGAAAGAATGTATGAATTCCTTGAAAAACTTGTTCGTGTAGCTTTGCCACGAATCCGTGACTTCAAAGGTATTGAAAGCAAGTTTGATGGTAGAGGTAATTATACTCTTGGTATCCAGGAGCAGATTATCTTCCCTGAAATCAATATAGATAGCATCACAAAAATCTTAGGTATGAATATCACTTTCGTGACTTCTGCTAAGACTGATGAAGAAGGTTATGCTCTTTTGAAAGAATTCGGTTTACCGTTTAAAAACGCTAAAAAAGATTGATAAGCTATGGCAAAAGAATCAATGAAAGCTCGTGAAGTAAAGAGAGCTAAACTTGTTGCAAAATATGCTGAGAAGCGTGCTGCACTCAAGAAAATCGTTAATACAGGTGATCCTGTTGAAGCTTTTGAAGCTGCACAGAAATTGCAAGATCTTCCTAAAAACTCAAATCCGATTCGTTTGCACAACCGTTGCAAACTTACTGGCCGTCCAAAAGGTTATATGCGTCAGTTCGGAATTTCACGTATTCAGTTCCGTGAAATGGCATCTAACGGTTTGATCCCGGGTGTAAAGAAAGCTAGCTGGTAAGATTTTTTATTATTAAATATTGTCAGGGTAGTCCTGATTAATTTAACAATTTTATTTTATGACAGATCCAATAGCAGATTATCTCACTAGATTGAGAAATGCAATTAGTGCTAAGCACAGAGTAGTAGAAGTGCCTGCATCAAATTTGAAAAAAGAGATTACAAAAATCTTGTTTGACAAAGGTTACATTCTGAACTACAAATTTGTAGAAGATGGTCCTCAGGGAACTATCAAAGTGGCTTTGAAGTATGATGCCGTTAACAAGGTTAACGCCATTAAGAAACTTATTAGAGTTTCAACTCCAGGTATGCGTAAATACACTGGATACAAAGACATGCCGAGAGTAATTAATGGATTAGGTATTGCAATCATATCTACTTCCAAAGGTGTAATGACAAACAAGGAAGCTGCTGAATTGAAAATAGGTGGTGAAGTTCTTTGTTATGTATATTAATTAGGAGGATAAACTATGTCAAGAATTGGTAAATTGCCTATTTCTATACCTTCAGGAGTTACAGTAACTCTTAAGGATAATGTAGTTAGCGTTAAGGGACCTAAAGGAGAATTGAGTCAGTTTGTTGATCCTTCTATCAATGTTGAAATAGCTGATGGTCACGTTGTATTGACTGAGAATGAAAATGCTTTGCTTGATAACCCAAAGCAGCGTCACGCTTTCCACGGTTTGTATCGTGCATTGATCAACAACATGGTTGTTGGTGTTTCTCAGGGTTACAAGAAAGAGTTGGAACTTGTCGGTGTAGGTTATCGTGCTTCAAATAATGGAAATATAATCGATTTCGCATTAGGTTATACACACAATATATTTTTGCAGTTGCCACCTGAAGTAAAAGTTGAAACTAAGTCTGAAAGAAATAAGAACCCACTTATAATTTTGGAATCTTGTGACAAACAGCTGCTCGGTCAGGTTTGTTCAAAAATACGTTCTTTCCGTAAGCCTGAACCTTACAAAGGAAAAGGTATTAAGTTTGTTGGCGAAGAAATTCGTAGAAAGTCTGGTAAGTCAGCTGGTGCTAAATAATTCACTTAAATACGTATAATTATGACAACAAAAATAGAAAGACGAATTAAGATCAAATATAGAGTACGCAATAAAATTTCAGGTACTCCTGAACGTCCGCGTATGAGTGTATTTAGAAGTAACAAGCAGATTTACGTTCAAGTAATCGATGACTTGAATGGTAAAACACTTGCAGCAGCTTCATCTCTTGGTATGGAAGCATGTCCAAAGAAAGAACAGGCAGCTAAAGTTGGTGAATTGATCGCTAAGAAAGCTCAGGAAGCTGGTATTACGACTGTCGTATTCGACCGTAATGGTTACTTGTATCATGGGAGAGTAAAAGAAGTAGCTGATGCTGCTCGTAACGGTGGACTTAAATTTTAATGAATTATGGCAGTTAATAATAGAGTTAAGATCACTAACGATATAGAGTTAAAAGATAGACTGGTTGCTATCAACCGTGTTACTAAAGTTACAAAAGGTGGTAGAACATTCAGCTTTTCTGCTATTGTTGTAGTAGGAAATGAAGATGGTATCATCGGTTGGGGACTTGGTAAAGCTGGTGAAGTTACAGCAGCAATTGCTAAAGGTGTAGAAGCTGCTAAGAAAAACCTTACTCGCGTTCCTGTATTGAAAGGAACTGTTCCTCACGAACAGTCTGCTAAATTTGGCGGTGCTGAAGTTTTCATTAAGCCTGCTTCTACAGGTACAGGAGTTGTTGCTGGAGGTGCAATGCGTGCAGTACTTGAAAGTGTTGGTGTAACTGACGTTTTGGCTAAGTCAAAAGGTTCTTCAAACCCTCACAATTTGGTTAAAGCTACTATCAAGGCTTTGGGCGAAATGAGAGATGCAAGAATGGTTGCACAGAACAGAGGTGTAAGTTTGGATAAAGTATTTAGAGGATAAGGAGGAAAACATGTCAACTATAAAGATTAAGCAAATTAAGAGTAGAATTGGTGCTCCTGCTGACCAGAAAAGAACATTGGATGCACTTGGTCTTCGTAAGATGAATCGTGTGGTTGAACACGAAGAAACTCCATCAATCCTTGGTATGATTGAGAAGGTAAAGCACCTTGTACAAATCGTTAAGTAATATATTGTTAATAATAAAGATTTTACAATATGAATTTAAATAGTTTAACTCCAGCAGAAGGCTCTGTAAAGACTAGAAAAAGAATTGGTCGTGGACCAGGTTCTGGTTTAGGTGGAACTTCTACAAGAGGACATAAAGGAGCAAAGTCTAGATCTGGTTATTCAAAGAAGATCGGATTCGAAGGTGGTCAGATGCCTCTTCAGCGTCGTGTTCCGAAATTTGGTTTTAAGAATATCAACCGTGTAGAATATAAAGCAATCAACCTTGATACAATTCAGGCTTTGGCTGATGCTAAAAACTTGACAAAAGTTGGTATCAATGATTTGATTGAAGCTGGTTATATTTCTTCAAAACAGTTAGTGAAAGTTCTTGGTAACGGTAGTTTAACTACTAAACTTGATGTTGAAGCAAATGCTTTCTCAAAAAGTGCAGTAGCTGCAATCGAAGCCGTTGGTGGTAATGCAGTAAAACTCTGATTAAATGAGAAAATCTATTGAAACATTAAAAAATATATGGAATATTGAGGATCTGAGAAAACGGATCCTCATTACCATATTGTTTGTCGCAATTTACCGTTTAGGTTCGTATGTGGTTCTTCCAGGTATCAACCCTGAAATGTTGTCAAAATTGCATGAGCAGACAAGTGAAGGTCTTCTTGCTTTGTTGAATATGTTTTCTGGTGGTGCTTTCTCTAATGCATCTATATTCGCATTGGGAATTATGCCATACATCTCAGCATCCATCGTGATTCAGTTGTTGGCTATTGCTGTTCCATATTTCCAGAAATTACAGCGCGAAGGTGAAAGTGGAAGAAGAAAAATCAATCAATATACACGTATATTGACATTATTGATTCTTATTTTCCAGGCACCGTCTTACTTGATCAACTTAAAGTTTCAAGCTGGACCAGCTCTTAATGCTTCATTAGATTGGACTTTCTTTATAATTACATCTACAATAATACTGGCAGCTGGTAGTATGTTTGTTCTTTGGTTAGGTGAACGTATTACAGACAAAGGTATTGGTAATGGTATCTCATTGATCATTATGGTGGGAATTATAGCTCGTCTTCCTCAAGCATTTGGAGGTGAGTTAGTATCTCGCTTGACATTGGCAGAAACTGGTGGTGTCATAATGTTCATTATTGAAATTGTTGCCTTGCTTGCAGTTATCGCAGCTGCTATTATGTTGGTTCAGGGAGTTCGTAAAGTTCCAGTACAATATGCAAAACGTATTGTTGGAAACAAACAATATGGTGGCGCTAGACAGTATATACCATTGAAAGTAAATGCTGCGAATGTAATGCCTATCATCTTTGCTCAGGCAATCATGTTTATTCCTATTACATTCATCGGTTTTTCTAATACAGAAAATGCCAGTGGTATAATGAGATCTTTAATTGATCATACTAGCTTTGCATACAATTTGGTCTTTGCAGTTTTGATTATTGTCTTTACTTATTTCTATACAGCAATTACAATAAATCCTAACCAGATGGCTGAAGACATGAAGAGAAATAATGGTTTTATTCCTGGTATAAAACCTGGTAAACAAACTTCTGATTACTTGGATACAATTATGACAAGAATCACATTGCCGGGTTCTATTTTCCTTGCCATTATTGCAGTTCTTCCTGCTTTCGCTGGTTATTTTGGTATTCAAGCTGAATTTGCTCAATTCTTCGGAGGTACATCTTTGTTGATCTTGGTTGGAGTTGTACTTGATACTCTTCAGCAAGTTGAAAGCCATTTGTTGATGAGACATTACGATGGCTTGTTAAGCTCAGGAAGAATTAGAGGACGTTCTGGAAACGTTGCTGCTTACTAATTACTCTATGATAATTCTTAAAACTGATGATGAGATAGAGCTACTTCGTCAAAGTAACCTTCTTGTTGGAAGGACTTTGGCTGAAGTAGCCAAATTAATAAAACCTGGAGTTACTACCAGACAACTTGATAAGGTTGCAGAAGAGTTTATACGTGATAATGGAGCGATACCAACTTTTAAAGGTTTTCCTAATCCGTATGGTTCTCCTTTCCCTGCTTCAATTTGTACGTCAGTAAATAGTCAGGTCGTGCATGGAATACCGAATGATGAGCCATTGAAAGATGGCGATATCGTCTCAGTAGATTGCGGAACTTTTTTAAATGGTTTTTGCGGTGATTCAGCGTACACATTTTGTGTTGGAGAAGTAAGTCCGGAAGTTCGCCAATTATTAAAAGTAACAAAAGAAGCATTATACAAAGGTATTGAGAATGCAGTTCATGGAAAGCGATTGGGTGACATTGGATATGCAGTCCAGAGTCATTGCGAATCTTATCATTACGGCGTAGTTAGAGAATTCGTCGGACATGGCATTGGAAGAGAAATGCACGAAGATCCGGCTGTTCCTAATTATGGTAAGCGTGGTAGTGGTACACTCTTAAAGAAAGGTATGTGCCTTGCAATAGAACCTATGATAACTTTGGGAGACAGGAAGATTTATCTTGAGAAAGATAATTGGTCTGTCAGAACCCGAGACAATAGTTTTGCCGCTCATTTCGAACATACGGTGGCAGTAGGTATAGGAAAGGCTGATATCTTATCATCTTTTGAATTTATAGAACAAGTATTAGAAGAAAAGTAAATAATAAATATGGCAAAACAATCTGCAATAGAACAAGATGGTGTAATAGTTGAAGCATTGTCAAATGCAATGTTTCGAGTTGAACTTGAGAACGGACATGAGATAACAGCTCATATCTCTGGAAAGATGAGAATGCATTACATTAAGATACTTCCTGGTGATAAGGTGAGAGTTGAAATGTCTCCATATGATTTATCAAAAGGAAGAATTGTTTTCCGATATAAATAATTGAAATTAAGATATGAAAGTAAGAGCTTCATTAAAGAAACGTACGCCAGAATGTAAGATCGTTAGACGTAATGGCCGTTTGTATGTTATTAACAAGAAAAATCCTAAGTATAAACAACGTCAAGGATAATTTATTATTTTTGCAAAAAAAATAATTTAGTTTATGGCTATAAGAATAGTTGGTGTAGATTTGCCTCAGAATAAAAGAGGTGAGATTGCGTTAACATACGTATATGGTATAGGACGCAGTAGTTCAGCAAAAATTTTGGATAAGGCAGGTGTTGACCGTGACCTGAAAGTAAAGGATTGGTCAGATGATCAGGCTGCAAAAATCCGTGAAATCATCGCTGCTGAATATAAAGTAGAAGGTGATCTTCGTTCAGAAATCCAGTTAAACATTAAGAGATTAATGGATATTGGTTGCTATCGTGGTGTTCGTCACCGTTTGGGACTTCCTGTAAGAGGACAGAGTACTAAGAACAATGCTCGTACACGTAAGGGAAGAAAGAAAACTGTTGCAAATAAGAAAAAAGCTACTAAATAATAATTGTTGATATGGCAAAAAAAACAGTCGCAGCTAAAAAAAGAAATGTGAAGGTTGATGCTAACGGACAGTTGCATGTTCATTCATCATTCAATAACATCATTGTTTCTTTAGCAAATAGTGAAGGTCAGATTATTTCTTGGTCTTCTGCAGGTAAAATGGGATTTAGAGGTTCAAAGAAGAACACTCCATACGCAGCACAGATGGCTGCACAGGATTGTGCAAAGGTAGCATTTGACCTCGGATTGAGAAAGGTTAAAGCATACGTTAAGGGTCCAGGTAACGGACGTGAGTCTGCTATTAGAACCGTACACGGAGCTGGAATCGAAGTTACTGAAATTATCGATGTAACACCATTGCCTCATAACGGTTGTCGTCCTCCTAAGAGAAGAAGAGTATAATATTAGACACCTGTATTAATAACAATTAAAATTTCAAATAAAAATGGCTAGATATACTGGACCAAAAAGTAGAATTGCACGTAAATTCGGTGAAGCTATCTTCGGAGCAGATAAAGTTTTAGCAAAAAGAAATTATCCTCCTGGACAGCATGGAAATACTCGCCGTAGAAAAACATCTGAATACGGTGTCATGTTGGCTGAAAAACAGAAAGCTAAATATACTTACGGTGTACTTGAAAAACAGTTCCGTAATATGTTTGAAAAAGCAGCAAGTCAGAATGGTATTACTGGTGAACTTTTGTTACAGGCACTTGAATGTCGTCTTGATAATGTTGTGTTCCGTTTGGGTATCGCCCCAACTCGTGCTGCAGCTCGTCAGTTGGTAGGTCACAAGCATATTGTTGTTGATGGTAAAGTTGTTAACATCCCATCATATGCTGTAAAACCTGGTCAGTTGGTAGGTGTACGTGAAAAATCTAAGTCACTCGAAGTTATTGAAAATGCATTGACTGGATTCAACCACAGCAAATACCCTTGGTTAGAATGGGATCAGAACTCTAAGACTGGTAAGATGTTGCACATACCACAGAGAGCTGACATTCCAGAAAACATAAAAGAACACTTAATCGTTGAATTGTACTCTAAATAATAATTAATTTCATGGCGATATTAGCATTTCAAAAACCAGATAAAGTATTAATGTTAGAAGCGGATTCTAAATTCGGTAAATTTGAATTCCGTCCGCTTGAACCCGGTTTCGGTATTACCGTAGGTAATGCTTTACGCCGTATTCTTCTTTCTTCTTTGGAAGGTTATGCAATCAACACTATACGTATTGAAGGTGTAGAACATGAATTTGCAACTATTCCTGGTGTAAAAGAAGATGTGACTAACATTATCTTGAATCTGAAGCAAGTAAGATTCAAGCAGATAGTTGACGAATACGAAAATGAAAGTGTCAGCATAACTGTTGAGAATTCAACTGAATTCAAGGCAGGTGACATTGGAAAGCATTTGACCGGATTTGAAGTGTTAAATCCTGAATTGGTTATTTGCCATTTAGACTCAAAAGCAACTATGCAAATAGACATTACAATTAACAAAGGTCGCGGATACGTTCCAGCCGATGAAAATCGAGTGTATTGCACTGATGTTAATGTAATTCCTATTGATTCTATTTATACTCCGATACGTAATGTCAAGTATTCTGTTGAAAACTTCCGTGTTGAACAGAAAACAGACTTTGAAAAGCTTGTACTTGAAATTAGTACGGATGGTTCCATTCATCCAAAGGAAGCGCTTAAAGAAGCTGCAAAAATATTGATTCATCACTTTATGTTGTTCTCTGATGAAAAGATCACTCTTGAAGCATCAGATGCAGACAGCAACGAAGAATTCGATGAAGAAGTATTGCATATGAGACAATTGCTCAAGACTAAGTTAGTCGATATGGACCTTTCAGTTCGTGCGCTTAATTGTCTTAAGGCTGCAGATGTTGAGACACTTGGTGATCTCGTTCAGTTCAACAAGACTGATCTTCTTAAGTTCAGAAACTTTGGAAAGAAATCGCTCACTGAGCTTGATGATTTGCTCGAGAGTCTGAATCTTACGTTTGGAACAGATATTTCTAAATATAAATTAGATAAAGAATAAAAAATGAGACATAATAAAAAATTTAACCATTTAGGTCGTACTGCTTCTCATAGAAACGCAATGTTGTCAAACATGGCATGTTCTTTGATCAAGCACAAAAGAATCACTACGACTGTTGCGAAGGCTAAAGCTTTGAAGAAGTTCGTTGAACCTCTGATAACAAAATCAAAGGAAGATACAACAAACTCACGTCGTGTAGTATTCAGTAACTTGCAGGATAAGTTTGCTGTAACAGAACTTTTCAAAGAAATCTCTGTTAAGGTTGCTGATCGTCCAGGCGGTTATACTCGTATAATTAAGACTGGTAACCGTTTAGGTGATAACGCTGAAATGTGTTTCATCGAGTTGGTTGACTACAACGAAAACATGGCTAAGAGCGCTGCCAAGAAGACAACTCGTACACGTCGTTCTAAAAAATCTGCTGCAACTGAAGCACCGGCAGAAACTACTACTGAAGCAACAACAGAGGAAGCCCCTAAAGCTGAATAATTCTGTAAATGCTATATATAAAAATGCTGTCTCAAGATTTCTTGGGACAGCATTTTTTATTTCTTCCTATTTTCAGTATGTACCCTTATTGTAGGTTTACTGCATTATACTTTTCTATCTTTCCTTTCTTCTACAATTTTTCTTGCATAGACTTCTTCTTCCTTATTAACCAATACTAGTACGGCTCCACCCATACCAGAATATGGTGAAGTAACAGCTGACAATGTTTCGTCTTTTATCATAGCTTGAACACCTTCAGATTCTAATAAGCCTTTTACTAATTCAGCTTCCCAAAGATTGCCTTTGAAAACTTCTACTAATGAGTCATAATTGATTTCTGCCATAGCTATAATCTTTTAATGGTTAATAATAATCGGTTAACACTCTCTGTTATTTTCAAAGTTAAGTTTTTTTCTTCTTAAAAGCAAATAAATCATAGTTAAACAAACAGTACGGTAATGATTTTCACTTAATATTGTTTTTTTATCAATAAATTATCATATTTCAAAATTTAATCCTAATTTTGCGAATATTGGATTGAAAAACGTGAAATTATGAGTCTAAATGAAACTTTAGAAGCCGTAAGGCTAGCTTCCCGTAAGTTAGCTCTTCTTGATACAAAGAAAATCAATGAGATTCTTATAGCTGTGGCTGATGCAGCTGTTGAAAATATTGAAAGGATTTTGACAGCAAACGTAATGGATCTTCAAAAGATGGAAGTTTCTAATCCCAAGTATGATCGTTTGAAGCTAACAAGAGAGAGAATATGTGATATAGCTTCAGACATACGTAATGTAGCCTCCTTACCATCACCTTTAGGTAATGTCCTGTATGAAGACGTACGTCCGAACGGTTTGAAAATAAAGAAGGTCAGTGTGCCGTTTGGAGTAATAGGAGTTATTTATGAAGCACGTCCAAACGTAAGCTTTGATGTTTTTTCTCTCTGCATGAAAAGCGGAAGTGCTTGTGTGTTGAAAGGTGGAAGTGATGCATATAATTCCAATATGGCTATCGTAGAAATAATCCGCGAAGTGCTTGTAAAATTTGCAGTTGATGAAAATATAGTAACCTTATTGCCAACAGACAGAGAAACTACTACCGAACTTCTTCATGCCAATGGATATGTAGATTTGATAATACCACGTGGCAGCAGTAACCTTATCAATTATGTGCGTACTGAAGCTACCGTGCCTGTAATTGAAACCGGAGCGGGAATTTGTCATACTTATTTTGATTTGGCAGGTGATGTCAATAAAGGCGCTCGAATAGTCAATAACGCCAAGACAAGGAGAGTCAGTGTATGTAATGCTTTGGACTGCCTTCTGATACACTTCGACAGACTCTCAGATTTGCCCCAGATTTGCTCGGAATTATCTTCCAGCAATGTTATCATATACGCAGATAAATCCTCATACGATGCCTTAAAAGGCACTTATCCGGCGGAATTATTGCAACCAGCTACAAAAGATAGTTACGGAACAGAATTCCTGGATTATAAAATGGCAATAAAAACCGTGAGCAATATAGATGAAGCCATCAATCATATATTCAAATACAGTTCAAAACACAGTGAGTGTATAGTGACAGAAGATAAAAATGCAGCAGAGTATTTCAGACGAGCTGTCGATGCTGCCTGTGTTTATGTGAATGCTCCGACTTCGTTTACTGACGGTGCACAGTTTGGCTTGGGTGCAGAGATAGGGATCAGTACCCAGAAACTCCATGCCCGTGGCCCGATGGGATTAAAAGAGATAACCACTTACAAGTGGATTATAGAGGGAAACGGTCAGATAAGGAAGTAAACATTAATATTTATGTAATAATATTCGTTATTATAGCGTATAATTGTATTTTTATTGTATTTTTGCTATCGAAAACTAATTAATATACATACATCTTATGAAAACATATACTAACGTATTCGACTTGGGTGACTTGAAAACAGCTTTGGCTGAAGCTTTCGAGATAAAGAGTGACAGATATAAATATGAATCATTGGGAAAGCACAAAACATGCTTGCTGATATTTTTCAATAATAGTCTTCGTACACGTTTAAGCACACAGAAGGCAGCACGTAATTTAGGAATGGATGTGATAGTGTTGGACGTTAATCAGGGAGCATGGAAGCTTGAAACAGAACGTGGAGTTGTCATGGATGGTGATAAGAGTGAACATCTTCTGGAGGCAATACCGGTGATGGCTTCTTATTGTGACATAATCGGTGTCCGTTCGTTTGCACAGTTTGAGAGTCGCACAGACGATTATACCGAGAAAATTCTTAACCAGTTCATCAAATATTCAGGCAAGCCTGTATTTTCTATGGAAGCTGCTACAGGACATCCTCTACAGGCATTTGCAGATCTTATCACTATAGAAGAATATAAGAAAAAGGACCGTCCTAAAGTTGTGCTTACCTGGGCTCCACATCCTAAAGCCCTCCCTCAGGCAGTGCCTAACTCATTTGCAGACTTCATGAACGAGGCAGATGTTGATTTCGTTATTACTCATCCGGAAGGCTACGAACTCGACCCTAAATTTGTACGTGGTGCAAAAGTTGAGTATGATCAGATGAAGGCTTTCGAAGGCGCAGATTTTATATATGCAAAGAACTGGGCATGTCCAGGAGTTACCAATCCTGCTGATTATGGAAAGGTGCTTTCAAAGGATATGGGATGGACTGTTGATGCCAAACATATGGCAGTCACTAATAATGCCTATTTCATGCATTGTTTGCCTGTGCGCAGAAATATGATAGTTACCGATGATGTTATTGAAGCACCTACATCGTTGGTTATTCCTGAGGCGGCAAACCGTGAGATCTCAGCAACAGTTGTATTGAAAAGAATGCTTCAGTCATTGTAAAAAATAAATAAGGGCAGTTCTCTACCATTTCGGTTTGAACTGCCCTTTTATGTTATTTCTCTATATCTTTACCTAAGTCTATCCAGTTCAGGATACCCTTGTCAAGATTATATACCGTATATCCTTTCTTTACCAGAAGTCTTGCGGCATTCCTGCTTCTGCGTCCACTCTTGCAATATACAGCTACTGGTCTGGATTTGTCAAGAATCTCATCAGCCGCAGCTGAAAACTTATCATCAAATATATTTATGTTTATGCTGCCTGGTATGTGACCTTCACTATATTCGGCAACAGTCCTTACATCCAGTCTTTGTACATCATCGTTTTCTATCAGCTTCTCGAATTCGTCTGCCGAAAGATTTGTGAATTTGTCTTTTGGTTTCGAACTGCATGCCATCAGTCCAAACAGAAAGACACATACAAAGAACATGAAATATATACTCTTCAATGTCATAATATAGAATGTTTAGTAATGGAACTCTCTTGTCGTATTTCCTTCCTTAAATGTGTTTATGTGCACTATTATTCTGTCACCTTCTGCCAAAACTCCTCTATAAGGCCATAACGGAATAGAAGCATACGCTTTTTTCGTGTAGGCTTCATAATCACCATTCTGATCATGATAAACCGTTATATCCAGTGTCTTGCTTCCATCTGCATTGTTTGTTATCCCGTTATCAACGAAATTCAATACGTGCGTTTTGTCTTTTGCCATAATGTCCAGTACCATATTTATATAGTTTCCCGAACTCCAAATTCTGTCTATATCCAGCGGATCAGTTTTTATCCCTTTATCAAACTTGTCTGCCGGAGATGGAATAACTGAAATAACAAACTGACATGAATAAACCTTGGCTGTAAAAACATCGTTGCTGCTTTCTCCGGGTTCGAAGATTGATAGCGCCCTATAAGTAGAGTCCGGAGTGAAACCTTCCAGTCCACTCCTCTCCATTATCTGATACATATCTCCGTTGTCGCTTTGAATATACGATAGTTTTCCGGAAGAATTTGTCTTTATGTCAACAAGTCCTGTCAGTACACTAGGATATACATATTCATCTTTCTTGCAAGATGAAAAAGCCACAATGCATACTAGAATTATTATGTAAAAACCTTTCCTCATTCCTTTATTGCATGGAGATGATTGATAGCAGGATTTGCATACATAGTCAGAATACGTTCACGTAAGAAGTCAATATCCTTGTCAGGAATGTTTATAAGCGAAATCTTCTTTTCGAGATAAGCCTCAAATTTTGCCTTGTCTTCAGCCGTATAATGTTCTGCCATCGCCTTGTTTCCGTTAAGCATATCACATGCAATATAATTGGCAGGATACATTCTGTAATTGCGGTGGATATATCTGTCTATAATCTCAGAAACTTTTGTAAATATCTCCACTTTAGGCAATCCGCGCAAAGCCTCCAGTTCGTCGTTTATGCATGGGCCTGTCTGGAAATGTATTCTTCCCTTGTATCCGAAAATTCCTGTCTGCATATTCACCAGGTCGTCCTGCTGGCTTTTCTTGAAGCCTTCTACATCTCTTTTCAGCTGCATTTCCTGAGCTTTAAGGAAATCACACGGGTCATATTCATATGACAGTGACAAAGGCACTATGTTAAGCTCCTTCAGACTGTCTATTACGTCGCCGCTACCACCCATTGCCAGCATCTTCAGCACACTGTCCTGAGTACGGTCATTAGAGTCCTTTGCTCTTCCCTCGCGTTGCGCTATCCATATATTTTCCTGCTTCTGTGTAACTGCAAAATGAATATATCTTGACATTCTGGCCGAAGCCTCAAGCATTTGTCGCATGCTCAGTGCCCTTTGTACTATGAACGCCTTGTTTACACGCACCAGCTTCTTTATCCACGGGTATATCAGAAGATTGTCACCTATTGCTATTTCTACTGTAGTAGGGAATCCGTTGTCAATGAGTCCTACTGAAAGGAACCCGGAGTCCAGTACAATATCCCTGTGATTGGATATAAAAGTATATCCTTTGTTCTTGTCTGCAATCTGCGAGCTGTCGAAACTGAATCCGTCGCTGCATTTCTTTATGATGTCATGCAGTAATCCATAAAAAATATTCTTCTGCACATCAAGGTTAGTCTTGCAGTTTCTCAATATATTGGCCAATGCCTCAATTGGAGTATCTGGCAATACCTTCTTTATCACCTCTATAAAATCACTGTCAGACAATAATTCTTCGAAGATCTTTGGAAGTTCTTCCGGAGAATAGGGGCGGATTTCGTCAAATTCTTCAGGTATTCTCATGGCTTTCAGTTTTTATGGTTATGAATGTTTATTTAGAATACTTTTCCAGTCCTTCTGCTATGATGTCTGTCATCACATCTTTCATGTCAAGTCCTGCAGCCTTTACCTGCTGCGGAATAAAGCTTGTAGATGTCATTCCCGGAGTGGTGTTTATTTCGAGCATATTAATCTTTTCACCCTCAGTAATGATATAGTCAACTCTTACTATACCCTTACATCCCAAAATATCATACACGGCAGAAGTCAGCTTCTTTACCCTCTCTGTAAGCTCAGGACTGAGACGTGCAGGAGTTATTTCAGTCACTTCACCTTTATATTTTGCGTTATAATCGAAAAACTCATTGTCGCTAACCACTTCAGTGATAGGGAATACTACAGATTTATTCTTTGTCTTATAACATCCGTTTGCCAGCTCAATACCGTCCATGAATGCCTCTATCATCACATCATCCGATTCTGCAAAGGCAGCTTTCAGGGCAGGTTGTATCTGATCCGCTGTTTTTACTTTTGTCACACCGAAGCTTGAACCGCTGGCATTAGGCTTGATAAAACAAGGAAGACCTATTTTCTCTATAACATCCTTATCCTCTATGCCGAAACGTTTGTTTACCAGCATAGACTCCGCAACTCTGATGCCGAATCCTTTCAGATATTGGTTCAATGTAAACTTGCTGAAAGTCATGGCAGAAACCAGGACGTCGCAAGTAGAGTAGGGGATATCCAACAATTCGAAATACCCCTGCAGGATACCATTTTCACCCGGAGTGCCATGTATGGTGATATATGCGAAGTCAGGTTTCACCTTTTTGTCGCCATCCATAAAACTGAAATCGTTCTTGTCTATTTTCGAACGTGTTCCATCGGCAAGCACGGCTTCCCAGGCCTTCTTGCTCAATTCTACTATATATAGATTGTATTTTTCCTTATCAATAAAAGAATAAATGCCTTTTGCACTGTTCATTGACACTTCATGTTCCGAAGAGTCACCGCCTGCAATAATTGCTACTGTACGTTTCATCTTTATTTATATTATTCAAATCTGTTCTCTATTACTGATATAAGTTCTCCATTTCTCAATCAGTTCTGTCATATCCTTAGGCAGTTCCGATGTGAAGAACATTTCTTCTCCGGTCTTAGGATGTACGAAACCTAAAGTCTTGGCATGTAACGCCTGTCTTGGACAAATATCAAAACAGTTGTTTACGAATTGTTTGTATTTGCTGAAATGAGTCCCTTTCAGAATTTCGTTGCCGCCATATCTTTCGTCATTGAAAAGTACGTGCCCTATATGCTTCATGTGTACGCGAATCTGATGTGTTCTTCCAGTCTCCAGCACACATTTCACAAGTGTCACATATCCAAGCCTTTCCAAAACCTTATAGTGCGTCACGGCATGTTTCCCTTGATTCGGATCAGCCATTACAGCCATTTGCATTCTGTCTTTGGGATTACGTCCTATGTTGCCCGTTATTGTTCCTTCGTCCTCTTCCACTATTCCCCACACCAGTGCGTTGTATTCACGTTTTGTGGTCTTATTGTAGAATTGCATTCCCAGGCTGGTCTTCGCATCAGGTGTTTTGGCTATAACCAACAGTCCGGATGTATCCTTGTCTATTCTATGCACCAATCCCACTTGAGGATCGTTCGGGTCGTATGTAGGAACGTCTCTCAGATGCCATGCAATAGCATTGACCAATGTGCCATGATAATTGCCGCATCCCGGATGTACCACAAGTCCTGCAGGCTTGTTTATCACCATAAGTTCACTGTCCTCGTAAACAATGTCAAGTGGAATATCTTCAGGAATAATGTCGTTGTCATATTTCGGACGGTCCATCATCACCGTCAGTACATCCAAAGGTTTCACCTTATAGCTGCTTTTCACCGGTTTTCCGTTAGCCATAACGAACCCCGCATCCGCAGCAGCCTGTATCCTGTTTCTTGAGGCGTTTACTATCCTTTCAAAAAGGTATTTGTCTATTCTTACCGGCGACTGTCCTTTATCGACTACAACCTTGAAGTGCTCATACAACTCTCCGGAATTTCCGGTCGGCTCAAGGTCGTCTAATGTATCGTCAATATCATCAAGAAAAATATCTTCTGCCATTCTTTCATTATTAGTTAGAACCAGGAATCATCCACCTCAGGTTTTTCTTCATTTTGAGGCATTGGATTTATTTCAATCATAGTGGAATCCATAGCAAGTGAATCCCTTAAATGAGTATCTCCCACACACAAGGTGAGAAGAGCCTCGTTAGGCACTTTATCGCCCGATTTCAGTTCTCTTCCTCTGTATTTTATTCCATACACCCAGTCCTGTTCTCCCGGAACGAGTTCAGGTTCTGTAAGCTTGAAACCTATACTTTTCAGTTTTGCTTCTGCTTGTCTTATGGAACTGTTGTCAATAATGTCAGGCAGCTGTATCAGTGGAACAGAGGTAGTGGTTATTGTCAGATATACAGTTCTGCCTTCCTTTACTCTGGCTCCTGCAGCGGGAGTCTGTTCCAGAACCATTCCTGCCGGTACACCTTTAACGTAATTTGAGTCTATGACTACACTTTCCATTGTACCTTCATTCAGAATTCTGACGGCTTCCTCTATGTTTTTGTTTTTTACATCAGGCACTATATGTGCTTCTCCATGTCTGGTATATGAATCAAGCCAAGCCAAAGTTCCCCATGTCACAGCTATTATTACCACAACCATACCAATTATGTTAATCCAGAAGAATTTATTTTTCTGGAACGAAAAGAAGTCTTTAAATCCTATCATAACTTGTTGAATATTTTCGACAAAGATACGATTTTTTTGGTTATTCGTTTTATTGATAATGTATAAAAACAGAAAAAGCCGCAAAATACTGTCATCAGTACATTGCGGCTTTTCTTAAATCTTAATTCCAAAGCACGGCTTATGCCTTAACTCCGTTGTATTCGTCAGATACAGTCAATTTTTTACGACCTTTAGCACGACGTGCTGCCAATACTCGGCGACCATTTGCAGTAGCCATTCTTTCACGGAAACCGTGTTTGTTTTTTCTCTTTCTGTTAGAGGGTTGGAATGTTCTTTTCATTTTTGTATATACTATTTATGTTATTATTCTATGCGTTCGGGCTGCAAAATTAGTGACTTTTTTTTAATAATCAAAGATATAAGTCATTTTTACACAAAACTTTTTGCGTTTTTTCGTGATTTAGATTAATTTTGCACCCGAATTATTACTCTGAATATCAATTATTACATATAAATATAAAGATTTCTACTTATGATTAATGCTCAAGACATTAAAATCGGAACAGCAATCCGTATGGATGGCAAGATTTATTTCTGTATTGACTTCCTTCATGTAAAACCGGGTAAAGGAAACACTTTCATGCGTACTAAATTGAAAGATGTTGTTGACGGTTACGTTTTGGAACGTCGTTTCAATATCGGTGAAAAACTTGAAGATGTACGTGTTGAACGTCGTCCTTACCAGTACTTGTATAAGGAAGGTAATGATTATATCTTCATGAATCAGGAAACTTTCGAACAGGTGCCTATCGCTCACGATCTTATCGAAGGTGTTGACTTCCTGAAAGAAGAAATGGTTATCGAAGTTGTTTCTGACGCTTCTACTGAAACTATCCTTTTCGCTGAATTGCCTGTTAAGGTTCAGTTGAAGGTTACTTACACAGAACCAGGATTGAAGGGTGATACAGCAACTAACGCTACTAAACCTGCTACAGTAGAAACAGGTGCTACAGTACGTGTTCCATTGTTCATCAATCAGGATGAAATCATCGAAGTTGATACTCGCGATGGTTCATACGTAGGTCGTGTTAAGGCTTGATAATTTGTTTTTGCACGAATTTTAATAGTATAAATGCTCCCTCTTTCAGAACTCTGATAGGGGGAGCATATTTTTTAAAAAAACGACAAGGCGTTTTAGGTAAAACGTGCGTCCGTTTTGGATTGAATGGACGCCCGTTTTAAGTCGAATGTGCGCACGCCTATTTTGTGTAGTCGTTAATCAGTTTGTCTTTTATTATTTTCGCAGTTTTACTGTCCATTTTATCAGCGCTTAGAGTTACAGTTGGTTCATCATTCCATACTTTCGTTTTAATCATTATTACTCCTTCTTTCTTGTCGAATACACTGTATTTACGGAATATTTCCTGTGCCTTGCTATCTTCTTTTATGACTTCTATTCTTTCAATGTTTTGAGGTTTCAAGGCACTGAATTCTTGCTGTGATGCCACTTTCTCGTCTATAACAATCAGGACATTCTCCAATGACTTGTTGAAACTTACGTTTCCGGGCATAGTAGGAGAATCGGCGGTGGTTTGGGACGCGGCTTTATCCTGATTGTCGAGCTTGAAAGTTACAGGTACTGTAAATTTTACAGGAACAGCTTCTCCTCTTTGCATTCCCGGAGTCCATCTAGGCATGTTCGCCAGCACTCTTATTGCTTCAGCGTCAAGCGATGGAGATACGCTTTTCATGACTTTGAAGTCAGAGGTGTATCCGTCTGTCCCTACTATAAACTGGACTATCACTCTTCCTTGTGTTTTCTCTCTTAAGGCATCAGCCGGATATTTAATGTTGCGTGCTATGTATTTCATCAACTCGGACATTCCTCCTGGATATTCAGGCATTTGCTCCACTATCATGAAAACTTCTCCATTTTCTGATTTTGAGGCTTGTGGCACTTCCTCTTTTTGAGGAACTTCTTCCTGTTCGTAGCCTACTACAACCACTTCATCCGTAACCTGTACCTCGTCCTTCATTCTTATTGGCTTGTCTTTCATGTTTTTAACCTCGATAGCCGAAGCAACGAAAGAACATGTCTGCTTTCCTATAAACGAAACTACTATTACAGAATTTTCTGAAACTCTTAGACTGAATTTCCCGTTTTCATCCGAAATAGTCCCATTCGTAGAACCTCTTTCCACGATACTGGCGCCCTTTATTGCTTTTCCTGTTGCATCGTCAACTATTCTACCTTCCGCCAATATAAGGCCATTAGGTTTGGAATAACTGTTTTCTACCTCATGATTTTCCGTAATTGCCGAAAAATCATTAACTTTGACACTTGAAATCTCGTCTGTTAATTTTGAGATTTCAGGATGGGCAAAGGCGGCAACTGCTACAGCTGCCAATGGAAGTACGTAGAGATACTTCGCACGTGCCCATGGGCTGGATTTCTTTTTCATCATCATAGTGATACGTTTTTTAAGTTTACTGTGATTAAAGCTGTTGGCGATTGAGTAGAGCCTTGAGCCGACAGCTTTTTTTATTAATAATAGTTGATAATTCCTTGCGTCTATACCATTTTTTATTACGGTTTCGTCGGCCTCAAATTCATGTACGTTCTGAAGTTCCGATTTGATAAGCCATGATGCAGGGTTGAACCATTGCAGAAGTATGCATATATCTGCCAGAATAAGGTCGATGGAATGATGGTTGGATATGTGTGCCATTTCGTGACATAATATCTCTTTCCCGTTTTCTTTCAGGTCGGTACGTGATATAACTATACGGTTCATCCAGCTGAAAGGTGATATGTTTTCGTCTGTCACTATAAGTTTTATTTTACTTGTATTGTCTTTTATATACAGGTTGATATCTTCTTCTTTGCCTCTGCGGGTTATATTAAGCACTTTTCTGAACTGGAAGATTTCTTTTGCGGCAAAGAATACTATTCCCAAAAGGTAAATGGCAGTAGCAAACAAGATGATATATTCCATAGTGGAAGAATTTCCTGTTGGAGTTGCCGGATCAGTATCAGTAATGACCGGCATCATCAGTGATTCATCCATGGATATTTCTACCTGAACTGTTTCGACAGGTCTCTCCATGCTTATCTTGGCGAAAGGTATTATAGAACATATAATCATCAGGCCAAGCAGGGAAAAACGGTTGAAACGATGAAAAGTTTCGCGGCTCATCAGCAGTTTGTAGAATAGGTAGAATATTGCCAGACAAACAGCCGATTTCAGTATATATATAAGTAGTGTTCCCATATTATTAAACTTCTTCTAGCGTTGCTTATTTCCTGTTCTCTTCTTCGACTTTCTTTATAAGTTCTTTCAGTTCGTCAATTGAAATGTCTTCTTCCTTTACGAGGGAAGACACTACATTGAGATAGGAATTGTTGAAATACTTGCTTATTACACTTTTCAGTGTGCTGGTGCTGAAATCATCCCGGCTCACTGTGGCATAATATTGGAATGTGTTCCCGTATGCTTTGTGTCCTATGTAGCCTTTGTCTTCCAAGCCGCGGACAATTGTTGACAGTGTGTTGATGTGCGGTTTCGGTTCGTCATAAAATGAAAGGAGTTCTTTCACGAACAATGGACCTTTTTCCCAAAAAAGTTCCATGATTTCCTCTTCTTTTGATGTCAGTTTTTTCATAAGGCTTTGCTTTAGATTTTTGTTTATGACAAAGTAACTAAAAAATATAGTTGGTTAACTAATTTTTATAGTTAAAGATAATTAATGCCAATAAAAGACAATTTCCGAACCCAGAGTTCTGGGCCCGGAAATTCAATGATTTTTGTATTTTCATTCCACACTAATACCAAGTGTCTTCATATCTTCGTCAACAGTTCCTATACCTGCGATACCGAAGTTGTCAACAAGAACTTTGGCCACATTAGGCGAGAGGAATGCCGGAAGAGTAGGACCGAGGTGGATGTTCTTCACTCCAAGCGACAACAGAGCGAGCAGAACGATTACCGCTTTCTGTTCATACCATGCAATGTTGTATGCTATAGGCAGTTCGTTTATATCGTTTAGATTGAATACCTCTTTCAGCTTCATGGCTATAACGGCCAGTGAGTAACTGTCGTTGCATTGTCCTGCATCAAGAATGCGAGGGATACCGTTAATATCGCCCAATGGAAGTTTGTTGTATTTATACTTCGCACATCCTGCAGTGAGGATTATACAGTCTTGCGGCAATGCCTTTGCGAACTCGGTGTAGTAGTCTCTGCTTTTCATTCTGCCGTCGCATCCTGCCATAACAATGAATTTTCTTATTGCACCGGCCTTGATTGCATCCACTACTTTGTCTGCCAGGCTCAATATCTGATTATGTGCAAATCCACCTATTATTTCGCCTTCCTCAATCTGTGTTGGCGCATCGCATTTCTTTGCAAGTTCAATCACTTCGGAGAAGTCTTTTACTCCGTTCTCGTTTGCAGTGATATGTTTCCATCCCGGATAACCGGTAGAGTTGGTAGTGAAGATTCTGTCCTTATATACAGCATTCGAAGTAGGAGGGACGATACAGTTTGTAGTGAATATCACCGGACCGTTGAACGAAGAGAATTCTTCGCGCTGCTTCCACCACGCATTACCGTAGTTACCGATGAAATGTTTGTATTTCTTGAATGCCGGGTAGTAGTGTGCCGGCAGCATCTCGCTGTGTGTATATACATCTACTCCGGTACCTTCAGTCTGTTTTAGCAATTCCTCTATGTCATGCAGGTCATGTCCGCTTATCAGTATTCCCGGATTTGTTCCTACACCGATATTCACTTTTGTGATTTCAGGATTTCCGTAAGTCTCCGTATTTGCCTTATCCAATAGAGCCATTACCTTCACTCCTGTTTCGCCCACGGCAAGTGTTAATGCTGTAAGTTCATCTGCCGATAGGTTGCCTATTGTGATTTTTCTTATTGTTGACTGCATGAAAGTGTGTATGCTTTCATCATTATATCCCAGGCGCATGGCGTGCTCGTGATATGCGGCCATACCTTTCAGACCATATATTATCAGCTCTTTCAGTGAGCGGATATCCTCATTCTTTTCCCTAAGAATACCAACAGTTCTTGATTTCTCATCGTAGAATTTTCTGTTTTCTGTATTCCAGATTATTTCATCTACTGCCGGAAGTTTGATATTCTCTTTCTCTGCAATATTTTTCAGTTTAGTTTTCAGTTCCAATCCTCGGTCCACTCTTTTCAGAATGCTTTCATCGTCGAAATTGGCATTTGTAATGGTTGAGAATAATGCGTCTGTTACGAAAGTGTTTACCTCATGATTTGTTTTAATGCCGTTTTCTCTCAAAATGTCTGCTACGGAGCACACGCCTCTAACTACGAACAACAGCAAGTCCATGGCTGCCGATGTTGAGCTGCTCTTGCCGCATACACCCTTGATGGTACAGGCTATTCCTTTGGCTGTCTCCTGACATTGGAAACAGAACATTTCGTTTACTGCAATAGAATTTTCAGTCATAATAAATGTGATTTGAATTTGTGGTTAATACTATTGTTGTTATTTTTGTGCAAAGGTATTCTGTTGTAAGTCTTTATTCCGTAACAGATGTTACCATGACTGATAAAAATAATTAATACACAGATAATAGGTATGGGACGATTTTATGACATATTGGACTTCACTCTTTTCGAAGGAGTAAACAAAGATGGTATTGCGGAATTTCTGAAGAATGCTTCTAAAAAGATTTCTTCGTATAAGAAAGGAGATATCGCCATCTTTCAAGACAGTTTGTGTAAGTCATTGTCTCTGTTGTGTCAGGGTACGCTGCTTGCCAAAATGACGAATGCCGAGGGAAAGGAAATAGTGATAGAACATCTGGCGGCTCCGGATATATTGGCACCTGCATTTATTTACGGAACAGAGAACAGATTTCCTGTAACATTGCAGGCTGAGGATGATGTCATAATATGGTCTCTGTCGAAAGATGATTTTCTTAAGATGATGGAAACCGACGACGCTCTTCTGAGAAATTTTCTACGTCAGATATCAGACAGGAGTGTCTTTCTGAGTCGTAAACTTAATGAATTTGCCTTGCAGAATCTTAGTACAAGGATTGTGAGCTATTTGCAGAGGAATGGTGTTATAACCAATATTCAGGATGTTGCTTTTATCATGGGAGTGGCACGTCCGTCACTGTCGCGTACGCTGTCTGCTATGGTTGAGGAAGGTGTATTGATAAAGACCGAAGAAGGGTATAGATTGTCAAAATATTAAGTTCGGAAAAATATCCTGCCGCTTTTTAGAACAACAGTAGATTTAGCAATATAAATATGTGTCACTACTGATTAAATGTCAGTGTTACATATACTTTATTAAGAAATGATATGCCAATATGACAGAATTAGTATTTGGCACGCTTTTCGTATTGAGTATTGTGTCTTATTAAAGACATTAGATAAACTGAAAAATAACAATAAAAATATACTATTATGACTATTAAACCATTAGCAGACAGAGTTCTGATTCTTCCTGCTCCTGCAGAAGAAAAAACTATCGGCGGTATCATCATTCCTGATACAGCAAAAGAAAAACCATTACAGGGTAAAGTAATTGCAGTAGGCAACGGTACTAAAGACGAAGAAATGGTATTGAAAGTTAATGATACTGTTTTGTATGGAAAATATTCTGGTACTGAAATCGAACACGAAGGTGTAAAATACTTGATGATGCGCCAGAGTGACGTACTCGCTGTTGTGGAATAATAAATATAATCAACATTTTAAAGTTTAGAAAATTATGGCAAAAGATATTCTCTTCAACATTGATGCTCGCGATCAGTTGAAAAAAGGTGTGGACGAACTTGCTAACGCAGTGAAAGTAACACTTGGTCCTAAAGGACGTAACGTTATTATAGAAAAGAAATTCGGTGCTCCTCACATCACTAAAGATGGTGTGACTGTAGCTAAAGAAATAGAATTGGCTGACGCATTCCAGAACACAGGTGCACAGCTTGTAAAATCTGTAGCTTCAAAGACTGGTGATGATGCAGGTGACGGTACTACTACTGCAACTGTATTGGCTCAGGCTATCGTAGGTGTAGGTTTGAAGAATGTTACAGCAGGTGCCAACCCAATGGACTTGAAACGTGGTATCGACAAGGCTGTTGCTAAAGTTGTAGAATCTATCAAGTCACAGGCTGAAACTGTAGGTGACAACTACGACAAGATTGAACAGGTTGCTACAATCTCTGCAAACAACGACCCTGTTATCGGTAAGCTTATTGCAGATGCTATGCGCAAGGTTTCAAAAGACGGTGTTATCACTATCGAGGAAGCTAAAGGTACTGACACTACAATCGGTGTTGTAGAAGGTATGCAGTTCGACCGTGGTTACTTGTCAGCTTACTTCGTAACTGATACAGAAAAGATGGAATGTGTAATGGAACACCCATACATTCTTATCTATGACAAGAAGATTTCTAATCTGAAAGATTTCTTGCCTATCCTTGAACCGGCAGTACAGAGCGGACGTCCTTTGTTGGTTATAGCAGAAGATGTTGACAGCGAAGCATTGACTACACTTGTAGTTAACCGTCTGCGCGGACAGTTGAAGATTTGTGCTGTTAAGGCTCCGGGCTTCGGCGACCGTCGTAAGGCTATGCTTGAAGATATCGCAGTATTGACAGGTGGTGTAGTTATCAGCGAAGAAAAAGGCTTGAAACTTGAACAGGCTACTCTCGAAATGCTTGGTACTTGTGATAAGGTTACTGTCTCTAAGGAAAATACTACTATCGTAAACGGTGCCGGTCAGAAAGAACTCATCCAGGAACGTATCAACCAGATCAAAGCTGAGATGAAGAATTCTACTTCTGACTATGACAAAGAAAAACTTCAGGAACGTCTTGCCAAATTGTCAGGTGGCGTAGCAGTTCTTTATGTAGGTGCTGCAAGCGAAGTTGAAATGAAGGAAAAGAAAGACCGTGTTGACGATGCTTTGTGCGCAACTCGTGCCGCTATCGAAGAAGGTATCGTACCTGGAGGTGGTGTAACTTACATCCGTGCAATCGATGCATTGGAAGGCTTGAAGGGTGACAACGCTGACGAAACAACCGGTATCGAAATCATCAAACGTGCTATCGAGGAACCTCTTCGTCAGATTGTAGCTAACGCTGGTAAGGAAGGTGCTGTAGTGGTACAGAAAGTACGTGAAGGTAAAGATGACTTCGGTTACAATGCACGTACAGATGTTTACGAACACTTGCACGCTGCCGGTGTAGTAGATCCTGCAAAAGTAACTCGTGTTGCTCTTGAAAATGCAGCTTCAATAGCAGGTATGTTCTTGACTACTGAATGTGTAATTGTTGAAAAGAAAGAAGACAAACCTGAAATGCCAATGGGCGCTCCAGGAATGGGCGGCATGGGTGGCATGATGTAATCTTCCCCTTTTAATCACATAAAATATTGATATTAGACTCCTGTCGGACTGATGTCCGGCAGGAGTTTTTTTATAATAAAAAATGCACGAATGACATTCCAATTGATGAAATTCGTGCATTTTCTATATGGTTAGACTTGTGTCCTACAAATACAAGTCAATCGACAGGTACATGTATTCTTTATCCTGATCTTTACTTCGTTCAAAGAATATCTTGTTTTCCCTTGCCAGCCATCCTATGGCAAGATTCAAATCTCTGTCAGAAAGTCCGGAAGCAGCTTTCAGGCTCTCATACTCCCATCTTTCGCCGTTGTTGAGGAGACGCCAGATAACTCCTGCGTTTTCTCCTATAATGTGTTTATCCATATTAACCAATAAAAAAGTTCAGTTCAATGTATAGAATATTTCTTTTTCCTTGTTGAGTCTCCTCTATATTGAGTTTGCCTTCTCTGGCCAGCCATCCTATGGCAGCATTTATTTCTCTGTCAGACAATCCGGTTGACTTCTTGATCTCGCTGTAAGACCATTTGCGGTGTTCGCTATTCAGTAATTTCCAAATTACTCCTGCGCAATTTCCTATACTTTGTACATCCATATATTTAAATATTTGGGTTAATAAAACAGGTTATTTCCTCATAAACTAAGTCGTTTTTAAATACTGGCTTTTCACAAATATACTGTTTTTTTGTATATGTTATAACTTTGAACATTCTTTTTTTTAATATGATGTTATTAAATATACCAGTTTTGGTGATAATATTACTAATGTGTTAATTATTAGGATAGTCTGTTTATCCGTTTTTTTTTAATTCGCTCCAGTATTTTGTGATTATAATGTTTCCTAATAATTGGAGGTTATTGTATAAAATCTTCATATCTTTACGCCTGAAAAAAGAACTGTCTTATCATGGTAAAACTCCACTACATATAGGATGGTAGTTTATAAATGTGGAGGTTATAAGTGTTATGAGGAGAATTTTATATTTAATTGTGTGTATTGCCTTATGTGCGTGTACTGCGACCAACACGGATAAGGTAAATGTCAATGAGCATGGAACCGAGTGGAAGTGGGATGGCGGTACTATCGTCGTAAACACTCCAGAACGCGAGGCCGGACAAAAGAGTGTATTGGGACTTACAGCTCCTAAAATGGAAGTAGTCAGAGTAGGCTTTGTAGGGCTTGGAATGCGTGGACCTGGAGCCGTGGAACGTTTCACTCACATTCCGGGTACACATATTGTAGCTTTATGTGATCATGAGGCTTCTCGTGCTGAGGCTTGTCAGGAGTATTTGAAGAATGCTTCTTTGCCAAAGGCTGAGATATATTCAGGTGAAAAAGGATATGAGGAACTGTGTAAAAGAGAAGATATTGATCTGGTTTATATAGCAACAGACTGGCTGCATCATTTCCCTGTAGCAAAATGTGCCCTTGAAAATGGCAAGCATGTGGCTATAGAAGTTCCTTCTGCAATGAATTTAAATGAATGTTGGACATTGGTAAACTTGAGTGAGAAATATCAGAAGCACTGTATGATTCTTGAGAACTGCTGTTATGACTGGTTCGAGATGAATACCCTTAATATGGCACAGCAGGGAGTATTCGGTGAGGTGATACGTGCTCAGGGTGCCTATATCCACGATTTAAGTCCATTCTGGAAACATTACTGGAAAAATGGTGAATCAGACAAGTTGGGATGGCGTTTGGATTATAATATGCGTCATCGTGGTGATGTATATGCCACTCATGGTTTAGGCCCTGTAGCTCAGGCTCTTGATATTCATCGTGGCGACAGAATGAAGACTTTGGTGGCAATGGATACCAAATCTGTGAATGGAAAAGCATGGGTTGAAGCATCTGCAGATTCAGTATGCGAGAATTTCAGAAACGGTGATCATACTACAACTTTGATACGTACAGAAAATGGAAAGGTTATCGAAATACAGCATAACGTAATGACTCCGCAACCATACAACAGACTTTATCAACTTACAGGAACAAAAGGTTTTGCAAACAAATATCCTATTGAGGGATATGCTGTAGGAGGTGACCAGCTTGAGGCTTCAGGCGTAAAACCGGAAGTTGACAATCTGAATGCACACAGCTTCCTTCCTGAAAAGGAAATGAATGCACTGGTAGAGAAATACAGACATCCTATATTGAAGAAATACGGTGATATGGCCAAGGAAGTAGGCGGACACGGTGGTATGGACTTCATTATGGATTCACGTCTGGTTTATTGCCTACAGAACGGTTTGCCATTGGATATGGATGTTTATGACCTGGCTGAATGGTGCTGCCTTGCCGAACTTGGTGAATTGTCTATGGATAATAACTGTGCTCCTGTAGAATTCCCTGACTTTACCCGTGGTGACTGGAACAAGGTGAAAGGATACAGACATGCCTTTGCTTCAACTGAAGATGAGGCTGAAGCAGCCAAGAAAGCTGAGGCTTATACACAGAAACTAAAACTTCAGGGTGCTGAGGATTGGAAATAAATCAGAATAGATAATATTTTTAAAGCCTTTTGAAAACTCTTTGCAAACAGTTTTCAAAAGGCTTTAAATTTTATAGTGAAGAGTGTTTTTGAACTTCTTCCATTACTCGCAGGAAGTTGCCTCCCCATATTCGTCTGATATCATCCTCGCTATATCTTTCTTTCATGAGACGACGGGTGAAGTTTATAAGTTCCGATGAGTCGTTGCATCCTATTATTCCGCCGTCACCATCGAAGTCTGTTCCTATTCCCACATGTTCCACACCTGCAAGATTTACTATGTGGTTCAGATGTTCTATCGCATCAAGGATATTTGCTTCACGGTCTGAGCGGAGGAAACCGCTGTAAAGACAAACCTGTATCACTCCTCCTTTACGGGTAATGGCTTTTATCTGGTCATCTGTAAGGTTTCGCGGATGATCGCATAAAGAACGGCATGAGGAGTGCGAACATACTACAGGCATCTGGCTTATCTCCAGTGTTTCGTAGAAACTTCTTTCTCCACTGTGCGACAGGTCTATCATCATACCCGTGTGGTTCATCTCACGTATGACAGCTTCACCGAACTGACTTACACCAAGATTTTCGTCATTATATCTTGCCGAACCGCAGATGTCGTTGTTACCGTTGTGACACAATGTCATATATACCACACCTCTTTTTCTGAAACGTTCTACATTGGTGATGTCTTTACCAATGGCATATCCGTTTTCAATACCTAACATTATAGCTTTTTTCCCTTCCGTTTTAAGACGGTAAAGATCCGAAGGTGCGTATGCGATATCAACAGCAGTACAGTTTTCGTCTATCATCTTTTCCATTTCATTGAGCAGTCTGTCTGCCTTTGCTGTGGCAGCAAGCAATGCTTCGTCTGTACGTTCTTTCTGCGGAATATATGCAACCATTATTGTGGCATCCTGTCTTCCTTCTGTCATTTTATGAAGATCGACTTTTATCTTGCTGTCTCTTGTTGCGAAGTTTATTCCCTGTCCGAAAAACATGGGAGTGTCACAATGGGTATCTAGTGTCAGGATCCTCTGATGAAGCCTTTTTGCTTCTTTGAATGATGATGATTCTTTTATCAGCCATTCGAATATAGGCATCATGCTTCTATCCCCGTTAAGGATAAAACATTCGGGATGCCATTGGACTCCGAGCATCGATTTGTATTCAGTGCTTTCCACTGCTTCTATTATACCGTCGTTTGAACGTGCACATACTCTGAATCCTGGAGCCGGCTCCTTGACTGCCTGGTGGTGGAACGAATTTACTGGCAATATTGTATTACCCATTATTTCGGCAAGCAGGCTGTCTTTATCTATATTTACCGTGTGTGATGCATATGATCTGTCAAGATCCTGACTGTGTTTTATCAGTTTGCCTTCAGCTTGTGAGTAGATGTCCTGATATAAAGTACCTCCTAATGCGGCAGTCATTATCTGGATACCTCTGCAAATGCCGAGAATCGGAATCTGTCTGTCGGCAGCCATTTTCACTATCATCAGTTCCTGACGGTCGCGGTAAGGATTTATATTATGGAGTTCCCTTACAGGGTCTTCTCCCAGAAATAACGGATTGATATCTGCACCTCCGCTGAGAAGTATTCCGTCTAATGAATCAAGCAGATTTGGCAGAATGGTCAGGTCATCAGAAGGAGGAATAACCAGGGGAACTCCTCCGGCTTCATATATCGATTTGAAATATCCCGGAAACAGTGATACGTTTCCATCGCTTATATTGGCGGTAATGCCAATTATCGGACGTCTTTTGTCGGATGGCAATTTGCTATGCAAATAGTCATAATCAGCCTGTATATCGAATGTATTATACGTTTTCATACGTTAATCTTTATTATAACTCTGACAAATATACGGAAAAATCGGATTTATTTCGGATATTTGTTTAAAATAACATTCTATGGAACCAGTAAGAACACTCTCCCAAATGGTAAATAGGTTGCGCTTGAGAAAAACACGGCGCAAAGTTGCTGTTGTTTGTCCTAACGATCCACATACAGAATATGTTATAATAAGAAGTCTGAGAGAGGAAATAGCCGAATATCTTTTGGTTACTGATGAAGGACATATCGATATAGCAAACAGTCTATATGCTGCTTCTCCTGATTTTGTTCGTGTATATACGGCTCCAACACCTGATGATGCTGCAGCTCTGGCTGTAGAACTGGTACGTTCCGGCGAGGCTGAGGTACTGATGAAAGGATTGATAAATACAGATAATCTTCTGAGGGCCGTATTGCATAAAGAGAGAGGTTTGCTTCCTCCTGGTGGAATTCTTAGTCATGTGGCAGTGGCACAGATTCCGCTTTATCATAAATTATTGTTCTTTTCGGATGCAGCCGTAATTCCCAAACCTACATTAGACCAGTTCAGAGCTATGATAATGAACGATATCAGGATATGCAACAGGCTTGGAATGGAAGAACCTCGTGTCGCTCTTATACATTGTTCGGAGAAGGTGAATGCCAAATTCCCTCATACCATTTGTTATACTGAACTGAAAAAAGAAGCGTCTGAAGGAAAGATGGGCAAGGTTTATATTGATGGTCCGATGGATGCGAAAACTGCTTGTGACGCTCATAGTGGAGAAATAAAAGGAATGTCGTCGCCTGTTATCGGCAATGCCGATATTATGATATTCCCTAACATCGAATCTGGAAATACCTTTTATAAAACACTTTCCCTGTTTGGAGATGCCAACATGGCAGGAATGCTTACCGGTACTATAGCTCCGGTAGTTGTTCCTTCGCGAAGCGATTCCGGTAATTCTAAATACTACAGTCTTGTGCTGGCATGCCTTGCAGGAAAATAAATCTTATGTTTTTATGAGAATACTTGTAATAAACCCCGGATCAACCTCAACCAAGGTTGCCGTTTATGATAATGAGAAACAACTGTGGAGTGAAAATGTATATCATCCGGCTGAGGAACTTTCGCGTTTTTCGCATGTCAACGAACAGCACGATTTCAGAAAGGAGCTTATTATAAAGTCTTTGGAAGAGGCAGGTTTCAATGTGGAATTCGATGCGGTGATAGGACGCGGAGGTTTGCTTAAACCTACACAGGGTGGTGTTTATCTGGTAGATGAAAAGATTAAATACGATTTGATAAATGCCAAGATGGAGCATGCGTCCAATCTGGCAGGATTGATTGCCGATGAGATTGCCAAAGGATGTAATTGTCCTGCGTATATTGCTGATCCAGTGGTAACGGATGAAATGAGCGACCTGGCACGTGTAACCGGAATGCCGGAAATATCCCGTATATCGGTTTTTCATGCGTTGAACAGTCGCGCCGTATCACGAAGATATGCTGCAAGTGTTGGACGCAGGTATGAAGACCTTAATCTTATAGTTGCCCATTTGGGTGGTGGAATCTCTATCAGTGCACACTCAAAAGGCAGGGTTATAGATGTGAATAACGCACTTGACGGTGACGGACCTTTCAGTCCCGAAAGAGCCGGTTCGATACCTACGAGGCAACTTGTGGATTTATGTTTCAGCGGAAAATATTCGTATGACGAGATACGTAAGATGATAAACGGACATGGAGGATTGTTTGCTCACTTGGGAACTACAGATGTAAGAAGTATCGTTGCAGAAATAAAGGCCGGAAACAAGCATGCATATAATGTCTTGCATGCCATGGCATATAATATCGCAAAAACTATAGGCAGTATGCATATTGTTTTGAGGCAAAAGACAGATGCGATAATACTTACAGGTGGAATGGCTCACGGTGATTATGTCATATCTGAAATATCATCATGGATAGACGGACTTGCTCCGATAGAAGTAATTCCGGGTGAAGACGAGATGGGTGCTTTGGCTATGAATGCACTGGGGGCATTACGTGGCGAATTGCCTTTGCAGGTTTACAATCCGGAATAGTTTGTCACGAAATTGTCATATTTTGATAGTTTTTCGCATCTTTATATAAGATAGCCTGCACCTCGGAATTAAAAGTCGAAAACTTTGTTTTCACTTTGTACTTCGCTCGGTTTGTATTATCTTTGCAGCCGATGAAGAACTTGTGCAACATATTGGTATTTATACTTGCTTTCACCGTATTTAACTTGGGAGCAGGTGCAGGAATGGTACATATCTGTTCGGCTTATTGCAAAACACAGACATGTTCTTCTATTTTGCATAAGCATACTGATATGTCAGGATGTTGTCATCATTCAAATGAAGACACTTCGTGTACATCTGTTTCTGAGGAATGTTCTTGTATCAATGTTCATTATAACATAGACTTCTTTAAGGTGTCGCAGGATGATGATATGGTGTCGTTTGTTCCGATGCCATTTGATTTGCCTGAACATGTATCTTATATAATACCTCCGGTTTCTTCCGGACTTTTATTCTCACAGGCTCCTAATGCTCCTCCGGTATATAACAGTGGACGGACATTATTGGCTTTTCATTCAGTATTGATTATTTAGTTTTACACATTTTGCTTTTGTTATGCTTGATGTGCTGCCCCTTCTTTGCAATCGTGTTGCATTGAGGAATAGCTACATTTGCACCGTGAAAATGTGTTTAACTAAATATTTTTTTTAATGAAATACTTGATTATTTTATTGTCTTTGACCGCTTTGCCTATGATGGCGGCAAATACTCTTACGGGTACAGTGAAAGATAGCAACAGCGAACCTATACCCGGAGCAAACCTTGTATGGCTCAATTCTTCGCGTGGAGCCAGTACTGATATGAATGGTGAGTTTACTCTTGAACGTCCGGCTAATGCTGACAAGCTTATTGTGAGCTTTATCGGTTATAACACAGATACCATAAGCATTGCATCTTATCAGGAATATATTGATATAGTATTGAATGAAGGTGTACAGCTGGCTGAAGTAAACGTGACCGGAAGAAAAATGGGTTTCCAGAAACTACGTAGCAGCGTGACAAACGCGGAACTTATTAATTCGGATGAGTTGTGCCGTGCCGCATGCTGTAACCTTGGAGAAAGCTTTGTCACTAACCCTTCTGTTGATGTGAATTATTCTGATGCGGCAACAGGCGCAAAGCAGATAAAACTTCTTGGACTGTCAGGTACATATGTACAGATGCTAACTGAAAATATTCCTAACTTCAGAGGTGCTTCTGCGCCTTACGGACTGGGATATGTTCCGGGACCGTGGATGAGCAGTATCCAGGTGAGCAAAGGTACATCTTCTGTAAAGAACGGTTACGAGGCCCTTACAGGTCAGATTAATATCGAGTTCAAGAAACCTCAGGCTGCCGAGGCAGACTGGTTCTCTGCAAATCTGTTTGCAAGTACTACAAATCGTTATGAGGCAAATGCTGATGCTTCAGTTAAACTGTCGGACAAGTGGAGTACAATGCTTTTTGCTCATTATGAGAATGAGACTAAGGCGCACGACAGCGATGGTGACGGATTTGCCGATATCCCACAGGTGGAACAATACAATCTTTTCAACAGATGGGCATATATGGGCGAACACTATGTGTTCCAGGCAGGTATCAAATTTATAAATGAAGAACGTGCCAGCGGACAGGTATCGCATGGCGGACATACATATGCCGATCCATATCGTATAGATATGAATACAGACAGATATGAGGCTTTCATCAAACAGGCTTATATCTTCAATAAGGAACATAACACAAATATCGCGCTTATCACTTCCGGTACCATTCATAATATGGATGCCGTGTATGGACGTAAACTCTATAACGTAGATCAGCAGAATGCATACGCATCACTTTTGTTCGAGACAGAATTTACTTCCCAGCATTCTTTGTCAACTGGTCTTAGCTTGAACTATGACCGTTATGATCAGGAATACCGTCTTGTGAATGATGTAAATCTAGGTCTGACTCCGGAACTTGATAAAGAAACTGTAAGCGGTGTCTATGCACAATATACATATATGCCAAGTGATAAACTGACTGTTATGGCCGGTCTTAGAGGTGATTACAGCAGTTTGTACGGATTCTTTGTTACTCCGCGTGCAAATGTACGCTACGCTCCTAATGAATATATCAATTTCCGTGCTTCTGCAGGAAAGGGGTATCGCACAAACCATATATTGGCAGAAAACTGTTATATGCTTGCCAGCAGCAGAAAAGTAGTTATTGCTGACGATTTGGATCAGGAGCAGGCATGGAACTATGGTTTGAGTATAGCGTCGTATATTCCTTTGTTCGGTAAGACACTTAATCTGAATGCAGAATATTACTATACGGATTTCCAGAATCAGCTGGTAGTGGATATGGAATCAGATGCTCATACAATAGCTTTTACCAATCTTGACGGACGTTCATATTCACAGGTATTCCAGATTGAGGCTACATATCCGTTCTTCGAAGGATTTAACCTTACTGCGGCATGGCGTATGACAGATGTCAAGCAGGATATAAACGGAAAACTTTACGAAAAAGCACTTACCGGAAAGTATAAAGGTCTCTTGACTGCATCTTACAAGACTCCTCTTGGAAAATGGCAGTTTGACGGAACGTTGCAGTTGAACGGTGGTGGACGTATGCCGACACCGGAAACTCTTGCCGACGGTACATTATCATGGAATGAAAGATACAAAGGCTTCGAACAGTTGAGCTTCCAGGTTACACGTTTCTTCAGAAACTGGTCTGTATATATAGGTGGCGAGAACCTTACAAACTTCAAGCAGAAGAATGCCATTATCGGTGCAGATGATCCTTGGGGTGATAACTTTGATGCTTCAATGATATGGGGACCTATGCACGGAGCAAAGGGATATATAGGAGTGAGATATAATTTACCAAGAAACTAACGACGAATTAATAATTAATAATTAAGAGTTAATAATTAGTTTAACGCCATTATTAATTTTTAATTGTTAATTACTAAACTGAATAAGGTTTTTAATTATTAATTTTTAATTCTTAATTGATTAACATGAAACGAGTATTATTGTTTACATTTATGGCTGCTTTCATGTGTGCAGCTCAGGTATCTGCTAAAGAACTTCGTAAGATTGTATTCAAGGTTGACCAGATGGAATGCGTTAACTGTGAAAACAAAGTGAAGAAGAATATACCTTTCGAGAAAGGTGTAAAGAAGATGGAAACAGATCTTAAGACACGTACAGTTACTATTACTTACGATTCAGATAAAACAAATATACAGAAACTGAAAGACGGCTTTGCAAAATTCAAATATGAGGCTAAGGTCATCAGCGATGTTGAAGTAAAGTAAGATAAAATTTTACAATATTGAATAGAGTAGGGTACAAGTTATATTGTGCTCTACTTTTTTGTCTATATACTGTTAAAATACGCGATTTTGCATATCTCATTTAACAAATAAATCCCGAACACCAGTTCGGTATCCGGGATTTAAATTATTGATTTAGAAAATATTCATTATACATATTCCTGCCAGCTCTTTATCTGGATGTCTTTTTCATCCATAGAGCAGAATGCTTCGATAAATGCCTTTGCAAGACGCGCATTTGTGATAAGCGGAATATTGTGGTCTATCGCACCACGGCGGATACGGTAACCGTTTGTAAGCTCGCGTTTTGTGTGGTTCTTAGGAATATTCACAATCAGGTCGAACTTATGTTCAGCTATCATCTTTATCACATTGTTTTCTGCATCAGGACGTTCATCCGGCCAGAATACAGGAGTTGTAGGGATACCATGTGAGTTGAGGAATGCAGCTGTACCGGCTGTAGCGTATAGGCTGTAACCTTTCTGGCTTAGAGCGTGGCTGGCATCGAGCAAGTCAACCTTAGATTTGGTAGCTCCTGAAGAAACAAGGATACCTTTCTTAGGAATCTTATATCCTGTAGCAATCATAGCGTTGAGCAGAGCTTCGTTGAAGTCATCTCCAAGACATCCTACTTCACCTGTTGACGACATGTCAACACCCAATACAGGGTCGGCATTCTGCAGACGTGCAAATGAGAACTGAGAAGCCTTGACACCAATGCGGTCTATGTCGAATGCAGATTTGTCAGGCTGTGTATAAGGAGCATCCAGCATGATGCGTGTAGCTGTTTCGATTAAGTTTCTCTTTAGAACTTTTGAGACGAATGGGAAACTTCTTGAAGCACGAAGGTTACATTCGATAACCTTAACCTCATTTTTGCGTGCAAGGAACTGGATATTGAAAGGACCTGATATGTTAAGTTCTTTAGCGATGCGGCGGCTGATTTTCTTTATCAGACGTGCTGTTGAGAAATAAATCTGCTGGGCTGGGAATACCAATGTAGCGTCACCTGAGTGTACACCTGCATATTCCACATGTTCAGAGATAGCATATTCCACAACCTCTCCGTTTTGTGCCACTGCGTCGAACTCTATTTCCTTGGTTTCCTGCATGAACTGAGATACTACTACAGGATATTCCTTAGATACCTCACTTGCCATCTGCAGGAATCGTGTCAGTTCTTCTTCATCGTAGCATACGTTCATGGCAGCACCACTCAGTACGTACGAAGGACGTACAAGAACAGGATAGCCTACCTTCTGTACGAATGATTTCACATCATCCAGACTTGTAAGTTCCTGCCAAGCCGGCTGGTCGATACCAAGCTGGTCGAGCATTGCAGAGAATTTGTTTCTGTTTTCTGCACGGTCGATAGATACTGGTGATGTTCCGAGGATAGGCACTGACTGACGGTAAAGCTTCATTGCCAGGTTATTAGGAATCTGTCCACCCACTGAAACGATAACTCCGCGAGGCTGTTCAAGGTCGATTACGTCGAGAACACGTTCGAATGAAAGCTCGTCGAAATACAGACGGTCGCACATGTCGTAGTCTGTAGATACTGTTTCAGGGTTGTAGTTAATCATGATGGACTTATAGCCTAACTTACGTGCTGTCTGGATAGCATTTACAGAACACCAGTCAAACTCTACAGAAGAACCGATTCTGTATGCACCGGAACCGAGAACTACTACAGATTTTTCATTCTTATAGTAGTTTACATCGTAGCCTTCCACAGCGTATGTCATATACAGATAGTTAGTCAGTTCAGGATGTTCTGAAGCTACTGTATTTATACGTTTCACTGCCGGGAGGATACCAAGCTTCTTACGGTATTCGCGTACAGCCAGGTTTTCTTTTTCCATATTTCCGCTTGTTGGTTTAAGAGCGAAGCGTGCTATCTGGAAGTCAGAGAAACCAAGGACTTTTGCTTCACGGAGAACGTCAGCAGGAAGTTCTTCCAGAGAGTTATATGTCTGGAGTTTAGCTTTGTAGTCAACAATATTTTTCAGTTTGCCGATAAACCATGGGTCAATCTTGGTAAGGTCGTATATACGTTCTATGCTGTAGCCTTCTTCCAAAGCCTGGGCAATGGCGAAGATACGCAAGTCTGTCGGGTTGGCAAGTTCATCATCAAGATTCTCGAACTTAGTATGGTCGTTGCCTACGAAACCGTGCATACCCTGACCTATCATACGAAGACCTTTCTGGATTATTTCCTCGAAAGTACGGCCTATAGACATGATTTCGCCTACAGACTTCATGCTTGAGCCGATACGTCTTGAAACTCCTACGAACTTAGTCAAATCCCAGCGAGGGATCTTGCAGATAAGATAGTCAAGTTCAGGTGCCTTGTAAGCTGAGTTTGGAGTACCCATTTCTCCTATTTCGTCGAGAGTATATCCCAAACCGATCTTGGCTGCTACGAAAGCAAGAGGATAACCTGTAGCTTTTGAAGCCAGAGCTGATGAACGGCTCAGACGTGCGTTAACTTCGATTACACGATAGTCGTTTGTCTCAGCATTGAAAGCGTACTGGATATTACATTCACCTACGATACCAAGGTGACGGATACATTTCTTTGACAGATCCTGAAGCATTGTAACCTGTTCTTCTGTGAGTGAACAAGTAGGAGCAACAACGATAGACTCACCAGTATGGATACCCAGAGGGTCGAAGTTCTCCATGCTGGCAACAGTGAAGCAGTGGTCGTTTGCATCGCGGATAACCTCAAATTCAATTTCTTTCCATCCTTTCAAAGATTCTTCCACCAAAATCTGAGGAGAGAATGTGAATGCGCTTTCTGCCAGTTCGATAAATTTTTCTTCGTTAGGGCATATGCCGCTACCCAAACCTCCAAGTGCGTATGCCGAACGGATCATTACCGGATAACCTATTCTGCGTGCAGCTTCCAGAGCATCTTTCATGTTCTCTACCGCCTGGCTGACAGGAGTTTTCATCTGAATTTCGTTCAGTTTCTTTACGAAGAGGTCACGGTCCTCAGTGTACATGATGGCTTCGACTGATGTACCCAGGACGCTTACTCCATATTCCTTGAGAATACCTTGTTGATAAAGTTCAGTACCGCAGTTCAATGCAGTCTGTCCGCCAAATGCAAGAAGAATACCGTCCGGTCTTTCTTTCTTTATAATTTCAGTAACGAAGTGTGTATTTACAGGCAGGAAATATACTCTGTCGGCTATACCTTCGGATGTCTGGATTGTAGCGATGTTTGGGTTGATAAGAACAGACTTGATTCCTTCCTCGCGCAGGGCTTTGAGGGCTTGTGAACCTGAATAGTCAAACTCACCAGCCTGACCTATTTTCAGTGCTCCTGAACCAAGGACAAGTACTTTTTTAAATTTCTGTTTCATAAGATGTTGTTTTTATTTAAGGTTGTTTATGTTTTTCAATTCAGTGTGTTTTACAATATATGCAAAGAAAACAATTATTTCGAAGAAAACAAAGTATTTGTCAGCCTTTAAACAATTCATCCATCAGTTGGATGAACAATATTTCGCTGAAATTGGATTTTAAAGGTTTGACTGGCTAATATATGTGCCGGACATACCAATAAAAAAAGCTTGCTCTATGTGTAAGGGCAAGCTTTTATTCAGGTTTTAAAGAATTTTCAAATCAGAATTACCGTAACGCTGCGGGCTCCGTGTGCTCCCATAACAAGCGCTTGTTCGATATCAGCTGTTTTTGAAGGCCCTGAGATAAATACGCCATAGCCATATTCGCCTGTATCGATTTGCTTATAAGCCTCGTGCATGTTATTTACCAGATTGTTCCTGTCGAGTATAATTACAAGCGCTTCGGATATAAAATATACGGCACGTTGTTCCACATCTTGTGTCAACCATACAGCTCCATTCTCACAGACTCCTATATGTCCTTCTACAATTGCCACATCAGTACCATCCAGTTCTCCCGATTTCTCTACATCGTCCGGATGAAAAGTGCTGCAAGTAATAGGCTGTATTGTATTTCCTGTCTTTATTTTCTTTATTGTTGAAGCAATGCGTTTGGCTTCAGGATATGCAGTCTTTATCACGTCATTGACATTTTCCTTATCTTTCAGTATTACAGCCTGTCCGCCTACCTGTTTTAGAATCTCACAAAACTTCGAAAGTTTATCTTCGTACGTAAGAGCCTCATGCTCCAAACCTGATAAGTCTGGCTTTTCATAACGCACTCTGGTATTGCGGCGTATGCTTTGCAATATGTCTTCTCTGCTACTCATACTTATTTCACTTTATTCTTTTTCCACATTTCGTTGAAACTCTCTTTGGCAAATTCTGGTATTTCACGTTCTTTACCCCAATCATTCAATCCGTTGTATATCATGCTTCGAGGCAATGAGTTTACAATCGGAGCATTTTTTAAAGCGAAATTGAATAATGCCGGACGTGACATAAGGAATTTCATACCACCTGACATCAGTTTCTTGGAAGAGCTGGCTACCCCCAATGTATGCAGTTGCTGTCTCCAGTGATAAATCTGATCTGCCAGATCTACCTTTGCAGGACACACATTCTGACATGAATAGCACAAAGAACATGCCGATACGTTATCATAGTAATGAAGAGGTGCTTTCAGCATACCCAGATTGATACCTATAGGACCGGGGATAAAGTAAGTATATGAGTAACCTCCCGAACGGCGATATACCGGACAGGTATTCATACATGCTCCACAGCGAAGACAGTTCAAGGTTTTGACATGTTCCTGATCGGCCAAAATACGGCTTCGGCCATTATCTACAATGATGATATGCAACTCTCCTCCCTTGCGAGGTTTCCTATAGTGAGATGTATAGGTTGTGATAGGCTGTCCGGTACCAGAACGGGCAAGCAGACGGGTAAATACTCCCAGTGCATCACGGTCCGGTACAATTTTCTCCATGCCGAATGCTGTTATCTGAAGTTTTGGCTGTGATGTTCCCATATCGGCATTACCTTCGTTTGTACAAACGACACATTCTCCGGTTGAAGCAACTGCAAAATTTGCGCCCGTCATAGCTGCTTCGGCTTCGATAAACTTACGGCGCAGGTTTTTACGTGCAGCATGGGTAAGATAAGTCTGATCATTATTGCCGGGTTCTGTTCCCATCTCACGGACGAACAACTCTCCGATTTCTTCTTTCTTAACATGGATAGCAGGAAGTACGATATGACTCGGACGTTTATGCATTAGCTGGAGAATACGTTCTCCCAAATCGCTTTCTACGACCTCTATACCTTTATTTTCAAGAAATTCATTCAGTCCACATTCCTCAGCCAGCATTGATTTGCTTTTGATAAAATGCTTCACCTGATGTCCGTTCAATATATTATAGACAATGGAACAATACTCATCGGCATCTTTTGCCCAATAAACATGAGCTCCGTTGGCTAAGGCATTTTTTTCAAACTCCAACAGCAACTGCTCCAGATGACTGTTGCTGTACATCTTTATAGCGGACGCCATATCACGCAGATGTTCCCATTCAGGAACCTCTTTGCTTACTTTATCACGTTTGGCACGAACCATCCACAATGTTTCATCGTGCCATGCTGCCAGTCCTTTATTCTCCAGAAACTTTCCGGCAGCTTTTGAATGTTTTGTACTCATAATCCTGCAGCTAATACTTGAACAATATGAATGGTCTTTATAGGAAGTTTTTCACGCGAGATAATACCGTTCTGATGCATCAGGCAAGAGCCGTCAGCTCCTACGATATATTCGGCTCCCGTAGCCATATGACGTTTTACTTTGTCACGCCCCATTTGCCCTGATACATCGTGTTCCTCAACGGCAAACATACCGCCAAAGCCACAACACTCGTCGGGACGTTCTGGCTCTACAATCGTGATATCCTTCACCAACGACAGCAAATCGCGCAATTTATTATAATAAGGTATGTTCAATTCGCTTGGAGAAGAAAGTTTCATCAGACGCACTCCATGACAACTGTTCTGAATACTTACTTTATGAGGGAATGAAGCCTGAAGGGAAGACGGTTTTACTACATCGTGAATAAACTCGCAGATATCGTATATCTTGCCTTCGCTGGCACAACGATGTTTTTCTCCTTCCAGCAGATTGCCATAATGATCGCGCACGAATACTACACAACTGGCAGAAGGGCCGACTATATAATCATAGCTTTCAAATAATCTATCGAATCGCTTGGCTAATTCCTTCGATTCGTTTTCGAACCCTGCATTCGCCATAGGCTGTCCGCAGCAGGTCTGGTCTAACGGATAGTCAACATCTACCCCCAAGCTTTTAAGAAGCTTATATGAAGCGACTCCAACTTCGGGATAAACAGCATTGATATAACAGGGAATAAATAATCCTACTTTCATCTTTTTGTCTATTTTGTTTCTGTATAAACAAAGGTATGTGTTATTATCGAATAAACAAGAAAATAAAAATAAAAAAGTAATAAACCTTTATTGTTTACACGATAGTGACATAACTCTGTTAACAGATTGATGGAATTTCTTTAATGTGGCTAAAATCTTAGTCATCATTATTCAGTAGAAATTTATGAGGTAAATATCGTATCATGAATTATGATAAATATAATAGGTTTCTTCATTCGAATAACTATCTTTGCAAACAGTTACATACAGGTTTACTGTAATTCACACTTCAATGAAACAGAAATTAAATTAATCAGACATTTATATGAACAATAAATCAAAATCCATATTGGCAATAGCCGTGATACTTGTTACTATAATTCTTGACCAACTCATTAAGATAATAATAAAGACCAATTTCCATTATGGAGAAAGTGTTCGTATAACAGACTGGTTCTATCTTACATTCATCGAAAATAACGGTATGGCATTCGGCATGCAGGTTATGCCTAAGGCTGTCCAGACAATTATGCGACTGGTATTTTCAGGATTTATATTGTGGTATATAATGAAACTTGTGAAGGCGAAATATAAGAACGGTTATATAACCTGCATCTCACTGATTTTTGCCGGAGCAATAGGAAATGTCATCGACAGTATATTCTACGGAGCTATTTTCAGCGAAAGTACATATTCCAGTGTCGCTACTTTTGTTCCTGCCGGTGAAGGTTATGCGGATTGGCTTTACGGTAGGGTGGTGGATATGTTTTATTTTCCGTTATTCGAATTTGACTGGCCGTCATGGATGCCTGTTGTAGGTGGTAATCACTTTATCTTCTTCTCCCCGGTATTCAATTTGGCTGATGCGGCAATAAGCTGTGGCACTATAGCCTTGTTGATTTTCTATTCAAAAACTTTCGGTGAGAGTTTTTCGTTATTCGGTAAGAATAATACATCCAAGTAATTAAAGTTTAAATGTTTAGTGCAAAATACTTCTTTATTTTGTATTTTTGCGGCAAATCGAAATTATTAATAAATTAATATATGGCAAAAGAAAAAATTATACTGACCGGCGACCGCCCAACCGGTAAGCTTCATATAGGTCATTATGTGGGTTCTTTGCGTCGTCGTGTAGAACTCCAGAACTCCGGAAAATTTGATAAGATATTCGTTTTCGAAGCTGATGGACAGGCTTTGACAGACAATATTGATAACCCTGAAAAGGTTCGTCAGAATGTTATTGAAGTGGCTCTTGACTATCTTGCGGTAGGTCTTGATCCGAACAAATCTACTATTTTCATTCAGTCGCAGATTCCGGAACTTTGCGAGTTGAGTTTCTATTTCATGGACCTCGTTACTGTTTCACGTCTTCAGCGTAACCCTACAGTTAAGACTGAAATCCAGATGCGTAACTTCGAAACAAGTATCCCTGTAGGCTTCTTTACATACCCTATCAGCCAGGCTGCCGATATAGCTGCGTTCAAGGCTACTACAGTGCCTGTGGGTGAAGACCAGGAACCTATGATAGAACAGACACGCGAAATCGTCCGCCGTTTCAACCATATTTACGGTGAAACACTGGTAGAACCTGAAATCCTGCTTCCAGACAATGCCGCATGTCTTCGTCTTCCGGGAACAGACGGAAAGGCTAAGATGAGTAAGTCGCTTGGAAACTGTATCTATCTGTCTGACTCTGCTGATGAAGTGGAAAAGAAGGTAAAGAGCATGTACACCGATCCTACACACATCAAGGTTAGCGACCCTGGAAAATTGGAAGGCAACTGTGTGTTTACATATCTTGATGCATTCTGCCGTCCTGAACACTTCGGACGTTACTTGCCTGATTATCCGAACCTTGACGAATTGAAAGCTCACTACACACGTGGCGGTCTTGGTGACATGAAGGTTAAGAAGTTCCTTGCTGCCATCATGCAGGAAGAACTCGAACCTATTCGTGCGCGTCGCAGCGAGTTCGAAAAAGATATCCCGGCTGTTTACGAAATGTTGAAGAAAGGTTGCGAGGTGGCACGTGAAACTGCCGCACAGACAATGGATGAAGTTCGCAGGGCTATGAAAATCAATTATTTTGATGATGCTGAACTTATTGCCGAGCAGGCAAAACGCTTTGCTGAATAATTCTTGAATTAGTATATAACCGAAAAATGTCCGGATGATAATTGTGTTTATCGCTCCGGACGTTTTTCTTGATATATATGTCTGTTATGCCTGTTGCTGCATGATAAGATATGTTGTGTAAGCTATATAGCAAACCACAAGTAAGGCACCCTCGATTCTTGTAATAGTACGTTTCTTGAAGAACCAGCCAACCAGCCAGAACAGTACGGACGACAATACAAGTACCAGAATATCAACATTGTTGATATTTCCCATAGGCAGTGGCGATACCGAAGCACTGCATCCCAATACGAAGAACAGATTGAACAGGTTGCTTCCTATCACGTTTCCTATAGCTATTCCAGGATTCTTTTTCAGAGCGGCAGTCACCGAAGTGGCAAGTTCGGGCAGTGATGTACCTCCGGCTACGAGTGTCAGACCTATAATTGAGTCGCTTACTCCAAGTGATGATGCTATACCGCTGGCGCCTTCTACAAACCATTGTCCTCCGAAAATCAGTCCTGCCAATCCGCCAAGGATATAGACAGAAGAACGCCATACAGGCATTTCAGCTATTTTCTGTTCCTCAGACTCTCCCTCCTGATTGCGAGCTATTGAGAATGTGTAGCGCATGAATATAAGGAAGAAAGCCAACAGTACAAGTCCGTCGGCACGACCTATCACATTGCTGCTTCCACCGTCTAGCCAGATATCATTAGCCATAAAAGCTAGTACTAGTGAGGAAAGAATAACCAGAGGTATCTCCTTGCTCATTGTTCCTTGTCCCACCTGTATAGGTAGTACCATAGCCGTACAGCCTATAATCATAAGTATGTTGAAGATATTGCTACCCACCACATTACCTATCGCCATTTCCGCGCTACCCTGTATTGAAGACAGGAGGCTTATTACCAGCTCAGGTGCTGATGTACCGAATGCCACGATAGTAAGACCGATTACGAGGTCGGATATTTTAAACCGTTTAGCCACAGATGCGGCTCCGTCTGTCAGTGCGTTGGCTCCAACCAATATCAATGCCAGACCTGCAACCAATATAAAGATATTCCAAATCATAACTTTTAGTTTATTGTTTTTTACGGTTGCAAAGATATAGTTTAATATTATATTTCCTCTGCCAACCACATTTTTATTGCAGGAACTTTCTCGCGGCTTATTTGTATTGAACCTTCAAACTCGGGGGATGCGCTGACTGTATGATAAGATTTTAACTTTCTGAAATGTCTTTTTGACTTACTGAAATGAATGAGGTGTTTCAGTTTTCAGAAATACAAAACTGGTCTGTCTCCACACGCTCGTGTCAAGATCTCCACACGCTCGTGCGGAGTTCTCCTCACGTTCGTGTCGAGTACTCCACACGGCCGTGTGGAGATAAACATGTAAGGCCTTTTTGCATGATGATTACGTACGAAAAAGAATAAAAACAGGTTTTTTTGAGAAAAAAAACGGGAAATGTATTGTCGGTTAAAAAAAAAGTAATACCTTTGCATCGCAATTGACAAAGAGACCTTTTCGGGCGTTTAGCTCAGCTGGTTCAGAGCATCTGCCTTACAAGCAGAGGGTCGGCGGTTCGAATCCGTCAACGCCCACTCCGATTAAATCTCTTTTTCAATTTGTTTTAGGGGCGTTTAGCTCAGCTGGTTCAGAGCATCTGCCTTACAAGCAGAGGGTCGGCGGTTCGAATCCGTCAACGCCCACTCCTAAATAATAATTGATCAAATTTCCCCCTTTCGGGCGTTTAGCTCAGCTGGTTCAGAGCATCTGCCTTACAAGCAGAGGGTCGGCGGTTCGAATCCGTCAACGCCCACTTCAAAGAAATAATTTGATCAAATATTCTCCTTTCGGGCGTTTAGCTCAGCTGGTTCAGAGCATCTGCCTTACAAGCAGAGGGTCGGCGGTTCGAATCCGTCAACGCCCACTTTAGAAGATATTCTTTCTTTAATTAAGTTTAGTCCTAAAAAGCTAATTCCATTCATTTATATTTCTTTAGTATAGTATTTTGACATTTATAATAAATCGTTATCTTTGTGTTGCTCGTATTTCATTTTATAAATATATGACTATTGATATAAATATGGAACAGGATATACGTTGGTTACAAAGATATGATAGCTATCATCGTGCAAATAAGCGTATTCTGGATATAACAGAATCTGAAAAGAGGGCTGATGATTTGTCTGAACTGGAAATGGAAGGATTGATACAGCGTTTTGAGTATACTTTCGAACTTGCCTGGAAGACTCTTCAGGATTTGATGAAGTATAAGGGCTACGAGTTTGTACAAGGTCCGAACGGTACGCTTCAGATGGCATTCGAGGATGGTATGATTTCCAACCATGATGGTTGGCGCAGAATGGCTAAAGCACGAATAACCACTTCGCATACTTATAATGAGGGTGATGCCATTGAGATTGTACGCAAGATATATGATGAATATTCTCATCTGCTGAAACAGTTGGATGATAAACTTGAACAGGAGAAACTCCGCTTGGGGTTGGTTTAACTGATAAACTTAATTGATAAATGGATTATGTACGGCTTGAGTGATACGGTTGTAGCGGATATATGCAGTGTATTTCAGCGTTTTCCGAATATTGAAGAGGTGCTTATTTTTGGTTCCAGAGCCAAAGGCTCTTATTCGGAAGGGTCTGATATTGATTTGGCGGCTATAGGACATGATCTCACATTTAATCAGCTGATGGATATAAATATTCAGATAGAGGATTTGGGATTGCTCTATAAGGTTGATGTGGTTGATTATAATAAGAATGTGGATACTCCTATAGGTGAGCATATAAACCGTGTGGGAAAGATTTTTTATAAGAAAGAGAGTTGATAGTATATAAGAAAAGCCTCGCATTTGCGAGGCTTTTTTGTTATCTGTCGAAAAGTTCTGTAGAGAGATATCTCTCACCTGTATCAGGTAGCAATACTACAATGTTCTTTCCTTTGTATCTGCTTTCCTGAGATAGTTTCATTGCTGCGTATGCAGCCGCTCCGGATGATATTCCGCAAAGTATTCCTTCTTTATTTGCAAGCTCGCGTGCTGTTGCCATTGCATCATCGTTCTTTACGCGGAACACTCTGTCAATAATCTTTGTGTCAAGTGTATCTGGAATGAAGCCTGCACCTATACCCTGAATTTTGTGCGGGCCCGGTTTGTCGCCTGAAATTACTGCCGATGAGTCCGGTTCTACGGCTATAAGTTCTATCTCCGGATTCTTCTCTTTCAGCTTTCGGCCTGTTCCGCTTATGGTTCCTCCTGTGCCGACTCCAGCTACGAAGACGTCTATCTTGCCATCAGTGTCTCTCCATATCTCTTCAGCGGTAGTGTTGTAATGGGCTTCCGGGTTTGCCGGATTGCAGAACTGTTGCAGAATGACCGAACCTTCAATTTCAGAATTCAGTTCCTTTGCTTTTTCTATAGCACCTCCCATGCCTTTGCTGCCGGTGGTAAGCACAAGTTCTGCTCCGTATGCTTTAAGAAGGAGTTGTCTTTCGCGACTCATTGTTTCCGGCATTGTGAGTATAAGTTTGTAACCTTTCAGTCCGGCAATCCATGCCAGTCCTACACCGGTGTTTCCGCTGGTAGGTTCTATGATAGTGGCTCCGGGTTTGAGTATCCCTTTTGCTTCGGCATCGTTTATCATGTTGAGTGCAATCCTGTCCTTTGCGCTTCCGCCCGGATTGAACATTTCAAGTTTTGCAATTACTGAAGCCTCGGAACTGTAAGTTCTCTCCATGTTGTTCAGTCTGAGCATCGGAGTGTTGCCGATAAGCTCTGTCAGATTGTTTTTGATATTTTGCATGATTATGAGCTTTTGTGGTTATGTGATAAAAAAAAGAGTTCACGCAATTCCTTATGGAAGTCCATGAACTCTTTATCTTCTATTTTGCTTTACTTTTATTTATCTGAATTTGTCCTGTATTCTTTTTCCCTTTTAGGATTCATAGGGAACCATCCTTTTAAGACTCTTTCTCTCTGTTCGAAAAGTTCCTTTATAGTCCAGAACGAAGAGAATGAAAATACTCCCAAGAGTGTGGATATCAGAATATTATCTGTTAATACAGAACCTGTTAAACCAGCAATGCCAAGCAGAAGAAAAATCCACCAGCACCTTGTTCCCCAATAATATTCGGCTTTGACCACTACGGGATGGAAGAAACCGATTATCAGGAATGTGCACAGACCTATGATTATACCTCCTGCGTTTAATCCGGCTATTGTTTCCATTATTTATCCAGATGAATAGGGATTTCTTTCTTTATGCTCTGTTCCAATGAAATCAGTGTTTCAGTGGCAGTAACACCAGGAATTTCCTGAATACGTGAGTTCAATAAATCCATCAGATGCTCGTTGTCTTTAGAATATAGCTTTGTAAGCATTGTGTAAGGACCTGTAGTGAAGTGACATTCCACGATTTCAGGAATCTTGTTCAGTTCTGCCACAACGCTTTTATACATTGAGCCTTTTTCCAGCTTGATACCAACGTATGTACATGTCATGTAGCCTAAGCTCTTAGGGTTGACATTGTATCCTGAACCGATAATTACGCCCAGATCGATCAGGCGTTGTACGCGCTGATGAATTGCTGCACGTGATACTCCACATTCAGCTGCTACGTCTTTGAAAGGAATACGCGCGTTCTGAGAGATAATTTCCAGAATTTGTTTGTCTAATTTATCAATTTTTTCCATAATTGTATGTTTTGTTATGTCATTTTGTAAGCAAATGTAGAAAAACTTTTTTATTATTTCGATATTTTATTCAGAAAATCATCATTTTTTAAATAAAAAGAGCATTATATCTGTTATATAACAATATTTTTTATAGTTTTGTTTTGCAAAACTTTCATAAACTGACTAAATGATATAAACACAACTTTATTCTAAATTGTTCTTTATGTCAGAAATGTAACATATTATCATTATTTCTGTTAACTTTGCCACTGTAACTAAACTTGTGTTATTATGCACCCTTTACATCTGTTCAAATATTGTCCTGTATGCGGTTCTCCGCATTTTGAGGAACACAATTTCAAATCGAAGAAATGTGCCGACTGTGGCTTTGTGTATTATTTCAACTCCAGTGCGGCAACTGTAGCTTTCATCCTTAATTCCAAAAATGAACTTTTGGTGTGCCGACGTGCGAAAGATCCTGCCAAAGGGACTCTTGACCTGTCCGGAGGATTTATTGATATGTTTGAGACGGCGGAAGAAGGAGTTGCGCGTGAAGTGAAGGAAGAGACAGGGCTTGATGTGGTGAAGGCAGAGTATCTGTTCTCATATCCGAATACATATCTTTATTCAGGTTTTCTTGTACACACCATGGATATGTTTTTCCTATGCAGGGTAGAGAATGACTCTGTTCTGGAAGCTATGGACGACGTGGCAGAGACTTTCTGGATGCCTTTGGACAAGATAAATCCTCAGGACTTCGGACTGGATTCTGTACGCAAGGGAGTGGAACGTTTTATAAATGAATACAATAGATAACTTATATATTTATGAAGAATAAAGGAAACGCATTTATAGCCGGTCTGTTGATGACTATGCCGATTGTGGCAGGTGCGCAGCAGACTGAACCGTTGACAGGTCAGAGCAGGCTGTTCAACGATGGAAAACAACTGTTTATGCGTCATGATTATGCTGCTGCCCGACAGACATTGATGCGTTATATGGATTCGGGTAACTGTGCGGAGTTTGTGGATGAGGCCGAGTATATGCTGGCATGTACTGCATACGAGTTGCGCCTGCCGGACCGCATCAAGAAACTTGAGACATATCTGGAAAATCATCCTGAGTCAAGATACAAGAATAGGGTACAGGCTCTTATCGCATCTTCGTATTTCTTCGATAAGGAATACCTGAAAGCCATTGCATGTTACAGAGGTTGTGATTTCGATGCCTTGGGAAATGAAGAAAGAGACGATAATGTCTATCGTCTGGCGCAGTCTTATCTTGAGATAGGAAATACAGAGGAAGCTACTGCATGGCTCACGGTATTGAAAGAGGCCAGTGCAAAATATTCGGACGACGCCACATACAGCCTGGCTTATATAGACTATTCGGCAGGAAGATACGATTCTGCAATGAAAGGCTTTTCTTCTGTAAAGGATAATAAGAACTATGCGGAACTTGCTCCATATTATATGGCAGACATCAGCCTTATCACAGGTGATTATGCCGCAGCAAGGAATATGGCTCTGAAATATCTTAATGACTATCCCGGAAATGAAAAATCGCTTGAAATGAAGAGAATAGCGGGTGAGGCTGCTTACTCGCAGAGGGATTATACAGCTGCAGTGAATTATCTTTCTCCTTATTGTAACGAGGCTTCTAATCCGCAGCGTAATGCTCTGTATAAGCTGGGTATGAGTTATTTCAATACTCAAGTTTATTCTGAAGCTGCAGAAAATCTGGGAAGAGTGACAGGCGCGGATGATGACATGTCGCAGAATGCTTATCTGCACATGGGACTTGCGTATCTGAACCTGAAAGAACGTAACCAGGCGCGAATGGCTTTCGAACAGGCGGCTGCATCCAACCGTAATATGCAGATAAAGGAGCAGGCTCTATATAACTATGCCCTGTGTATTCATGAAACGTCGTATTCTCCGTTTGCAGAGTCTGTTACGGTGTTCGAACGTTTCCTTAATGAATTTCCACATTCGCAATATACCGATAAGGTGAATGATTATCTTATCGAGGTATATATGAACACCCGCAGCTATATGGCAGCTTTGAAATCCATAGCCAAAATCAGCCAGCCTGGAAGCAGAATTCTGGAAGCAAAACAGAAACTTCTGTTCCGCGTAGGTACACAGGCTTTTGCCCAGGCTTCGTTCGAGAATGCCATTGACTATTTCACACAGTCTTTGCAACTGGGCAGATATAATGCACAGACCAAGGCTGATGCGTATTTCTGGCGTGGCGAAGCAAAATACCGACTTGACAGATTTGCACAAGCTGCTGCCGACTATCGCCAGTATATGGAGTTTGCCACTAACAGAAGGAGTATGGAATATGGCCTTGCTCTTTATAATATGGGATATACGTCATTCAAACAAAAGAATTACGATAAGGCTCTGACATGGTTCGTGAGATGTGCTGAAACGAATGCAGCCATAGATGCTTCGGTGAGAGGTGATGCGTGCAACCGTGCCGGCGACTGCTATTTCTATGCACGCCGTTTCGATGAGGCACGTGCACAGTATGCCAAGGCTGTATCTATCGAGCCTTCATACGGTGATTACTCTCTGTTCCAGGAGGCTTTCGTGAAAGGTTTGCAGCGCGACTATACCGGAAAGATAGAAACACTAAATATCCTTCTGTCAAAATATCCTTCATCACAATACATTGATGATGCGCTGTACGAACAGGGACGTGCTTTTGTACAGATGGAACAGGCAGACAATGCTATAGGACGATATAAGATCCTTGTTGAAAAATGGCCTGAAAGCCAGCTGGCACGCAAGGCGGCAAGCGAGATAGCTCTGCTTTATTATCAGAATGACAAATTCAATGAAGCTATTGCCGCATATAAGAAGGTTATTGCAGATTATCCTGGAAGTGAAGAGGCTAGAATGGCACAGCGTGACCTGAAATCTGTATATATAGATATAAATAAGGTGGACGAATATATGTCGTATGCTTCATCTCTGCCGGGTGGTGCAAACTTTGACGTAAACGAACGTGACTCACTGACATATACAGCTGCCGAACGTGCGTATATGCGTGGAAACATTGCTGAGGCCAAGAGTAGCTTTACGTCTTATCTGCAGTCGTTCCCGCAGGGAGCCTTCAGTGTGAACGCATCGTATTATCTAGGTATCATAGCATATAATGAAAAGGATTACTCTGGAGCTACATCACATTTGAACAAGGTTCTGGAATATCCTGACAGCAAATTCTCTACAGAGGCTATGACTCTGTGCGCGCAGATGGCTTACAATGGTAAAGAGTATAGCCGTTCATTGGAACTTTATAAACGCTTGGCTGACCGTGCCGGAAACCAGGAAGAACGTCTTCAGGCACAGACCGGTGCTTTGCGCAGCGCATATATGGCTGGAGATACAAACGAAACTATCAGTGCCGCATCGGCTATGATGGCTCACAGCAAGCTTGCACCTGAACTGGAAAACGAGGCAAGATACTATAGAGCAAAGGCATTCATCAAGAACGGACAGAGCAATGAAGCTCTTGCTGACCTGAAAGCCCTTGCAAGAGATACTAGAAATGTATATGGTGCCGAAGCCAAATATCTGGTGGCACAAATTTACTTCGATGAAGGAAAGACTGAGGCAGCCGAGAAGGAAATACTGCAATATATCGAGGTAAGTACACCGCACGCCTACTGGCTTGCAAGAAGTTTTGTGCTGTTGAGTGATGTGTATGTGAAACTCGGACGCAAACTGGATGCAAAACAGTATCTGTTGTCTCTGCAGCAGAACTATCAGGCAGACGATGACATAGCGGAAATGATAGAAACCAGATTGGCTAAACTTAACCAGTAACGACAATGAAGAAATATAGAAAACAGATTTTGATATGTGCCGGACTTGTCACACTGACTAATGTGGCGGCACAACAGCAACAGAAGAATGACTCTACCGTAAACCGTACGGTGGTGGTAGAGAACCAGTATAATCCTGAGGTGATGGATGCATTCAAGGTGAATGTATTGCCAAAGATAGAAGAACCGGCTGTGGCGAAAACACAGATCAACTATGCATCGTCAGTACATCAGTTGAACAAGTTTCCTGTTTATCACATGGATGTTATGAACAGGGAGGTTACAGAGGATAAAGCCAGAAGAGGTTACGTGCGTCTGGCTTACGGAAACAGAAACAATACTGATTTTAAAGGCTCGTATTTGTGGAATATCACCGACAGGGATGTCCTGGATGTAATGGCTGCATTCCATGGCTATTCAGGTAATATTGATGCAGTATATGATTTTGATCCGGTGACGGATATACCGACTCTCAATTACGATAAAGAGTGGAAGCATCGTTTCTTCCGCACAGGTGCTTCGCTTAAATATACTCACGATTTCGATAAGGTGAGCATGTACGTAGGCGGTAATTTTGCATCGCAGGTATTCAGCTATATGCCTGATGTACAGTTGTCAGCGTCAACATCACAGACTGAAGAGAAAACAGATGTACCTTCGTTCGGACATCAGTTGTTCATGTCAGGTGGTGGATATGTAGGTGTATCTTCTGTGAAAGATGCTCTTCCGGTAGAGTTCGGTTTACAGACAGGATATAAGATGTTCAACCGCAAACATGGCATATATATTCCGGGAAGCATGTCGGAGAGTGTAGTACATACTCAAGGATATATTTCAGCTGGGATTGATGACAGACAGGATGTAGGTGTGTTATTGGGTATGGACAATGTGTTCTATGACAAGTCGTTCAGCAACTATTCACTGATAAAGCTTCGTCCTTATTATTCGGTAAGTACAGAATCTGTGTCTTTTACTGCCGGAGTGAATGTGGATTTCCAGATTTCGAACGATGGCGGACTGAAACTTTCGCCGGATGTAAAGCTTGATTATACATTTGCCGACAATTATGTGCTTTATGTTCATGTTACGGGTAATACACGTCTGAATGATTTCGGAACAATAAACGGTTTCTCTCCGTTCTGGGTTCAGCCAATACAGCTTAATTCTTCATACACTCCGTATGATGCAAAACTCGGTCTGAAGGCATCTCCGGTTGCGGGTTTCGGTTTAGGAATATATGGAGGATATCGTGAGACGAGAAATGAACTTTTCTCTATGCCTTATGCAGATGGAGGAGGTATTTATAATGAGATAGCACAGGCAAAGGCGCGTGTGGCATATGCTGGTCTTTCTGTTGATTATTCTTTCAGAGATATGCTGGACTTTGGTCTTAACGGTAATTTCTACAGTTGGAATGTTCAGAATGAAATGGAGCATCTGTTATGGTTGAAACCGCTTTACAGTATCGGATTTAATGCCCGTGCCAAGGTATTCAAAGGCTTCCATGCAATGGCACAATATAATTACGAAGGTCGTAAAAAAACATTGGGTATAAAGGCTGATGCTGTGAATGAACTGAATTTAGGTGCAGAATATCTGTTCAACGACAGGGTGAATGTATTCCTGAAGCTGAACAATATCTTGAACAAGAATTATGTGACAGAAAGCGGATATCCTGTTCAAGGCTTTAATGTAATGGCGGGAGTGAGTCTGAATTTCTGATGCCTATTCTAAATGAATTATATACTAAGGCTGCCTTTCTATTGAATGGTAGCCTTTATTATTTCAATTTGTTTAGGCTTATTCGCATTCTTCATCTTCATCTTTGTTGGCTGACGCTAATGCCATAACTGTCATTCCGAAAAGACCACCTCCGATAAAAATTGCCAATCCGATAATAAAATCCATAGTGAGTGAATTGCCCTTCATGTTCCCCTTATGAAGGTTGTAAAAAATAAGGTGTGGGAAACATATCGCTCTATCCTTAGATTAGGTCTTCGCATTACCTTTAGCATGGATAAAACAATAGCCCCACACCAGTTGGTATATAGTTCACCCTTAAAGATGAATATATATCACAGCGTGGGTGCTATTGTAATTATCTTCATGCTAAAAATTAAAGTTGCGAAGTTTAATCTAAGAAGATAATTTCAATAACACCTTTCGTTTAATTATGTCCTTCCGATGCTGGAAATCAGTTCAACGGAATTGATACAAAGGTATGAAAAAATATTACTATATGGATATTATTGGAGTTTTATTTTGTTTTTTGGGGTAAAGAAAAAATTATATCAGCTTCTGTTTCTTCAGTTCCTCTGCCACATTCTCCAATTCATCATACCATGCCTGACCGAACTTCCTTATCAAAGGTTCTTTCAGAAATTTATAGACCGGCAGATTTTCTTTCTTTCCAAGCAGAACCGCAGCTTTACATACGTCCCATCTGTGATAGTTTACAGCCTTGAAAGGGCCGTAATCGCCTATTCTGATAGGATACAGATGACAAGATATCGGTTTGTAGAAATTACATTTGCCTTCGCGATAGGCTTTTTCTATTGCGCAATAACAGTAGCCTTTCTCGTCGTAACATGTGAAAACACAATCTTTGCCGTTTACGATGGAAGTCACCAGGTCACCGTCCTGGTCTGTATAAACTACTCCCTGCTTGTCTATAACAGCACGTGCTTCCGGCGAAAGTTCGTCCCATATCACCGGAAGTACTTCCTCCAGTTTTTCTACCTCGTCGAGCTCTACCGGTGCGCCGGCATCGCCTTCTATACAGCATTCACCCTTGCAAGCGTCAAGATTACAAAGGAACTTCTCGCGGAATACGTCGAGGCTTACTACTACATCGTCTATCTGAACCACGTTATTATTGATTTATGATTAAAAAAAAGGTGGATGTTTGTGCATCCACCCCTTTATATTTAATATTCTGATAATAATTATTTAATCAGGTCTTTTCCTGTCATATCAGCTGGCTGAGCCATACCCATGATGTGAAGGATAGAAGGAGCAACGTCTGCCAATACACCATTTTCAACCTTAGCGTCCTTGTTTGCTGTTACGTAAACAAATGGAACAGGGTTAAGTGAGTGAGCAGTGTTAGGAGTTCCGTCTTCGTTCAATGCGTGGTCAGCATTTCCGTGGTCAGCGATGATGATTACTTCGTAGTCGTTAGCCTTAGCAGCTTCTACTGTATCTTTCACGCAGTTGTCGATAGCGACAACAGCCTTTTCGATAGCTTCGTAGATACCAGTGTGGCCTACCATGTCACCGTTAGCATAGTTAACAACGATGAAGTCGTATTTCTGAGTGTTGATAGCTTCTACCAGTTTGTCCTTTACTTCGTAAGCGCTCATTTCAGGCTTCAGGTCGTAAGTAGCAACCTTTGGAGAAGGAACCAGGATACGGTCTTCGTTGTCGTATGGAGTTTCACGTCCGCCGTTGAAGAAGAATGTAACGTGTGCATACTTTTCTGTTTCAGCAATGTGAAGCTGAGTCTTTCCGTTTGCAGCGAGGTATTCGCCAAGAGTGTTCTGTACGTTTTCCTTAGGGAAGAGGATGTGTACACCCTTGAATGAAGCATCGTATGGAGTCATACAGTAGTACTGAAGTCCTGGGATAGTCTTCATACCAGCTTCAGGCATATCCTGCTGAGTAAGAACGATAGTAAGCTCTTTTGCACGGTCGTTACGGTAGTTGAAGAAGATAACTACGTCGCCTTCTTTGATAGTACCGTCGAAGTTAGCGTTAGAGATAGGTTTGATGAATTCGTCAGTAACACCTTCATCGTATGATTCCTGCATAGCCTGAACCATGTCTGTAGCTTTCTTGCCTGTACCGTTAACGAGCAAGTCGTAAGCTTCTTTCACACGTTCCCAACGTTTGTCGCGGTCCATTGCATAGAAACGACCTACGATAGAAGCAATTTTACCTGCTGATTTAGCGCAGTGTGCAGTAAGTTCTTCAATAAATCCTTTACCGCTCTTAGGGTCTGTGTCACGACCGTCCATGAAGCAGTGGATGAAAGTATTTTCGATTCCGTATTCTTTAGCGATGTCGCAAAGGCGGAACAAGTGGTCTAGTGAAGAGTGAACGCCACCGTTTGAAGTAAGACCCATGAAGTGTATGTTCTTACCGTTTTCCTTAGCGTATGTGAAGGCAGAAACAACTTCAGGGTTCTTCATGATGCTTCCGTCGGCACAAGCACGGTTGATTTTTACCAAATCCTGATAAACGATGCGTCCTGCACCGATGTTGAGGTGACCAACTTCTGAGTTACCCATCTGTCCGTCAGGAAGACCTACGTTTTCACCGCTTGCCTGCAATTGTGAGTGAGGGTAGTTAGCCAACAGGCTGTCCCAGTAAGGAGTAGGAGTGTTAAAGATTACATCGTCTTTTTGATGGTCGCCGCAGCCCCATCCGTCGAGGATCATTAAAAGTGCTTTCTTTGCCATAATTGTAATATGTTTTAGAAGTTTGAAATCCAATTTGTTTTCCGGCTGCAAAAGTACAAAATATCTGCTTTTTGAGCGAATGTTTTGAGTATTTTTAATATAGAGCTTATAATGGATAATTTAGAATATACTTTCAATTATAGTAAAAATGAGAATATATTGTTTGTGAATTATTCGTTGATTTACTATATTTGCAAAGTAATAAAGTCAAAAACGCTATGAGTTACAAGTCAGTTAAGGAGGTTGTAACTATGTTGCTTGACAACGGCTTCGTTCTAAAAAGCCAGAAGGGCAGCCACATGAAGTTTGAAAAAGACGGAATAACGGTAGTCGTTCCGAATCATGGAAAGAAAGGCGTTGAAAAAGGCACTTATTACAGCATTTTGAGGCAAGCGGGGCTAAAATAGCCCCAGCCTCTTTTGTTTAACTATAAAATGGTGGTCAAAATGAGAACAGTTGAAGTTATTGTGGAACATGCCGGCAACAATCTTAGTGCTTATATCGAAGGTGCTCCTGTTATTACGGTTGGTAATAACATAAGGGAGATTGAAGATAACATGAAAGAAGCTATAGACTTATATTTGGAGGACAATCCGAATCCTTGCGAAATTCTCAAAGGGGAATTTTCCTTAAAATTTAAAATAGATGCTTCTACATTTATCAACTACTACAGTAGTATTTTCACTAAGGCCGCATTGAGTCGGATAACCGGCATCAATGAACGCCAGTTGTGGCATTATGCGGCCGGAGTGCATAAACCTCGCAAGCAGCAGTTGGAGAAGATTCAGAAAGGTATTAACGCACTGACTGAGGAATTGGCTGCCATAAATCTGTTGTAATTGATAAAGTTATTATCTATGGATTATCGCTTCAATTTTAGCTATTTTTCAACTGTGTGAACAGTTCTTTCTGCTTTTCGCTTAAAGATGTAGGTATATCCACATGATATGTCACAATCAAATCGCCGAAAGTACCTTCTTTCTTATAAACAGGGAATCCTTTACCACGCAGTCTGACTTTTGTGTCGTTCTGAGTGCCCGGATTTACTTTCAGCTTAACCATTCCGTCTATGGTCTTGACGTTCACAGTACCTCCAAGAACAGCTGTATAAAGGTCTATATCGACATCTGTGAACAGGTCGTCACCTTCACGTTTGAACTCTGGATCTGGAGCTATCTGGAAGGTGATGTAAAGGTCACCGTCAGGAGCTCCGTTGCTGCCTTTCTCGCCGTGGCCTTTCAGCTTTATCATTTGTCCGTCGGCAATACCTGCAGGTATGGTTATACGCAGGTTCTCGCCGTTCACGCTGAAAGTCTGTTTGTGCGTGACAGCTGCCTCACGGAGTGAAAGATTCATCTGTGCTTCTATATCACCTCCACGGCTCATCATGTTGTAATCTCTTCCGCTTCTGCCCGCTGAGGATCCATGTCCGAACAGCTGCTCGAAGAAGTCGGAGAATCCGCTTGCATTTCCTCTTCCGAATCCGCCCATGAAATCGTCGCCATTTACGGAGTACCAGTATGCAGATTGTCCGCCTTTCTCTTGTGCTCTCTGGTATGCTTCACGTTCAGCCTTGAATTCGTCGGCATGTTTCCAGTGTTCGCCGTATTCGTCGTATTTCTTTCTTTTTTCAGGATCGCTCAAAACTTCGTTAGCTTCGTTTATCTCCTGAAACTTGTCTTTGGCGTTAGGGTCGTCTTTGTTCAGGTCAGGATGATACTTTCTGGCCATCTTACGATAGGCTTTCTTGATATCATCTTGTGTGGCATTACGTTCTACGCCCAGTACTTTGTAATAATCTATAAAAGCCATATATTTTGAGTTTTTAAAGTTGGTGGTTTATAAAGTTGTTTTATGCCTGGCAATTCTTGTAAACAACCTTACATATTCTATAAATACAACCTTTGTTTTTATAAATACAAGTTATATATATAAAAATACAATCTATAGATATGTAAATATAAGTTGTATTTATAGAATATGTAAAGATGATTTCAAGTTCTCATAAGCATTTATTTAAGTTGTTTACTTATAAAAACAGAGCCTCCCGTTGACTGTTGGCGGGAGGCTCTTATTTGGTTTACCAATGATTAATGTATTTCAATAACACGATTAACCTTAGCTTTTTCTTCTGGTGAATACTTCGGCAACTCGATAGTCAATACACCGTCTGAAACATTAGCACTTATCTTTTCCTTATCAACATTGTCAGGCAAGTAAAGTGACTGTTGGAATTTTGTGTAAGAGAACTCGCGTCGCAAGTATTTCTTGTCTTCTTTATTCTTATCTTCGTTTTCAACTTTCTTTTCCATAGAAATAACAAGTTCATTGTCATCTCCCAAATGGATGTTGAAATCGTCTTTTGTCATTCCTGGAGCTGCAACCTCTACTTTGTAGTTCTTTTCGCTCTCAATAACATTGATAGCCGGGGCTGTAGCGTTAGCTTTTTCCATCCAGTCGTTATCGAAGAAATCATTAAAGATACTTGGTAACCAGTTCTGATTGTAATACTTTCTAATCGGCATCATAGTTTTAATCTCCTATATTTAAGTTATACATTTTCAATTATTTCCGAACTCTTGGTTTTTGAACCTCAAGTTCACTATTGATATTGCAAACTGTGTGCCGATGCCGTGAGTTTGAATTTTTGTCAGACGGTGTTTAATGTTTATAATCTGATTTTAAACCTTCAGGCCATTGTTTTAAACATGTGGAAACATTATTAATATATTCACAGGTGTTGATAAAGTTGGAAATTGACAAATTGTCATTTGGTTATCTTGTTTTACGTGTCAAAATGTCCTTTTGCGGACTCTTACTTCTGTATTTAATGTGTTTGGACTGGAAAAATGTTATATGAATTGATTCGGTCGTGCCAAAGTTAGAAGGTATGAAGGCAGAGTTATTAACAGGCTGTTAATAACGTAGGTTTTCAACAGGTTGTTAATAACTCCTGTTGATGTTGAAATCCAAGACTTGATTTAGAAATCCAGCGAAAGCTGAGTGTCGCCTAAAAGGTTGTAACTCAGGCGGTGATAAGGAGAAGTGCCGAATTCCTTTATGGCTTGTCGGTGTTTTTTTGTGGGATATCCCTTGTTCATATCCCATGCGTACATAGGATATTCACTGTGCAGCCTGTTCATATAGTCGTCACGATAAGTCTTCGCAAGTATCGAAGCGGCTGCTATTGAAAGATATTTTCCGTCGCCCTTTACTATTGTGGTATGCGGAATGTTCTTGTATTTGTTGAAACGGTTGCCGTCTATCAGCAAATGTTCTGGAGTAATTTTCAGTTGGTCAATTGCTCTGTGCATCGCGAGGAACGAAGCGTTCAGAATGTTGATTTTATCAATTTCTTCCGGTTCTACAATACCAATTGCCCATGCCAATGCTTCCTTTTCTATAATTTCTCTCAGCTGATAGCGCTGTTTTTCAGACAGTTGCTTCGAGTCGTTCAGCATCTCATTCTTGAAGTCCTTCGGCAGAATGACAGCTGCGGCATAAACTGCTCCGGCAAGACATCCTCGTCCTGCTTCATCGCATCCGGCTTCTATAAGGTTTTCATTCAAGTATGGTAAAAGCATCTTTATGGGGTTTTAAAATTTCCGGGTGCAAAGGTACGCATTTTGTTTTTCTTGTAGCAATATTTATGTATGGAGTTATTAATGTGTTATTCACATACTATGTTGATAGTCCTTTTATTTTTGTCTTCCATGAAATTAAACATCAAACAATCATATAACCTTCTTGATAGATTCATGTAAAAAATGTTAAAAGCAGTGCTGCTGTATGCAAAATAATGCGATAATATTCATCTTTATTGTAATGGCAACTATTGATATCAAAGAGTTATTAGAACGGTGTAAAAAAGGAGATAAAGAAGCATTAGGATTACTTTATACAACCTTTTCAAGGCGGATGATGCGCGTCATCTGTCACTATATACATGATTTGGATGCTGCACAAGATATATTACATGATGGTTTCCTTATCATTTTCAGCCGTATCAATCAACTTCAGAATGAGGAAAAACTGGAATACTGGATGGGGACGATAATGAAAAATTTGTCTTTGCGATATCTTAAAGAACAGGATTTTACCCAACTGCTCGCAGAAGACTATGATACGCCTGACATTCCAGACTTTGAGGAATCTATCACAATGGAAGAATTGGAGATAATGATCAACCGTCTTCCTGTGGGTTATCAAAAGGTGTTCAGACTTGCAGTATTGGAGCACAAAACTCATAAAGAAATCGCTAAACTGCTTGGTATTTCAACTCAGACATCAGGTTCTCAACTATTCCATGCACGGATTATGCTTCGCGAAATAATTGTGAAGTATAAAATAGAAAAAGGAATGGTGATATTGGCCATTATCATAATTTCCATGATTTTCCAGCATAATCAAAATGACCATAGAGTTCAAACAATTTTTGAACCAACAAAATTAAGAACAGAAACAAATAAAGATATAGAGAACAAGGTAGTACAAAATGAAGAATCAATAAAGCAGATTGCCCTGCAAAGCAGTAGGAATACCGCATTACTTTCGGAAATCTGTGTGGAAAAGGAAGATTCCCTTAACCTCTCCACTACAGCAGAAAATCTTCTTGCTGAAACAAAAACAGATAATGGAGAGGACTCTGATACAGCTAAGCATGATATTTGTTCTAATCCAAACAAAATGGAATTTTTTGCCTGCGCACATCATTCCAATGACTTGCCTATAACAAAAAGAAAAAATCGTAACTTTAGCGTGTCTGTTGGAGGTTCTGTAATAGGAGCATTTAATACAGAAAATTCATATTTGAAACCAAGTGATAATCCTATTTGGGCAGGTTCTAATGACAAGGTTATAGAGGAATCTGAACACGATCTGCCAATTACATTTGCTTTGAATATTTCTAAACTCCTCTCTAAATGTTGGAATTTAGAAAGCGGGCTGCAATACACATTATTGCGGACAAAACGAACCACAACAACCATAAACGATAAACAGTCCGTTTCTGTAACCAATCAGTATATAAAAGCACATTATTTAGGAGTTCCTCTGAAACTTCGTTTTAAGATTTTGTCTATTGACAAATTCTCACTTTCTTCCGGCATTGGAGGAATGGTGGAGTTTCCACTAAGAGGCAAGGTGAATGAAAGAATAGATGACGGTGAAATGCAAGAACATAATTACGCATTGCCCATGCAATGGTCTGTATATGGAGGAATAGGGATTGAATATCATTTCACGCCGAAAATTGGTATCTATACAGAGCCGTCTATAAACTATTATTTTAAGTCAAGGAGCAGCTATCCTACAATCAGGCAGGACAAGCCTTTTGAGTTCTCGCTTCCTGTAGGCTTGCGTTTTACGTGGTAATTGTTAAAATGGCAGATGATTCTAATTTTTTTTGTGATTTCATGCAAAGTTTAAAGTTTATGCCACTCTTACTATTAGAAACATTTAAAAAAAACATTATGAGAAATCTTACTAGAATCAGTTGCCTTTCATTAATCTCTCTATCAAAGTGCGACCTAACTAAATTTGTTTGTCTCTTTCTTCCACTATTATTATTGTCTTCGTGCAGTAAATCTGAAGAACCAGACTATCCGACAGTTGCATCATCTATATTCAATGATGTATTGATTGATGTATTGGATTCAGAAGGTAATAGTCTTATAGATAATGAGGCTATTATGAATGGATTGTCTTTTATTGGAAGGGATGGCTATAAAATACCTTTTCATACCGTTGAAATAGGAGATGAGAAAATAATAAGGACTGTTTTCCCTCTTCCTATGGAATCTTCGATGAATTATTCTGATGACAGGAAAGAAGGATATGGAGAATCGACACTTACTATAAAGGCTAAAGATTTTAAGTATATATTCAAAGGCTTGTTTCATTACACTTGTTCACATCCTGATATAGAGATGTTTGGAGGTAATGGAATAAAAATTATTGAGATTCATTCCAATGACCCCAATGTTTCTATCAGCGAGGATGCAAACTTTCTAAAGATTACTATCAAAATTGCATCTGATTAAACTTGGTCAGAAATTTCTTCTTTGGTAATTCTCTCAAAAAAATCTTCAAATCCAAAGGGTAAACTACTCAAGTCTTGATGGCTGGTGTTAAAAAACAATAGGGTTTAAACAGCCTTTAAATACTGTTTAAACCCTGTTCAGATGTTAATAACTCAATTCAATATTAGATTCTTCCGCTTTCAGAAATCATGTTTCTTATCTGTTTGTTGAAATCATCTCTCTTCATTAGTTCTTCCAGAGTGATGTGCATTCTCCATCTCCAGTAATGGCGTGGATTCGCCGGAATATTGATACGTTCTATATCAATATTCGGATTGCGGAGACTTTCATCTATAGATGTCCAGTCCTGCCATGTCAGGATGCAGAGGAGTGACGGACTTGCCAGATGTTGGTTGATAATTTCCTGGCACAGCCATCCTGGCGCATCCTGAGGTACATCTCCCCAATGACCTAATTCGTAATGATAGTATCTTTCTGTTATCTGCGGGTCTTCTTTCCAATATCCGCGAAGGCTCGACATATCGTGCGTACCTATGGTACATACCGAGCGGAACGGATAGTTATAGACATGTCCGAACTCGTCTTTCGGGTCTTTAGGCATTCTCTGTATTTCGAGAGAAAGAATCTGCAGCTGGTTCATTACCCATGGCACACAGTCTGGCACCATTCCCAAGTCTTCACCGCAAACAAGCATTGAAGTTGACTGGGTGAGGACAGGTAGTTTTTTCATTGCCTCGTCGTACCAGAACTTGTTGTGGCGCTGGTAGTAGTAATGATTGTATAGTCTGTTGAAGGCTTCCTGTTCCTGCCAGTTGAGCTGCTTGTAGATGAAGTCGTTCTGTACAGATATTCTCGGGTGATACATCTCAGGATTCTTTCTGTCTTTTACGAACAGAACATTGCTTATCAATGAGTATAGGCCTTCCTTCAAGTTGAGGCTTTCCTGATCGGTCTTTCCTGCAAAGTAAGCTTCGACTTTACGCTGTGTATCGAACTCAGGACGCATGCGGTAGATGTCATGGTGGTCATGCTGTACGAAAGTGTTGCGTACCTCATCACTCTTGTCGCCGAATATGGTGTTAAGCATATAGTCGTTGATGAAAGGTTCTGTCATGAACTCTTTCTGGAAGTTCAGTCCGAAACCTTTTATCTCATCCGCGCTCATAGGCAGTGCCGGAACGAATTGTCCTAACAGTCCGTGTACAGAGTGTACAGGAATTTCCCATATACGGAAGAAACCAAGTATGTGGTCGATACGGTAAGCAGTGAGGTATTCAGCCATTTTTGAGAAGCGCTTTCTCCACCACTGGTAGTTGTCTTTTTCCATCACATCCCAGTTGTATGTAGGGAATCCCCAGTTCTGACCGTTAACTGAGAAAGCATCAGGTGGCGCACCTGCCTGTCCGTTCATATTGAAGTAATATGGTTCTACCCATGCTTCCACACTTCCGCGGCTTATACCGATAGGAATATCTCCTTTCAGAATCACACCTTTGCTGCGTGCATGGTTGGCAGCTGCGAGGAGCTGTACATGCAGTACGTATTGCAGGAAGTAATAGAATGAAATTTCGGGATATGTTTCGGCTTCCTTGTCGCATAGCTTGTCTATCTCTTCGGAAACGTATGTGCTGTATTCCGGCCAAGTATTGAAGTCGGCTGTACCATACAGATCTCTCAGATAGCTGAATGCCGAATACGGTTTAAGCCATTCTTCGTTTTTGCAATAGAATGTTTTGAAATCTTCCGATGAAAGGATGTTTTCGGCTTCCTGAGTGAATATGTCCTTCAGGTATGCACGTTTGGTGTTGTTTACTCCTTCGTATTCCACTTGTGGAAGACTGTTCAGTTTCTGGCGTTCATTTTCATATTCTGCAGCCTTATCTGTATCCTTAAGAGCCGGAAGTTGTCTCAGGTCAATATACATAGGATGGAACGCGTATATTGAGATAGCATTGTACGGATATGAATCTACCCATGTCTTTGTCCTTGTGGTGTCGTTTATAGGTAATATCTGTACTGCCTGCTGGTTTGTTTCCGCTGCCCAGTCTATGTATGTTTTCAGGTCGCCGAAATCGCCTACACCGAAACTGCCTTCCGAGCGGAGTGAGAAAACCGGTATCGCACTTCCTGCAACTTTTCTTTCAGGCAGATTGAAGAACACTTCCGTTTCCGTAGGGAAGTAAGTTTCGCCACGCATTAATGGCTGGATGTGGAATGTACGGTTGTATCCGCATTCCCATTCCTCTACAGCTCCGGTTTTAGAGCTGATTGCTACAAACTTGTATTCAAAAGGGAATGTGAGTGATGAAGTGTCTATGGATATGTACCATACGTCAGGCAATATCTCCTGCATTCTGAGCGGACGGTAATACTCCCAGTTGCCAAGTGCATTACAGCTGCCTATTATTCCCAGTTCCTGTTCTTTGTGTCTCAGTCCTGGACATAATGCTCTGAATGTTATACAGCTGCCTACGTTGTCAGTAAGTTTCTTTGGCTCTTCTGTATGTGGGATACCATTGAATGCGGAACTGTATCTGTGATTTCCTTCCGGAAGGTCACGCCAGCAATCGTCAAAAATAAAATGGTGTTGCTGTGCATTACCTTTTATAATAGAGTGAGGAATTGCGCCGAATTCTTTTCTTAAGCATCTTTCATTTCTGAATACGGCATATCTGTATGCTGCCATATCTTCATTTTCGGGCAAATCGTAGTTGAAAGTTCCTTGCCATTCTTGTCCGTCGCGAGTGAATAGGGGAAGTGAGTTTTCTTCATCGTTGTTGATAATAACTCTCATGCTTTCGCCCCATACTGTACGATACTTAATACGAAATGTCAGTTTCATATCTTTCTTAGGTATTAGTTTTTATTTAGTTGTTTCTTTTTCCAAATGTAGTTATTTTATAATAATGCTTAATCGTTAAATCTAAAAAATATAAATGTTTTATGGCATGAAACGGCCTCATACGCTTTCTGAGCATGATTTATACTGTATAAAATATAAGATTTTTATAAATAAAAAAGCCCCGGAACTTTGTGAATTCCGAGGCTTTCCTCCATGTAAGATGTGAGGAGGTAAAAAATTTAGTTAAACATATAAACTACCTTATGCGTCAATATTGGCATAAGTAGCATTCTTTTCTATGAACTCGCGTCGTGGAGCTACATCGTCTCCCATAAGCATAGAGAAGATATAGTCCGCTTCAGCGGCATTTTCTATCTGTACTTGTTTCAGGATACGAGTTTCAGGATTCATTGTTGTTTCCCAAAGCTGTTCCGGATTCATTTCACCCAAACCTTTGTATCTCTGAGTGTGTATTCCCTGTTCGCTTCCGTCACCGTATTTCTGGATGAAAGCATGTCTTGCTTCTTCGGTGTAGCAATATTCGCTAACCTTACCCTTTGTACATTTGTACAATGGAGGAGTAGCTATATACAAGTGACCTTCCTGAATGATTTCAGGCATATATCTGTAGAACAGAGTCATGATAAGTGTGTCGATGTGAGAACCATCGACGTCGGCATCGGTCATGATTATCACTTTGTGGTAGCGGAGTTTTTCGATGTTTGCCTTCTTGCTGTCTTCTTCTTCAACACCGAAACGGATTCCAAGTGCCTGAATGATGTTGTTTACTTCATCACTCTCGAATGCCTTGTGCCACATCGCTTTCTCTACGTTAAGGATTTTTCCTCGCAGAGGCAGGATAGCCTGGAATTGTCTGCTTCGTCCCTGTTTTGCAGAACCACCTGCAGAGTCACCCTCGACGAGGAACAACTCGCATTCTTCTGCTACACGGCTTGAACAGTCGGCCAGTTTTCCAGGAAGTCCGCCGCCGCCCATAGGGCTCTTGCGCTGTACAGACTCGCGTGCTTTTCTTGCTGCGATACGTGCTGTTGCCGCAAGTACTACCTTGTCAACAATGACTTTTGCTTCTTTAGGATGCTCTTCAAGATAGTTTGAAAGAGCTTCACCTACAGCCTGCTGTACGGCACCGCTTACTTCGCTGTTTCCAAGTTTGGTCTTTGTCTGACCTTCGAACTGAGGTTCGGCAACTTTTACAGAGATTACTGCGATAAGGCCTTCGCGGAAGTCTTCACCTGAGATTTCAACTTTTGCTTTTTCCAGTGCCTTACTTTCTTCGGCGTATTTCTTCAATACACGTGTAAGTGCCGCACGGAAACCACCTTCGTGAGTACCGCCTTCTATAGTGTTGATGTTGTTTACGTATGAATGCAGGTTCTCGCGGAAACCTGTGTTGTACATGATGGCACACTCTATAGGAACACCCTGTTTTTCAGTGTTCAGATAGATTACATCATCAAAAAGTGGAGTATTTGTAGAATTGAGGAAACGTACGAATTCCTTAACACCTTCGTCAGAGTGGAATACCTCACTCTTGTAGCTTCCGTCTTCTTCTGTTTCGCGCTTGTCTGTAAGAGTGATAGTGATACCCTTGTTCAGATATGCCAGTTCTCTAAGACGTGCCTGAAGAATGTTATATTTATATTCGGTTACGGTGAATATTGATGCATCCGGCCAGAAAGTCTGTTTCGTACCTCTCAAATCAGTGGTACCTACTTCCTTTACAGGATAGAGTGGCTTACCGCATTCATATTCCTGCTGATAAATTTTTCCGTTTCTGAATACGTTTGTTGTCATGTGAGTAGAAAGTGCATTCACACACGATACACCCACACCATGCAAACCTCCTGAAACTTTATATGAACCTTTGTCGAATTTACCTCCGGCGTGCAGCACTGTCATAACGACTTCCAAAGCCGATTTTTTCTCTTTCTCATGAAAATCAACAGGGATACCACGTCCGTTGTCCTGTACGGTGATTGAATTATCTTCGTTTATGGTTACTTCTATATGTGTACAATATCCGGCCAGAGCTTCGTCGATAGAGTTGTCCACAACTTCATATACGAGGTGATGCAAACCTTTTTCGCTGATGTCGCCGATATACATAGCGGGACGTTTACGTACGGCTTCAAGTCCTTCAAGCACCTGAATACTGCTTGCCGAGTAGTTACTTCCGCTGTTTGGTGTCAGTTCTTCACTCATGTTTTTAAATAGTTTATTTAATCGTTCAAAGTTACGAAAAATCTGTGTAATAATCTTTCCAAATAGCCAAAAAAAAGGTGAAAATCAGCATGTTTTTTGATTTTCACCTGGCTTTCGGATGTGAAGTGTATAAACGACAAAAGGCTAGGTAAAAACCTAGCCTTAATATCTTTTTAAGGTACCAAAATTAAGCAATCTTAGCGATGTGTGCAGCTAATTTTGACTTCAAGTTAGCAGCCTTGTTCTTGTGGATAATGTTAACCTTAGCCAATTTATCCAACATTTTCTGTACTTTTGGATACAATGCTACTGCTTCAGCTTTGTCTGTTGTAGCACGAAGTTTTCTTACAGCATTACGCATAGTTTTAGCATAATATCTGTTGTGAAGTCTTCTTTTTTCTTCCTGTCTAATTCTTTTGATAGATGATTTGTGATTTGCCATCTCGACTAATCTTTAATATTGTTCGTGATATTGTTTATTATGTAGCCCGTGGGGGAATCGAACCCCCCTTTCAAGAATGAAAATCTTGCGTCCTAACCGATAGACGAACGGGCCATCCTAAATCGGATATTCCGATGTTGTCGAGGTTATTATTTCTCGATTGCGGATGCAAAGGTATGAAGTTTTTTCAAAATACCAAAACTTCTTTGCTATTTTTTTTCTAAAGAGGTGAGAATTTATGTTTTAGACTGCTTCGATGGTGTCAGTTTATGTTTTCAAGTGACTTTAAGCGTATTATGCAGTTCTGATTATCCGTTTTTTATGGTATTTAGTACGAATTCGGCAAAAGCTGTTGCTGATTTCTTTCTGTAGCTGCCTTTGGGCCAGAACAAGTACGCCTGCGATGTTAGTGTTTCGGCTGTAAGTATAGGTATGGCCTTTAGGTCAGGTTCGTCTTTTATTGCTGCTCTGGTCAGTATAGTTCCCCAGTTTCCTTTTCTTATTAGATGTATTATGGTCTGCACATCGTTTATTTCCATTACCATATTTAGTTTGAGGTTGTTCTTGTTGCACACCTCGTCTGTTTTCATGCGAGTGGCAAATCCTACAGCCGGTAAAATCAACTCGATTTCCTGTAGTTTTTTTAACGATATGGATGACAGGTAAGACATTGGGTGTGATTCATGAACTATGAAATAGAGTTTGGATGAGAAGAGTTTGATTTTTTCATATTCTTCATCTATTTCTTCCGGTTCGAATGACAGAACGCAATCCACATGCTTATTCTCAAGAAGCCTTATCTGTTCTTTTGACGTACCGAAATTTATAATGACATTTATTCCCGGATAAGCTTTCTTGAAATCGGTTATGGAGCATCTCAACAGATGACTTAGACTGTAGGTTACACCGATATTGAGCGTTCCAGTCATAATACCTTTAAGGTCTTTTATAATCTGTTTTCCGTTTTCTGCCTCCAGTATGGAATTTCTTGCAAATGGCAGAAAAGCCATACCGGCTTCTGTCGGTATAATTCTTTTGCCTATTCTGTCGAAAAGCAGAACGTTGAGTTCGTCCTCCAGTTGCTTGATTTGTTGCGACAGTGTGCTTTGCGATATATGAAGCATTCTGGATGCTTCGGAGAAGTTTTTAAGTTCGCATGCCTTCTCGAAATACTTTAGTTGTCTTAGTTCCATTTGTGCTATATCGTTTTTATCAATAACTGTTATCGGAAAATAGAATTTCACAAATATAGTGAAATATCTTTTGCATATTTATATTTGTTACAAATTTTAAATGCGTATGAAAACTTTGTTGATTATATCTGATTTGTTTGACAACGAAGTAATAATAGTAAAGTATTAATAATAATGAAAGCGACGGTTTTATACTATAGCCATACCGGCCGGACAGCTGCATATGCCAGAGAGATAGCTATGTACCTGTGGTCGAAGGGACTTGATGTTAGCCTGTCCTCAATTTCGGATTTCGACAAGCAGAGATTGTTGAAATCAGACATTGTGTTATCAGGGTGTTGGACTTGCGGCTGGTTTGTTATAGGACAGCATCCGCATCGGAAGTGGATTGACTTCAGCAAGTCTGTTGCAGGTTATATGGATGAACGCAAGGTCATGTTTTTTACTACCTACAAGATAAGGACCGGAAGTATGTACCGCAGGATGAGAAAGGCTATGAATATGACCGGAAAGGGAGTAAGCGGTTTCTTGAAATCGAAGACAGCACGTTTGACAGACGAAGACAAAACTAAACTGGATACTTTTATACAAAGTAACATGTTAACTAAATAATTTAAGGAGGTATTTATGGAAACAAAAAACTAACAACAGCCCAGGGGGCACTGGTAGCCGACAATCAGAATGTGGCTACAGCCGGAAAAAGAGGACCTATGCTTTTACAGGATGTATGGTTTCTTGAAAAGCTTGCACATTTTGACAGAGAGGTAATTCCTGAAAGACGTATGCACGCCAAAGGGTCGGGCGCTTTCGGAAAATTCACCGTTACTAATGATATTACCAAATACACTAAAGCTGCCATCTTCTCTGAAGTAGGAAAGGAAACGGAATTGTTTGTTCGTTTCTCTACTGTGGCAGGCGAACGCGGAGCAGCCGATGCGGAACGCGACATCAGAGGTTTCGCCATCAAGTTCTATACAGAGGAAGGCAATTGGGATCTCGTGGGAAACAATACTCCAGTATTCTTCTTGCGCGATCCGCTTAAATTCCCTGATTTGAATCATGCCGTGAAACGTGACCCTCGCACAAACATGCGTAGTCCTAAGAATAACTGGGATTTCTGGACACTGCTTCCAGAAGCACTACATCAGGTAACAATCACTATGAGTGACAGAGGTATTCCGTATTCATACAGACACATGCACGGATATGGAAGCCATACATTCTCGTTTATCAATGCCGAAGGTGTGCGCACATGGGTGAAATTTCACCTTCACACCATGCAGGGTATCAAGAACCTGACAGACCAAGAGGCTGAGGCTATCATAGCAAAAGACCGTGAAAGTCATCAGCGTGATTTGTATGAAAGCATTGAGAAGGGTGACTTCCCGAAATGGAAGATGTTCGTACAGCTTATGACAGAGGAACAGGCAAGAAACTGTCCTTACAATCCGTTCGATTTGACCAAGGTATGGTCGCAGAAAGAATATCCGCTGATAGAGGTGGGTATTATGGAACTTAACCGTAATCCTGAAAACTATTTTGCCGATGTGGAACAGGCGGCCTTTAATCCGGCAAATGTAGTTCCGGGCATCAGCTTCTCGCCTGACCGCATGCTTCAGGGGCGATTGTTCTCATACGGAGATACACAGCGTTACCGTTTGGGCGTGAACCATCATCAGATACCTGTAAACCGCAGCCGTTGTCCGTTCCTCAATATGTATCACCGTGACGGACAGATGCGTGTGGATGGCAATCACGGTTCTACTATCGGCTACGAGCCTAACAGCTTCGGAGAATGGATGAACCAGACAGAATATAAGGAGCCGCCTTTGGAACTCGACGGTGCAGCATACCAGTGGGATTACCGTGAGGACGACACTGATTATTATTCACAGCCGAGAGCCCTCTTCCGCCTGATGACACCGGAACAGCAGCAGGTATTGTTTGAAAATACTGCCCGTGCTATGGGTGATATACCTGTAGAAATCAAGCGCAGACATATCAATAACTGTATGAAAGCTGATGAGGCTTACGGTCGTGGAGTGGCAAAAGCACTTGGACTGGAAATTGATTGATTTTTTATGATATATTCTTTAACTTTGCACTGTTATGTTGCAGAGATATCAAGGAATAGTATTATGTTCATTCAAGTATAATGACACAAAGAACATCGCCCATATCTTCACACGTGAGAATGGGCGAATGTCTTTTCTTATACCTGTGTCGCGATCGAAGAAAAAAGGTGCGATGAGTCTTTTGTTTCAGCCTTTTGCAATGGTAGAGATTGATGCAGAAGTCCGCCCGCGAGCTTCGTTGCATCCTGTACGTGAAGCCAGATTGTGGCATGTCCTGAGTTCACTTCCATATGATCCATATAAATCGGGAATAGCAATGTTCCTGTCAGAATTCCTTTTCCGTGCCTTGAAAGAAGAGGGTAGAGATGAAGCTCTTTTCTCGTATTTGGCAGGTTCGATAATGTGGCTTGATGCCTGCGAAAAAAGTTTTTCTAATTTTCATCTCGTGTTCCTCATCCGCCTGTCAAGATTTCTCGGACTCTATCCCAATACTGAGGATTACGCAGAAGGTGCTTATTTCGACCTTATGAATGCATGTTTTACTATAGAGAAACCTTTTCATGGAATGTTCCTTCATCCTGAGGAATCGGCACGTATAGTCAACCTGATGCGTATGAAGTACGACAATATGCATCTGTTTGCCATGAACCGTATGGAGAGAAACAGATGTCTGGATATTATAAACGAATATTACCGGTTGCATCTGCCGGATTTTCCGGAACTGAAATCTTTGTCCGTATTACAGGAACTGTTTATATAAGAAATACCCGTTGGCAGAACTATAATTTAACTCTGCCAACGGGTATAAAGTTTTCGTATTTATAGTCTTTTTTATATGCCGACAGTAGTCGGCATTAGAAAACTTATTTATAGCTTATCCATTTAATCATCTCTTTTAAAGAAGGCTTCTTTCCGTACATCAGGATTCCCACTCTGTAAATCTTTCCTGCAAGCCATATCAGTGTGAAAGCAGATATATATAGAATTATCAGAGAAACAGTTGTCTGCCATACAGGAGCGTCGAGAGATACACGTACCATTGAGACCACCGGAGATGTGAAAGGAATCATTGAACACCATACGGCTAACGGGCCATCGGCATTTTCCGCACTGTATATAGCTGCATATAGTGCAAAAATAAGAAGGAACACTATTGGAGTCATAAACTGCTGTGAGTCTTCAGCCTCATTGATAGATGCGCCTATCGCTGCAAATATAGAAGCATAAACCAGATAACCGCCTATGAAGTTCAGTACGAATATACCACCCAGTGCAGGCAGGTTAAGGTTGTTGATAGATGCAAGTATGGCATTTGCTTCTGTAGGTTCCGGCATCGGTGTTGAAGTTGCAGCCATCATTGCATCAGGATTTGACATTGCTGATACTCCGAACATTAATCCGGCAGCAGTAAGTATTATAACAAGCATTACTCCCCAAATGGCAAGCTGCAATATTCCTACAAGTCCGATTCCTATGATTTTACCTATCATCAGCTGGAATGGGCGTACAGACGAAATCATAAGTTCTACTATACGGTTAGTCTTCTCTTCCATTACGCTTTGCATTACCATACCTCCGTATGACATAACGAACATATAGATGAGGAATGTCAGTATCATACCTGCTGCTACGGCTACTCCTGCATTCGATTCGCTCTCGCTGCCGTCGTCGCTCCATTTGATTGTGCGTATGCTGTAGGTCTGTTCGAAATCGTTCATAATCCTCTGCAACTGAGGAATATTGTAGTTCGTCAGTTTGTCGTGACGGATCTGTTCGTTTATGGCATTGTTAACTATACGCGACAGTCCCTGTGGGATTTCCTTGCGCGAATAGATAGCTGCCGCATCAGGATTTTCTATCAGATCTGCTGTGATTTCTATAACTGCGCTGTAGGCTGTCGTATCCGAGCGGAACTCATCTTTCATTTCTGTCTCAGGGAAGAATAAATATGATTCGTCATTGGCCATCATAGGGAAATATTTTCCAGTATGGTCAATCACAGCAATGTTTTTCTGTTCGTCGCTCTTTACCATCGAAAGCATCAGTGGTACGAATATCAGTGCTGCAAAAATGAACGGCATCAGAACAGTCAGTATGATAAATGATTTTTTGCTCACGCGGTTCATGAACTCGCGGTGAATTATAATGAATGTCTTGTTCATAAGTATAGGCAAATAGAAGGTGTTTTTTTACAGTTTGCTGTTTTCCACAGTCTTAATGAATATTTCGTTCATCGAAGGAAGGCATTCGGAGAATGATGTCACTTCATTTCCAGCAGCAATAGCTGTCAGAAGTTGTGAATTGCTCATCTCGTTTGTCTTCTTTATGGTATAAATATGTTCTCCTCCTTTGATTTCGGATGATAGGATTTCGAACATACTGTTCTCGGCCAGTTTGTCTCCCATGTGTAATCCTAGTCTGTATGTGTTAGACTTGAATTGCGAACGTACCTCGTTTACTTCCCCTTGCAGTACTACTTGTGAGTGGTTTATCAAGGCGATGTTATCACAAATTTCCTCTACTGAAGACATGTTATGAGTAGAAAAGATTATTGTGTGTCCCTGATTTTTAAGTTCCAGGATTTCTCTTTTCAGAAGCTCTGCGTTTACAGGATCGAAACCTGAAAATGGCTCATCGAATATCAACAATTGTGGTTTGTGAAGTACTGTTATAACGAACTGAACTTTCTGTTGCATACCTTTCGACAGCTCTTCCAGCTTTTTGTCCCACCATTGGGTTATTTCGAATTTGTCGAACCATTCTTTCAGACGTTTTGTCGCTTCACGTTTGTCCAATCCTTTGAGTTGTGCAAGGTAGATAGCCTGTTCGCCAACTTTCATCTTTTTGTAAAGTCCTCTTTCCTCAGGCAGGTATCCTATACTGTAGATATCGTCAGGTTGTGACAGATGACCGTCGAAATATACTTCTCCTGAATCAGGGGCAGTTATACGGTTTATTATTCTTATCAATGTTGTCTTTCCGGCTCCATTAGGTCCCAGAAGTCCGAATACTTTTCCTTTTGGGACATTGATGCTGACGCCGTTCAGGGCTGTGTGGTTGGCATAACTTTTCACTATGTTATGCGCTTCCAAAAAGAATTCGCTCATAAATGTTTGGTCTTTAATCTTATAATAAGAAAAAACGGTATATATAGTTATGAAATAAGCTTTTGTCTAAATCATAATATATATACCGCTGTCATTATATTCTAATTTTGTGAGTAATATTAGTTCAGAAGCTCTTTCACTTTTGCTGATATTGCTCTTCCTTCTGCCAGGCCTGCAAGTTCTTTAGATGCCACTCCCATGACCTTACCCATGTCTTTTCCGTCTTTTGCACCTGTACGCTCAATGATTTCTTTAAGCTTTGCTTCAAGTTCTTCTGCAGAAAGTTGTTTTGGAAGGTAAGTTTCAATTACTCTTACCTGTGCCATTTCAGCTTCTGCCAGGTCTGCACGGCCCTGTCCTTCATACACAGCAGCTGAATCTTTTCCTTGTTTCACGAGTTTCTGCATAATCTTCAGTGCTGCATCGTCTGTCAGTGTATCGTTAGCTCCAGGAGCTGTTTTTGCTTCAAGGAAGAATTTTTTCACATTACGCAAAGTTTCAAGTTTAACTTTGTCTTTAGCCTTCATGGCTTCCTTGATATCGTTGCTGATCTGTTCGAATAAATCCATAATATATGAGTTTTTAAGTTTATAAGTATTTTATCTTTGTTGGTATTAGAAGAAGCTTATGACAGTACTTTCAGAATTGTTGGATTCCGAATTCTGTGATGGGTTTTCCTGCATAGCTGCTTTCGACTGTATGCTTTCAAGCTCACTCTTTGTTCTCTTGTAGGCAGGTATGGTTTCTACCATGCTTATGATATCATCGTTGTCAAGATCTTCTTGGCTGAATACATACAAGTGATGTCTTCTCTTTCTGTTTGTTCTTACTATATTCGCCCCGTAGTAGTTGCTTCGGCGGTCTTCCTTCTTCTGTCTGATTTCTTCCTGTTCAGCCAGACGTTCCTCTTCTTCTTTGGTATGTTTCTGTATTACATTGTCCATTCCCGGAACATCCGAAATACCGAAACCTGTGGCAAGTATTGTAAACTTGATTTTCGATTCAAGAGAGCTGTCTTCATAAAGACCCCATTTGGTTTCGAAGTCTTTTCCGAATTTGCTCATGAAATCGTGGATTTCATCCATCTCGTTCATCATAAGTTCGCTTGTCGGACTATATGTAATGACGAAAAGTACTTTCTTTGAATTGAAAATATCGTTGTTGTTCAGCAATGGCGAGTTCAAAGCGTCGTTGATGGCCTTTGAAACCCTACCTTCACCTTCGCCATAACCTGTACTCATGATTGCCACACCACCATCCTTAAGTACGGTCTTCACATCGTTGAAGTCAAGGTTTATCTTACCTCTCAATGTTATTATCTCTGCTATACTCTTGGCTGCAACAGACAGGGTGTCGTCGGCCTTTCCAAAAGCGTTCATTACGCTGATGTCTGAATATACATCACGAAGTCTTTCGTTGTTGATAACCAGAAGTGCATCGACATGTTTGCTCATTTCTTCCACACCGTCGAGAGCCTGGTCAATTTTCTTGTTTCCTTCAAAAAGGAATGGAATGGTAACGATACCTACGGTAAGGATGTCCATATCCTTGGCTGCCTTGGCGATGATTGGGGCTGCACCTGTTCCTGTTCCACCACCCATTCCGGCAGTGATGAAAGCCATGCGGCATCCGTCGTTGAGCATATCTTTTACCTGTTCGATACTTTCCTCGGCTGCGGCTCTGGCTCTTTCCGGACGGTTACCGGCTCCCAGACCTTCGCTACCCAACTGTAGCTTTATAGGTACAGGCGACTCATCCAAGGCCTGGTTATCTGTATTGCAGACTACAAAGTTTACATCATGGATACCTTCCCTGTACATATGATTGACGGCATTACCGCCACCGCCACCTACACCAATGACTTTTATTATATGTTGTACGTCTCTCGGAAAATCGAAAGGCATTGTTGTTTCGTCTGACATATCGTTTTAAGTTTTAGTTTATTAGTTATAACTGTTTATTGTTGGTATCAAATGATGGATGCCTTTTATTTTATTCCATCAAAAAACTCTTCAGAAGCTTTGCTCATACCTTGTTTTATCCTGTCAAAGATACTTCTTTTCTTGTTTTTCTGGGTCTTCACAATTTTTTCTTCCAGATCTTCTATAATCAGGTTACATTCCGCAATATTATATACCCTTGCAGCGTCAAGTTTTTCTTTTGCGGTTTTGTATTTTTCTTTGTCTATGAGCTCTATTGCTTCTTCCAACAATTTATTACATTCTTCTTTTTTATGTGCTTCACGTTGCTTTTCAGCCTGTAATTTTGCCTCTTTTATAGCTCTCACTCTTTCGGCTTCTTCCAGAAGTCTCTTTGCTTCTTTTTCCAGTGAGTCGATTTCTCTGGCTTTGGCTTCTACGTTCAGCTTCTTGGCCTTGTCCAATACTTCAATCGCTTCAGAATATCCTCTGCTCAATATCAGCTGTGATGCTGTAATTACCAGTTGATGACATTCTTTTGTGTTATCTATAGTTTCAACCTCTTTGATTGTCTCTTCGGCTTTGGTTTCTTCCGACTCTTTTTGCTGCTCTTCCGAGTTATTATTCTCTTGTTTGTCGTTTCCGGCTACAGCTTCTTCATTAAAGTCAAGTTGATGTCCCTTTCTCGGATCAATTCTGCAGCAATTTTCTTCGCCGGACATCAATATTCCTATTAGGGTATTTGATTTACCGTTTTTAGGTATAACAGTGTTTCCTACAATATTTGTCTCGCTGTTTAAAGCTATCCTTACTTTTTCGATTTTTGTAATGTTTGTTATGGCTTTGTCAATATCCGGCATATTAGCCATTCCTCCGGTAACGATGATACCGGCCATTAATGAATCGCTATAGTTGGAAAGCTTTATCTGGTTGAATACATTGTTCAGAATTTCATTTACTCTGGCTTCCACAATATCCTCAAGTACCCTTGACTGTATGGTGAATTTACCGTCGATAGTGAACTCTGAGTCCTGTACTTCTTCACCTTCTTTGTGTTCTGTATAGGCAGATGCATATCTCAGTTTTATCAGTTCAGCATCGTCTTCCTCTATCTGTTTGCTGGTTATATCTTTTGTAATGTTGTTTCCACCTAATGGAATTACACAGACATGGCGCAATATATTGTTTTTATAGACACTTACAGTTGTAGTATCGGCTCCGAAATCGATAAGTGCACAACCTGATCTTTTTTCGTTAGTAGTGAGCACGGCATCAGCTGTAGCCATAGGTGATATAGCAAATCCGGCAATGTCATATCCGGTATGCGACAGACACTGTCTTATATTTTGTTTGACAGAAGGGCGTGCGATGATATTCAGATAGTTTCCCTCTATGCTGTTGGCTGTAGTACCTACAGGCTCAGTAAGCAGATTGTTGCCTATCTTATATTCTTGAGGTTCAACAGCAAGTATCTCATAGTCCAATGGAGGTATGTCCAGATTATTCTGCATCATACTGTCAATTATGGCTTGCGATATTCTGGTGTCTTCTCCCAATTGTCTGTTTTCGGAATTCCTGACACTTCTTAGTGATAGACCGCCCACACCGATATAAACTTTCTTTATACCGGCCTGAAGTTTGTTTTCAAGCCCTTTTATAACTGAAGTGAGCTTTTGTGTGGTCTTATCCAGATTATAGATAACTCCTTTTTTAATACAGTCGGCTGACTTTTCAGAAGAATAAGCCAGTATATTCAAGCTGCCATCTGCATTTTTCTTACCTGCGATGCCGGTTATCTCTGTTGAACCTAATTCAATCGCTACTATGAAATCTGTTGCTGCCATATCTTATATTACTCCTTTTTTGTGCAAATTATCTGGTTGTTGAATTCAACGCTGATACGTTGGTATTTATTCCATCCTACTTTATTTAAACCTTCAGTGTAGAATGCCTTTAGTTTCTTGAATTTAGTTTCGAACATTTCAGGCTTCCCTAAGAATAGTATATGATTTCCTACTCTTGGCACAAGTTCAATTTCTTGTTTGGGAGTCACGTTGATTTGTTCAATCTGTGAATTCCAGAATTTATCCGATTTGAGAAAACATGCAAGTTGGAAAAGTTTGTCGCTTGCAAATTTTCTGTCAATGTATCCTGTAGCTACGGCAACGTGTACGGCTTTACCGCTTGCGTTCATCACTTTCCCTTCATTGTCAATGTAATAATTGTCGCCGTTGCTGCTCATTACCCTCATCAGTGGTATTCTCTGATATACATCTATTTTTACTTTACCGCCTTTGGTGATGTAACATTCCGCATCTTTTACAAAAGAATTCTTCTCAAGTTCTATTTCTAAGTTCCTGACATTTATCTCCTTTTGTTTTTTACCTGTAGGTAGAAGTTTTTTGTTCTTTAATATTGCTTCGATATCACGTAGTGTTATGAACTCATAATCAATGTCGTCCATAATTTCCAATTCCATACCCTCACAAGGCCTGTCAAGAGGCTTTGCGTTAAACATAGTGACTGCCAACACCAGATAAACCGATGTTGCAATCAAAGCCAAGAGTATAAGAATTCGTTTTATCATTTATTTTTCAGTATATTATAAATTTGTGGAACCATGTTGTCTATGTCGCCGGCGCCCAAAGTTATGAGAACCTCAATATCCTTGTTCCTGATTATTTCAGGAAGTTCGTCTTTGCTGCATAAACTTTTTGTTTTTCCGGATGCAATATTATCATATATCAGCTTGCTTGTAACTCCTTCAATAGGAAGCTCTCTGGCAGGATAAATGTCAAGCAGTATAATTTCGTCTGCCAGTGACAGACTTTCTGCAAATTCTTTATAGAAGTCTCTGGTCCTGGTATATAAGTGCGGCTGGAATACAGCTGTAACTTTTTTGTCAGGATAAAGTGCTTTTATTGAAGAAATGCTTTGCTTTATTTCTGCCGGGTGGTGCGCATAGTCGCTCAGGAACACCAGATTGTCTTCCTTTATTTTGAAGTCAAAACGTCGGTCAACACCTCCAAATGTAGGCATTGCGCTTTTAATCTCTTCGTTGCTTACTCCTGCTATTTGTGCCAGAGCCATTGCAGCTATACCATTCTCTATATTAACATATACAGGCACTCCGAGCTTTATATCTTTTATATTGCCGAATGGGGATATATAGTCGAAAATTATTTCGCCATTCCCGATTCTTATATTTTCAGCCTTGAAATCCCCTTCGTTGATTCCGTATGAATATGTCTTTACACCATCTTGTACTCTTGGAGAGAGGTCTATTCCTTTTTTCACAATGAGATATCCGTCCGGACGTATTAACGAAGTATATTTGTTGAAGCTTTCCAGATATGCTTCACGTGTTCCGTATATATCCAGATGGTCAGAATCCGTTGCTGTTATAACAGTTGCAAATGGTGTAAGCCAGTGGAATGATCTGTCAAACTCATCTGCTTCTATTACTACATATTCGCTGGTATCGGATAATAGAAGATTTGTCTTGTAATTTTTAGAGATACCGCCAAGGAATGCATTGCAGCCTATATGTGACTGGTGAAGCAGATGTGCGGTAAGCGTAGATGTTGTAGTCTTTCCGTGTGTACCTGCCACGCACAATCCTTTTTCGGTCTTTGTTATCATTCCAAGCACCTGAGCACGTTTTAGAATCTCGAACCCGTTTTCTTTGAAGTAAACGAATTCCTTATGTGTCAAAGGTATTGCCGGGGTGTATATAACCAGCGTATTCTCTTTGTCTTTACATTCTTCCGGAATCAGGGAAATATTCTCTTCGTAATGTATCTCTGCTCCTTCTTCTATCAGTCTGTCGGTAAGTTCGCTTTGAGTACGGTCGTAGCCGGCCACCTTCTTGCCTTTTGACAGGAAGTATCTGACCAGTGCACTCATTCCTATACCGCCTGCACCAATAAAATATACGGATTTTATAGAATTAATGTTCATGTTCGTTCTTGTATTTATCAGCCAGTTTACAAACTTCTTCAGCAATGATAGTTGCAGAGTTGTTAAAGGCCAGTTTCTTTATATTTTCACTAAGGGCTTTTAGTCTTGATTCATCATTTACCAGTTCAATGGCAGTGGCTATTAGTTTATCTTCAGCTTCCGAATCTTTTATATAAACGGCAGCTCCTTTATCCACAAGGGCCATAGCATTTTTTGTCTGATGGTCTTCTGCCACGTTTGGTGATGGAACCAAGATCACAGGCTTGCCCAAAAGACAGAATTCTGAAATAGAACCTGCACCAGCTCTGCTGACTACCAGGTCGGCAGCCGTATAAGCAGCATTCATATTAGATATGAAGTCCGTAGTGTGAATCATTTCCGGATTGCCTTCGGCATTGTAGCATTCTTTGGCTTCGTTGATGTAAAATTTACCTGTCTGCCATATAAACTGCACATCTGATGATTTAATCTTTCCCATAGAGTGCATCACGCAGTTGTTCAGTGTTCTGGCTCCCAGGCTACCGCCTATAATAAGGATTGTCTTCTTTTTAGTGTCAAGACCGAATGACTTAATTGCATCCTCTTTAGACAGATTGTTTTCCAATAATCCTTGTCTTACAGGATTTCCCGTCATTATTATTTTATCCTTATCGAAGAATTTTTCCATGCCAGGATAAGCCACACATATTTTAGATGCTTTTCCGGCAAGTAATTTGTTTGTCACTCCGGCATATGAGTTCTGTTCCTGAATAAGAGTAGGTATTCCCATTGCCCCTGCCATTTTCAGAGTCGGACCACTTGCGTATCCACCAACTCCGACAGCTGCATGTGGCTTAAAGTCATTGATAATCTTACGCGCTATCATCTGGCTTTTTATAAGTCGCACTATCACTGCAAAGTTTTTTAAGAGATTTTTCCTGTCAAAACCTGCTACCGGCAGACCTATTATCTTATATCCCGCAGCCGGAACTCTTTGCATTTCCATTCTTCCTTCTGCACCTACAAAGAGTATTTCTGTGTCTGGCCTCAATTCTTTTATGGCATTTGCTATGGATATTGCCGGGAAAATATGTCCTCCGGTTCCACCTCCGCTTATTATTATACGTAGATTATCGTTCATTGTTTTATATTTTGTCAGGCCTTTAAAACCCTGCTATTTTATATTTTCTTTTAAAACTATTTTTCGCAAAGTTATTAATAAACTTCAAATAAAAACAGAATAATAAGAAATTAATATATTTATATCGTTATATCCCAACTTTTTAGTTGAAATTCTCATCTTTGTCTTTTGGATCTTTTTCTGCCAGTTCCAATGCTGCATTCTTCAGTATTGAGACTGCCGCATCATGTAATTTGGCTTCTTCTGCAGCTTTTTCCTCTTCCTCTTTTGCCTGAAGGTCATATACGTGTCGGCTTATACTTAATATTATACCGATATAAACCGAATTGATAAGTATGGATGTTCCTCCTTTGCTTATAAGTGGTAGAGGTTGTCCTGTTACCGGTATTATGCCTACTGCCACCAGCATGTTGAACATTGCCTGTATTGACAATAATATGCCTATACCTATAACGAGTAAAGCGTAATAAGGTTCATCGCACCCTCGTGCTATTTTACCTATTCTAAGTAATAGTACTATATACAGCAGTGCCACAAAAGCTCCTCCAACCAGTCCTAGCTCTTCTATGATGATAGCATAGATGAAGTCCGAGAATGCCTGCGACAGGAAGTCACGTTGCACACTGTTGCCGGGACCTTTTCCTATAATGTTACTTGTAGCTATTGCTATGTTGGCATGTGCAACCTGAGCATCATTGTCAATATCAAATTTGGCTGCAGGAACCTGAGCCTGATTGAAATGATTGTCAAGTCGGCTTTTCCATGTAGTGAAACGGTGAAGTCCTACTGCGTCCCAGGCTTTGTCCGGTATGAACTTTATGGCGCTGAGTGCTATTACAATGAATAGTATTGCTGCGCCTGCCAGTTTGCCCAACTGCTTCATCGGTACTCTTCCTATAAACATCATAACGAACACTGTGGCACAGAGTAGGGCAGCTGTTGACAGGTTTTCTGAAATAATAAGCATTACCGTTATACCTGTTGATATCAGTATGTATTTGAAAGCCTTTTTGTCTGCACCGTCTTCCTGCTGGAATTTTGCCAGTGTAGTTGCAACAGATATTATCAGAGCCATTTTTGCAACTTCTGACGGCTGGAATTGGAATACTCCCAAATCAATCCACCTTTTTGCCCCGTTAGTCATGGCACCAATTATGAGTACTACCAAAAGCAATCCCCATGATATCGGAAGAAGCATATTGAATTTTTTGAACCACCGGCATGGCATCAAGTGTGTGAAAAATACTATGATGGTACCTGCCATTATCAATGAAATATGTGAAGTTATCGGTCTCCAGTGGTCACCCGACTTGAATGTAAGTGTACTGGAAGCACTAAAAACTTCAATGATTGATATAAGGCAGAATAGCATGAAGATAATCCATACTATTCTGTCGCCTTTAAATAATTTCTTTAGCAAATCCATCTTTGTTGCAGATTATAGTTTTTTTACACATTCCTTAAACTGGTCACCTCGGTCTTCGTAGCTTTTAAACAGGTCAAAGCTTGCGCAGCAAGGGCTCAAAAGAACAGTCTCACCGTCTTTTGCCATCTTATATGCTGCATCAACTGCATCTTTCATGCTTTTTACTTCTGCTATTGGAAGTCCGAAACCATCGAAGAAGTCATGTAGTTTTTCGTTATGCAGTCCCATGAATATAAGACCGCTACATTTTTCTTTTACCAGGTCGGCTATTTCGTTGTAATCGTTTCCTTTGTCTTTTCCGCCAAGGATTAGTACAGTCTTTGTAGTCATGCTCTGGAGTGCATACCAGCATGAGTTTACGTTTGTTGCTTTAGAGTCGTTTATGTATTCCACTCCTTTTATTCTGGCAACTTTTTCAAGTCTGTGTTCCACTCCCTTGAAATCGCTCAAAGCCTCGCGGATACACTCTTTCTTTATACCAGCAATATTGGCGGAAAGTCCGGCAGCCATGGAATTGAACAGATTATGCTTTCCTGTCAGTGCAAGTTCTTCCTGTTCCATGTTGAACGCTATAGGTTCGGTGAAGCAAATTCTTTTTTCTTTCACATAAGCCACAGTACCTTCTTCCTTTGTCTCTGAAAAAGGATAATAGTGTCCGTGTATTCCATATTTATGCAGTTCTCTTTGTATTACAGGATCGTCATTCCAGAAAATGAATGCGTCGTTCTCTGTCTGGTTCTGGATGATTCTGAATTTTGCGTCAATGTAATTCTGCATCTTATATTCGTATCTGTCCAGATGATCCGGAGTGATATTCATAAGTACGGCAATGTTTGCATGGAAATCGTACATGTTGTCAAGCTGGAAACTGCTTAGTTCTATTACGTAATAGTCATAATTGCATTCAGCAACCTGATATGCCAGGCTCTGGCCAATGTTTCCTGCAAGACCTACATTGAGTCCTGCTTTTTTGAATATGTGATAAATCAGCGACGTTGTTGTCGTTTTTCCGTTACTTCCTGTAATACATATCATCTTTGCATTAGTATATCTGCCTGCAAATTCTATTTCAGATATGATTGGAATGTTTTTCTCCTTGATCTTTAAAATCATAGGTGCGTCGTTCGGTATTCCCGGACTTTTAATAACCTCATCTGCATTGAGAATGAGTTCTTCAGTGTGTTTGCCTTCTTCCCAGGCAATACCTTTACTGTCAAGCATATACTTATACTTGTCCTTGATGAGTGACATGTCTGATACGAACGTGTCAAATCCTTTCTTCTTTGCCAGTACGGCAGCTCCCGCTCCGCTTTCTCCGGCTCCTAAAATGACAATTCTTTTTGCCATGATGATAAATTTATCTGATCTTTAAAGTTATAATCGTTATTGCAGCCAGAACTATGGTAACAATCCAGAATCTGACAGTTATTTTTGATTCATGGAAAACGTTACTTGGTCCGGTAAATATATATGTACAGTTAGGGTCAAGTTGTGCCATGGTCGTTCTGAAATGATCATGTATCGGTGTACGTTTGAACACTCTTTGTTTGACTCCTTTCTTCTTACCTCTCTGAAAATATTTCACTTGTAGGATAACAGAAAGATTTTCTACAAGGAAAACTCCGCACAGTATAGGTATCAGCAGTTCTTTGTGTATGATAATAGCAAAGACAGCGATGATACCACCTATGGTCAAACTGCCGGTGTCGCCCATAAATACCTGTGCCGGAAATGCGTTATACCATAAGAAACCTATCAGGGCACCTATAAAGGCGCATATATATATAACAAGTTCCTCGCTGCCAGGTATATACATTATATTCAGATATGATGCATATTCTATGTGGCTCGATACGTATGCCAATATACCCAATGTGACACCTATTATAGCGGAGTTACCGGCCGTCATACCATCCATTCCGTCGTTAAGGTTTGCACCGTTTGAAACTGCTGTCACAACGAATATGGTTATAATTACGAATACCACCCATCCGGCAGCCTGTGCATGTTCACCCATGAAGCCTACTATATCGGCATAATCAAGATTGTTGTTCTTGAAAAATGGAATTGTGGTTTTGGTTGATTTCTCGTCCTGTGCCTTGTGTATCACATCTACCACCTCTCCGTTTTTCTGTACTTCAACATTTTCTCTGATTACAACGTCCGGGCTGAGATAAAGTGTCAGGCCTACTATGAAGCCAAGACCAACCTGACCTATTATTTTGAATTTGCCGTGAAGCCCTTCCTTGTCTTTCTTGAATACTTTTATATAGTCGTCAAGAAAGCCCAATGTACCAAGCCAAATGGTTGTAATCAGCATAAGTATCATATATATGTTATGCAGTTTACCTAAAAGCAGGCATGGTATCAGTATCGCTACTATGATTATTATTCCTCCCATAGTAGGAACCCCCTTCTTGTTTACGTTAAAAGGGTCTATCGAAGCGTCCCTTTGTACCTCGGTGATTTGTTTTTTCTTAAGCTTGTTAATGAAAAATTCACCGAAAATTGCAGAAATAAGGAGCGACAGGATGACAGCCATTAAAGCTCTGAACGAGACATAGCCGAACATTCTAGCACCCGGGAAGTCAAATTGTTCTAAATATTTAAACAGATAGTATAACATTCAGTTCTTCTATATTATAGGTTATATTAATTAGAGAAAATTTCTCTTACTATTTCTTTGTCGTCAAAATGATATTTCACACCTTTTATGTCCTGATAATTCTCATGTCCCTTACCGGCAATCAGAATTACGTCACCCTGCGAAGCCATCATGCATGCTGTACGTATAGCTTCTTTTCGGTCTGTTATGGCAACGACCTTCTTCATCTCATCTTTATTTAGTCCGGCAAGCATGTCGTTTATGATATCTTGCGGCTCCTCGAAGCGTGGATTGTCGGATGTAATTATTACTTTGTCGCTTTGTCTTACAGACTCTTTGGCCATAATAGGTCTCTTACCTTTGTCTCTGTTGCCGCCTGCTCCTACTACAGTTATAACCTTACCTCTGCCTTTTAACACATCGTGTATAGCATCCAGCACATTAGTAAGTGCATCCGGAGTGTGTGCATAATCAACTATTGCCGTGTAGCCTTCAGGTGAACGCAGTGAATCAAAACGTCCGCTTACCGGTTTGAGGGTACTCAGCTGTAATAAAATATCTTCAGGCTTTTTGCCAAGCAGACTTGCTGCTCCGTAAACAGCTAAAAGGTTATATGCGTTGAATCTGCCTATAAACTGTACATTTACCTCTGTATTGTTTATATCCAGCAACATACCTTCAAATCCGTCTTCCAGAACTTTACCTTTAAAGTCTGCCATGGTACGCAGGGAATAGGTGGCTACTTTAGCCTTTGTATTTTGTACCATTACCATTCCATTCTTGTCATCTGCGTTTGTAAGGGCAAATGCAGTCTTTGGAAGCCCGTCGAAGAATGCTTTTTTAGCTTTCAGATAATTCTCTACGGTCTTGTGATAATCCAGATGGTCTCTGGTCAGATTGGTAAATATTCCTCCGGCAAACTTAAGCCCGCCTATACGCTTTTGTGCAACAGAATGTGAACTGACTTCCATGAAAGCATATTTGCATCCTTCGTCTGCCATTTTTCCCAGCAGCTGATTAAGTGTGATAGGATCGGGAGTAGTGTGTTCTGTCGGTATAGCTTCCCCGTCGATATAATTGCATACTGTTGATATAAGTCCTGCTTTATATCCGAAAGCTCTGAACATATTATATAATAATGTAGCGATTGTAGTTTTTCCGTTAGTTCCTGTTACACCTACCAAGTCTAGTTTTTCTGTCGGATTACCATAAAATGTGGTTGCAATTTTACCTACCGCATCTTCCGTATCGCTGAAAATAGCATATGTTATACCTTCTATAGTCGTTTCAGGCAACTTTTCGCATATAATGGCTTTTGCTCCCAGTTCAATGGCTTTTGAGATATAATCGTGACCATCAGCCTGTGTACCTCTTATTGCTATAAATGCGTTGCCGTCTTTTATCTTTCTTGAGTCTATTTCTATACCGTTGATTTCAATCTCGTCAGAACCGGATATCTCATATTTTCCGGCTGTCTGTAATAGTTCTTTCAGTAACATATGTTTGAACTTTTAGTTTGTTAATTCTTGTACTTATGTATTCTTATTGTCTGAGGGTTAATGTTATGGTTTGTCCTTTTCTTACGGTACTTCCGGGTGGTATGTTTTGTGAAACAACTTTACCCATACCGCTTATTCTTACTCTCAGACCTCTTTCTTCCAGGAGGAATACTGCATCTTTAGCTCCCATACCTCTTACATTTGGAACAGATTTTTCGTTGGTGTTGAGTTCGCTCAATTGAACACTGTTGCTGCCATTTGCAGTTTTACACCATACGATTTCATCTCCAGGCTCGTTACAGTCGATATCCAATTCGTTTAATATATATGTAATTTCACTTTTGAGCCCGTTTTTTGTATCAGGAATCATTATTGAAGTTGAGTCTTTGGCTTGTGCCAAATCGAAGAACAGATGTTTTGCATAAACACGTTCCGCAATCTTGCTGAATACGCTACCTGCCTGCACACCTCCTGATGGACTAGCCTTTGGAGCCTGTATAGCTACGTAACAGCTGTACATAGGGCTTTCAGAAGGGAAATAACCGCAAAAGCTTACAAGGTGTTTTGTACCTCCACTCTTGTAACCCGCTTTTCCCTGTGAAATCTGAGCTGTTCCTGTTTTACCGGATACACTGAACAGTTTGCTTCCTGCCGGTTTTGCAAGTCCGTTTGCTACAACACTTTTAAGTATTGCTCTTATTTGCTCCAAAGTCTTTTCAGAACAAATCTGTTCGTTTACGGTTTCTGTCGGGAAATCCTTTATAATGTCACCATCCTTTGTGATAGCCTTGACGAACTTGGGTTTAACCATCTTTCCGTCGTTTGCTATTGCATTGTAGAAATTGAGTATATATATAGGAGGAATTTGTGTCTCATATCCTATACTCATCCATGGTAGGGTAGTCTTTGCAAAATATCTTTCTTTAGGACCTAAAATTCTTGGACTGGCTTCACCTGTAAATCCCAGTTCCAATGGGGTGTCAATACTCATTCTTTTAAGACCGTCAATGAATTTCTGAGGATTATCACCATAGAAATGGTCTATAATCTTTGAAACACCTATATTTGAAGACACTTCAAGGATTTTTGTAACGTCAATTACTCCATATCCTCCTTTATACCAGTTCCAGTCTCTCATCCTGCTGCCATGCATGTTCACAATACCTTTTTCCGTATCTACTTCGTAGTCGGGTGTTATGTATCCGTCTTCCATGGCCACCATTATTGAGGCTGTCTTGAATGTAGAACCTGGTTCCATAAGGTTGCTTACTGCAAGATTTCTCATCTCGTAGTATTTCCCGTCTCCGGCTCTTGTCATATTTACATTAGCCTTGACTTCTCCTGTCTTTACTTCCATAACTATTGCTACACCGGCTTCAGCTTCAAGATTGGTTAGCTGGTCAACCAATGCCTTCTCGGCAATATCCTGCATATCAACATCTATTGTTGTTATCAGGTCGCATCCGTCAACAGGTGCCTTATCTACAATGTTCAGATATTGGTTTCTGACCTTTTGCCTGTGTGTAATACCAACTTCTCCTTTAAGATACTTGTCGTATGTCAGTTCCAGACCGTTTTTTGCTCCCAAAGCTGTGTCCGGATACAAATCTCCTAATGTTCGCATGGCAAGTGAACCGAACGGTTTTTTTCTTTGGTTATAAGCCAGCTCATGAAGTCCGCTTCTGTATCTGCTAAGTGAGAAAACGGGAAGCTTTTTCACTTCTTTGTACTCGATATAGGAAATTCTTTTAGGATAAAGCAGATAATTTCTGCTTCCGGCTTTTCTCCCTTTCAGTATTGTTCTTCTGAATTCAGCGGCACTCTGGTCGGGAAATATTCTGTGCAGTCCTTCGCATATTTCCTGCAAGTGGTTCATCAACATTGTGTCTTTCTGTACGCCACCAGCCTTGAAATCCATGTATATTCTGAATTCCGGCAGACTGCTTGCCATAAGTTTACCGTCGGACGATATTATGTTACCCCTTGTAGGGAATACAATTACATTTTCTCTGACGAACCTGTCGGCAACGTCTTTCCAATACTGTCTTTCGGCAAACATTATTATGCCTGCCTTAACTATTACGGCTATGGCCAGTAAAGCCATAATCAGTACGAAAAACGTATATCTTAGAGTTAGGTTTTTATGTCCGGGTATCATCAATAATCCTCCTTGATCAAGTATGGTGGTTTTGTAGAAGTAGCCAAAGGAGTGCTCTTTTCAGAAATATAGGTCTCAATTTTTGACTGCCTGCTTCTTTCTGTTAGTTCAGATGAAATGGTCAGAGCATCATATTTGATGTCTGTCAGTTCCTTTTTGAGCTTGTCTATTTCTATCATTTCTCTCTGGCTTGAATATCTGTTGTCGATATATACAATTGTAAGCACCACAATCAGACATAGCAGGTTGACCTGTCTTTTGAAGAAGTCATGAGCCAGAATATCTCCTCCCAGAATACTACCCCAGGTGATATTCGCGCTTTTATGTTCATTTTTTGTGTCGCCTTTGTTACTCATAATTTAATTTATCTTTTTTCTGCTATTCTCAGTTTCGCGCTTCTAGAACGTGGATTTGTTTCTATTTCATCATCGTCCGGTACAATGACTTTATTGTTTATTGTCTTATATGGGGTCTTTACGTTTCCGAAAAAGTCCTGTTCCATTTTTCCTTCGATATTCCCTGTCTTCATTATGTTCTTTACCATTCTGTCTTCAAGTGAATGGTAGGTAATGACTGACAGTCTTCCTCCCGGCTTAAGCATTTCTGTAGCTGAATACAGCATCTCTTTCAGGGCTTCCATCTCTTGATTTACTTCTATTCTAAGAGCCTGAAATACTTTTGCCATCTCTTTTTTCTCTCTTTCTTTACCGTATAGCGGTTTTACCGTTTCAAGAAAATCACCAATAGTGTCAAAAGGTTTTACGCTTCTTCTTTTGACTATTACCGAAGCCAGTTTTCTGCTGTTTTTCAATTCTCCATATAGGTAGAAAATATCTGCCAATTTCTCTTCATCATAATTGTTTAATATATCGGCTGCAGTCATACCGGCTCTTTTGTTCATTCGCATGTCCAGTTTTCCGTCGAATCTGAATGAAAACCCTCTTTCTGAGTCATCGAAATGATGCGATGAAACACCAAGGTCTGCCAGTATCCCGTCAACTTCTTCAACACCATAATACTTGAGGAAATTTTTCAGATATCTGAAATTGCTTCTGACAAATGTGAATCTTTCATCATGGACAATGTTCCTTTCGGCATCCTCATCCTGGTCGAAACTGTAGAGTTTACAGCTTTTGTCCATCCTGCGCAGTATCTCTTTGGAGTGACCTCCCCCTCCGAAAGTAACGTCAACATAGATTCCTCCCTTTTTAAGGTTCAGTCCATCTATACTCTCTTCCAGTAGGACAGGTACGTGATATGTCTGTTTTACATCGTCCATATATGTCGTTTTTTTATGCTTTATACCTTATTATCCAATTTAGGCGTAAAATTATAAATTTCCTTACAAAGATTAGCTACCGAAAACGGAAAATCTTTCTAAAAGTTATCAACAGGTATGGTAAGAAAATATGAATTTGGCATTAATTTTTTGTTTGGATTATTAGTGTTACTCAAATTTAGTGTATCGAGGAGAAACCAGTGCCTTTTGGGGTGGTGCTGACGATGGACGGTAATGCTGCTGACCATCGTGGTATGCATTGCTGACCATTATGATACGCTCTGCCGACGATTGTCGGCACCTGTTTATGAACTTACTTCTGTAATAATACTACTCCTCGTAGCATAAAAAAGAATATTTAAACCAATTGTAAAATTCCTTCCCTAAAATATATTATTACATCTTTTTTAGCGTATTATTGTATAATTTTCCGTTGAAAATGTAACTTTTTGCAAAAGATACACTATTTTTGCGCTGTATAACTTCAAAAAAACAAGAATTAATATGTCAGACGGTTCAGTTTTTCTGATTGATATTGATAAAATATTAAAGGAAAAAGCGGGCAGCAAAGCTCGTCGTGTTCCTCGTTTTGTTGTTTCTTATCTTAAACGCATAGTTCATCAGGATGAGATAAATGCATTCCTGTCAAGCGTGTCTGATAAGAAAGGAGTGGATTTTCTGGAAGCATGTATGGACTATCTTGACATAAAGCTTGAGGTTGAAGGACTGGAAAACCTGCCTGACGACAGATTATGTACATTCGTTTCCAATCATCCTTTGGGAGGTCAGGACGGTATTGCTCTCGGCTATGTTCTTGGCAAACACTATGATGGAAAAATAAAATACCTTGTAAATGACCTTTTGATGAATCTGCACGGACTTGCTCCGCTTTGTATTCCGATTAATAAAACAGGTTCCCAGTCAAGGGATTTTCCGCGTATGGTAGAAGCGGGGTTTCGTTCCGATCAGCATATCATTATGTTTCCTGCCGGTTTGTGTTCCAGACGACGTAATGGCGTAATAAGGGATCTGGAATGGAAGAAAACTTTTATAGCGAAGAGTGTAGAAACTCAGAGAGATGTCGTACCTATTCATTTTGAGGGAAGAAACTCCGATTTCTTTTATAATTTGGCAAATTTGTGCAAATTTTTTGGCATAAAATTCAATATTGCCATGCTGTATCTTGCTGACGAGATGTATAAGAACAGACATAAGACGTTTAAGATTACTATTGGAAAGCCTATACCTTGGCAGACATTCGATAAATCGCGCTCTCAGGCAGCATGGGCAGCTTATGTCCGCGAACTTGTTTACAAGTTATAGAAAAGAAGAAAATAAACAAGAAGATATATGGAAGATATTATTGCTCCGATTGACAAGGAAGTCCTTAAATCGGAATTGACAGAAGAAAAACGATTGAGATTTACCAATAAAAGTAACAATGAAATATATATTGTTACATGGAAAGACTCTCCTAATGTCCTTAAAGAAATTGGTCGTCTTCGCGAGATAGCTTTCCGTGAGGCGGGTGGAGGTACCGGTAAATCGCTTGACCTTGACGAATATGACTTGATGGAAAATCCTTACAAACAGCTGGTTGTATGGAATCCTGATGCCGAAGAGATACTTGGTGGTTATCGTTATCTGTTTGGAGATGAGGTGGAATTCGACGAACATGGCAAGCCTGTATTGGCAACTGCCCACATGTTCAACTTTTCAGAAAAATTCCTTAAAGAATACATGCCATACACTGTTGAACTAGGACGTTCATTTGTAACTTTGGAATATCAGTCTAGCCGTGCCGGTTCTAAGGGGTTGTTTGCCCTTGACAATTTATGGGACGGACTTGGAGCACTTACAGTTATAAATCCTAAAATGAAATATTTTTTCGGTAAGATGACAATGTATCCAAGTTATAACAGATTTGGTCGTGACATGATACTTTATTTCCTGAACAAACATTTCAATGATCCCGACGGACTTATTTTGCCGGAACAACCTCTTAAAATAGAGACTGACGAGAAAGCTCTTGAAAAACTGTTCTGTTGCAATACGTTTAAGGAAGACTATAAGATCTTGAACGCTGAAGTCCGTAAATTAGGATATAACATACCTCCTTTGGTTAATGCTTATATGAGTCTGTCACCTACAATGCGTATGTTCGGTACAGCCATCAATTACGGTTTTGGCGATGTGGAGGAAACAGGAATACTTATAGCGGTAGATGAAATTCTGGAAGAAAAGCGTGTGCGTCATATCGAATCTTATATTAAAGAGCATCCTGAAGCATTGAACTTAACATCAGGAGCAAATCCTATTGTCAGATGATTTTAAAATGAATTATTATATATGTAAAGGGCAGAGGTTTCTATCTCTGCCCTTTTTGTGTGTAAGTCTTATTGATTATCAAAAAGTTGAATATTGGGAAACAAAACTATATATTTGCATAGTTAATACAAATGTACATGAATTGGCAACAACTTATATCAAATAAACGTTTCGGTCTGGAACATCTTCACGAATTGCGTAAGGATGACAGAACCGAGTTCCAGCGTGACTATGACAGACTGGTGTTTTCGGCTACTTTCCGCCGATTGCAGAATAAAACTCAGGTTTTCCCGCTACCGGGAAGCATTTTCGTTCATAACCGTCTTACCCATAGCCTGGAAGTGTCGTGCGTGGGACGCTCGTTGGGGAATGAGGTATCTCAAAGACTTCTTGAAAAACATCCTGAACTGGCAAATACTCATCTTAGTGAGATAGGAGCAATAGTGTCGGCTGCGTGTCTTGCCCATGACCTTGGTAATCCTCCTTTCGGACATTCTGGTGAAAAAGCTATCGGAACTTATTTTTCGGAAGGAAAAGGACAGATATTGAAAGACATGCTTACTCCTGAAGAATGGAACGATATCATACATTTTGAGGGAAATGCCAATGCTTTCCGTTTGCTTACGCATCAGTTTAAGGGGCGTCGTCAGGGAGGATTCGTAATGACATATTCCACTCTGGCCTCGATTGTAAAATATCCCTATTCTTCAGTTCTGGCGGGAAAGAAACAGAAATTCGGCTTCTTTATCACAGAAGAAGAATATTTCAAGAAGATAGCTGATGAATTAGGTATTATAAGACTTAGCAAAGACGGAGAACCGGTGAGATATGCACGCTATCCTTTAGTGTATCTTGTTGAGGCTGCTGATGACATTTGTTATCAGATGATGGATATAGAGGATGCGCATAAGCTTAAAATCCTGACAACCGAAGAAACCAAACAGCTGTATAGAGGCTTTCTGAGCAAAGAAAGGCTTGAACGCACAGACATGATATGTTCTATGGTGACTGATACGAACGAACAAATAGCATATCTTCGAAGTACGGCTATAGGAATATTGGTAAAGGAGTGTACACGTGTGTTCGTAGAAAATGAAGAAAGCATATTGGACGGTACTTTTACCGGTCCGTTGATAAGTCATCTTGACGAACATGTCAGAAAGGCGTACGAAATATGTTCGGAAACTGCATTCAAGCGTATATATTGCTCTAAAGATGTGGTTGATATAGAATTGGCAGGTTATCAGGTGATATCCACACTTACCGATTTGATGATAGAAGCCGTACGCTACCCTGAAAAGGCATATTCTCAATTGTTGATAAACAGGGTATCTACCCAGTATGACATTTCTGCTCCTACGCTTTACGGAAGAATAATAGCGGTATTGGACTATATTTCAGGAATGACAGATGTGTATGCTCTTGATTTGTATAGAAAAATTAACGGGAACAGCCTGCCTGCCGTTTGATTTTGAGAAATAAAATATTTCTATTTACTTTGTGACGTAAAAATATTACTCGTATGAAAATTAAAATTATCAATAAGTCAAAACATCCGTTGCCACAGTATGCAACACCTCTTTCGGCAGGTCTTGACCTTCGTGCCAATATAGATACTCCAATAACACTCCAACCTCTTCAGCGTTGTCTTGTTCCGACAGGTCTTTATATAGCTCTGCCTGAAGGATATGAGGCACAGGTGCGCCCACGTAGCGGACTTGCAATAAAGAAAGGTATAACGGTATTGAACAGCCCGGGCACTATTGATGCCGATTACAGGGGTGAAATATGTATAATACTTGTAAATCTGTCTAACGAACCTTTTGTAATAGAAGACGGAGAGCGTGTGGCTCAAATGGTCATAGCACGTCATGAACAGGCTGAATGGGAAGAGACAGATACGCTTGATGAAACCGAGCGTGGAGCAGGAGGATTCGGTCACAGCGGAAAGAAATAATAATATAAAAACAATGAAGTACATTTATTTATTAATTCTTATATTGCCGTTGCTTTCGTCATGTGGAACATTAAATCAGAGAAAACAGCGCGCTAATAAGGTATCGTCTGAATTGAAAGATCCTTTGACATACGAACAACGCCGAAAGTTTGACTATTATTTTCTGGAAGCTGTCCGTATGAAACAGAAGGGGGAATACGATGCTGCTTTTCAGCTATATACCCATTGTCTGGACATATATCCGCAGTCGGCTGCCGTTTTGTATGAAATATCACAGTTCTATATGTTCCTTGGACAGGAGGCCAAAGGAGAAGAAGCTTTGAAACAGGCGTCTCGTTCGGATGATACCAATTTTTGGTATAAGCAGACATTGGCTTCATATTACCAGTCAAAGCAAAACTGGCTTAAAGCTATATCTGTATATGAGGATATGGCACAGATATTTCCGTCACGTCTGGAACCGTTGCTTTCACTGGCAGACTTATATAACAGAACCAAGAGTTATGACAGCCTTGTCTCTACACTTGACCGCATAGAAGAACTTGACGGAAAATCAGAGCAGATAAGTATGGAGAAATTCCGTGCATATCTCCAGTTGGACAATATGGATAAGGCATTTATGGAAATACAGTCGTTGGTGGACGAATATCCATATGATATGCGTTATCGTACGGTGCTTGGAGATGTTTATCTCAGCAACGGACGCAATGAAGAGGCCCTGAAAGTATATCAGGATATTCTTAAAGAAGAACCTGATTATGCTCCTGCCATGGTTTCTCTGGCTTCATATTATCAGAAAACCGGTCAGGACAGCTTGTATAACATTCAGCTTGATTCAATTCTGGTCAATGAGAATGTAGATACAAAACTCAAACTTGACTTTATGCGTCAGCTTATAGTAAAATCGGAACAGACAGATAAGGACAGTACAAAAATCATAAGTCTTTTTGAGACAATTCTTACTGGAAAACAGCCGAATGCCGATGTGCCGATGCTTTATGCACAGTATCTTATAACAAAGAAAATGGAAAAAGAATCGGTTCCTGTATTGAATAAGGTACTGGAACTTGATCCTGAAAATAAACCAGCCAGACTTCAATTGCTAAGTTATGCCATAGCGGATAACAATCTTGATGAAGTTATACGTGTGGCGACTCCGGCATTGGTATATAATCCTGACGCTATGGAGTTTTATTACTATCTGGGTTTGGCGCATTATCAGAAAGACCAGACAGAAAAGGCTCTTGAAGTGTTCAAAAAAGGAGTACAGCAGATAAACGAAAAGAGTGATAAGAATATAGCTTCGGATTTTTATTCCATACTGGGCGATTTATATCATTCGCGTGAAATGAAGGCTGAGGCTTATGCTGCATACGACTCTTCTTTGGTATATAATCCTAATAATATCAATACACTTAACAATTATGCCTACTATCTTTCTGTAGAACGTACAAATCTGGATAAGGCTGAGGAGATGAGTTTCTTGACTGTTAAAGCTGAGCCTGAAAACTCTACTTATCTGGATACGTATGCATGGATACTGTTTGAAAAAGGTAAATTTACTGAAGCACGCATATATATAGAACAGGCGATGAAAAACGGTGGCGACAGCAGTCAGGTAATAGTAGAGCATTGCGGTGACATATATTTCAAATTGGGAGAGAAAGGAAAGGCCCTGGAGTTATGGAAGAAAGCTTTAACTATTGATGATTCTAAGGAAGAGGGTGCAACTCCACGTCCAGAAAAAGAGATAAAAAGACTGAAACAGAAAATAGCCCTGCGTAAATACATTGAATAATAGTGCTTTTATGAAACAAATCAGCTACATAGTTCTGCTTGTATTAATCCTGACATCGTGTTCAACTTCCAGGAATACATTGCGTAATACTACGATTGGTGGTCTTTCCGGAACTGAATATATGGAAAAGGTGATAGAGTGGACTCCATCACGTGATAATCTGACCGCCCGTGCCCGTATAGAGTTGAATGTAGGCTCATCCTCGCCTATGAGTGTTAATGCAAATATGCGTGTGCGTCGTGGTGAGATAATACGTTTCAGTGTGGCTCCTATATTGGGTATAGAAGTGGCACGTATAGACATAACTCCTGATAAAATCATGGCAGTTGACAGGATGAACAAGCGTTATGTTGAGTTAGGTTTTGCCGAAATAAGCAGTCTTCTGAATACTGAACTGGATTTTAATATTCTCCAGTCTTTAATATTGAATGAAATATTTATTCCCGGAAAGGATAAGCTTTCAGTGGCTGATGCTTCAGGATTTACTTTGTCTCCTTACGCAGACAGGGCACGATTGCAGGTGAAAGGAACAAAGCGTATCGGTTATAGTTTCTTTACGTCGGCCACAGACGGTCGTCTGGAAGAGACAGTCATAGCGCTTAAGGACTTGCCATATTCGCTTCATTGCCGTTATGCGGATTTCACCATGTTGGGAAATGACGTATTCCCTCAGTCTATAGAAATGATGTCCGAAGGAACTGACAAGAAGTATTCATTGGATATGAAATTATCCCGTATCAATACAGATTCCAATTGGGATTCCAAGACTGAACTATCATCAAAATATAGAAAAATGTCAGTACAGGAACTGTTGAAACTATTTATAAAACAGTAAGCAAAGATGTATATTTCATCAAGGTACATATTACTATTTATTTGCATACAACTTGTACAGTTTGTTTGTGCACAGTCAACTCCCAAGATAAGGCAGTTGGAGAAAGAACGTAATGAACTTCATCAGCGCATAAACGAATCTGAAACACTTTTACAGTCGGCAGGGAAGGACGTTAAAAGCCAGTTGGACAATCTGGCTCTTATAAGCGGACAGATTGCCGAAAGACGCCGCTATCTATCAGCTATACAGAGTGATGTAAATAGCATACAGCAGGAAATAAACCGTCTGGAAAGTGAGATGAAAGTATTGGAAGGAGATTTGGAACGTAAACGTGCCGGTTATGAAAAATCTCTCAAATATCTTCATCGTAACAGCACTATACAGGAAAAACTTATGTTCATTTTCTCTGCAGATAATTTGAGTCAGATGTACCGGCGCTTGCGCTATGTGAGACAGTATGCCAACTTCCAGCGTCTTAAAGGTGAGGAAATAAAGGCGAAAATGTCTGAGATTCAGGAGAAGAAGAAGGTGACCGAAGAAACCTATCAGGCAAAGATTGCATTGCTTAAGCATCAGGAAGCCGAGAAAAAGAAACTTGAAACTCAAGAGGCTGACAGAAAGAAACTGCTTGCATCTATGCAAAAAAAGCAGATACAACTGCGAAGTGAGTTGGAAAAACAACGAAAGGCAGCAAACAGACTTAATGCGGAAATAGATCGTCTGATTGCCATAGAAATAGAAGCGGCACGTAAAAGGGCAGAGGAGGAACGCAGGCGTAAACAGGCACAGACCAAAAAACAGCCTGCAGGTGAAAGTGTCAAGAAAGAAAAGGAACAGATGGACGTCTATAAAGTTGATTATTCGGACCGTAAATTATCAGGAACATTCGAACGCAATAAAGGAAGACTTCCTATACCTGTTACAGGCCCATATGTAATTGTCGGTCGTTACGGTCAGTATCAGGTGGAAGGATTGAAAAATGTTCGTCTCGATAATAAAGGTATAGACATTAAGGCTAAATCCGGTGCGATGGCACGTACCATATTTGATGGAGAAGTTACTGCTGTGTTCCAATATAACGGTCTGGCAAATGTTCTGGTTCGTCACGGAAGTTATATCTCCGTATATTGTAATCTGGAATCAGTGATTGTGAAACAAGGAAGCCAGTTGAAAACGCGTGATGTAATAGGGCAGATAAATACTGATACAGACGGCAATACAGTACTTCATTTTCAGTTACGAAAGGAGAAAGAAAAGCTTAATCCAGAGCTTTGGATAGCAAGATAAAAAAACGACAGTTCATTCGATGTAAAATGAACTGTCGTTTTAAATTAAATGAACGCTCATCTATATTCGTATAGTTTCACGTGTAAAATACTGAAGTCATCGACTCCAATTCTGACGTGTCGGCCCTGATGATCCTGATCGCCGTTAAGCCGGCGCAAATATTTCATATTTCCTTCCTCGTCTATACTGACCTCATCTACCGAACCTATTCCTATACGTTTTTCCGCATACCATTTTTCTTCATTGGCAGTATTACCACCGGCAGCAATGAAACCGTCCTCGCCAAGCTTCTTCTGTATAAATCCCTTCAATTCATCAGGATTCTTGAATTCTATTACAATACCGCTTCCGGCAACAATATATTCGTAACTGTCAAGCTTTATTATGATACCTCCGCCTTCGGGCCATACACTTCCGTCAGTGGCACGGGCATCCCAAGGAAGAGTGAAGAAATGCTTGCATGAAAGCGTAATCCCGTCCCACTTAATGTTCTTTTCCTTGTTCGTCTGGTCGAATAATATGCCTTTCATCTGTTCCTTACCCTGATATTTGGTGATCAGAGGCATAAGTTCTTCAAGTTTGGCATAGGCCTTGGTGAGTTTGTAATTGCCGTCGTCGGGAGCATCCTCTATTGAGAAAGGACTGAAGCCTATGGCATCATGCTGTCCGAACACATAGAATGCTCTCACCCCATCATTAGGCTCGAGCCTTATTTCGGGAATGAAAAGCGGATTGTTATGAAGTTTGTACTGTGCAACCCAGTCCACAAATCCTTTGTCATACAAGTCCGGAGCCAGAAGGTCTATGCTTGGAGCTGCACATTTCCATATATCAATAAGGTGTGCAAGCGGTCCCGCTGAAGGATATTCGCCCGGTTTCCTGTTACGGCTGTTCATCGCTGCATTGACATACATTGGCAGGTTATATACTTCCCTTCCTTTCTGAATCATTTTCTCTACGTATGCGGCATATTGCCATGCCATAAATATTTCATCAGTGAAAATGTCTTTTCCGAAGACATCTTCCCATGTGCCTTCCGTTTTTCCACCGGCTTTCTGCCATTTTTCTTTCAGCCATGGGTGAAGAGTATTGATATTCTTCTTCAGATATTTTTTCAGCTCTTCAGGTATCGGAGATTTGAACAGCTTATCAGCCGTCTTTGAGTGGTCTCTGGCGCTTTCCAGCATACCTATCTCATTCTCCACCTGAATCATGATTACCGTATTCTCCTTTGAATCAAAATCCTTTATATGGCTCATCAGTTTCACGAAAGCTCTGGAATCGGCTTCGAAAACATTTTCCGAAAAAGGACTGGCTATTTCCAGTGGCTTTCCGGCTTCAGTATAACACCGTGGATATTTCTTGTAATTGCTTTTGAACCATAGCGGGGCATAACAGCTCATGGAGTTTTTCCATGCGCCGAACCACAGGAAAACGACTTTCATATCTTGATCCCTTGCTTCAGTGATGGTCTTGTTAATGAGTGAGAAGTCGAATTTCCCCTCTTCCGGCTCTATCAGATCCCAATAAGCCGGTACTAGTACGGTATTCAGTCCGATACGTTTTAATTTTGGGAATATACTCTCAATGTCTTCTGGCGATGAAGCCGAGGAGTTTCCAAGTTCACCGGCCAGAAGAAGCATGGGCTTGTCATTGACTGTCATTTGTGTGGCTGTCCCTTGTCTGGTCCAATGAGGCAGTTCTTGTGCGTACGATGCTGATATGGCAAAAAATAATGCCATGGATAATAAATGTTTTTTCATTGATATTATATTTTGAGAATGAGACAAAGGTAAATTATTTTATTTCTTCAAAATAATAATATCTGATGTAAAAATGGTGTATGTAATATATACGGAAGCATTTGTAACATATTCGTTGTTTATATTAATGAGTATAAAAAAACCGGCATATATCAATTTTTTTAATTACGATATATGTCGGTTTTATTTTAAGTATTTTGAATTTAGATTTTTTACCAGCCTAAGAATTCAGCATCAGTAGTACCCCATCCTTTATTCTGAACTAGTACACCGCCTGACAAATCCATCTGAGATTTAGGTATTGGCCAGAAACCACCTGTTTCCTGATATCTCTTGGTAAATCCGCCACCGAATGATTGCATTGTAGTTTCTTTTCCGGCATTTATGATTTTTACGCCTATCTGTCTTTCCAATTGAGTTTCTACATCGCCCCATCTCATAAGGTCAAACCAACGGATACCTTCGAATGCTAGTTCGTATCTTCTTTCCTTTTTTATGTTGTCCAGTGAATAGTCAACACTTGGAAGTCCTACTCTGTTACGTACTTTATTCAAGCCATCTGCTGTTTCTGTCAATTCAGAGTGCATTAAAAGAACATCGGCATAACGCATCATTACCAAATCCTGAGTCTGACCTAGCTGCATATTGTTTTGTGCACCATACATTAAATATGAATATACCACAAGTGAACCATCAGATGCTTTAGCATTTATATTCATATATTTCTTCTGGAAATATCCTGTATATTCCATTTGGTCATTACCGTCCCATGAATATGTTATTCCTTCTTCTTTAACATCTAAGATAGAAGCATTACGTCTTGGGTCGTTAGGCTCGTCTGCCAACCAGTCATTAAATAATACCGAGTTTACAGTTCCACATCCCCAACCTTGGCCAAATGGGAAAGTCTTGGCGTAATCCTGATTTCTGAGACCATAGAAAAGTGGAAACATGTTTGAAAGACTTACATCATCCCATGAACCATATACGTTATATTTAGTAGCGAAAAGCACTTCATTATTCACATCCGTTTCCCATGCCAGTTTTGTACCGTCAATTGCATTTTGCCCCTTTGTATAAGAATAGTCATTTATAGTATAAGGATTAGTATATGGCCATAATTCCCTATAATCATTTACAAGATCATAACCACTGTTATCCTTGCAATCTTCCAGCCAGATTATAACTTCATCTTTTGTAACACTTCCACCATCAGTCAAAGGTAAAGTATCTTTCTTGTAATAACCTGTATAGAATAAGAATACCCTTGCCATATAAGCTTCTGCTACATATTTTGTTGCATGACCGGAGAAATCAGGAGAATATTTCTTGTCAGGCATGCTTTCAATACATTCTTTCAAATCTGTAGTTATTTGGGCATATATTTCTTCGGCAGAAGATTTTGGCAGGTTTTGCGCCTCAGAAGTTAACGGCATCGGAACTTCGCCAAACATTTGTGCCATCTGGAAATAAAGCAAGGCTCTCATGAACTTGGCTTCGCCGATAGCCTGATTTTTCGTTGCTTCGTCAACCCAATCAGTTACATTGCCAACGTATTCAAGTATCATGTTTGCACGATATATTCCCTTATAATTTTCTTCCCAGAATGATTGGAATGCATCAACTCCTACATTTAAAAGCTTGTCTGTCATTTGGAATGCTTTATCTGCAGAACCGCCACCGCCGAATAATTCGTCTGAAGCTGCTCCTGCCACATAGTATATATTGACAGTGTGCTGTCTGTTTTGATGATTCAATGTTGAATACAAACCTGACAACATCATACTGATATCCTCAGATGTTTTAGGGAAGTTACTTGTAGTTTTCTGTGTGTAATTCTCAGTATCGAGAAAGTTTTCACAACTGTTTAATGTAAGTGCTGCAAAAATTGCTGCGTATATATATTTTAGTTTCATGACTATACTATTTAAAATTTAAGATTTACACCAACCATATATGTACGGGGACTTGGATAGAAACCTAAATCTATACCTGAAGCCCAGCTATAAGAATCGTTACCGCTTGCACCAACTTCCGGATCCATACCAGAATAACCTGTGAATGTGTAAGCATTAAGAACAGACAAATATATTCTGGCTTGTTCAAGAGGCATTTTAGGGAACAATTTCTTGAAATCATATCCTAATGTGATGTTCTGTATTCTCAGATAGCTGGCATCTTCAACGAAAATGTCAGAGAAGTTTTTCCAGCTTTCGCTACTTTCCATCTTGTAGATAGACGGCATAGTGTTTGATGTGCCTTCACCATTCCAGCATTCGTAAACATCTGTTGTAAAGTTCTGTTTTGTTTCACCCAAATATTGACGGTATGATTTTACAACTTGCTGTCCGAAAGCACCGTTAGTTGTAACAGACAAATCCCATCCTTTATAACCGAGGTTGAAAGAGAATCCCATACGGAAATCAGGGTTTGGATCACCTAACATAGTTTTATCAGCCTCTGATATTTCTCCGTCACCGTTTACATCAACAAATATAAGTTCACCTGGAGCAGCTGTTGATAATTTAGCTTTTGTAGCATCTACTTGTGCCTGGTTCTGGAATACTCCTGCAGTTTTATATCCCCAGAAATATCCTATTGGATAACCGACTTCGGCTCTGTAAATTTCACCGCCACTCATAGCTGTAAGCACATCGCTAGGACCGTGGATAATGCCTTCTGTATTGGCGATTCTTGTAACTTCGTTTTTATTGTGTGACAGGTTGAAATTGATACCATAATTAAAGTCTCTTATTCTTTCATTCCAGTTCAAAGCTATTTCAAAACCTTTGTTTACAATGTCACCACCATTTATGTATGGAGCACCTGTACCGTAGCTGGCAAGGATAGGAGCCTGAACAAGCCAGTCCTTAGTTACTTTGTGATAGTAATCGAAAGCTAATCCAAGTCTGGAATTAAAGAAACGTGCATCAATACCCAAGTCTAACTGTTCTGATGTTTCCCATGAGATGTCTTTATTTGGCAATATATTTGCATAGGCTCCTGTAGTTTGTGTAACTTTATCTGTTCCAAATACATATGAGTTCTGGGCATCAAAAGCAATAGTTGAAAGATACTGGAAGTTAGTTATGTCTGAGTTACCGTTCTGACCCCAGCTGGCACGGATCTTCAAAAAGTCCATCCAGTTTTGAACACTTTCCATGAACGATTCATTAGTAATTACCCAACCTGCTGAGAATGATGGGAAGACGCCCCATCTGTTTCCTCTTGCAAAGTTTCCTGAACCATCGGCACGTAAAGTTGCAGAGAACATATATTTTTCGTTATAGTTGTAGTTAACTCTACCGAAGAAAGAAGCCAGACGACCTGCGGTCTGAGGTGCTCCGCTGACAGTTGTCAAACTTGAATTAATACCTTGTGTATTGCTCAAATAAGCGTAGTCAAACAGTCCAGGGAACAATGAGTTTGCATTTGTAGCAGAAACATTTTCTCCTATACCCCATTTTTCCATTGATTGACCGATAACGGCATCAAAAGCATGATAGTTCTTTTTCAGGCTATAGCTTAAAGTATTTTCCCATGTCCATGCCAAATCCATGCTCTGAGTTTGGGTTACTCTATCGTTTGTATTTATTGTGGCTGCAGATAAATTGAACTTGTCTGTATAAGATCTGTAACTTGATGAATTGAAACGATAGCCAAAGCTGGTTTTATATTTTAAATTCTTTATTGGCTGTATTTCCAAATAGAAGTTTCCACGGAAAGCATGATTCCTTGTAAGGTTTTTACCTCTTTGATAAACCATCGAAGCAATAGGGTTGGCAGCATTAGGTTCAAACCCCCAACCTTCTGCTACTTTGTCGTCCTGGTCATAATAATTGCCTTCGCTGTCGTAAACAGGCATCAAAGGATTTGCTACAAGGAAGTTATGGACGTCGTTCCAATATATATTACCAATTCCTATACCTGATCTTTCTGTATAGCTGTAGGTCATGTTTTCTCCGAACTTGATAACATCAAAATCATTGTTCTTCAAAATTACATGTTCTGAATTTAGACGAGATGTATAACGTTCATAATTAGGTTCTACAGGTTTTCCGATAGTTCCTTCCTGGGAAGTATATGATAAACCTAATGAGAATTTCGAGAATTCATTTCCGCCTGTGATATTAAATGCATGGTTCTGTGTAGGTGCATTATTGTTTGTTGCTTCATCAAGCCAATTTGTTCCGTTCCATGAACCGTCCATAATAGAATCATAAAGGTATGACGGAAGTAAGCTTTCCCAATCGTATGCGCCGTCTTTTCTATCCATTATCTCCATATACTGCTTGGCATTCAATAACTCCGGTTTTTTAGCTATTTGCTGTACACCGTAATATCCGTCATATGATACTCGTACTTTTCCTGTTTTACCTTGTTTGGTTGTGACAAGGATTACACCGTTAGCCGCACGGGCACCGTAGATTGCAGCCGAAGCAGCATCTTTTAATACGTCGATAGATTCGATATCTGATGGGTTAAGCATATTTATGTCTCCACCAGCCACACCATCAATAACATATAGAGGTGCTGAAGAGCCAATAGTACCCATACCACGGATATTAACCTTGTATCCTTCTCCAGGCATACCGGAACTTTGTGTAATGTTCACGCCCGGACTTTGGCTCTGTAATGCACCTAAAGCACTTACGGTGTTTAACTTCTGTAAGTCATCTCCTTTTACTTGCACTGTAGCACCTGTTACAAGTTTCTTCTTTTGAACACCATAACCAACGACAACAACTTCTTCCAATACTTCTGTATCTTCTTTTAATACCACATTGAATGAAGTCTGACCATTTACATTTATTTCTTGTGTCTTATATCCGACAAAAGAAATAACAAGTGTAGAGTTGCTTTCTACAGATAAAGTGAAGTTTCCGTCAAAGTCGGTGATAATACCATTGGTAGTACCTTTTTCTAGCACGCTGGCACCAATAACCGGTATGCCTGATGAGTCCTTAACGTTACCACTAATAGTTACAGTCTGTGCTATTGCCCAAAAAGGTATCAGGCAAAAAAACATCAATAACCATAAAGGTTTCAGATTTCTTGTGCTTTTCATGATTGAAATAATTAAATTAAACATTAAGTATTAAGCTTTATAAATTAATATCACTTCTTCTATTAATTAATATATAGGTAATAAGTAACCTAATAACAATTTTTTTATATACTTAAATTGAACCGTTTTTCATACTTAGTATATTAAAGTAAAACAATTGTTATTGACAAAACAAAGGTACGTATTAATCAATAAGATAAAATTTCAGACGTTACCAATAGTTTCTTAGATGTAACACAAAAGAAGATGAATGTTACATTTTTTATCACGTATGTTACAATATA